>NZ_JAMXKG010000006.1:0-343121 GCF_024494405.1 Fictibacillus sp. WQ 8-8
TGATTTCCGTTCCAGGCTGCTCGCTTTCCGCGGGGCGTGCGGTGAGCCTCTTGGTGCAAGCACCGGCGGGAGTCTCACCTGTCACGCTAGTCCCGCAGGAGTCTCGCATCTTCCACTTCAATTAACTTTTCATTGAAGATTTTTCAAGCCAAAAAGGGGCTGCCTGAAGGTCAATTTTCGACTTTCTGGACAGCCCCTCATGATGTTGGAAAACTGCTTTTAAGGCAGGTTTCATGATGTTGGAAAACTGCTTTTAAGACAGGTTTCATGTCTTGGAAAACTGCATTTCGGGCAGGTTTTTTGTCAATTTTCTCTCACAAAGGAATCTTGAGGAACCGCAGTGATGAACGGAGAAATCGCTCCACGGGAAAACAGATACAGTTCGTGCATGGCACGGGTACACACCGTATAAAACAGCCTGCGATCACTTTCTTTGCCGTATTGCAAATTTGACGCATTGTATACCAGAACCGCATCGAACTCGATCCCTTTAGCAAGATAAGATGGAATGATCAGCGTATCCTGCTTGAAAGAAAAAGAATCTTTCTTCATGAGTTCTACATGAACCTGGTCTTTCAGGCTTTCGTAAGCTTCCTCACATTCTTTCGCGGTCTTGCATATCACAGCGATCGTCTTTACCTGTTTATCCTGCAGTTTACGGATCGTGCCTGCAATGGCTCGAGTATGGTCCTCTTTCTTTTCGTACTGTTTCAGCACCGGCTTTTCTCCATCACGGTTAAAGGGAATGATGGATTCCTTCTCATTTAGCATTTCCCGTGTAAATTCAACGATCTGTCTTGTGGAACGATAGCTTCGCGTTAAAATAATGCGTTCTGTATGGTCTTTTCCATAACGCTCATACAGCATCTGAAACGCATCACCCGTGGAATGGGCATAAATCGATTGATTGAGATCACCCAAAACGGTCATTTTGCTTCGTGGAAACAGGCGCTGAATGAAGGCAAACTGAAACGGAGAATAGTCCTGTGCCTCATCTATAAATACATGGCGTACTGCCGTATTGGTCTGAAACCCTTCCAGCCGTTCTTTTAAATATAAGTAAGGAGTTGCATCCTCATATAAAAGTTCTCCATTGCTTAATGTTTCAGCAGTCAGCCTGGAGATTTCTTTCCAGCTGCCAGGAAGCAGATACTTCTCCTCCCTCTCCCAGGATAACCCCTCGCCTGTAAACAGCCTCATGTACAGCGCCTTAAGATTAATAAACGTTAAGGACTTGATCCTCTTTTTCAATGGCTTAAATGCTTTGGAAACCACATACGCCGATAACAGTCTCTGCTCCTGTTCAAAATCATTAAACGAATCTTCCGTGTATTGCTTTTTCTTCATTAGTTTTTGATAGAGCCTGACGTACACTTCTTTATCGAGCAGCTGTATTTTTTCTTCCACCCACGGTTCTTTCCGTTCGGTCTTTTCCCGTTTCCTGACCTCACTCACGAGCCATTCGGATACGAGCTTCATGCGGTTCGGAATGGAAACCGAAGAGGAGTAAGAATAGAATTTTTCTTTGATCTGTTCTGCTGAGACCAAGACTCTCCCTCTAAATGAAACAGATTTAAAGAGCATATCCTCATTGCGCAGATGAGTGATATACGCTTCAATCACGTTCATGAAATCAAGCGACGCTTTAAAACGGATGCCCTCCAGCCTGACTTTGTGATCCGGATGGTCTTCCTCAGTAAGTACGGCCTCCATCTGTTCCAACGGATCTTCAAGATCGTAGGAATCACCAAGATGGTGATACACATACTGCTGAAACGTCGTCTGCAGCATATTTTCTTCACCCAGCTCAGGCAAAACGTTTGAGACATAGCTGTTGAACACGTTGTTGGGAGAAAAGAGTACGATCTGGTTGGCCGAAAGTGTTTCTCTGTATCGATATAAGAGGTAAGCGACACGCTGAAGGGCCGCTGACGTTTTTCCGCACCCGGCAGCTCCTTGAACAATCAGAAGGTTCCCCTTCGTATTCCGGATAATTTGGTTCTGTTCTTTTTGGATAGTGGCCACGATACTTTTCATCTGAGGATTAGCCTGCCGGCTCAGTACTTCCTGCAGCAATTCATCGCCAATGGTCACACCCGTATCAAACATGCTCTTGATCTGGGCATTCCGAATGATATATTGCCGTTTCAGCTCCATCTCTCCTGAAACGGTACCTTCTGGCGCCTCGTATTCCGCTCTGCCAAGTGAATGGTCATAGTATAGACTGGAGATGGGCGCCCTCCAGTCATATACTAGAAATTCATCTGCCTTTTCATCATAAAACGAAGCGATTCCGAGATAAATTCGATCTGTCTTGGCATCCTTCACTTCTTTAAAATCTATTCTTCCGAAGTAAGGGGAGTCACTCAGTTTTACAAGGCTTTTTTTCTGGTCTTCAGCGTTTTTATGGCTGCGTTCCAATTCAGACAGCAATTCTGCCTGCTGCTTAATACTGGCTGCGGTTTCTGCTGCCTCATGCGCATCATCAAAATTGACGGTCACATCTTCCCAGAAGTCTTTTCTGATCTGGACCACATCTTCTTTTTTCCCGCCAAGATGCTCCTCAAGAACATTCATTTTCTTTTTTACTTGATCAACAACCGAATTAACGCGTTCCTGTTCTCTTTGCCATTCTGTTTCCCACTGGTTCATAACCCCTCTCCTTTATCTGCAAATTTCCATGCTAAAATTCTTGACAAAACTACCACTTACCTATTATAATAAACTTGGGTAGATTTAATCTTATATTAACAATTTCCGGTAAGTCGCAAACTTCATTTTAGCACACCGGCTGTACGTCAAGCAATGCTTTTTCTAAATAATTGAGTAAATAAAACTGCTAAAGAGCCATGGGAACGTTCCTGGCTCTTTTTTTTGTGTCAACTCCTTTGTTTACCACCTCAGCACCTCTTGTAATCTAGTACCATTTAGGCAATACCTATGGTCCATTGAGTGCCTGAAAGATTATGAATATACTTAATTTGACAAATAAATATAAAAAAATTACAGGAGGGGACGACAATGATAAGGGATAATTTTAAACGCTGGCTTCCGCTGGCCTTGGTAACTGCTGTCGGGCTTGGTGGCCTTTCAACCTCAATGCATGGTGATGCCAAAAACCTTAATACAAAAAAGGAACCGGAAATTAAGAATGTGATCTTTCTGATCGGTGATGGTATGGGGCCTGCGGCTACAACCGCACTGCGCTACTGGAAAGATGATCTGAATACGGTTGAAATGGAGAAAACAGCATTTGACCGCTATTTTGTCGGTAAACAAATGACCTATGCTGATGACCCTGATGAGAACATAACGGATTCAGCTTCTGCTGCCACAGCCATGTCGACTGGGGAAAAAACGTACAATGCAGCCATTGCTGTTGACAATGACAAATCTGAATTGAAGACTGTCCTTGAGGCCGCAAAGGCTCGCGGTAAATCTACCGGACTAGTTGCTACCTCAGAACTTGCCCATGCTACCCCCGCTTCTTTCGGTGCCCATGACCCGAGTCGAAAAAACATGAACGAGATTGCCAGTGACTATTTTGATGAGAAAATTAACCGCAAACATAAAGTGGATGTGCTCCTCGGGGGTGGTTCAGCCAACTTTATCCGTGATGACAGAAACTTGGTGAACGAGTTCAAAAATGCAGGCTTTAGTTATGTTACAACTAAAGAACAGCTTCTTCATAACAAGAACGAACAGATCCTGGGTCTTTTCTCTAAGGGCGGAATGCCTAAAATGATCGACCGCAATCATGACCTCCCTTCCCTGAAAGAGATGACCAACTCTGCGATCCAGAGGCTTGACCGGGATAAAGACGGCTTCTTCCTGATGGTTGAAGGCAGCCAGATCGACTGGGCGGAGCATGATAATGACATCGTCGGAACGATGAGCGAGATGCAGGACTTTGAAAAAGCCTTTCAGGCTGCTGTCCAGTTCGCCAAAAAGGACAAGCATACACTCGTTGTCGCCACAGCAGACCACTCAACCGGTGGTTTATCAATCGGAGCGAACGGCAAATACAACTGGTTCGCTGATCCGGTTAGAGCCTTTAAGCGCACACCTGATTTCCTCGGTGAAACCATTGCATCAGGAGCTGATGTGGAACAAACACTGCAAAAATATATAGATCTTACGTTAACCGAGTCTGAGATCCATAGTGTAAAAGAAGCTGCAAAAACAAAAGATATGGTTAAAATCGATGCTGCCATCGAAAAAATAGCCGATCTCCGTTCCAACACAGGCTGGACAACCACAGGCCATACGGGCGAGGATGTTAACGTTTATGCGTACGGACCAGGCAAGGAGAAGTTCGCCGGGTTAATCAACAATACCGATCAGGCGAAAAACATCTTCAAAATCATTCATACAGGGAAATAAGAAAAGTCCTGTTCAAGTCTGACAAGCGCTGGAACTCTTACGCAGCAACACGCTTTTTGTGTTGAGGTGAAAGAGTGAAGCGACCAAAGACGAATTGTGATTTTTCATTTCGTCCTCCGAGGACTTATGTTGAAAACGGTACTTCCGTTTTCAACCCTGGGCGCTGGAGCTAGACATTACAACCATGGCTTTTCTTTTATTGTTTCGGCTTGTCATAGATGTTAAAGCCGCTTTCACTTGTTCCGCGAAACGTAAAGCCAGCACCGCTGTAGAACCGGTTTAAGCTTTCATTGCTGGCAATGCAGTCCAGGCGGATGACGGATTTTCCGTTAAACGAAATGCCATTCGTTACCCAGTCCAGGATATCTGCTCCCAAATTTTTCCCAGCGGTGTTTCGGTCAATCGCCAGACGGTGAAGGTAGATCGCTTCCTCAAAATCATCTCCCCAAAGCTCAAGATCCCAAGCACTCGCCTTCTGAGGGAGCATGACCACCCCTACCATTTTATTTTCTTTATTTTTAAAAACGAACACGTCTCCGTCTAAAATGGATTGAGCCATTCCATGAACATCTTTACCTTCAAGCAGTTCGCTCCACTGCGTCGATCCTTTGCTCTGCAGCCATTGTGCTGTCCGGACAAGCAATGCCATAACTTCCTCTGTATCCCCTGCAGCAGCCTGGAACGCCCGGACTTCATGATTGACTGCTGGAATTGTAATGTTAAAATTCTTCAAGCTGATCCTCCTCATTCCGCATTCCTTTTTAAATTATCAACTATTCGGTAAAAAAACAACTAAATGACATAGGAAAAGCAGCAGCGCTTTTTAATAAGCACCGCTGCTTTTAGAACATTATCGATGTTTCAATTTATAAATCAGACTGGCGACAAGAGCAGACGGCAGATTAAAAAGGTTGCCCTGCACATGATAATGAAGCTGCTCTTCCTGTACTGGCATTTGATCATACATTTCCTGCTGGCTTAACGAAGTGTTTCGGCTCCGCTCTTTCATCCCGGAAATATAGGAATATTGAATAGGAATCATAATGATAAAATACAGAATGGCAATAGCTCCGAAAAAGATATACGCAGATGTCATGAAACCTCTCCTCTTTTTTCCATATTATAACATCTGTTTCTTTTCAGTACATTTTCTTTTCTTATTGCACGGCTTGTATTGATGGAAGATCGATAAAATTAACTTGGTTTTTACCTGATTTTTTTGAAAGATATAACGCCTGATCTGCCAGCTTCATCACATCTTCAATATCTTCACCGTTCATGGGCCAAACTGCACCGCCAATGCTGCAGCCGATTGTTAAACTGTTTCCATTGAACATAAAACGTTCATTAAGCACACTGATGATCCTGCTCCCGATCCGCTTCCCTTCCTCAATCGGTTCACCTGATGAAGATTCGATGAGAAGAACAAATTCATCTCCTCCCAATCTGGCGACATACTCACCTTTCCTCAGGCTCCGTTTTAACCGTTTTCCTACCTCCTTCAGAAGTTCATCGCCGATATGATGGCCGTATGTATCATTGACATACTTAAAGCCATCTAAATCCATAAACAGAAGAGTGAAATACCCGTCAGCAACCACCCTTGCACTCCGGATAGCCTGTTCAACCTGCAAATAAAGGGAGAGGCGGTTCGGCAGTCCAGTCAATGCATCGTTATGCGCCAGATCTTCCATTCTGCCAAGCTCTGATTCTGTTTCACTTAATGAAGCAACAAGATTTCGAAGGGAAGACGAAAGAACCTCAATGTCCTTTATCCCTCTCACTTGCGGAATCTCTACTCTATTTCCTTTACGAAGTTCATAGGCTGCGTTTGTAATTTGCTGCAGCGGACCTGCAATTTTTCCTGCGAGCAGCCAGCCGGCAATTGCGAACAGCACTGAACAAATACCTCCAAAAAACAAGATAAAGGACTGGAGGTTTTTTGCAGGAATAAATGCAGCATCTTCCGGTTGCCTGACAATGATAGCCCAACCGAGACCTTGATAGTCCAAATGACCCTGTCCCAATGCATAACCGGTTAAATAAGTTTTTCCATCCGGCCATCTCTCAAGGTTCCAATTATTTTTCTTTTGCTGTGCCTGTTTTACACTTTTAAGATGCAATGGTTTTCCAAGCAAATGCTTTGGACCGAGAAGGATCGTGTTCTGTTTGGCGCTGACAATGAAAATTTCTGTACTTCCCCTCTCACTTTTCATGGGCTGCAATACAGTATCCCGGATCTCTCTTGACCACTCCCAGCTCAGGTGTGCGGCCAATACCCCTTTGAAATCGCCGTTTTTCCTATATACAGGTATGCTGATATCCACGAACTGCACCGGCTCACCGGACGGATTAGGAAGCAGCTTTGCCAGAAGAACCGCATCATGGACATCTCCTATGAAAGGAGCCTTTTTCGCTCGCTGGAATACAGGGCGTTCCTCAATGTTTTTACCTTTTAAAATTCCTTGTGTGGATGCGATGACATTGCCTTTTTTATCAGTCAGACCAACCCATGAAAACGAGGGAATGCTGTCATGCAGACGATTTAGCATTTTTTCAATGCTTTCCAGGTGCTTCTGTTCTTTAAGCTGATCGAGTTCACTCAGCACTTTAATCTCACCATAACGCGACCACATAAAGTAATCCAGCTTATCAGCCATCTGATAGGCGTTCTGTGACAGCGTTACTCCAATTTCCTTTTTAAAATCAGCTCCCGACCTCTTGCTGATGGTGATGCTTAAAATGCCCGACAAAATAAAAATCAAAATAGCAATTGTTAGTGCGACTAGTGTTCTTAGCTTAATAGACAACTTGGTTTGCTCACTTTCTACAACAAGTAAAATACTATTCTAATATCGGCAGAAAATCTTTTTGTTGCAGTTTCTTCACGTAATTTCTATGGATTAGCCTACAGCAAATTTGGGCAAAAATGAAACTAAACTGAAGTAGAGCCGTATAGTTAGGAAAGGAGTTGATTTTTCATGTTAAAAAAATTATTGAAATCATTACTTGGCGGAAGCCACAAACGATACAGCAGCAGTGATTATCATAAACATTCATATAAGAAGTTCAGCAGCAGCGACCATGGGAAAAAACATTACGGAAAAAGCCATGGTCATTCTTATTACAAAGGAAAACGCAGAAAAAGCGGCTTCTTCAGCAGCTGATATCCATGATGTTTCATTGGGCAAAGGATCTGTATCGGCTGATCCTAGACCGGCCGCTTAAGCCGGGCACTATCCTATTTGGCCGTTATCGGATCAATAAAATGCTAGGCATGGGGAGTTACGGAATTACTTATACAGCTTTAGATAAGGATTCCGGAAAAACAGTGGCGGTTAAGCAGCTGAGGAAAACAAAGGCTTGGACAAAAGCTGGCCGGCAATTCTTTGAGCGGGAGACCGGAATTCATAAGCAGCTAAAATGTCCTTCCATCCCTTCTGTTCATCAAGCAGGGCAGGATAAGGGCCGGTTCATTGTTATGGATTATGTTTCCGGAAAAACGTTTGAGGATTTAATTTTTGAAGAGGGCATTCGCTATACGGAGGTGGAAGCTCTTGCCGTTTTGAAAGAGGTGCTGATCATTATCAGTTCCTTCCATGAAAAAGGAATCGTTCATCGGGATCTCCGTATTCCCAATATTATTTCGGACCATGGAAAATTGCACATTATCGATTTCGGTCTTGCTTGCAGGCTTTACAGAAAACAAGAACACCATAATCAGCGCAAGACAGTTAATAATCTGATGCGAGAGGTATCTGTCGAAAGTGACTTTTATGCTCTTGGCCACTTTCTCCTGTTTCTGCTCTATTCGAATTATGAACCTGATACAAAGAAAGAAAAAAGCTGGGAGGAAGAGCTTACATTGTCTCCGGAAGTCCACAGACTGATAAGAAGACTGCTTCAGATCGACGAGAGCTTCAGGTCTGCAGTAGAAATCATTGATGAAATAAGCTTTCTGCTGCCCGAAAACAAACATGAAATGAAAACGATATAAATAAAGGAGAACTGGTCTCAGTTCTCCTTTTCTCTCTGTTCACTTTCTTCCAATCCTTGAATAATTTAGTGTGACGTTTAAATGACAGGAGGGTTCATATGCTTCCTCTTTTTGATGATCAGCACCATCATTGCGGATGGCTTGATCATGGGAGAATACTTGATTTATACGGGCGAGTTGCCGTAGCTGTGCCGGCTGTACCAGGGGTCCCTGCCGTTCCTGCTGTTCCTGCGGTGCCTTTCACGACGGCTCCTCATCCTCCCGTGCCATTATCCTTTTCTTCTCCTTATTCATTTCCGCATTATTCATCACCGTACTATTCACCCTACCCATCTCCTTACTCCTACTCCATCTCCTATCCGTTTCCGCCATGGCCGCCATTATCCTTTCCAGGCTGGCTCACTCCCTATTGATTGCTGCTGATTGCAATGAGAGCTCCATTCGCTTTGTTGTTTCGAGTTCTACGATTTCACCCGATGTTACGGGAATGGCACGGCGAAACAGCGGTCCACTGTATACGTAACTGTGGTATTCGCCCGCCTCCCCCATCGGACAGATGCCGGTTTCTTGAATATCGTTTAAGAACGAAGCGTCTATTTCTCTTCCCAGCCACTTCTCTTCAAGATGCGCGTTGGATACTCTAATAATTTTAGCTTTATATCCAGACTCAACGAAATTTTTTAATGCTGAAGGTGCTTCTTCTTTTTTCATCCATAGCGGGTAAACGGCTTCGAGACCCGTTTGTTCGGCAACGTTTTCGCCCCATTGTCTGTGTTCATCCAAATACAGGTCACCGAAAGCCACTCCATCCAATTTGTATTTTTGTTTGAAGGATTTTAGCTCTGATATAAAATTAGCTGTGTATGACTCGAAAGAACACGGAATCCATTCAAGCGGAACGCCGAGTGCATCAGCCTGGGCCTGAATGAGTTCTGTTCTCTCTCCATGTCCAAACGTTCGGCCGATTTCTTTCGGAAGGGTCGTCATTAGACATGCCACTTCTTCTCCTTGTTTCACAAGCTGATCAAGCACCATGCACGCATCCTTTCCTCCACTCCATGAGAGCGCCCATCTTTTAGCCATTATGATTCCTCCTCTATCATTTGGAAAACTATTCCTTAATTAACTGATATCGTATATAATTTGAAAAAAATCTAAAAAGGGGGCTGTCCTGTATGAGTGATTCCTGTTTTATATGCAACAAGCACAAAGGTACGATAAACACAGCCGGAAAAATGATTTTCGAAGATGATTATGTATACATCGGACATATCGATAAAGGCTGCAACCCGGCTTATCTCGGCTATGTCATGATTGATTTAAAGCGCCATGTGCCTACATTGGCTGATATGAACCTGGAAGAAGCAAAGTCTTTTGGGATGGCCATGGCAAGGATCAGCAAAGCCCTCAAAAAAAGCGAAGGAGCCGAACACATTTACGCCCGTGTTTCCGGACATGGTGTTCCTCATCTTCACATGCATCTTACTCCCCGCTATCCCGGGACACCTGAAGAGTACTGGGGGCCACGGGAAGTATTAGACTGGGAGAACGCTCCGTACGGCACCGGAGAAGAAGTCGATGCGGTGTGCGAGAGGCTGAGAGCACATATGGAGATGGATTATGAAACAGTTAATGAATGAAATAAACTGGGTCGGCAGCTCTCATACTTATATTGATCAGCCTGATATCTCTTCCCTTCATCATATCACGGTCGGAAGATATGGTGGAAACTCTCTTTCTGGTGCCAATAAGAATGAAGACGGATGCCTCGTATGGGCTTGCGAAAAGGGAGATTGGGAGTTTGCCGTCATCCTGGATGCCCATTATAGTGCAGTGAGTGCCCAGCTTGTCGTTGAAGAGCTGGAAGCTGAAAAAGAGCGGTTGCTTGAAGCGGTCAGACTTCAGGCACCTGATTGTTTTACAGAGGTGGAGTCACGCATAGTTTCGTTGTTTAAGAGCGCTGAATTTCGCGGGAAGTGCCAAAGGGTAAAAGGTGAAACCGCCTGCCTGATCGCGTTCCGCAAAGAAAATTATGTGTGGTGGCTTTCAATCGGCGATTGCGTGCTCTATCTGTTCCATCCTGAACTTGCGGACTTTAAGCAGTATCAATTGAATCAGCGGAACTTTTATGAGTGGATCGGGAAGGTGAATACGTTTGAATTGCCTGTTCCTAGTTACAGCTCAGGTGTGCGTGAGCTTCGCAAAGGAAAAACCGTACTGCTTCTTGCTACGGATGGGATGATTGAGTGCCCTGATGCTGGTTTTGAGGATGCGGAGAAGGTGTATCGTCAGTTTGCTGATGACAGCATGGTGGAGGAAGGTGTACAGCGGCTTCTGCATTCGGTGGAGACTCATCATTGCCGCGACAGTGCCACATTGATAGCCTGGACAGTACATAACACAGAAGAAGGAAGCGAACCGAGCGACGGTCGCGTTCCGCCAGAGCTGAGAAAAGAATAAAAGAACGTAAAAAACGCGAAAACGCGGTGCCGAATAGTTTGGCATCGCGTTTTTTTATTTCGGGTGTCATATTTCGGGTGTCAGGCACCTTCTTTTGATACTTGTGTAACGCCGGTGCCTGGCACCGTCATTCGGTCCTTGCTCATGAGGAAGACGAACAGGAAGGCAACCGCTGCCGGAATGAGTGCCCACATGAAGGTATGGACGATGGAGCCGGACAAGGCGGCGGTGATCTTTTCCAGTATTGGCGCCGGAATCGCCGCCCTCGCCTGTTCAGAAAGAATCTGTCGGGCATCGCCTGCTCCGCTGCCCGGCATCGTTCCTCCCATTCCTTTAAATGTTTCCTTGAGCAGTGATGCCAGGTCGCTCCTCTGAATCGTACCGAAGATGGTAATTCCGAGCGTCATGCCGAGTGAACGGATAAAGTTGCTCGTTGATGTAGCGGATCCCCTCTGATGCATGCCGAAATTATGGATAGCGGCCATGCTGAGAACCGAGAAGGAGAATCCTACTCCAAGACCGACGACGATCATGTACAGCGTTAGTACCAGTCTGCTTGTATCCGGCGTGATCGTGCTCAATAAAGCAAATCCAGCAATCATGATGACTCCAGAAAGGAACATGATGCTGCGATAACTCATTTTAGAAGTAAGGAAGCCTCCGATCTGTGCTGAAACCACAGAACCCAGCATCATCGGCAGCAGGATCAGCCCTGAGTTGGTCGCTGTTCCACCGTACACGCCTTGAACAAAAATAGGAATATAAACGGTAGCAGCCATGAAAGTAGCACCATAAAAGAACGCGACAACAGTGCTCCCCGCAAACAAGCGGTTCTGAAACATTTTAAAGGAGATGATCGGTTCTTCCGCTTTTCGTTCCACTCCCAGGAACAGCAGGAACAGGATAGTAAAGCCGGCAAACAGACTGATGATCTGCCAAGAGTCCCAATCAAACTTCTGACCGCCGAGCTCCAGCGCAAACATAAGGCAAACAACTGCTCCAATCAGCGTAACAGCTCCGAGCCAGTCAATTTTTTGCTTCGTATGAACGTGTGATTCTTTGTAGAATAAGCCAACGAATACTAACGCAAGGATTCCGAGCGGCAGGTTAATGTAGAAAACCCAATGCCAGCTGATGTTATCGGTGATATAAGCTCCCAAAAGGGGACCGAAAATGCTGGAAAGCCCGAAGACCGCTCCAAACAGTCCGCCCATCTTTCCTCGCTTTTCTGGAGGAAAGATATCAAAAACAATGGTAAACGCTATCGGAATCAAAGCTCCTCCGCCAATCCCCTGAATCGCCCGGTAGATGCCGAGCTGAAGAATGCTGTCGGCCGTTCCGCATAGTGAAGAACCTGCCATAAACAGAATCAGTCCAAAAATAAAGAATCGTTTTCTGCCGTACATATCCGACAGCTTCCCGAAGATCGGCATTCCTGCCATTTCAGCTACCATGTAAGCAGAGACAACCCATACAAAGCTTTCAAGGCCGCCCAGATCACCCACGATCGTTCCCATCGCAGTAACAACAATCGTGTTATCCATCGATGCCATCAGGATGGCAAGCAGCAGCCCCGCTACTACAAATCCTAACCTGCTCCTTTTTTGACTCATTTTAATTCTCCCTATACACGTTTTAATTTTTTCAATCCCTTATTAAACCCGGCCTTATTGTTATATGCCGCCGAATAAGCTTCCTGAACCATTCCTTGTGGTGCCTTTTATTGCGGTTATAGCTGTACCTCTGCTAAACTATTTTTTCGTCACATTCTTCATACACGCTTTTTATACGTTCTCATTGCAAAGACATAAGCCACTATCATAATTCCAACGCACCACGCAAGAGCAATCCATATATCATTACCCACTGGCTGACTTGACAACAACGCACGAATGGATTCCACTATAGAGGTTACCGGCTGATTTTCGGCAAAGGCGCGAACTGCCGACGGCATCGACTTGGTTGGTACAAACGCTGAACTGATAAACGGCAGGAAGATTAGAGGATAGGAAAAGGCGCTTACACCGTCCACCGATTTTGCGGACAGTCCGGCAATCGCCGCGATCCAAGTCAGGGCGAGCGTAAACAGCGCGAGTATACCGGCTACAGCGAGCCATGACAGCACCCCGGCCGATGATTGAAAGCCCATAATGAGCGCTACGAGAATGATTACGACTACAGAAATGGCATTGGATACCAGCGAGGTTAGCACGTGCCCCCACAACACGGTGGAACGTGTAATCGGCATGGAGTGGAACCTCTCAAATATGCCCCTTTGCTTATCTAAAAACAGGCGGTAAGCCGTATAAGATATACCACTCGCAATCGCTATCAGCAATATGCCGGGCATCAGGTAGTTCACATAATTATCCGTACCGGTTTGGATTGCACCGCCAAACACATAGACGAACAGCAGCAATAATGCAATCGGCGTGATGCTGACCGTAATGATGGTGTCCATGCTTCGCAAAATATGGCGCATGGAACGTCCAAGCATAACACCCATGTCGCTGAAAAAATGTGTATTCATTGTTACTTTTCCTCCTTTTTATTGATGATTGCGAGGAAGATCTCTTCCAATGAAGGTTGTTTTTCCACATACTCCACCTTTGCAGGTGGAAATAGCTTTTTCAGTTCCTCAAGCGTGCCGTTGGCAATAATCCTGCCCTCATGCAAAATGGCAATTCTATCTGCAAGCTGTTCAGCCTCCTCCAAATACTGAGTGGTCAAGAATACAGTCGTACCGCTCTCAGCAAGTTCTTTGACTATCTTCCAAACCTCGATGCGCCCCTCGGGGTCTAGCCCGGTAGTCGGTTCGTCGAGGAAAATAATCTGCGGTTTTCCCACAAGGCTCATGGCGATATCGAGCCTGCGGCGCATGCCGCCTGAATAAGTAGACGTCCTGCGATCAGCGGCCTCCAGCAAACTGAACCGTTTTAGCAGCTCATCCGCTACTTGGCGTGGATGTTTAAGGTGCCGCAGTTTGGCAATCATGATCAGATTTTCCCGCCCTGTCAAAACCTCATCCACAGCGGCGAATTGCCCGGTCAGGCTGATTGACTGCCGCACTTCATCGTCCTTTGACACAACCTCGAATCCGTTTACGAAGGCAGTCCCTCCATTAGGTTTCAGCAGCGTGGTGAGGATTTTGACAATCGTTGTCTTACCTGCACCGTTGGAGCCAAGCAGAGCAAAAATATCTCCCTTTTCCACCTCGAAATCTACACTCTTAAGGACCTGAAGCTTCTTGAAGGATTTTTGCAAACCTTTTACTTGAATGGACTTGTTTGGCATATTCTTCTCCTCCTTATATAACAGTAACCTTTGATAAATCTGCTTCCTTGCCTTTTAGCGCTGCATAGGTCAGTTTATCCATCATTGCGCCATCAAAACAGATGGATTTAATAGCACGGTAATATTTCTTAGACAAGGTAATCCTCGAAATGAAAGACACATTTTTGAGTGTTGCGCCTCTAAACGAAACTTCTTTTATCGCTGCCTTTTCAAGGGTTCCCATACCCGCTTTTGACGGAGAAGCAGTTTCATTCATATTCCTCCTGGCTCCTGGCGACTGCCTTCAAATTTTTATCCTCTTAATCTATTTTCCGGTGTTCTTTAACCGACGATCCAGATAGAGCCTTAAACTCTTCATAGTACTCAACCAATCCAATTTCACAGCCAGAACCGATCCGTACGAATTTCCCCCGCACCACATCAGCCGTTGTATTTTCCAGAAAGATATCATCACCTTCAATGGTCTTAGCTTCAAGATATCCTTCATTTTTCATGAAAGGCAGGAAGGCGCCTTTCTTTTGGACACGAATTGTTTCTCCGCCCATCTCTTGAACATGGCTCGTGCTGTACCTCAGCTTGACGTCAATAACATCTGCATTCAACAGGCCCGAAACCTCAAAAAGGCCGCTTGATACAAATTCCTCCGCTTCAAGATCCCCTTTAACAACTATACTGCCCTTGAGGTCCACCTTATCCCCGGTAAATCTTCCGGCAACCTCCACCGTTCCTAGGATCTTTGTGTTTTCGATCTTTGCTGATTCTCCGATTGAAAGCGTTCCAAGTACTTTCATGTTTCGCGCGTCCAAATTCTTTTTCACTTCGGTCTCGCCAAAAATTTCAAAAACCTCCGCTTTGGCGTTCCCGGACACCTCACTCGATCCGTATGTTTTAAAAAGGGCACATTCAAAATCGTCAGTAATGGTTCCCTCTCCCATAATTTTCACTTTATTGTACAAGCCTCCCGATGCGCTTCCTGAACCGTTCATCATAAGGTTATTTGCTTTCGCCATTGTAATCCTCATTCCGTTTGTGGTTATATTTTTTTGATTTCTCTTACCTTTGCGTTATCATCCTGATGGAGTGTCCCTTGGTATTCAACCAAATCAATTTCGCAATCAGGGCCGATCGTAACATTGTTCCCCCGAACGACATCCGCCTTTGTGCTTTCAAGCTCAAGGTCATCGCCTTCAATTAATTTTACTGTCAGCTTGACAGGGAAAAAGGCTTTGAAAAGATGAAAGAAACGCCCCTTTTTTCCTTTTACTTTAATGGACTGGCCACCCATTTCGGTTACAGAGCTATCACCGTAAAGTCTGATATCAATATGATCCGCACTCAAGAGGCCTCCGATGGTAAACTGGCCGTCCGCTTTAAAGGTTTCAGCTTCACAATCGTTTGCAATTGTTGCTTTTCCATTGATCTTGATTTCATCGGCTTTAAGGCTGCCCCCAATTTTTCCTGAACCTGATAATTTCATTTTGTTGGTTAGGCTGACGCTATCGGACACTGAGCCGTGCCCTTCAATGGCAAAATCGTTTCCCTCCACTGCACCTTTAACTTTTCCGCTTCCGCTGATTTTTGCATCTTGCATTTTTAAATGACCATATACAGTTCCCGACCCATTGCACTCAAACCGGACACATTCAATACTGCCGTTCACAATGCCTCTGCCATTCAGTTTGACCTGCTCGAAATGTCCGCCATTCGATGATCCGTATCCATTGATGGTGAGATTTCCTTTGATCCCGCTTTGCATAATCATCCTCCATTACAAATTTGTTTTTAGCTCTTCTACACAGCTCGTTACGGAAAGCCTAACTGTCACTTTTGATCCCTGGTCAACCATTATACTTTCTGCTCCTGACAGCAGCAGGCATGAAGTAACGCCAAGCTTTCGGATAAACAAAAGTTCGTATTTGCTCTTGCTGAGTGAACCTCGGGCTTCCTTAAGAACTTGAAGGAGCATCTTTCCTTCGTCGAGACTGATGTCTCCGGAAGTCAGCAGCTTATCTAAGATAAACACTTCCAGCAGTTCATCAAACTGAAACTGCTCGATATTTCCATTTTCATTCAAATACAGATCAAGGACCGCTTTCGAAACAATGTTTCGCTGCAGCAGTTCTTCTTTAGTGATTTTGGTTTCCGTTTTTACGGAAGGTGAGAACCGTTCTGCAAGTTCATCGAGCGAAAGCGTTTCCTTCATCGATTGAATCTTGTCGATCCGTTCCAGCACTTTATCCTTCGGGAAGAATGTTTCTTGCCCTGTAAACGTTGATTTACGCACAAACCACTCTTCAGGAATGAGGTTTTTCCTTTTCCAGCGGTACAGCTGTCCATAAGAAATTCCAGCCAAATCCAACAGGTCTTTTTTTGATATCAGTTCATTGATCAAGTTACCGGCTCCTTTCTCTTCTGATATCAATGTAACATAACACTGTTACGTTTGTAAATACAGTATATGTAAATTTATTTTATTGGTGCCAGGCACCGGCTTTTGACACTTGTGTAATCGCAGTGCCTGGCACCAAAAACAACAAAAAGCGGCAGAACATGATATTCTGCCGCTACCCTATTTTTTCATTAAGTTACAAGCGTTCTTTAGCTTCCTGCTGCTTTGTTTTGCTCAAGAGCGGCTGGCTTGATCTGGATCTTTCTTCGGCCATCTTTTTCTTCTGGCACATCCAGCGTTGAAAGATTCCAGTGACCGGGCAGTGCCCCCTCCAGCTCTTTTACATCTTCCGCATTGATTTTCAGTGAAAAAACTCCTTCTTCACTGACATCAAATTCATGGCCATCCTTGAAACCAAAGCATATCTTCAAATAGTTCCTCAATCCATTGATCGTCAGGAATTTAAATTCGTAGCCATGATAGATCGCTACTTTTACTTCTTCTTCATGCTGTTCAGCATACGAAAACATGTACTCCCAATCCAAGTTTTCTCCCGCTGGCCGTAAGGCTTTCACATCTTTTTCTTTCAGTGCGCGAAACAGTGTTTCGTTATCCAGCCCGGCTGCTCTGGAAAGTTCTATTCTTAGACCAGCAGGCATCGGCAGCCTGGATATTGTTTTTTTCAATGTGATACCCCCTACTAGAAATAATTTATGAATGCAGACCGTCTTTAAAATATTCGGCTAACGTTTGCTGAAGCGTACCTTTAGTTGCCGCGTGCTCATCAAACGAAACATCCAAATGAATCATTTTCCTGACGAGTTCCGCACGCAGACCCGTAATGACCGCCTCACATCCCATCAATGAAACGCCGCTCAGTACTCTTTGAAAATGGTGGATCACATCAATATCCATATCTGTAATGGCTGATAGATCCATAATTAACGTTCGTATTTTTAAATTCGAAATGTCCGTTAATACTTTTTCTTCAATGGTATGCACACGGTATACATCAATAACCCCGATTAAAGGAAGAACCGCTATATGAGGATTGATCGGTATAATAGGAACCGATAAATGCTCAACCATTTTTCGCTGAGCGTTGATTAATTCATCTTTATAAGCCGAATAGCTTATGAAAAAACTATTAAGAAATTTATCGATGCCGTCATTGATCCGCTTCTCCATCTGAAAAAACGTTTCTCTATAGTCTGAAATGCTGAGTCCATATGTGTTCTGTTGATCATATTCAAACAGATAGTGCCACAGCGTCCTTCTAATTGCATGTACCCACTCCAGTTTAAGAGTAAGGGTTAAAGAATGCTTTGCCCAAGCCACCCCCTCTTGCTGAGCAAAGGAAGTAAGTTCAGTTTCTTTCCTTTCCACGACATACGTTACCAGCTTCTCAGCGTTTTTCAAAAGATCAATATTTCCTGATTGTAAAATATCATTTATTTTCGCTGCGACTTCTACAGCCTCGGATAACAGCTTATTTTGAAAATCTTCTCTGTGCAGGATGATAAAGTCAGTAATCTTCTTTTGCTCATACTGTTCCATTAGTATTTTCTCCTTCCAAGGATAAGAAATGTTCTCTTTTCTCATTCTTGTAATATAAAAGTATTCCCTTTATTTTTGGGGCATCCTTGCAAAAATTGTCTAAACGAAGAGGTGTCGCCTAAACATTTAAAAAGCTGGTCCGGCTTGTCGTTTTTGCCTGTGCGGAACCAGCTCTCGTTCTCTTTCTATTTTATTACAGCAGCCTCTTCTTTCTTTGCTGCTTCCTTCAAAAAGGTCAATGATGCAGCTCCCAATGTATTGGCCGCAACGAGCATGGCTCTTTCATCAATGTTAAATTTCGGGTGATGATGAGGGTACGTTTCACTCTTGCTTTCATCCTGTGCACCTGTATAGAAGAACGTTCCCTTCACATGCTCCAGAAAATAGGCGAAGTCCTCGCCGCCCATTTGCGGCTCACCTTCAACAACCTTTGTAACGCCAGGAACATCCTTTGCAATCCTTGCTATAAAATCAGTTTCTTCTTTATGGTTGACGACTGGTGGATATCCGCGCTTGTAGGACAGGCTATAGCCCGCATCAGCAGACATGCACGTTCCTTTCACAACTCGTTCAATTTCCCGCTCCATCAATGCCCTGACATCTTCTTTAAACGTACGGACAGTGCCTGTAATTTTAGCTGTATCCGCAATAACGTTAAAGGCGTTGATCGCTTCAAAAGCGCCAACTGACAGGACGGCTGCCTCCAGCGGATTGACACGGCGGCTGACAAGCTGCTGCAGGTTCATAACAAGCTGTGAACCTATTACCACCGCATCTTTTGTAAGGTGAGGCTGTGCACCGTGGCCTCCTTTTCCTTGGATAACAATATCAAACTTATCGGCCGCTGCCATAAAAGGACCTATCCGGTGTTCAATGCAGCCGAACGGTGCAACCGCCCAAAGATGGGTGCCAAAAATAACGTCTACGCCATCCAGGCAACCATCCTCAATCATGGCAATCGCCCCTCCAGGAGCAAGTTCTTCCGCATGCTGATGGATAAAAACGAGCGTTCCTTCGAGCTCATCCTTCAGGCTGTTCAGCACTTTAGCCAGGACAAGCAATGTGGCAGTATGACCGTCATGTCCGCAGGCATGCATGACACCATCGACTTTCGATTTGTATTCCACATCATTTTCTTCTTGAATCGGCAGTGCATCAAAATCCGCACGAAGAGCTACCGTTTTGCCAGGCTTGCCGCCGCGAAGCACAGCAACGACTCCTCTTCCCCCGACATTTCTGCGTACTTCGTGTCCCAACGCTTCATGATAGGCTGCGATATATTTCGGTGTTTCTACTTCTTCAAACGAAAGCTCGGGATTTTCATGCAGATGCCGGCGGATCTTCACCATTTCTGGATACAATTCTTTTAATCGGTCATATAATTTTTCCACTTCTGCTCATCTCCCGTTATTTTTTTATCCAGTGAATCAATCACGACTTCAATAGCGTTCAGCAGTGTTTCCTTTGGCCATCCGGAAATGGACCGGTCGTTCACAGCCAGCTCATAGGACGGAGGAACATGAATGAAGCCAGCAGGTATATCGAGTTTTGATTTTTCCAAGTGATGCAGCATACTGTACATGACATTATTACAAAGGTAGGCACCTGCAGTATTCGATAGTTCTGCAGGAATACCTCTTTTATTTAAAATTTTCGCAAATTTTCTGACGGGAAGAGTCGAAAAAATGGCCGCTGGTCCTCCATCGATAATCGGCATGTCAGACATCTCTTCTCCGCTATTATCGATTGGCCCGTCATTCACATTGATGGCCACCCGCTCAGGGGTAATCCGATTGCGGCCAACGGCCAGCCCGAGCATGATAACCGCATCGGGCTGCAGTTCTTCATAATGGGAAATCAGCTCGTTAGCAGACCTTCCGTACTCCACAGGGAGCACCCGCCCTTTTACCTCATATCCTCCAATGACTTTGCCGTTTAGCTCGGTTGCAATAAATTCTGTCGGATTAAAAGGATGATCCAGGAATGGCTCAAACCCGGTCAGCAGCATTTTTTTCAAGAATCGCCCCCCCCCTTATTCTCAAGCTCTTCCAGCTGTTGGTCAAACCAGCTCACGATATACTGAAGCCGCGCAACCCTTAATCCAGGATCGCCATTTCGTGAAAGGTTATGATCAGCCTTTGGAAAACGGACAAACTTCACCTTTTTGTCCTGCTGTTTTAAAGCGATAAACAGCTGTTCTGCCTGCTCGATCGGGCAGCGGTAATCCTCTTCGCCATGCAGGATGAGAAGCGGCGTATCCATCCTGCTGCTCAGCCGCAAGGGCGAGTGCTGCCACAGTTTTTCAGGGTCCTCAAAAAGATGGTACCCGACCTCCCATTTCGTAAAATAAAATCCAATATCGCTGACTCCGTAAAAACTCAGCCAGTTGGAGATGGACCGCTGGGTAACAGCAGCTTTAAACCGGGATGTGCGGCCGATGATCCAGTTCGTCATAAAGCCTCCGTAGCTTCCTCCAGTAACGACAAGCTGTTCCATATCCACAAAATCATAATGTGATAAAACATAATCTACAGCAGCCATCAGATCACGGTAATCTCCGCCGCCGTAATCCCCCATGCATGCTTTGACAAACTGCTGGCCGTAGCCGTAGCTGCCGCGCGGATTGCTGTAAAGGACCACATAGCCGGATGCTGCCAGCATCTGCAGCTCATGGAAGAACGTATTGCCGTACATCCCATGCGGGCCGCCATGGATTTCCAGCACGAGGGGGTATTTTTTTCCTTCTTCAAATCCGGGAGGCTTCAAAAGCCAGCTCTGAACCGAATTGCCTTCATCATTTGTAAATCTGAATTCCTCTGGATGTGATAGAACGATTTCGGATAGTACCTCACTGTTTACATCTGTCAGCCTTACTTCTTCGGCTAAATTGGACAGAGAAGCATAAAATAAATCCCCCGGGATGACCGGTGAGCTTGCAGCAAAGATTGCATAGCCATTTTCTGAATCAACCGCGCACCCATACAGATGACAGTCTTGATTTGTGATCTGCGAAACCTCTCCTTCAAGCGTGGCATAGTGCAGCGAAGAGTTTCCGTTTAAAGTGGCGATAAAATAAAGTCCCTTCCTATCCTTTGACCAGGCAGCCTTTGGTGCTGCGTGTCCGTAGTGCATATCGCCGATCACAGCGTCACCGGCATGTTCATCAAAATTCTTGGTCAAACATACCGTTACGCTGCTATCCAGATGTACAGCATGCAAATTACCGAGGGTCGCGCTGCCATGCTCAAATGTTTGGCCGAAATAGGCCAGGTATTCGCCATCTGCCGACCATACCGGATCAGTAAATGCTCCGGTTCCATGGCTGACGATTTTTTCTTCCCCTCCCAGCTGCTGGATCACCAGATCAGATGCATAAGAAACCGTATCTTCATTTGCCCTGCTCTTACTGTAAGCAATCTTATCGCCGTCTGGTGACCAAGCCGCACCAAAATGGTCGTTCGGCCCTGATGTCAGCTGTGTTTCGTTTCTTGTCTCCCTATCGATAAGAAAGAGCTGAGAATACTCGCCTTTCAGCATGCCTCTTCCGTCTGCTTTGTACTGAAGCTCAGTTACTTCCAGCGGCCGCAGCCTGTTCTCTCCATCCGTCTCTTTCTTCACGGTGATCGCCGCAAGCAAAGACTTTCCATCTGGAGACCAAACCGGGCTAGAAGCACCGCCCTCATTTGAAGTCAGCTGCTCGGCTTCCCCGCCTTCTGCAGAAATCAGCCAAATCTGGTTCTTGCCGCTTCGGTCTGAAACAAATGATAGCAGCTTACCGTCAGGCGACCATCTTGGACTGGTATCATTGTGGCTTCCTCTCGTCCATTGAACAGTAGCCCCTGAACTCAATGTGCAAATATAAAGATGAGATTCATAGTTTTTATCTTTATTGATCCTTTTTACGGTATAGGCAACCTTTTCCCCGTCCGGAGACACTTGAGGGTCGCTTACAAATTTGAGCCTGTATAAATCTTCTGCACTTATTCCAGGTAACATGTGAGTTTCCTTCTTTCTATTAAAATGCTAATAAACTAAGATTAACAGTAGAATGGAGCAAACACTTAATCCCGTGCCAATACCTAATAAGAAGATTGCCGGATTTGACAACGTCCTCTCTTTTATTGAAGCTGCCATTTCTTTCTCTGCTGCACTCACCGCATAGTGTTTGCGGAAAAACACTGGGTTAGCTGCTCTGACTACTTTTGTCAGCAGATGTAGAAAACCTGTTCCTGATATGATTGCGCCTACACCGCCCACCAAAAATAATAGCCCCAGTAAAAATGATTGATTTATAGCTTCTATACCTTTTATATCAAACAGCAGCATGTATGCCTTCCAGGCTCCTGCAGATAAAAGTCCTGCAGCTAAAAACCTCATGTATAAACACCTCCATCGAAGCAAAAGAGGAGGAGTCTGCCAATGGGGCAGACTGTCCTCCATTCTGTTTATTCAGACACTTTTTCTGCCCAACGGACATACGGATAACGGTTAATTGGATAGACAATTCCTTTAAACTTCTTGGAAGTTAAATAGTTATTAGAGTAATAGTATACCGGAAGAAAAGGAAGGTCTTTCATAAGTTCATCTTCTGCCTGATGAAGCAGTTCCATTCGTTTTCCTTCATTCTGTTCTGTTTTGGATTGTGCGAGAAGCTGATCATATTTTGGATTGACCCAGTTTGTTCTGTTGTTCGGGCTGTCTCCTAGATAGTAATCAAGAATTGGTGTCGGATCCACGTAGATGCCGATCCAACCCATACGCGCCATCTGGAAGTTCTTTTGTTTTGTAGTGTCCAAGTATGTTTTCCATTCCTGGTTTGTTAATTTCACATCGACGCCCAAGTTCTTTTTCAGCATTTCCTGAACTGCTTCGGCAATCTTCTTATGGCTTTCGAGGGTGTTGTAGGTCAGCTCAGTTTCAGGGAACTTGCTCCATCCTTCTTCCTTCATCGCTTCTTTTATCAGCTGTTTCGCCTTTTTCACATCTTCTTTAAAATACTGCTCTTTTTCTTTTCTAAAGTCTTTGCCGTTTACTTCTGCTCCATATGGCACAAAGCCCATAGCCGGTTTTTCTCCAGCTTGCGTGATCTTGTCTGTAATCATTTTTCTGTCGATCGCCAGGTTGAAGGCTTCACGCACTTTTTGGTTGTTAAATGGTTCTTTGTCGATATTGAACATGTACATGTACGTTCCGAAATAAGGTGTTACTTTGTACTCCTTATTATCTTTTTCCTGTGCGATCACATCGGATGGAAGGGTTTGAATCAGGTCGAGTTCACCTGATTTGTACATTTGATAATAGGTTGTGGCATCATTCACCATCTTCCACGTCACCTTTTCCATCTTCACATCGTCTTTTCCATAATAATTCTTGTTCTTCTCAATGACTACGGATCGGTTATGCTTCCATTCTGTTAGTTTGTAAGGTCCGTTGCTCACATAATCTTTTGCTTCTCCTGCCCAGTTTTTATTTCCTTCCGCTGAATCTTTTTTCACAGGGTAATACACCCAGAAAGAAAGAAGCTTTTCAAGGAATCCAGTTGGTGCCGCGAGCTCAACCTTGAGGGTCTTGTCGTCTAGAGCTTTTACCCCTACATCATCCACAGAGCCTTTGCCCTTGTTATACGCTTCAGCTCCTTTTATGTAATACATATAAAAAGCAAAAGAGCTGCCTGTTTTAGGATTCAGCACATGCTTCCACGCGTATTCAAAATCACCGGCAGTTACAGGATCTCCATCAGACCACTTCGCATCATCACGGAGTTTGAAAGTATAGACTTTTTTATCGGATGATACTTTTACGTCCTTCGCCAGGCCTTTGACCGAATCACCGCTTTTGTTTTTCATGTACAGCCCTTCGTATAAATGATCAAGAATCCACCCGGAAGTCGTATCTGTCGCAAGTGCAGGATCAAGAGAAGGCGGCTCACTCAGAGCGTTTAACGTGATTTCCTGCTTCACGCCTTCAGTAGATGAGGTTTTGCTTCCGCCAGAGCAGGCAGAGAGCACTGACATAACAAGCATAAAAACCAGCAGACCAGTAAACCGCTTTTTCAATGTTTTCGTCATAATCCTATACCCCCATTTTTTAGTATAAATGACAAGCTGTCCAATGCTTTGGCCTTACTTCCTTCCATTCCGGGACCGCACTCGCGCATACATCCATCACATGCGGGCAGCGGGTCCTGAACCGGCATCCGGATGGAGGAGAGATCGGGCTCGGCGGGTCGCCTTTTAAAATAATTCTTTCCCTTCTCGATCCTTTTGCTGTTGAAGGTACAGGAATCGCCGAGAGGAGCGCCTGTGTATAAGGGTGCAGCGGCTCACTGAATAAGTCACCGCTGTCCGCCAGTTCCATAAAGCCGCCCAGGTACATCACGCCGATCCTGTCGCTGATATGCTTCACCATTCCAAGATCATGAGCTATAAAGAGAAAGGTAAGCCCCATGTCCCGCTGCAAATCATCCATCAGATTAACGACCTGGGCCTGAATGGATACATCAAGAGCGGAGATTGGCTCATCAGCTACAATAAATTTTGGTTCTACCGCTAATGCCCGGGCAATTCCTATACGCTGGCGCTGCCCGCCGCTGAATTCGTGCGGGTAACGTTTCGCATGATCAGCCTGGAGCCCAACCCTCTCAAGTAGGCTGTAGATGCGCTCCATCCGTTCCTTCCCTGACGCAAGCCGGTGGGCGTCAATTCCTTCACCGATAATGTCGCCCACCTCCATTCTTGGATTGAGGGAAGCATGAGGATCCTGAAAGATCATTTGGACAATACGGTTGTAGTTCTTCTTTTCCTTTTTGTTTAGATGCCGGACGTCCTTTCCTTCAAAGAGCATCCTTCCGCCTGTCGCTTCATTGAGGCCGACAATCGTTCTTCCGAGCGTTGATTTCCCGCTTCCGCTTTCCCCGACAAGACCCAGTGTCTCTCCTTTTCTCACAGAAAAGGTAACTTCATCTACTGCTTTTAACGACTGGTTTCCGACCTTGAAATATTTTTTCAGGTTTTCCACTTCCAGCATGGCCTGTGTCATGATTCATTCCTCCCTGCCGCGGCAAACTCGGCCACTTTTGGCGCCCGCGGATCATTCAGCCAGCATCTGGAATGATGTCCCCTCTCCGCTTCAAAAGGAGCTGGCATTTCCTCCACACATATTTCCATCGCGTAGTCGCATCTTGCCGCAAACGGACATCCGGGAGGCGGCGCATATAGATCCGGCGGTGTGCCTTCAATGGGAATCAGCCGTTCTTTTTCCACGGTTTCATAGTTTGGCAGAGAGTTCAGCAGACCAAGGGTATACGGATGTTTAGGATTTTCTAAAATATTTTCGGCCGTCCCGCTCTCCACTACAATCCCTGCATACATGACAATTACCTTTTGAGCCATCTCTGCAACTACCCCCAGGTCATGGGTAATGAGCATAATGGATGTGCCGAACCCCTGCTGGAGGTCCTTCATTAAATCTAAAATTTGAGCCTGGATCGTCACATCAAGTGCGGTCGTAGGTTCATCAGCAATGAGCAATTTCGGATCACACGCCAGTGCGATGGCGATCAGTACGCGCTGTCTCATGCCGCCGCTTAGCTCATGCGGATACTGTTCATAGCGGGCCTCCGGATTCGGAATCCCCACCAGCTTTAACAGTTCAAGTGCCCTGGCTTTCACTTTTCTTTTGTCCAACCCTTTATGCTTAATAATTCCTTCCGCAATCTGGGGGCCGATCTTCATCGTCGGATTCAGGGACGTCATCGGATCCTGAAACACCATACTGATTTGCGAGCCTTTCAGCTGCTTCATCTCTTTGGATGAAAGTTTTAATAGATCTTTTCCTTCAAAAAAAATGGAGCCTTCCTTTATGCTGCATCCCCTTTTGGGAAGGAGTTTCATGATCGCCTGTGCAGTAACTGACTTTCCGCATCCGCTCTCTCCGACGACGGCCAAAACCTCGCCTTGCTCAATTCCAAAGCTTACTCCCCTGACTGCCTGAACTTCGCCTCCATGGGAGCGAAACGAAACTTTTAACTTCTCGACTTCTAATAACTGTCCCATCGTCTCCCTCCTAATCTTTTGTCTGGTGCGGATCAAGCGCATCCTGCAGTCCATCACCAAACACGTTAAACGCAAACATCGTCAATGAGATGAGGAGCCCTGGAAAAAACAGCCTCCACCATTGTCCGCTCAGAATGACACCGAGCGCATCATTGGCCATCGTTCCCCAGCTTGCGATCGGCGCCTGTACACCTAGTCCGATAAAGCTGAGAAAAGCTTCTGCAAAAATGGCCTGCGGAATCGTGAAAGTAAGATTGACAATGATAATACCCAGCATGTTGGGGAACAAATGTTTAAGAATAATCGTGCGGTGAGAAGTTCCAAGCTTTTGTGCTGCGGCTACAAACTCCTGCTGTTTGATCTGAAGGATCTGTCCCCTTACTACCCTCGCCATTGACACCCAGCCTGTTATGGAGAGAGCAATGATAATCGTCCATAAACCAGGCTTCATGACGACAAGCAGCAAAATAACGACAAGCAGGTAAGGTATACTGTATAGAATTTCAACGAGTCTCATCAGCAGACTGTCAACCCGGTCTCCGAGCTTTCCGCGGCCAGCCATGTATCCTGAAATTCCGCCGACAAGGAGTCCGATGACGAGGTCAATAAGAGCCGCAGCAACGCCAATCGTTAGTGATATCCTGGCTCCGTACCACGTTCTCGCCCACATGTCGCGTCCAAGGTCATCGGTTCCGAACCAGTGCTTACCGCCCGGAGCAAGATTTCCGTTAGCAAGGCTCTGATCCGAATAACTGTAAGGAACCATCTTTGGTCCGAAAAGAGCAAAGAACAGGATGAACAATAAGAGAATGGCACCGGTCAAAGCCAGCTTGTTCTTTATCACCCTTCTAATGCTTTCTTTTGCCTGGCTGACACTCGGGCGCTTTATCTCGTCTTTCCGCAGCCGGTCTTTCTGAAGCGGCCGGAAGAGTGTGTCTTGAGATGCTTTTTCCAGCATGTCATTCCCCCCTGCTCGTTAGTTTGATTCGCGGATCAATGAGCCTGTACGATAGATCGATCAGAAAAAGCGTGACGATCAGCACAACACTGAAAAATATTGTAGTCCCCAGAATTACCGGATAATCACGGTTAAAGATGCTGTCCACAAAGTATTTGCCGAGGCCCGGAATGGCGAATATTTTTTCAATGACAAACGTTCCGGTAAGAAGATGTGCGACGAGCGGTCCCATAAAAGAGATGACCGGTATAACCGCATTCCGGATTCCATGCTTTACAACAATTCCTGCTGTACCCAATCCCTTGGCATCTGCTGTCTTCATGTAGTTCTGCTTAAATACTTCAAGCATGCTTGAACGCGTAAACCTGGCGATAATAGCGAGTGGTCCGGCTGCAAGTGCAACAGATGGCAAGATGGTATGCTGCCATGTTCCCCATGAAGCTACCGGCAGCATCCCCCACTTGACCGCAAAAAATTTGATTAATAGAGGCGCCAGAATAAAGCTTGGAATCGAGATTCCGAGTATCGCAACCGCCATGGCAGCATAATCTACGGAACGGTTATGGAAAAGCGAAGCAATGATTCCGAGCGCCATTCCAAAGAAAAGAGCGATGACCAGCGCCTGAAACCCGAGCAATGCCGATACGGGCAGTCCTTCCGCAATCAGCGTATTCACATCTCTGGTCTCTGATTCGATCGACGGCCCAAGATCAAAGGATGCCAGATTTTTTAAATACAGCACATATTGAACCGGCAGAGGCTGATCGAGGTTGAATTTTGCTCGCATGTTATTCAGCACTTCTTCAGGAAGAACATCTGAATCCGAGGCAAATGGATCGCCCGGAATCGCGTGCATGATCACAAACGTCAGTGTTGTGATTACCCAGATGGTCAGCAGCATCGTTAATAGCCGTTTTACAACGTACATCATCATCTTCCCTCCCTCTTATTTTCATATGGCTTGACCTTATGCGTTGGCATGCCCGAGCACGCCGTTCGTTGCCGCCATGCCGATAATGACGGCTCCCCACATATGTTTGTAGGCGGTTATGTAATCCTCGCATGTAAACCGGATTCGTTTTGGGCCGATCAGTTCAACAGTCGGCAGGGTAGTCGTCATTAACGCCTGGTTTGTGCCTTTAAACTCGATCTCAAACGTGATCGGACCCTCTACAGTATAAGGAGGGATCTCCTTCGCTCTCTGTACTCCGCGCATGGCTTTCTCGCGGATGATCTGCCGTGCTTTTACAGGATGGATGAGCTCGGCAGCAAAACGGTCAACTGCATATTTAACCACTGCTCCTTCGATATCCGGCAGTGTTTCCATGACTTCTTCCACATAAGCGTCATCGCCAGTAGCAAGAATGGCAGGAACTCCGAAGGATCCAGCCGCACCGGCATTCATTTCTGTTTCACCGACGATCTTGCCGTTGATCTTCATTTCACCTACCGCGACACCTGCCAAAGTATGGCTGATAACAGCACGCTCTGACCCCGCTTCACGTCCGTGGTGACCTACGAACATAATGCCGTCGAAGCTTTCATCCAGTCCGGCCAGCTGGCAGAGAACCCTGTTGTTTCCAGAAACAAGACGGGCTCTTTCATCGAGTTCCTCAACCAGCAGGTTTGACATGTTGCCATGGCCATCAGCCACTGTAACTTCTGTCGCACCGCCTTCAAATGCTCCCGCGATCGCTGCGTTCACGTCCTGTGTCATTAATTTTCTGAACCGCTGATATTCGTCATTTTTCTTAAGCTGCATGTTTGTAGCTACACCTGAGATTCCTTCCATATCTGCCGAAATAAAAATTTTCATTGTTCTCCTCCTTTTAGATGAATGAAAATGGAACTTGTACATCGTCAGACAGACTTGAAACCTTATCTCTTATGTATTTGCTTACATTCTGCTCATGTCCGCATGGCCCGGTTAGCCCAGTAAGTTCTTTAATCAACTGAAACATTAATTCAATCACCCCCCAAAGAATACGGAATTTTCTGAACGTTTTAGTTATATAAAAAAGACCCGCGGGTCTTAAATATATTCAAATGAATTTTTGTAGATATCCATTTGCAGAATGACATTCGTTTTGTTGATGCCTTCGATATGATGAATACTTTTGACAATTTCAGTAATTTCCTCATAGTGGCGGACATTCGCCTGTACTAGAAGCTGATATTCTCCCGAAGTAAGGGTAATAAAACGGATACCGGCAATCTCCTGCAGCTTTTTAATTGTATCCTCCATCCTCGGAGGTATGGCACTGATCTGGATAATAGCACCAACCTTTACTCCAAGAGAAATTGGATTAACGACACCAACAACTTCAAGAATATTATTTTCAACTAAATTATTGTAGCGGGTTCTTACCGTCTTTTCCGTTACATTCAATCGCTGGGCAATTTCAGTAAAGGACATCCTCCCATCTTTGGAGAGGAGTTTAATAATTCCCTTGTCCAGCTGGTCTATGATTTCGACAGACACTAAACTTCCACCTTTCAGTACAAAAAAATAAAAAAATTACTAAATTAGTACTATTTATAGTTATTTAGTACCTCATTACATAACTAAGTCAAAATAAAAGTATTGTGTTTAGTAATTTTAACATAGTATAATTTTTTCAGAATATTTATTCAAGTGTTTTTTCAAAAAAATTGAAAAAGTGGGTGTAATATATGTTGCTCATTAAAAACGGAACGCTGATCATTGGAACCGAAAGCATAGGGAAAGGAGATCTTTTGATCGACGGTGGAAAAATTATAAAGACCGGGAAAAATCTCAAAGCGGATGATCGGACAAAAGTGCTTGATGCGGAGGGAAAGTTTGTAAC
This sequence comes from Fictibacillus sp. WQ 8-8, assembly GCF_024494405.1. NCBI lineage: Bacteria > Bacillati > Bacillota > Bacilli > Caryophanales > Fictibacillaceae > Fictibacillus > Fictibacillus sp. WQ 8-8. The sequence goes on from NZ_JAMXKG010000006.1 coordinate 29,921, forward strand.
ACCAGGGCTTATCGACGTACATACACACCTCGGGATTCATGAAGAAGGAATCGGGCTGGCAGGACATGACTATAATGAAACGAGCGACCCGGTAACTCCTTATGTCAGGGCTATCGACGGCATCAATCCTAACGAAAAAGGTTTTGAGGATGCTCGAAAAGCAGGTGTGACGACCGTGCAGGTGATGCCGGGCAGCGCCAATGTCATCGGCGGAGAGATGGCTGTTTTAAAAACAGCCGGCATTGTCATCGATCAAATGGTCCTCCGCAGCCCTTCAGGCATGAAAGCGGCCTTTGGTGAGAACCCGAAGCGTTTCTATGGAAGCAAAGGAAAAACTCCAGTTACCCGTATGGGGATCGCAGCGTTGTTTCGAAAAGAGATGAAACGTGCACAAGATTATCTGCGAAAGCTTGAAAATGGAGAGGTGATTGATTTTGACCTTGGGGCAGAACAGCTCATTAATGTGCTGAAAGGTGTCATTCCCATTCGCGCCCACGCACATCGTGCGGATGATATTGCTACGATCCTAAGGTTGGCCAAAGAATTTAACTTTGAAGTGACGATTGAGCATTGTACAGAGGGGCACCAAATTGCCTCTTATATTGCAGAACATAATGTCCGAGTTTCCGTCGGGCCTACATTATCTACAAGGAGCAAGATAGAGCTTGCCGATAAAGGCTGGCACACGCTGAATGCTTTGGATCAGGCAGGTGTTCCCGTATCCATTACGACCGATCATCCTGTTGTAGGTATCGACAGCCTTATTTTAAGTGCTATTGCCGCGGTGAAACACGGCTTAAGCGAGGAAACCGCCTGGAAGGCTATTACAATCAATGCCGCAAAACATTTGGGTGTCGATGAGAGGGTCGGTTCTCTTGAACCTGGAAAGGATGCCGACGTCGTGGTTTGGAGCGGAGATCCGTTCGATGCGCGGAGCACTGTTGAAAAGACGCTGATTAACGGAGAGACCATTTACGATTCAGGGATATCGTCAAACAAATAAAAAAAGACAGCTGTCTATCAGCTGTCTTTCTTTGTCCAGTTTTCTTCAATAAAGGTATCTCTTCCGGAATCTATGCGTTCCTGCTTATATTTCTCAGGGTTTTTCTTGTAGAAACCCTGATGATAGTCTTCTGCTGAATAAAATGCTGAAGCCGGCAGAATCTCTGTTACAATTGGCTTGTTGAAACGGCCGCTGCTGGCCACTTCTTGTTTTGAGCGCTCGGCTAGTTTCCGCTGTTCTTCATTATGGAAAAAAATTGCGGTTTTATATTGGCTTCCTCTGTCAAAAAATTGTCCACCGTCATCGGTTGGATCGATTTGAGGCCAGTAAAGGTCCAATAGCTTTTGATAAGGAAATAGAACGGGATCGAAGGTGATCTCGACCGCTTCATAATGGCCGGTCGTACCTTTTTTGACTTCTTCATATGCCGGATTCTCAACATGGCCTCCAGTATACCCTGAAATGATGCCGTGGATGCCCGGAAGTTCATCAAATGGCTTTACCATGCACCAGAAACAGCCTCCGGCAAACGTTGCTTTTTCAAGCTGATTAACTTCTTTCATTTTGCCTCCCCCATATTTCATGTTCAGTCTTTTCATCATATATGGTTGGAGCCAGAAAATCCATCAAAAAGGCCGGTTCTTCAACAGAACCAGCCTTATCTTTTTTTCGATTAATCATCGAGATAATCTTTATGGTTTTTATTCCTTTTATTGCGTCTTGCTGAACGTACCACTAAAATGACAATGATGATAATGAGTAAGATACTAACGTTCAAGAATCCGCCTAAGAATAATAGTATGTCTTTTAACCAATCTGTTATTGATTCCATGCTGTCATTCACCTCTTATTTCTACATTACCCAGTTAAAGTCTAACTTAATCTTTAAGTGGCTTCCGTTTGGTTATTTATAGTTTTGGATACCCTGTCAGTGGAATTCTATTCAAAATCACGTCCATCCTTCATGAGAAAAAGCAAAAAACACCCAGCAATAAATCGCTGGATGTTTGTATGGTCAGTCATAAAAATATAGGCCGGAATCAGGTCCGATTCTCCTGTTTTCATTCAAAAAGTGAATGTTCACCATATCTTCAATCGGCAGTTCAAAATCAAAAATATCAATATTTTCACGTATGCGGTGAGGTGTCGCTGATTTAGGAATGACAGGAATTCCGTTTTGCAGCGCCCACCTCAATACCACCTGAGCCGGAGTTTTCCCGTGTTTCTCTGCAATCTGCAGGATAAGGCTCTCATGCAGAATCTCTCCCTGCATCAACGGGCTCCATGCTTCCACTTGAATATTGTTTTGATGGCAGAAATGCATCAACTTTTTCTGAGAGAGCCTCGGATGATACTCTACCTGGTTGACCTGAGGCTTAATCTCGCAATGCCTGATCAACTCTTCCAAATCTGATACACCAAAATTGGAAACGCCAATTGCTCTTACATCTCCACGGTTGTATAGGATCTCGAGCGCTCTCCACGTTTCCTTGATCTGCCCTTTAACCGGCCAATGAATCATGTAGAGATCAATATAATCCACACCAAGTTTTCGCCGGCTCTCATCAAAGGCTGCAAGCGTATTATTGTATCCGTGGGACGCATTCCATAGTTTTGTTGTAATAAAAAGAAGTTCTCTTGAGACTGTACTTTTTTGTAAAGCGTTTCCAATTTCTGTTTCGTTTTGATAGATTGCGGCCGTATCTATGCTCCTGTACCCGGCATCAAGAGCGGCATGCACCGCTCGTTCAACCGCTTGCGGGTGCCGAAGCTTGCAGGTGCCCAGCCCGACCCAAGGCATGTTTACCCCGTTCGCAAGCACCGTTCCTTCATCCAGATGAATCATCGTCCTTCCCCCGTTTTTCATACTTTCTATACCTTATGCTGACAAACTGGTTTTCATTTAAAAAAAAAGATGAAAAAACGTAAACAAAACCGGCTGGCGTCCGATATTAAATACAAGTAACATCAATCTAAAAAAGGGACCCTCAGGGGTCCCTTTTTAATTGCTTCGTTCATATTTTAAACTTCGAGATCATATCCTGAAGCTCTTCTGCCATATAGGATAATGACTGTGCAGAAGCTGTTATTTCTTCCATGGAAGCAAGCTGCTCTTCCGTCGAAGCCGCGATGCTTTGTGCACTTTCTGAAGATTCTTTGGCGCTTGCCGCCATCTCATCAGCTGATTGTGAAATAGAGTTAGAACCATTTGCCAGCAGCTGGATCGCGCCCGAAATTTCCATGATTTTTTCATTAACATCCATGACGGACTCTTGGATCAGATGGAATTGTTTTTCTGTTTCCTGGACAACCGTTAATCCCACTGAAACATTTTCTTTTACGTTCTCGATTGACTGGCTTGAAGCCCCAGTTTCATGCTGAATCTGTTCAATAAGACTCTTGATTTCTTGAGCCGATTGGCCGGATTGCTCGGCAAGCTTTCTTACTTCCTCAGCGACCACAGCAAACCCTCTTCCGCTTTCACCCGCCCGTGCAGCCTCAATGGATGCATTCAGAGCAAGAAGATTCGTTTGATTCGAGATATCGGTAATAATGGATACGATATCTCCAATGGATTGTGACCGTCCTCTTAGTTCATCGATCCCCTCATGGGTAATGTTTACCGATTCTTCGATTTGTTTCATTTGTTCTACAGTTCGGCTTACGTATTTTTTTCCTTCTTCAGCCTGTCCAGAAGCGGTGCCTGTCAGTTCACCCGCATGGGAGGCATTCGCAGAAATAACGTCCAGCTGCTGAACAGTTTCCTCAATCATTTCTGCACTGCCAGCTGATTTCTCCATCTGGATATCTGCGCCTGTTGCGACTTGCTGAATGCTTTGTGCAATGTGCCCTGCCGCATGGCTATTTTGCTCCGCGCTTGCTGTCAGCTGCTGTGATGAAGCTGCTACTTGCGAGGTTGTTTCCGAGATTCGTAAAATCATGGACTGCAAACTTTCTGTAAATTGATCAAATGTGCCGGCGAGGACTCCGAGTTCGTCTTTCGTATCTAACTGGATTCGTCTGGTCAGATCCCCTTCTCCCTCTGCAATCTCTTTTAGATTACGATTAAGAAGATGAATGGGACGAATAATAGAACGGACAATCAGGGTGCCGAAGATCACGCTTCCGATCATCAGCAAAAGCAATAGACCTGAGAACACCGTATTTTGAATCATCATGGCTTTTTTATTGTCTGCTTTTGCAGTGGCAATTTCTTTTTCAAGCTTTTTATCCAAGCCTTCAATGACCGGATTTAGTACTTCTTTGCGAATGTTCCGTTCATCGCCGAAGTGAACCGTCATCGCAAGTTCTTTTCCGCCGCCGTCATACGCTTTTATTGTACGTTCACTGGAATTAAAATAACCGGTTAGACCCGCTTCCGATTTTTTGCGGATTTTTTCATCCAGCAGCGGCAGAAGCGGTTTGGCAAGGCTCACAATGCTCTTCTTTTTGTCTGCCATTTCAGCTGTGTATTTTTTGTCGCCGGTCAGCAAATACGCCCGCTCATCGTTGGAGTAGCCAGCAATGTAAAACTGCAGATCTTTTAAAGATGTCTGCAGATCCTGTTTGTCTTGCAGTTCCCCGCTCATCTGTTCCTGCCTGTAGCTATGGAAGTATGAAAAACCTCCAGCTACAATCAGGGCAACAATGGTCGTCCCGATTAGAATGAATAACTTGTTTCGTATTTTCATTAGATGCACCTCTTTATTTTAGCTACTCTCTATATCGGAAAATACAAAGTATTCTTTACCAGGCTTCAAAACATTTTCGAAGAAACCTGCTTTCGGCTATACTGGTAAAGGACGCAGTTCAATCAAACTGCCTGATCGAGAAAGGAGCTTTTCATTACATGAAATCCATTGTTCTTGCCGAAAAGCCGAGTGTAGCCAGAGACCTGGCCCGTGTACTTGGCTGCAGTCAGCAAACAAAACAATATATAGAAGGACCAAAGTACATTGTCACTTGGGCGCTTGGCCATCTGGTAGAGCTGAAGATGCCTGAGGACTATAACAAAGAATATAAAACATGGCGAATGGAAGATCTGCCTATCATTCCTAATGAAATGGGCCTAAAGCTTATTCGCCAGGTAAGCCACCAATTTAAAGGAATCGAACACCTGGCCAGACGAAAAGATGTTGGGGAATTTATTATCGCCACGGATGCCGGGCGTGAAGGTGAGCTTGTCGCCCGCTGGATCCTGGAAAAACTCCGCTGGAAGAAACCGGTGAAGCGCCTTTGGATCTCATCACAGACAGATAGGGCGATCAAGGATGGGTTTCGCAATTTAAAACCTGCCAAAGAGTATGACTTTTTGTATCAGTCTGCCGTATGCCGCTCAGAAGCTGACTGGCTCATCGGATTGAATGTAACACGAGCGCTGACTACTAAGTACAACGAACAGCTGTCAGCAGGGCGTGTTCAGACCCCTGCCCTCTCCATGATTTTAGATAGGGAAGCGGAGATCAAAGCTTTTGTTCCAAAGGAGTATTTTACAATCGATGCCAAGATTGGACCGCTTGATGCGGCTTGGGAGAATAATGGGGAACGAAGAATTTTTGACCGCTCCAAAGCTGAAAAGGTCGTAGAGCTGGTCAAAAATGAGAAAGGTACTGTCGCATCTGTTCAAACGAAGGCAAAGTCTGAACAGCAGCCAATGCCCTATGACCTGACAGAACTTCAGCGTGACGCCAACCGGCGCTTCGGATTCTCAGCGAAAAAAACGTCAAGTGTGCTGCAGAACCTGTATGAGCGCTACAAGCTCGTGACCTATCCACGAACAGATTCCAAATATTTAACTGCCGATATGGAGCAGACGATGAACGATCGGCTGCAGGCCCTCTCCTCTGCCTATCGGGATGAGGTTCAGCCTGCGTTAAGGAATAAAGGCAGAGTGGCCGCGAAGAAGGTCTTTAACAACAGTAAGGTATCGGATCACCACGCCATTATACCAACAGATGAAACTCCTCATCTTGGCGACCTTTCCACTGATGAACGAAAGCTGTACGATATCATCGTCCGCCGCTTTCTTGCTTTATTTTACGGACCTTATCAGACGGAGACCATTCATGCAGTCATTGATGTAAAAGGCGAAATGTTCTCTGCCAGAGAAACCAAAATTGTAGATGCCGGATTTAAGAAAGTTACAGGAAAAGATGAAGACAGTTCTGATACGAAGCCGCTCGGTGCAGTTAAAACTGGACAGGAATTCAGTGTAAAAGATTCCCGCCTGCAGAAGAAACTGACGGAGCCGCCTGCCCGTTTCAATGAAGCAGACTTGCTGGCCCGCATGGAGAAGTTCGGCCTTGGAACGCCGGCTACCCGCGCCGATATCATTGAACGCCTTTTGAGCACAGAGGCCATCGACCGCCAGAACAACCGCCTTCATCCTACGCCAAAAGGAAAACAGTTGATTGAATTGGTAAACAGTGAATTAAAATCTCCTGAACTGACAGCAAAGTGGGAGAAAGAACTAGAAGACATTGCACGAGGAAAAGGAAATCCGAAAGCCTTTCTTGATAATATCCGCAAGCAGACAAAACAGCTTGTACAGGAGATTAAAGGCAGCGAGCAAACGTACAAAGCGCATAACCTCACCGGCTCCAAATGTCCTGAATGCGGAGAACTGATGAAAGAGGTCAAGGGGCGTGACGGAAAAATGCTCGTCTGCTCCAGCAGGGAATGCGGATTCAGGAAGCGAAAGGATCCGAAGCTGTCCAACCGCCGCTGTCCCCAATGCCATAAAAAGATGGAGATCCACAATGGCAAAGCAGGAACTTACTTCCAATGCCGTCCATGCAACGTCGTGGAAAAAGCTGAGGACCGGAAAAAAACGGTTACGAAGCGTGAAGAACGCCAACTGATGAAAAAGTATACGAAACAAGAAGAAGCTCCAATGGGGAACAGCCTTGCCGACGCCTTGAAGTCCGCTTTAGAGAAAAAAGAATAACGTTTTGGTGCCAGGCACCTGCTTTTGACACATGTCAAAAAGCGGTGCCTGGCACCATTTTTTATGGCACCATTTTTTATTCTATCAAATTCAGACGGATGGCTTTTACGACGGCTTCTGTCCGGTTTTTCACCTTTAATTTTTTAATGATGGCTGCTACATAATCCCGGACGGTATACGGGCTTAGATGAAGATGTTCAGCAGCGCATTGGATCGTTTCGCCCTGCGCCATAAGCTTCAATACATCCTTTTCTCTCGGAGTAAGCAAGGGTGATCCGACATCCAGCTGCTGGATAATGCTTCCCCACTGTTTATAGAGCGCTTCACCTGCATAATGGCCAAACTTCATGAGCATTGCCTGCTGATTTGGTTTTGGCTCTTCAAACCATTCCCCATCTTGATCTAACAGAATCAGTCCGAGCAGCCTTCCCTTTCTTGGTGTAAAGATCGGCACGGCGACAAGAGAAGCCAGCTGATATTCATCCGCCAGCCGCTTTGGAATATGCTCTGCTGCCTCTTCAAGGTAAACCGGCTTTGACTGCAGAATTTTCTGCAGATACTTTTTCAAAAATGAGACTTCCGAGAATTCTACCTTTATATTCTGTACATCCTTACCCAAATTCTTATGAGCGGCAAAAATAGCACTCTCCACTTTAGGTGAATAGAGAAACAATGCGCTTCGTTTATAGGATAGATAATCTACAAAGCCATCAGCCACTGTTTTTAATGTATCTGAACAGGTTTGTGCCATGAGCAGCCTGAGAGTATATAAGAGAGCAGCATCCTTCCATTCATTTTCGCTCTCCAGTGTATTCATCTTGATCTGCCGTTTGTACATATTGGAAATGAGCTCAATCCTTTGAGAAGAGATGCTGGAAGCGTCTGTTGATTTCAGACAAAGCAGCAGGGTCTCTTTTGCAAACGAAATCGGAATGACTCTTGGCTGCGTCTCTCCCGGATTCATGAGACGGCATAAAGCGAGAGAAAGCTGTTCCACTGTATGAGCAGACATCGTCATACAGATTTCAATAATAGACTTCGTTTCTTTCGTAGAATCGACACTTCTCAGTTCAATCAGTTTGTACTCGAAATCTTCTATTCGTAAAAGCGCAGCCCAGTGAAGCGGAATAATGTTGGAAGTTATCATTGTATCCAGCCATTTATGTCCGCTCGTTTCTGTTGTCAATGGAATCAGAACCTGGTCGAGCAGCTTATTGAAGATATACTGAATCGATTGATGGTCAATAATACTCGGGTTCTCCTGCTCCTCCAGAATATGATGAATCATATTTTCAATCGCGGATAGCAAAAAAATCACCTGGCTGTAATCTATGTCCATGGAGTACTGATCTCTCCATTGGGATAGCATGGCAAGAATCAGCTGATTAATATGTTCATAGTCATTTTTCTTCAGCAGTTCTTCAAATGAATAGGTCATCATGGCGTCAAATTCAGAGATGAGGTCGTCTTGCTGAGTGGACAGTTCACTTTTCACCCGCTTCCAGTTTGTTAAGATGTCTCCCCCATATTTTGTCAGGAGAGCCATACCATTTAAAAAAAGCTCCTCCATCCGAATTCCTCCCTCTATTTTGCCATAATATCTTACACTTCATATTTTTCGAAATATTTTTACAATATACGACCCATTTACCCCTACATTTGTCGGGTAAAAAAACTTGATTACGATACTTATCGGAATTGTCAGTTTACTGTCCTAAAAGTAAAGTAAGTGTATATTAAAGCGTTTTCATAAATATGAAAGAGGTGGCGTTGATGAATGAAAAAACGGTTCAGTTAAAGCCTGCTATGAAAAAAGGAGGAACCAACAAGAAAGTCTTCTGGAAAGCTTTTGGTTCCGGAATGATTGTACTGACTGCCCTCCTTAGTTTTATGGGGATTTCGGGTACGGCTTACGCCATTCCGATGGCAGGGGTCGGTGACTTTTACGTTGTTTTTGACCATCTTGAAGGAAAGGGCTATACGTTCTATCCGAAGATGGGTGAATCGAGCAAGGAAAAATCCACACCTCAAGGCACAAACCTGATTAAAGAACTGACCATCAATAACCTCCAGCTTTACAAAGATTTCAACATCAGCGGCGATAAATGGATTCGTGTAAAGATCACGGCAAGCAAGCCCGTGCATATTTCAGGGCTGCAGCAGGATGCTTCTGTCATTAATGCCGATGCCAAATTCAGCAACCTCGCTCTACAGGAAAAACATAGCAATGACTGGCAAAAACAATTTCAGCAAATGTCGTCTACCATCCAGCTCGATCATGCAAAATTGAAAACCCACTACCTTTTTCAAGAAAAGATTGTCATGAACGGTATGAAAGTAACAGTTGAACGCATCAACAAACCGGGCAACTAAAATGGGAGGTGAAGAATATGAGCGTAAGACAATGGAAGCAGGAACGTCCCTTTCTTGGATCGATTCTGACACTTCTCAGCGGGGCACTTATTTTGTGGGTTCCCTTAAATTTGATCGTCAAAGCCTTCCTGCCAGGCACAGTATCCGTTATTGGAATCCTATTCGGGGGCTTGGTGCTATTAATCGGCATCATGGGGCTTTTCTTTCCCCAGTTTTCTAAAGTATTTGGTATTGTTGCCATCTTTTTATCCATCCTGTCCATCATCGGTGCTCTTGGCGGCTTTATAGTAGGAACCCTACTTGGTATTACCGGGGGATCCTTGATGGTTGCCTGGAGTCCGCCTGCCTCTGACCGTCGGGCAGGCGAACAGCCTTCAGAGGAAACGGAGGAAGAAATCTACGTTCCTCATAAGATGGTGCAAGCAAAATGATGGCTCGAACACTGATGGCCATCACCTGTCTTTTAGGGCTGACAAGTTTTTTTAGCCCCTCTCAGGCAAAAGCAGAGACGGACGGCCAAAAGTTGGAAGGCTTTGTCATCAGTGCAGATCGGGTCGATGGGGGCACCATGCTTCCTCAAGTGGTCATGGGGGAAACTTCAGCCCAAAAACAAAAACCCATGATTCGTTTTCAGTACCGCAATGCTACACTTTATGGGATGAAACTGACGAAAGTACTGTCAACTAATCAAGGCCCAATCACCATCATCATGAAGGCAAACGGACCAGTTCACCTGACGAACATGACCGTGGATGCTTCCGCCTTTTCTTTAAAAGGAGCCTGTTTGAACGCAGGTGAATCTGTTCCTGAGCTTGGTCTTAAGAATGTAACGATGCTCGTTCATCAGATGAAAGCCGATCAAGGGGAGCTTTCGCGGCTTCAGCTTTCAACTGTAAAAGGCAATCATGAACTACAGAGGCCCGATGCGCCAAAGGTTCTTCAGGATCTCTCTTCTTTACCTTTGTTAGAAGCGAAAGATGCGATTGGCTCACTCATGAAGGGTCACCTTCCGCTTACGTGTGAAGACAAATCAAAGGAAGATCAGTCTGCAGACAAAGGAACAGATCCGCTCTTGCCTGATTCTAAAAAGCCGATTGATAAGAAACTTAAAAAACCGGTTGAGGATGCCGTTAAGCCAGTAAGTGATACTGTTGGCGAGGTAACTAAACCGGTCAAGGATACGATTGACCATACAACAGAACCGTTGAAGAAAATTAAGAAACCGGTAGATGATACCGTGGATACTGTTAAAAAACCAGTGAAAAAAGTAACAGACACCGTCCCTAAAGTGGTTCACCGCACAGAAAAAACAGTGCAGCAAGTCACAGAGCCTGTGAAGAAACATCTGAAGCGGACAAAACAGCAGCTCTGCCAGGACGCAGCCAAAATGGATGGAAAAGTTCCCAAACAGCTTGGGCTGGATTTAATCCATGCCGCCCAAAAGGAAAAAGTACCGCTAACCGATCTTTGTTCAGAAAATGACAAAGCGGAAAAACAACTGAAGCTGCTCCAAAACCAGCTGTTAAAAAATCTGGATCTGCTTTCTCTGCTGAAAAATGATGAAGAACTCGCCTCTCCTGATCTTTTTGAGAAAATGGAAAAGGAGATGAAAAAACATTCAACACTAAAACTGCTGCCAAATCTATTAAAACCGTTGGATGGCCTCTTTCAGTAAATAAACTCTTACAAAAGCAGTCGGGAAATTTATCTCCCGACTGCTTTTTTGTTATTCCATTCCATTTTTCTCAGTTGTAAAATAAAAAAATAATGATGAGTGAATGGAGGGAATGTTTGTGGCACACATTGAGAGAGGCCGATCAAACGTGATCTGGAACGATGTTCTGAAGCTTTATCACGCCGTTGGCTGGAGCAAGCATAATGCTGAAAACATAATCAAAATTTATAACAGCACCACCCATACCTCTTTTGCTTATGTGGATGGACAACTGGCCGGGCTGGGAAGAGCCCTTTCAGATGGCGTATTCAATGCAGCCATCTATGATATTATCGTTTCCCCCGATTATCAAGGCCTCGGGCTTGGACGAGAGATTGTAGTAGATCTGCTTGCTCAGCTACAAGATGTTTCCTGTGTCCACTTAATCTCAACAACTGGAAATGAGGAATTCTATCGGAAAGCGGGATTAAAAATGGCAAAAACCGCGATGGCCCGCTATTTGAACAAGGAAATGGAATCGGAATACTTGCTTTAATCTCTCCAAATAGACAAAAAGGGTTCACATATCGTCCATGATTCTACCTCAACACCTCCCCTCGATATGGTAAATTAATAGGGAAATGAGATACAGGAGGTTACCAGGTATGAATCCATCCCTCAAACGATTTATATTAATTGGAACACTTGAAGGAATATCTTTCCTCGTTCTGCTTGGCATCGCCATGCCGCTGAAGTATTTTGCAGGTTATCCCATAGCCGTTATGATTGCCGGCTCACTGCACGGGCTGTTCTTTGTACTTTACATAATTGCCCTCGCGAATGTCACCTTTAAAAATCGCTGGCCATTCACATTGGTCATGGGAGCACTTGTCGCCTCAGTCCTTCCATTCGGCCCTTTTGTCTTTGATTCTTACTTGAAAAGAAAAGCGTAAAAAACTTGGTGCCAGGCACCGCTTTTTGACAATTGTCAAAAGACGGTGCCTGGCACCTTTTTTATAAAAACTATAGTATTGTGCTGAGGAAATCTTTTGTGCGCTGATGCTGCGGCTCAGAAAAAATCTGGCTCGGGGTACCCTTTTCAACAATTTTACCATCATGCATATAAACAACCGTGTCGGCGGCTTCTCTAGCGAAGCCCATCTCATGGGTTACAACGAGCATCGTCATCCCTTCTCTCGCGAGGTCCTTCATCGTGGCTAGAACCTCACCGACAAGTTCGGGGTCAAGAGCAGAAGTCGGCTCATCAAAAAGCATGATTTTAGGCTTCATTGCGAGAGATCTAGCGATAGCCACCCTCTGCTTTTGTCCCCCAGAGAGTTTTGAAGGATACACATCTTCTTTATCGGCCAGTCCAACCTTTCTCAAGAGCGCTCTGCCTTCTTGAACGGCCTGATCTTTCGGCACCTTTTTTACCATCAGCGGAGCCTCTATGACATTCTCCAATACGGTTTTATGTGGAAAAAGGTTAAAATGCTGAAAAACCATTCCTACTTCCTGTCTGATCTTGTTCAGGTCGGTCTTATCGGGTTCCACCACTTTGCCATCAATCGTAATCGTGCCGCTTTCTTTGTACTCTAAATAGTTTAAACAGCGAAGCAGCGTACTTTTTCCTGAACCGCTGGCGCCAATCAAGACGACAACATCCTGTTCGTGCACTTCAAGATTCACATTTTTTAAAACGTGTAGATCACCGAATGATTTGTTTAAATCATTAACGTTAATCATAACTTTTCTCTGTTCCATGACACTCCCCCTCTACTCGTCTCCTCCGGCGATTTTACCTTCCAGTTTGTTCACCAAAAGGGTAAACAAAAGAACCAGAACTAAATAATAAATAGCAACAATCAGAAGATAGGTCATTTCTTCAAACGTCCGTGATCCTTGAGTTGTCGCCACGTTGAACAGTTCTGAAGAAGAGATAAAAGCAGCCAGCGAGGAATCCTTTAAACCGATTATAAATTGGTTACCAAGGGGCGGAAGCGCACGCCGGAATGCCTGTGGCAATACGATGCGCCTCATGGCAAGAGACGTACTCATCCCTAACGAACGCCCAGCTTCCAGCTGCCCTTTATTGATAGACTGAATCGATCCTCTGAAAATCTCCGCGATATATGCACTGTTATGCAAGGCAAGCCCAAGCGTGGCACACCAGTATGGCGAAATACCGAGCTCTGCCAATCCAAAATAAAAGAAGAAAATCTGCACGATCAGCGGTGTCCCCCTGATAATTGCAATGTAAACGTTCGCGATCGCATTTAAAACTTTGCTGCTCGAGAGCTTAAAAAAAGCAAACAGCAATCCTACTACTGTTCCTATTAAAATAGAAACGATTGTAATCTGCAGGGTCAGCAGCAATCCCTTCATAAAGAGCGGATAGCTGTCGATGAACACGTGAAAAAAATGTCCGATATTTGGCAAACAGGTTCAGCTCCTTCTGAAAGAAAAGAATGTGCCGCATGCTCACACATTCTTTAAGTGAATTATGATTTTTTTGTAATATCAATATCGAGATACTTTTTGCTCAGTTTCTCTAATGTTCCATCTTTTCTAAGTTCTTCGAGCGCTTTATTGATGGCTTTCAAAAGCTTTTTATCTTTTTTGGATACAGCGATCGCCTGTTCACTCGTCCCCAGCGTTTCTGCTTCTGAAACCTTAAATCCTTTTTTAATCGCTTGTTTGCCCGTAATGGAATCTGTGATAACTCCATCGTGCTTTCCTTCACTCAGGGCACGCAAAGCTGTGACATCACTGTCATACACCGATATGTCTTTAGTATATTTTTGAGCTTCGCTTTCATATGTAGATCCTTTAGCAACAGCAATATTTTTGCCTTTAATGTCTTTGACTCCTTTAATGGAGCTGTCTTTCTTAACAAATAATACCGGACCAGAATAATAATATGGCGTACTGAAATTAACAGCTTTCTTCCTCTCAGGAGTAATGGTATGGCTCGCAACCGCAGCGTCAAAGCGATTGGTTTTTACCGCTGTAACTATTCCGTGAAATTTTTGTTTGTCCACTTTTGCTTTTAATCCCATTTCCTTTGCGAGTGCTTTTCCTACCGCTACATCAAATCCATCAAGTTTCCCGTTCTTATCCGAGTAGCTGAAAGGATAAAACTCCCCTGATACGACAAACGAAAATACTCCATCTTCCTTCAGCTCCACTTCATCTCCACTTTTTGTTTTGGAAGTTGAGGACCCGCAGCCGGCAACCGACAAAACTATTGCAACTATTAGTAGTACTGGCAAATAGAACTTTTTCACTGCTTTTCCTCCTTTAGTATTGTTTGATAGTTCTGAATAATACAATGGTAACGTGAGAAAAAATTAAATACTAGCTACAAGAGTACTAGAGACTTTGTACTATACTGGGTAGAATTTCATGCAATTTTTTCCTCTTGGTGCTCTTCCCAAAGAATCATCCACGTTTATCAAACGATATACCTATGAAGTATTTACCCCAATAAAATCAAAATTAATCGTAGGAATATTCGAAATTTTGAAGAATACATAAGTAATCTCTTTATTTGAAGCAAAAAGGCAGCAGCAGAGCACTCTAGGTCTTTTGTTGCTGAGTTTTATACATTTTTTAAAAGGGAGGACAATTTGCCATGGCTGCTGATCATCAGAAAGTCATTCTTCTTTCGGAATATATAAGAAGGAAACGAATAAAAGAGCGTAAAGAAGCAGGTCCTGCCCGCCTGCTTCTCCGTCTTACACTTCTGTTTATTACGGCTAGCATCCTTATTTTCGGTGTATTCATGTGGCAGGATTTTAAACACACAACCCTATTATCACATAACCCGGACGAAATCTTTCAGTTGCTGAAGAATCAGAATGCGGAGGCGCTGACACCCGATGTTAAAGAAAAGATCACCTCATTGGCTTCTGAAATTAATGGATTGGAATATTTGGCTGTATTTTCAGAAAAACAAGGAACAGAAAGATCGGAAAAACGCCCTCCTGATTATGTTTTCTCGACTGCTGGAAAGGAAGTAAATGATACACTCGGAATGGGCAACGGCAAATGGCACATCGAATATAAATTCAAACAAGAAAAAAGCAAACTATTTTGGAACAGTTTCTTGGTTGTATTTATCTTTCTGTCCTTTGCTCTATTTATTTCCTGGATGGTAATCGGCTTTAAATATCCTAAAGGTATGGCAATGACAAACCGTATGATGTATATCAAATAGTATAAAAGCGGCAGGCCGATATGGCTGCCGTTTTGTTTATTGAAATTATTAATTTTTTTGAAAACTTTTTACCGCCTCCTGGACAGACGAGAAGGTTGTCAGTGAAGATAAAGTATTTTCATTGAAGGTGCCCAAACCTGATAAATCCAGGATCAAGTAGTCTGCACGGCTGATATTTATGGAGGATATGACTGTTTCTGTGATTTTTTCAAATCGCTCATCTGTTAAATTTCCGTTAAGCGGTAGAATGAACGTATTTTCAGTAATGGGAACTAGCGGAGTCGACAAACGGTCAATCTCCTTTAACGTAGTTTCCAGCCGATCCTGATACTCTTCTTGCTTTGTGATGTCTTTTTGAATCCCAATAAAATAGTATTTGGCTTCATCTTCTATGTAGAAAGGATCAATCGTTAATTCATTCCAGAAGGAAGTGTGGTCTTCCGGTAATTCTTTAATTTAACGGAAATCCTTTTCTTTTATGAAATAGCATCCTTAATAGCTTTACCTTACTCCGGTCTGTCTCGTCACCTTGCAGAAAGCGGCAGTTCTTACCTATAACTTCCTCGTGCGTATAACCAGACATTGAAAGAAACCCATCATTGACATAAACAATAGGATTATCTGTTAAAGAAGGATCTGTAATCGTGATGCCTGCTCTAGTAAAATCGAGGGCACGTTCAAGGAGTGTAATCTTGTCTTTAAAGAGGTATGGTGTTTGTTTCATAACAACTTCTCCCTTACGTGAGCAAGGCTCCAATGGGTTAGTTGCCATTATATCAATAATTGACCGCGTTTCATAACGTTCCCCTTATATATTGCTTGCTTTGATAAAATCCGACACGAAAAATGAATTATTTCCCGGAAAATGTTAAGAACTGGCGAACAGATGCAAAATCATTTTCGTTTTATTTATCGTATAATAAAGAAAAGGAGTGATTTACAATGAGCAAAAGCAATGCAAGAAAACAAAGAGAACGACTAATAAGGGACGGAAGAAGAAATCCTTTGGACAATCGCGGTATCTATGCACTCAAAGATATGAGGACGAGAAAAACTAAAACAAAATGGGAAAAATTGAATCAGCAGAAACATAAAGTCCTCTTATCAGATCTTCAAAATCCTGATAAGAGGCCTTTATGCGTATATATGCGTATGAATTCTATCTCATCAAATAAAGAATAGCAGCAGCAGCGCTCGGTAATCCAAATAACAAAATATGAAACGAATATTCACTTCTGCATTCTTTCCATTTTTTCTTTCTTGGATGTTTCTTAATCATTTTCCCGTCAAGAAAGAGACAGAGCATAATGCCTGATAACAAAAAGGCTCCAAATCCTACTGGTCCTGCAATTTCTAATAAAAATATCCATCGATCCGTAAACCAGGCAAATAATATAATGATGGCAGCTACTGCAACACCCGCAAACAGACAATTCCTCATTCCTTAACCCCCATTATGAATGATAAAGCATCGCTTCCAACTAAGTTAGTAAACGTTTAAACTTTACCAAAAAGGCCGAAATCGCCGTATCCCATAAAAAGGAAAACCGTACAAGCCGTATCCTGGAAACACTTCGCCTGATAAAATCGGAAAACGGCTGTCCGCCATTTCGTCACTTCTTAACGGCATTACCATATACATATTGCCATTGTCATAGGTGTGAAGCCTGCCATGATAAATCTTGCCATCGATCATTTCAAGCTCAATATGTTGTCCAACAAAATGCTGGCATAATAGATAATAATGATGATGGGAACCTTCTTTTCCTACTGATGGAGCAGATGGCATCGAATATTCTGTTGCTTTTATATCTTTGTCTATGTTCAAAATTACTCCTCCTTTGTCCATACATCTTATTCCACCCCAACTAAAGTGCATCATTGTTCACCTATCTTCCCACAAAATAGGTGCTGAAGGTTTTTTGCACATAAAAAATTGCCGGGTATTTTAAAATACCCGGCAATCAAAACAAAACTATAAAATTAGCTTTCCAGCACATCAATTACTTTTCGCGCTACACTGAGGCTGGATTGGGGATTCTGGCCTGTTACAAGCTTGCCATCCACAACCGCAAAGTCTGTCCAGTTGTCGCCATTCACAAATTCAGCTCCAAGTTCACGCAACCTTGTTTCCAAAAGAAATGGAACTTCTTCGGTCAGTTTCATTTCTCTCTCTTCAGAATCGGTAAACGCCGATACTTTTTTTCCTTTAACAATCGGAGTTCCGTCTTCATAGGCTGCTGTCACGAGCCCTGTTGGACCGTGGCAAACGGAGCCAATTACTTTGTCCTCTTGTGCGAATTGGGAAACAACAACTTGAAGATCCATGCTGTTCGGAAAATCAAAAACGGTACCATGCCCGCCTGGAAGATAAATTGCATCAAAACCGTGTGCTTCTTCCCTTGTTAGTGCTGGTGTATCCTTCAGCAGCGATTTCGCTTCTTCAAAATCTCCATTATCTCCTTCAAGGCTGTTAGGATCGAGAGGCACTTCTCCGCCTTCAATGCTGACAATCTTAATATCGTATCCTTGTTTTTTGAATTCATTGTAAGGAACTGCGAACTCTTCAAGCCATAGTCCCGTTTTATGATCACCGATTTTATCATGGCTCGTCACAACGATTAATACTTTTTTAGCAGACAATTGCTTCACTCCTTTTGAAAGTATGTTTTAAAAGATACTTACTTTTTCTTTTTATTTCAATGAATATGCTTGTTCTCTCCTGCACCCGTAGTTATTCCTTTTCCTTCAAAAAAATAAACGTCAATCCATGAGGAAAGACGTTGCTAAGCCTTTATTTTACTGTTGATGGTATTGCCGCAGTGTGAGACGTATCATTTAGAAAATGAATAATTCGTTTGGCTCCTTTTATCTCAAGCAAATGAATGCCCGTATCACCAGTTGGAAAAGAAAACTCAATATGTACCCCCATTTTAAAGAAAGAACGAAGTAAGCAGTGTATAACTCCTCCATGAGCAACAATAGCAATTCGCTGTTCACAGCATTCAGTCAATATTTTGGAAAAGATAGATTCCACCCTCATTCGAAATTCGATAGCAGATTCTCCTTTTTCAAACCTTTCATACATGGTTTTAGGGATAAAATACTTTTTTTCTTCCTCAAATGGAACTCCTGCGAGCACTCCATTATCATGCTCACGAAGCTTATCTTCAAAATTTAATGGTGCACCAGCTGCTTTTGACAAAATGGATGCTGTTTCCGATGCCCTGCAAAGCGTACTTGCGTATATGACATCCGGTCTATAGTCTTCAGTCACCCGTTTTGCCATCAGACGTGCTTGCTCTCTGCCCAAGCCTGTAAGGGGATAATCCGCCCTTCCTTCATGAACATTCAGGATATCAGCTTCTGATTGCCCATGCCTTATTAATAAAATCTGCATAACCACTCACCTCCATATTTTGTACAGACTGATTATTATTCCACTTTCCAACGATGAATCCTTCTTCTTTAGATGCCAGGCACCACATCCACCCGTCCAAGCCTCTGTCCCCCACACCGCATACCATAATTCATAACACTTTGAATGAGGTAAATGGATGAAATTTAATTTTGGCAACGGGAAAACGGATGCGAAAAAACACAGTACGTTTCAAAAGAAGCTTTCAATCAACAAGGAAATGGACCTGAACAGCCCAAGTGATTTTCTGCCAGCCAGTGAAGAGGTTCCGCTCCTTTACGTGCAATTTACCCAGCTCTCCAAAGGGGATAAGGTAGAAATAACGGCATCAGCCGGCTGGACGGCTGGCTTCCCGTGCGAACCAGCCACCATCACACTGACCGTCAGGCGCAATCAAGAGGTTGTTGTGGCACAGAACTCTCAGACGACTCAGGACCTTCAGCAGCAGAACACGGCAACCGTTACTGGATCGGAGGAATTAACCGAAAACCTGGAGGTTGCCCGGTATACCTTGTATGCTTCAACAGAGCAAGCCGGCAGAATACGGATGAGCGGTTCCTTCAAACTTCTTGCTATCGTAAGGCTCGCTAATTAAAAATAGACCAGGCATGGGTGCCTGGTCTATTTTTATTTCCTTTCAAGTGCATATAGATCATCTTCTACAGCAGCCAGTCTGTCTCTTACGACATTCTGTGAATCTCTGACTCCCTGATTATAAAAATGAGGTCCGATCTGCTTCGCGAAAAAATCAAGAAAATTTTCTGCTGCGATTATTCCTATTTCCTCCCCGCGTTCATCGTAAAAAAACTGCTGAATATCTCGGATGGCCTGATCCTTGTGTTCTTGTTTCCAATTGATTAACATTGTGCACCTCCCTCTCAAATCGAAGTCCTTTTGATTGTATCACTCTTTTTTGAGGACATAAAAAAAGCCGGTTTTCAATAGCCGGCTTCACTTTATTAACTATTTTTAGCGACTTGGATCATATCTTTCAGTTTCACTTTGCCGCCGTAATGCATCACACCATGCACATAAATGCGCCCTGCAATCCGGTTGATAATCCATAATGAAACAAGAAGTATTCCGATTGTAATACTTATCTCCATCGCTCCCGCTTCTCCCGCTACAATTCTTGAAAATGTAACGATCGGTGAGAAGAACGGAATGTACGAGCTGACAACAACAAGTGTAGTGGAGGGATCGAACAATGAGCGCATACCGATAAAGAATGCTCCCATGATCAGGATAATGATCGGAAACTGAGATGAGCCCAAGTCTTCTGTCCTGCTTACCATTGACCCGACTGCCGCATAAAGCATGGCGTACAATAAATACCCCAGTACAAAATACGAAATGAAAGCTGTAATGACGCCCGGTGTTAAATTCGATAGATCGATAGCTGCACCGAAAATCGACAATTGATCGGCATCAAGCCAGCCTGCCAAGTAAGCAATTCCGCCAGCCCCTCCGATAAACGCAATCTGAACAATTGCACCTGTCAGGATAGCGGCTATTTTGGCATACATCATCATGATCGGCTTTACTTTTGGAATCATGATTTCCATGACGCGCGAGGATTTTTCCGCTGCGATGGCCGTTGCAATCATCTGGCCGAACCCCATGATAAATATGTACATAAAGAATACAAAGAGATAAACAATTCCAAACGTGTTGCTCGTATCCTTTAATACTTCATCCTTCACTTGTACTGTTGCCAGCAAAGAAGAAGCCGTTTCTGCATTAATTTTATTTTTGGTGATCGTATTCGATATATATACTCGTTGCAATGCCTGAGATACGACAGGAACAACTTCATTATTCGGGAAGTTTTTATAAATATAGATCAAACCTGGTACACCTTTTTGATCTTTAACAATTAAAACTCCATCCAGATCTCCTTGCTCTACCTTCTTTCTTAAGCTTTTCCCCTGGCTTTGGCCGGCTTCATTCAGCTTTGTTTCTTCTAGCGTTTTATTTAATGCCTGAATATTAATCTCGTTGCTCGTTTCATTGATCAGCGAGATCTTATCCTTATTGCCGCTATCAGAGCTGTTTGCCCAGTTGGAGTAGCCAAGAAAAGCCAGAATGGCCACAAAGATGATGGTTGTTGATATTTTGAAAGCCCTGGAAGTCAGGTTTTCTTTTAAATGAAATTTATATACGGTTGAAAACTTTTTCATCTTATCTCACCTTTTCCAGGAAGATTTCATTCAGTGTAGGTTCGAGCATTTTAAAATATCGAATGGGAACGTTCGCCTGATGTAGCCGGTTAAACAGTTCGAAGGCTTCTGAATCATCCTTTACCTTTACAAGCAAGTCGTTCATCTTCTTCTCGTAGGAAACCTTCCATGCCTTCAGCTTCTCTTCCATATCTTCATGATTAAACAGCGTGAGATTGCGGTATCCGTAGTTCTGTTTAATCTCGCTAAGCCTGCCGTGTATAACCGCTTGCCCATCTTTCATCAGACAAACATTTTCACAGAATGATTCAATCTGCTCCATACGATGCGAGGAAAGGATCACT
Source organism: Fictibacillus sp. WQ 8-8 (assembly GCF_024494405.1). Classification (NCBI taxonomy): domain Bacteria; kingdom Bacillati; phylum Bacillota; class Bacilli; order Caryophanales; family Fictibacillaceae; genus Fictibacillus; species Fictibacillus sp. WQ 8-8. Next base: position 51,059 of record NZ_JAMXKG010000006.1, read on the forward strand.
GTTTTTTTCTTTTTCACCTGTTCTTCTATAATCGCAGACAGCATATTCGCATTAACAGGATCGAGACCACTGAACGGCTCATCCAGTATCAAAAGCTCCGGATCATGAATAAGTGTGGCGATCAGCTGTATTTTTTGCTGATTTCCTTTGGAAAGATCGGAAGCCTTTTTATCTTTGTGTTCCGGAATTTGCAGTTTTTCAAGCCAATAATCGATAGCTTTATTGGCGCTTTGTCTGTCCATCCCCTCAAGCTCTGCAAAATATCGAAGCTGATCAGAAACTTTGCTTTTTTGATAGAGTCCTCTTTCTTCCGGCAAGTAGCCGATCGAAACTTGGCTGCGGTCGAGCAGGCTGCCTTTCCACAGAATCTCCCCCTGATCAGGTACGAGAAGGCCGAGAATCATTTTAATGGTTGTCGTCTTACCCGCACCATTTCTTCCTAAAAGCCCAAGTACTTCCCCGGCCGGCAAAGTAAGTGAAAGATTAGACACTGCCTTTGTATGCCCAAAAGATTTATGCAGATACTGCAGCTCCAATGCCAAGCTAAAAACCCCCTTATGTAGTACAAAAAGTTACCATCCTAGCATATTAATAAAATATCTTTTATATTTTCTCACACAAAAATGGAAATATCAAACAGTCAAAAACTATAAAAAAGAAGCCCTTATCCCCATAGGACAGGCCTCTCGCATACGATAAAACACCAGCTAGTTGTTCGGAAAAATACTCCTTTATAAGGGCAGCTGCAAAATATATTGAATGCCAATATTGCCAGCCCTTCTTTGTCCTCTGTCCTCAAAGCCCGTTTTAAAATACAGCTGCTGTGCGGCAATGTTCTTTTTGTTTACCGCCAGCACGAGCTCATCGCAAAATGGAAAATGGACGGAGGCAAAGCCAGGTAGGGCCAGCATCGCACGTTTTGCTACCCGTTTCCCCTGGTATTCCGGATGAACAGAAAGTGCACGGATGAAAAGGGCGTTCGGATTTTCTGTAAAGGGGGTGATGCCCGGTCCATGATGGAGCACAAAAAAACCGGCGGGCTTCCACTCGTACAAAATGACCACCGGATGTCTGCTCTGGTCTTCTTCGCAGACCTTTAATGCCGTTAACGGAAGTGCCGTAAATCGCAGCTGCTCTTTTGGAAGTTCAAATGTACTCAACTCCTGATTATGCTCAGGCTGATAGAAAGACAGGCTGACTTCAGCGGACATTTGTGTCCCCACCTTTTTCAATCAAATTAATGCCTTGTTCAGCTTCGATCATTACCCAGCTCCTTCAAAACTTGGCTCAAATGAGCAAAAGTACGGCCATCTTTAACAGGAAAAGCATAACCCGAAGAAACGATCGCGGCTGAAACCATTGGCTGAATTCCACTGACATATACCTCAGTCCCCAGTAATTGAAGAGCTGCAATCAGCTGTGTAAGTTCCGATACAAGGCTGTCATTTATCGAATATACAGCGGTTAAATCAATGATTAAATGTTCAATCCTTAATTCAGAACAGCGGTTTAATGTGTAATCAGTCAGCAAAAATATCTGGTCATTTCCAACTGTCGGCTGCATCGGAAGGACCCCGATCCGATCCATGACAGGAATAATATTGGAAGAAAGCTCTTTAATGATCCGCCCCAGTTCCCTTTCCTTTAGGACCTGGCTGGTCACCTCAATGAACTCCACATAAGCTCCGATGATCGTATCACCATCTTTTAAAATTCTTGTTTTGGCTGTAAAGATTCGGGTTTCTCCATTCCAAATATATTCAAAACGGCTTTTTTCATATTCCTCTCTGTTTTCCAGTGACAGCGAAAGAAACCTGCGATAGCCATCAATTCGGCTTAAAAATTCATCAATATGTACACCTATGGCATCTTCTCTATTTATGTTTAACATTTCTTCACATTTTTTGTTTACAAAAACGGTCTTATAATCCTTGTCAATCATATAAATTCCAATATCGCTTCGATCAAGAGCTTGCTGCAGCATTTTTGCGTAATTCCTTTCTTCTTCTTGCATTTTCCTTAATTATTGTCCAAATCTCGTTATTTGTCTATAAACAAAGGGAGCTAGACAAATATGAAAAAGGAAGCAGCCTCATTAAAGGCTGCTTCACTTTATTTAGCTATTGTAAACTGTTCTTCTTCTGTTGAACCTTTAAGTGCTGTAGTAGAGGAAAGCCCGCCGGAGACAGCTTGTGCCACTTCATCAAAGTAACCTGTGCCTACTTCACGCTGATGACGAGTTGCCGTGTATCCATTTTTTTCATTTGCAAACTCCCTCTGCTGAAGCTCTGAATAGGCGGCCATTCCTCTAGTTTTATATTCTTTTGCCAGTTCGAACATGCTATGGTTAAGAGTATGGAATCCTGCAAGAGTAACAAACTGGAACTTGTAACCCATCGATGCAATCTGCTGCTGGAAGGTAGCAATCGTCTCATCATCCAGCTTCTTTTTCCAGTTGAAAGACGGAGAGCAGTTATAGGCTAGCATTTTACCAGGAAAACGCTCGTGGATGGCATCGGCAAATCTCTGCGCTTCTTCAAGATTTGGCTCCGATGTCTCGCACCAGATGAGGTCTGCATACGGCGCGTAAGCAAGCCCTCTGGCAATCGCCTGGTCGATCCCTGCATTCGTTCTGTAAAACCCTTCAGTAGTCCTGTCCCCGGTTAAAAAATGATGGTCATAAGGATCCACATCGCTCGTGATTAAATTAGCGGCATTGGCATCCGTACGTGCGATTAAGATGGTATCTACTCCCATCACATCTGCTGCCAGCCTGGCGGAAACCAGATGGCGCACCGCCTGCTGTGTCGGCAGGAGCACTTTACCGCCAAGGTGACCGCACTTCTTTTCCGAAGAAAGCTGGTCTTCAAAATGAACCCCTGAGGCTCCTGCTTCAATCATCGCTTTCATCATCTCAAAAACGTTAAGCGCTCCGCCAAATCCTGCCTCGGCATCCGCGACAATTGGAACAAACCAGTCGATGTCGGTTTTTCCTTCGGAGCATTCAATCTGATCGGCACGCTGCAGCGCCTGGTTAATCTTTTTCACGACATTAGGTACACTGTTTGCAGGGTAAAGGCTTTGGTCAGGATACATATGTCCGGAAAGGTTGGCATCGGCCGCCACTTGCCAGCCGCTTAAGTAGATCGCCTTCAGCCCCGCCTTCACTTGCTGAACTGCCTGATTTCCCGTCAGTGCTCCAAGCGCATGAACATAATTTTCGTCTTGGAGTGATTTCCATAGCCGTTCTGCTCCTCTTTTGGCCAGGGTATGTTCAATTTGAACCGAGCCTCTTAGTTTGGCAACATCTTCTGCCGTATACGTCCTCTCGATTCCTTCCCACCGTTTTTCTTTCCAATTCTCATTAATTTGTGCTGCCGTATCTTTTTGATTCATTCTATTTCACTCCTTATTTAATATGGGTATAACCAGGCAATGTTAAAAATTCGATGAACTCATCTTGTCTAACCAGCTGCTCAAAGAGAGTAATGGCTTCTTCAAACCGGCCATCTTCCCATTGCTGCTCATTCAGTGTTGTTTTGATTTTCTGAACTTCTTCTTCCATCACTTGTCCCACAAGCTCAAGGGTTACCTGTCTGCCATCTTCCAGGACGCCTTGCGTATGGCGGATCCATTGCCAGACTTGAGCTCTGGAGATCTCAGCTGTAGCTGCATCCTCCATCAGATGGTTAAGCGGTACTGCTCCGTGGCCTGTAAGCCATGCGGCAATGTATTGTATTCCTACAGAGATATTGGTCCTCAGGCCGTTTTCAGTAATCGGTCCGATCGTCGGCTGCAAAAGATCCTCAGCCGTTACTACTACGTCATTCCGCTGTTTCTCCAATTGATTTGCCGAAGGCATCAGACGGTCAAATACTTCAAGGACGACCGGCACTAATCCGGGATGGGCTACCCAGCTGCCGTCATGCCCGTCAGCCGCTTCTCTTTCTTTGTCTGTTTTTACTTTTTGCAGTGCTTCTTCATTGGCTTCGGGATTGTTTTTGATTGGAATCTGTGCCGCCATTCCCCCGATGGCATGAGCACCTCTTTTATGGCAGACCTTAATGACAAACTGTGTATACGCTCTCATAAAAGGCACCGTCATCGTGACCTGTGCTCGGTCGGGCAGCAGATAGGACGTATGATTCTTAAGCTTTTTGATGTAGCTGAAAATATAGTCCCAGCGTCCGCAATTTAATCCCGCACTGTGTTCTTGTAATTCATAAAGAATCTCTTCCGCTTCAAAGGTCGCTAGGATGGTTTCAATCAAAACAGTTGCTTTGACCGTCCCTTGAGGAATTCCCATTTCCTCTTGGGCAAAGACAAACACTTCGTTCCAAAGTCTGGCTTCCAGATGCCCCTCAAGCTTCGGCAGATAAAAGTAGGGGCCAGAGCCTTTTTCCATCAGCGCTTTAGCATTATGAAAAAAATAAAGTCCAAAATCTACTAAACTGCCAGACATTGGCTCTCCTTTATACGACAGATGCTTCTCCTCAAGATGCCAGCCCCTGGGCCGTACAACGAGAGTCGCTGTTTTCTCATGCAGGCGGTACTCTTTTCCTTGCAGAGAAGTATACTCCAGCTCTCCCCGAATCGCATCCCGCAAATACACCTGTCCGAGCAGACTGTTTTCCCACGTCGGAGAGTTGGCATCTTCAAAATCTGCCATGAAGACCTTGGCTCCTGAGTTCAAAGCATTGATGACCATCTTTGCATCACCAGCTGGCCCGGTAATTTCTACTCTTCGATCCTGCAAATCATCAGGCACATCTGCAACAGACCAATTGCTTTCCCGTATTTTCTTTGTTTCAGGCAAAAAATCTGGAAGCTCACCTTGATCTATTTTTTTCTGTCTGTTTACTCTGTTCTGCAAGAGTTGCAATCTTGCATTCTGAAAACGATCATGAAGCTTTTCAAGAAAAGCCATGGCTTCTGCTGACAGTATTTCATGGTCCACATCTCCCTGTACTGCAACAGTTTGTGTTTTAGATGTTACTACCGAATTATCCATGTGTTAACCTCCTGTTCAGTCAATGATTCCGTTTCCATTACAGCGCTTGCAGCAGACACTCCTTCGCCCATGCAATCCGGGCAGTTTCCATTTTGATGCATTCCTGATCCGTTGCACTCTAAGCATGTTTCTTCACCATTCCCATGGCAGCTGGCACAATTCATCACGATTTCTCCTCCTTATTACGAGATGGGGTTTCTGTTATAAAACAGATATTTATCTTGTAAAATAATATATAACAGTTGAGATAATTTGTGCAACACATTTTTTAAATAAAAATAAAAATAGGTCCTCTGTTCTATAACAGAGGACCTTACTAAGGACGATTTTACTGAAAGTCTGCAAATATTTAGTTATCAAACTCTTAAGTTTTGCTAAAGCCGAAGATTGATTTTCGTTCGTAACGGACATCGCACACTGTTGCTTGAAAGAGGCCCTCAAGTCTTTTACATACAAACACCGAAGGAGGGAATAGCTGGCTCTTTTTTGAGCCATTTGATTTGTGAAACAAATGAAAAGCCTGAAAAGCAGACAGGGATCAGCGAGCTGATCCCTGTCTGCTTTTCAAATGGCTATTCAATTCCCTTTCACCCTAATAAAACCTCATTGTCTAATTTAGTTTTTCTTAAAACTCGTCCGGATCTGGGCCGTTTCGAAGATCTTTATTCAATGAATCAATCTGCTCCATGTCTTCCATGCTTAATTCAAAATCAAAGATATCGGCATTTTCCTTAATACGGTTTTCATTCACTGATTTAGGAATGGTAATTACTCCATTCTGAAGATCCCAGCGGAGAATAACCTGTGCTACCGTTTTATTATGCTTTTCTGCCAATGCCATCAGGATCGGCTCATCAAAGATTTCACCCTTTAACAGCGGTCTCCATGCTTCCAGCTGGATTTGATGATCTTTGCAGAAAGCCAACAGTTCTTTTTGTGTAAGGCGGGGATGGTACTCCACTTGATTGACCATCGGTTTAATCTCACAGTCTTTCATAAGGTCTTCCAGATGGTGAATTTTAAAATTACAAACACCAATCGCTTTTGTCTTACCCTCTTTATAAAGCGTTTCTAATGCTTTCCACGTCTCTTTATACTTGCCAGACACCGGCCAATGAACAAGGAACAGGTCTGCGTAATCCATATCAAGCTTTTTCAGGCTCTCTTTAAATGAGCGCAGCGTCTCCTCATATCCCTGTTCTGTATTCCAGACCTTGGTCGTAATAAAAAGCTCTTCACGCGGGACATCCACCTGTTTAACAGCCTCTCCTACACCTTCTTCATTTTTATAGAACGAAGCTGTATCGATGCTTCTGTAGCCGGCGGCGACCGCATGTTTAATTGCGTCAATAACCTCTTGGCCTTCTTCTGCTTTATATACCCCAAGACCCAGCCATGGCATCTTTAAACCGTTTTGTAATACAGCTGTATCAGAAATACTTTTTATCATATGTACCGCCTCCTTGTTTGTATGGTACCACTTGGCTGGAGAAAATGAAAAAAAGTGCTAAGAAAAAAGCCCTCCAGGGAGATTGAGGGCTTTTAAGAGTTAACAAAAAGCTTGCGAAGAAGTCTGAATAATGAAATAGGATCAATTAATTGAAGTTAGGCTCAATTATTTCTGATTTGGCTCAATTAATTGAAGTTTAGCTCAAAAATGTTGAGTTCCGCTCAATTAATCAAAAATAAGCTCAATATCGACAAAATCGCTCTTTAGACCGAAGCAAGTTCCTTAGCTTTATTCAATTCAAATTCCTTCTTGATGCCAGCCAGCACTTCACCGTTCGTGAGCAGCTGAAAACCGGTCAAAGCGAGCGCTTTTGCACCGAGAATAAGCGCCTGATCGCCCTGCTCTGACTTTGCCGCCTCCCTGAACTCATCCGTATGTCCGACTATGTGATCAGGGCCGATTTGAAGATAGGGATGGATGGTTGGCACTGCCTGGCTGATGTTACCGGCATCAGTCGAACCAAGTCCGCATCGGTGTGAGGTATCTACTTCTGCACCCAGACTCTCCAGCTGTTCTTGAAACACTTTATCAAACGATCGATTTAATAAAAGGTTATCCACCTGATTCTGAAAAGCAATAACATTAAGCTTTGCGCCTGTTGCAAGGGCAGCACCTTCTGCGATGGCTTTTACTTTTTTCGTTGTCTCATTCAGTTTTGCTCTTGTGGAAGCACGAATGTAAAAACGGGCCTTCGCATATTCAGGCACAATATTAGGAGCGTCTCCCCCGTGTGTAATGATGCCATGAATTTTCACATCGTCCGCCACATGCTGGCGCAGTGCGTTAATCCCGACAAACAACTGAATAACTGCATCAAGTGCATTGATTCCCTTTTCCGGTGCCGCAGCCGCATGAGCGGGCTTTCCGATGTATTCAAAATCCAGCGGATCAACGGCAAGCGATGTCCCGGTAATGCGGTTAGCGTTACCTGGATGGAACATTAACGCAGCATCAATGCCGTCCAGCAAACCGTGTTTCACAAAACTTCCCTTCGCACTTCCGTTCTCTCCGCCTTCTTCAGCAGGCGTTCCAAAAACAGCTACTTCTCCTCCGATCTCATCGATAACGGAAGCAAGAGCGATGGCCGCTGCCACACTTGATGTACCGATGATATTATGGCCGCATGCATGACCGATGCCGGGAAGGGCATCATATTCTGCTAAAAAGGCAACGGATGGCCCATCTAGAATAGAACGCTTACGGGCAACAAATGCCGTTTCGTGACCGGCCACTCCGCGTTCTACCTGAAACCCCTCTTTTTCGAGCAGCGATGCCAGCAGGCTGGATGCAAACACTTCTTCATTTCCGATTTCTGGATTATCATGGATCTCGTGAGAAGTTTGAATGTAAGCCGCTTGGTTTACATCAATGTTCGTACGGATTTGTTCCTGGATTTCTCCGGCAGTTCTGCTGATTACAGTCATGATCTCAGATCCTTTCTCTCTCTATTACTCTCCAATTTCACTTAGTGGTACAAACGTAGGAATGGTTGCACCTTTATAGATTTCTTTAATCTTCTTGGCTGTATCTTTTGATTGATAGATCTTCGCAATTTTTTTCAGCGATTTTTTATTTTTATCTTCAGTTCTTGTTGCAATGATATTGATATATGGCTTTGCAGTCTTGCTTTCAAGGAAGATCGAATCTTTCTTCGGATTCATTCCAGCGTCGACAGCAACGCCATTGTTAATGATTGAAGCGGCCACATCAGGAAGCACCCGTGGTGTCTGGCCTGCAACTACTGGTTTAAGCTTCAAGTGTTTTTTGTTCTCCACCACTTTTTTCAGATCACCATTCCCATCAAAGTTCTTTTCCAGTTTGATTAGCCCGGCACTCTGCAGAAGAAGCAATGCACGGCCCATGTTCGTAGCTTCATTCGGCAAAGCAATGGTTGATCCAGCCGGGATATCCTTGATGTTCTTGTATTTTTTTGAGTAAACGCCCATAGGCGCAATGACGGTTGTTGCAATCGGTGCTAAATCCAATTTATGTTCTTTTTTAAACGAATTGAAGTAAGAGATGGTCTGAAACGCATTAGCGTCAATATCCCCGTCAGACAATGCCTGATTCGGACGGACATAATCGGAAAACTCTACGATTTCCAAATCAATGCCTTCTTTTTCTGCTTTTTTAGCGATATACTTCCACACGTCACTGTCAGATCCACTGATGCCCATCTTTACTTTTTCAAGGCCTTTTTTATCTCCGCCGCTGCACCCGCTCAAGAATGCCGACATTAAAACCCCGATGACTAAAATGATCAATGAATATTTTTTCATACGATTTTCCTTCTCCCTTTTCTCTTTTTATCTTCTTCTAATTTTTCTGGACAGTATATTTCCTGTGCTCTGCAAGCCTTGAACAAGGATGACGAGCAGAACGACGGTGACAATCATCACGTCTGTATCAAATCGCTGATAGCCGTAGGCAATGGCCAGATCGCCCAAGCCTCCTCCACCAACAGCCCCTGCCATCGCCGAAGCTCCGACCAGGCCGATCGTTGCGATCGTAAACGACAGGATCAGTGAACTGAATGCTTCCGGCAGCAGTATGCGAAAGATGGTCTGCCAAGGAGTAGCTCCCATGGCTTCTGCGGCCTCTACAATGCCCGGATCGATCTCAAGCAGGCTGTTTTCCACGAGCCTTGCGATATAGGGGCCGGCATATACAATCAATGGCACAATCGCGGCCGATGTCCCGATAGAGGTACCGACTACTAATCTTGTAAACGGGATAATCGCCACCATTAAGATGATGAACGGTATCGAACGCAGAACGTTTACAATCGCGTTCAAAACGTTAAAGACGGCCAGGTTTTCAAGAATGTGCCCCATCCTCGTGACTACGAGTACGACGCCAAGCGGAATGCCGATTACAGCCGAGAACAATAAGGAAAATCCAACCATCGTTAAGGTATCACCGGCCGCATTTAAAATGTCGACCCAAAATGTACTCCAATCAACTTGCATAAGGTGCAACCTCCCTTATTTCGACTTCACTCTGGTTCACGAAAAAGATCGCTCTTCTGATTTCCTGTTCGTCGCCGATCAATTGAACAACAAGGTTTCCGAAAGGGACGTCTTGAAGTTCTGTGACATGGCCGTATAGAACGCTGACGTCCACGTTGAATTTCTTGGCAATCTGTGACAGCAGCGGTTGTCCTGTGGATGCTCCGGTAAATACAATCCTGAAGATCTGATGATTCCTGTCCTGCTTCTTCAATAGGTCTTTAAGGGACTCAGGCAATTCATCCTGAAGAACTGAACTGACGAAGCGCCTTGCCGTCTCAGTCTGTGGCCTTGCAAATACATCAAAAACGCTCCCTTTCTCAATCACTTCTCCGTTCTCCATAACAGCGACGGAATCGCATATCTCACGAATGACGTTCATCTCATGCGTGATGATCAGAATCGTAATGTTGTATTCCTTATTGATTTTTTTCAGAAGCTTTAAAATACTGGAGGTCGTCTGCGGATCCAATGCCGATGTTGCTTCATCACACAATAGCACTTCCGGATCAGTGGAGAGCGCCCGGGCAATGCCTACCCGCTGTTTTTGTCCGCCGGAGAGCTGGTCGGGATATTTATGCCCGTGCTCGGACAAGCCAACAAATTCCAGCAGGTCGTTCACCTTCTCTTTAACGAATGATTTCTTCATGCCGAGAAGATAAAGCGGTGTCGCAATATTATCAAATACCGTTTTTGCGTTCAGCAGATTAAAATGCTGAAAAATCATACCGATATTTTTCCGTTTTTTTCTCAGTTCCTTCGGAGACAATCTTGCCATGTCCTCCTCTCCTACAAAGACGTGCCCTGATGTCGGCTTCTCCAAAAGATTCACACATCGCAGCAAGGAGCTCTTTCCTGCTCCGCTGTATCCGACAACACCGTAGATCTCTCCTTTTTTTATCTCAAAGCTCACATTGTTTAACGCTCTTACCTGGCTTTTGCCACTCTCATAAATTTTGGTTACCTCTTCAAATCGAATCAATGATGTGATCTCCTTTCTCGCTACTGTTAAAACATCAAAAAAAGCCTCTTCTTGAAAACAAGAAGAGGCCTGACGCATAGATGAGTGGCTGATCTCTTCTTATCTTCCAAGCGCTAATCGCTTGCCGGACTTGGCACAGTATTCCCATTAAACCGGGAACCCGCTGCCGAGGTTTCAAAGGGCCAATCCCTCCACCTCTCTGGATAAGAAACAAATATAATGTTCAATTAAATAAAAAAATCTCTTCTTAAAGAAAGAAGAGATGTTGTATCCATAAGGAAACGAGCTGCTCTTCTTATCTTCCAAGCCCTTAAAGGAACTTGCTGGAATTGGCACAGTGTTTTTCAAAAGAAAAACCCGCTGCCGAGGTATCACAGGGCCATATCCCTCCACCTCTCTGGATAAGAAACACGTTCATATTTACTTGATGTGACCTATCTTATACCATGATCTAAGTCGATGTCAAATCTTTTTTCGGAGTTCTCTGATCGGAATAAAAACACTGAAGCCATAAAAGCCAGCCACATTACTCCTCCGGCAACTCCAGCCAGTACATCCGTAATATAGTGAATGCCTAGATAAATTCTGCTCCAGCAAATAAATCCAAGGTGCACTGCCAATATACAAAATTTCGTTCTAACAAATTTTTTTGATAAGAGTGTAAAAAGACCATAAAGCGCTGTTGCATTCATCGCATGAGCACTCGGATATCCATACCTAATGTAAAAAGGTTTAGTGGATGGAGGCCGCTGCTTCCAATTCTTTCTCCAAACAGAGTTAATCAAACGGCATCCGATCAGGTTGGCTATTAATAAAAAAACAATGTTTCTCTTTCCTTTTTTCCTGTATCTGTATGCAGAATAAATAGTGGCAGGAATCAACAGAAATCCAGAACCAAGAAAAGAGTAACTTCTCAGAAAGAAATCCACGAAACCTCCGCCCCGTGCTGAAAATATAGCCAAGCTTCCCATTCCGTCAAGTTTCATCCAATGATCATCATTACGAAGCCTGTTCATTAGTCTTAAAGCTACAATACCCATTATCATAACGCCGCTTAGAATTGCCATATTCTCTTTTTTCATATCCGCCCTCACTTTAACTTGCTTTTATGTACATATCCTTTCATGTGGCGGACTATTTTATGCGTTCAGGCACCTATTAGAATTACTCTATTGTTAAAGTTTCACCGCATCTTTTTCTAAGAAAACCATAATGCTGCCCTGTTCTATTTTTTGCACATAACGCTCAGCGGTCCGTTCTGAAAGATCCAGGGACATGAGAACTTCTTTTAAATCATCCTCTGAATCCTCATTAAACATGGATGCAAATGGACCAGCAGCAAGCAGCGGACCAATACCGGGAACACCAAGGCCTGGCACCGCGATGGCTCCGCCGATACCAGTCAGAAAACCTGCAATGGTTCCATAGGCGGCTTCGTTTACATCTTCGTCCAGATGTTCTTCTGAAACATTCGTTTTATCGGCAACTCGATCCATCTTTCCATCATCTTTAGCAAGGATGGAGATGTCCTTTGCATTATATCCTTGATTCACCAGGGATTGTATACTTTCAACAGCTTCGTTCTCTGTTTCATACACTCCAATCACCATTTTGCTCATATGTATTGCCTCCTAATCAATGTCTGATTTTATTTACTAGTATTTACCCCAACCCTATATCTGTAAACAGGTGTCATCATAAGCATAAGAAAACTCCCCTCCAAATGCCGGGGAGTTTTAGATGGTTTCCTCTTTTAGGATAGACCGGCTCTTTGGAAAATATATTCCTTTTGATCCGCCTCTTCCCTTGTGTCTCCCAGTACGAGGCCCTGTATAAGCGTGCCGGCATCTTCATAAGGGCTTTCACTGCCATTATAGATCGACAGCGGAATGAAATATCTATCTTCAATCCCCCGTTTCACTTCATCATACAGGGGTTCTATACCGCCCTTGGATTCCCAGGAAACGAATTTGATTACCTTTTTACCGAGCTGTTCATCAACACTGTCTCTCATAAGAAGTGCGGCGGTAGAACCGTTGACTCTATAATTTAAATCAAAGGCTATTTTCCTTCCATCAGCCGTTACCGCAATGTCAAATCCTGCAATCCCTTTATAGCCTCTTTTACAGCCTTCTTCCATAATTCTTCTCCCGACCTTGATGACCTCATCATCGGGTTCTGACTCTTTATCGACCCAGTTTCCTTTATATTTTCCGTCTTCCGTAATATTTTGGACCGTACTGCCCAGATAAATCAGACGGTCATCTGCTGTACAGGCAAACTGAACGCAATAATTGTGCTCGATCTCCAAGTACTCTTCTATGACAATTCCTTCACAGGAGGCGAAAAAGTTTGCTGCCCTGTCAATGTCCTCCTGATTTTTGCAGATAAATACATCAAAACCTGCCGCATTTGCCTCATTTGTCGCTGCCTTAACCACACATGGAAATGGGAAGGTTTCTAATTGATCATGAAGTTCCGCAGCTGTTGTTGATTTTCGTTTCGGAGCATGTCCAGAAGGAACCAGCTCTTCTAAATTCGCTTTATTGTTTAAATACTGAACAAGGCGCGGATCGATCCAATAATTTTCTGATGACATTTCTTCTTCTGGGTGAATATGCTGAACTACCATCTTCTTCTGCTCTTTTTCTAAGCGGCCGAAAATGTTTCGATAATCCGCCTCTGTCGAATATTCGTGAACAGGAAAACGAAGCAGGAGACCCGCCCGTTCATACAGCTCCGTTGCTTTTTTGGTAGTTACCGACCGGTTGCAGATGACCGGCATGCTTCCCAATACCGCAAACTGGCTTCCCGTCAGAAGATCAAGCTTTACTGGACAATCGGGAATCCACTTATTATGAGCGAATGAAGGCCTCGGATTAAAAATGAGATCCGGACCGTAAATTTCAGAAAATGTATAACGCGGAACAATTGCTGGTTTACTTATCTGCATGGATTGTACCTCCTGAACATGCTTTGATTACAGGATAAATACCTTTTTTAGCTTACCCTTAAACCAGCAGCCTTATCATTTAGCAAGCAATGTTTTCCATTTGCCCTATTCTGTTTGAAGCTGATGTATACTAGGGAAATGGCAAAAGAAGTAAGCTGCCATGGAGGAAATTATGAAGAAATCGCTGCAAAATCTGTTCCCGCTGCTTTCTTTAGGATTATTGCCGATTTGCTCCTTGATCTATGATTGGGTCAATCACCCCGGGAGCGAAGTGCATAACCTAGCTACAACAGTTGACAGGAACATACCATTCTCTGCGGTTTTTATTATCCCTTACCTATTGTGGACCTTATATATTTACGGAACCTTGATTTATTTCTATTTCAAAGATAAGAAGACGTACTTCAAGACACTGTTTGTTTACATTGCAGGCCTGCTGGTCTGCTATACGGTATACAGCCTTTTTCAGACCACCGTTCCTAGGCCGCTCGTTGCTGGCTCTTCATTCTTGGAATCTCTTGTAAACCGGGTCTACGAGATGGATGCCCCTTATAATTGTTTTCCAAGCATCCATTGCTTTTCCAGCTACCTGCTGGTCCGGGTAATGCGCAAGGCACCGTTCTCAACAACCTGGAACAGAAGTATGATTACGTACTTTTCCGTGATTATTATCGTTTCAACTCTGATGGTTAAACAGCATGTCATCCTGGATGTGTTCGCTGCCGTCTTGTTGGCAGAGACACTATGTTTTGTCTCCGAGAGAAATTGGTCACCTTCCGTAAAATCCAAACCAATTCCCTCATCAACGAAAGAAATCAGCCATTAAAAAAGCTCCAGCGCCACGATCAGCCCTTGGCGCTGGAGTTGGATTAAAAAATCCCCATTGAGGCGGTGCCAGGCACCATTTCAATAGGGGTTTTTATTGTTAAGCTATTAGCTGAAAATCGGAGCAAACATCATGGTCACGAACATGAGCGTTAAATACAGAATGGAGAATTTAAACATTCTTCCTGACCACGCAATTTCCGTTTCTTTTTCTTTGTACTTAAAGGACTGCATCGCACGGTAAAGGAAGACTGCTCCTAAAATACCCGCAACGATTAAGTACCAGATTCCCAGTACGTTAAAAAAGTACAAGAGAAGAGAAGCTGCTACCGCAAATACGGTATAAATTAAAATATGAACCTTCGTTTGCTTAAAGCCCACTTTGTTCGGCAGCATCGGTACATTTACACTCTTGTATTCTTCTGCCCGTTTCATTGCCAGTGCAAAGAAGTGCGGAGGCTGCCATGCGAACATGAATACAAATAAGAGCAATGCGATCAAATCAAAGTGTCCGGTAACTGCCGTATAGCCAATAATCGGAGGTGTAGCGCCTGAAATACATCCGATTTCCGTATTGATCACAGTCACCCTTTTAGAAATTGTATAAACAAATCCATAGAAAATAAATCCAATAAAACCTACAAGCGCAGCAACCGGATTTACCATCAAGCCTAAAATGGCCTCACCTATGATAATAAAAATGAGCGACATTAAGATCGCATTTCGTTTCGGTATTCTCCCATTGGTAATCGGCCGGTTCTTTGTCCGTTCCATGTACTTATCGATATCCGCATCGTAAACATTATTCACGATCGCAGATGAACCGATCACAAAAATGGTTCCTAGAACTGTCCAGAAGAAAAGCTCCCATAAGCTAAGGCTTGAAGAGAGATTTCTCGCACCGATGCAAAAGCCAGCAATTGTTCCTAACAGGTTAGAAAAGATAATACCCGGCTTTGTTATTTGTATATAGTCTTTTAAAATGCTTGGAGCAGCATTTTCACCCATAAAATCACCATCTTTTCATATCTATCATATAGTATGTCTCTATTTTAACAGACCTAACACTAGTTTGTGATAAATGTCACATTATGTTCTTATACTGTTCAATAATCGTTCAAATCTCGTCAGACATAAAAAAAGACAGCCGCGTGCAGCCATCGTATTGTTTATAAGTGGCGGCCCCGGCAGGAATCGAACCTGCGACGCACGGTTTAGGAAACCGACGCTCTATCCACTGAGCTACGGAGCCAGCCGAAAGCACTGCCATATCAGCATTATCTAACTTTCTTTGGTTCGCTTTTGTATTATACAGGATAACGGTCTATATTAAAAGTGTCTTGTTTGTTCCTTTCGCAAAAATAATGAGAAGAATGGCAGATTATAAATGAAATCTGAAGCAAGATGAGTAGCTTGTTCGGTTTATTCCGGCTACATCACATACTCACTTCTTGTTCACCGTTCCCTCTAGTTGATTTGATTATAACGGGTTCTAGTGGTTGATTATTCTAATTTACCTTTCATATATTCAAAAATTAGGGCGTTTCCTTTTCTTTTTCTTTTAAATATAAATTGATGGTTTTTTTTAGTTCAATCAATTCCTTATTATAGTTATTTTTAATCTAAGGTTTGGAAAAAGATTTACTACCTTTATTATCTTTATTATTTTGCATACCTATTCTCCTTTTGCCCAGTTGTTTATTTTTAGTATGCTCGATAATAAAACCCAAAGAGGTACGGTAATCAATTAAACACTTAAGCTTGAGTATGTTTCAGACATTAAGGCCCTTTATGTTCTGTTATGCATTAAGGAAACCAAGAGTAAAAAGCTAAAAAATAGAAAAACCGGAAAAGGCTATGCTGTTTCGGTTTTTATATGTCACATTAATGGTGTTTCAAAGGTTTCCTGTCCAAATGAATTATACAGAATAATATTTTACATTAATTCATAATATATATGTTTTCGAGCATCATCAAATAAACGTGCATACAATTGCGTTTGATGTTGACGACTTCTGTGTTAGAAGAGTTGGGTAAAGAAGTCGTAATCTCCCAATACTTGTCCAATTTCTTTTCCTCCTATTGATATTTGTCATATTGTTTTTTTCGGGCGGATTCCATAAGGCGTGTATAAATACGAGTACTATTGATATTGGCGTGGCCGAGCAATTCCTGGATATAACTCTGTGGCATATTCTTCTCTGCCAAATGAGCAGCAAACGTATGCCGCATGGTATGCGGTGTTATTCTAAATCCTAAAGCATCAGAAAATTGCCGAAACTGATACTCTATAAAAACTCGGCTTAACCTTCCTCCTTGTCGATTCGTAAAAAGGTACTTGCTATCCGTTTCCCGGTCGCTCAGATATGCTTTTATACGTTCATAACATTCATGTGTAAAAAGGACAAAGCGCTCTTTGTTGCCCTTCCCTTTCCTTATCCAAATCTGTCTCGTTTCCCATTTTATTTCTTCTAAGGTGATATTTATTAATTCACTTACCCGTACACCTGTGGAATATAATGTCTCTACCATCGCTCTATCCCTTAGACTTGATCTAGTATGTTCTTGTAGAAGCGCCACTTTCCGTTTACTCTCAAATAATAAAAGTTGGAGATAAAGCATATGACTATTTTGCGACTAAAAGAAATATTGTACCAGTAGGCAATTGCGAGGATAACGCTTGTAGGATAAAATAAAACACCCTGGTATCATCTATGATACCAGGGTGTTTTCAACTTAAAAATTCTTATTTTTAAATTTTATATTTACAACAGCAATATGTATAAAGCAAAGAATGATGAACCCAACAAATGCTACATAAAAGTTAACTTTTGTATAAATGAAAGCATATAAAAACAACAGAATTCCGTAAATTACAAACATCACTCCATTAACTTTTGCAAATCTTTGTTTGTCATCATCTATTACGGAATCCTTAGTGTATCCGGCTAGTAAAGAAAAATTTTGTTTTTTCCAGATTAAATATGCAACTAAAAAAAAGAGTAAACTCAAAATAATAAAGATTAATCTAATTATAACCATGTTACTCCTCCCCCTGAATATCCCTTTTATTAAAAAATATCATTGATTACTATTTTTTAACATATATGTTTTTAATTGTTTATTAAAAGACTGCTGCATTAGTCACAATGTCCAGAGTAAATAGAAAATGGCGCAAAGTTTGTTGCTAAAGAAGGCATTGTATATGTAATTCAATGAGGAAATAAAAAAGAGAAATATAATCGAAGGATTGGTTACATAAATATCTAGCAGATTAATTTTAACATCCAAACAGTAGTTTGAAGAAGATTTTTTGACAAGCGGAAATAAACATTTATTTGACACTGCGATTATACCAATCATAATTAGCATCTTGAATAATTTCTTCATTTATCCCTCTCCTCTTCATATGTTCCATATTAATTTCGCCAAAAATGGAAATGTCTAGGGTGTTTTAAAAAGGCTGTATTCGTATACATTGTTGGTTTTATCATGTTGTTCAACTAACAACGGTTATCTCAATGTTGACGATACTATTAAACAGAAGGGAAACAACCAATTAATAAAATAAACGCAAAGCTAATTGCTTCGCGTTTATTTTGTGAGAATTATTGTACTTTAGTTGCAGGGATCACCACTATAGGGCCTGTCAGCATCCTCTATTGAATAGTGTACGTGGGCTTGAGCTTGAGCTTGAGCTTGAGCTTGAACTTGAACTTGAGCTTGAACTGGACCGGCGCTTTTTCACTTTTTTACATTTTAATTTGACTGTTTTAGAGGAACGCTTACAACCACAGTGTTTTTTCTTTTTGGACGACAAAAAAATCCCTCCAAACCGTTATAAATTGAGAAAAAAGGTTTAACCTTGTCTCTCACTTTATCTTATGCAGAAATCTAGTAAAGCGTTTGGACGAGCTGGAAAAATCTATTAAATAAAATGCAGGTTGACAAAAGAATTAACATAACATTTCATATTACAGTTTGGGCTCCAGTTTCCTCAACTCCACCCAATCGGATGATTCTTCATACACAGGTGTAAAGTGATCCCCCCATCTTTTTAGAGCATACTCAATGTTCCATCGAATCATATCATTTAAAATATCTTTTCGCTGTACGGTTAAGTTATATGTTTGCGGTAATTATAGAGCATGTAATTAATCCAATGAATCTTATATTTTTATCAATAAAACATCCATTCGGCGGTCCTCAAGATATCTGCCTTCATAGAGATCATCTGTAGGCCAGCCTCCCACCTCTTTAAGCGCAGATGTTCTGTATAGTCTCGGATAAGGTATAGTTTGCAAGCAAGAATTCATACGGGTCATCAAATGATTTTTCTCCCTTGACCTCAACAATTCTTAAGACTTGGCCCTGCTCATTTTCATAAATAAGCGTGTGATTCCCACATATTAATGCAACATCTTCAGAAACTCTCTCCGCCTCCGCTATCATGATTTCCAGCGTATTTGGAAAAAACCAGTTACCACTGTCAAGCATTAAGGTAAGAGGCGTATCGATCTTAAAAGGACCAAAAAGCAAAGTGTCAGACCTCTCAGCATGATATACCGTACTATTCGAAGGATTATACGCCGGCTTTAGGCTAATTTTTCAGCATTTAAAAAAGCGCTATAAATAGCGCTTCATACCGTCGACATACCCTCTCAATAGTTATATATTTTTTATCTTCATCAACCTATGCCCCCTTATTTATTTCAAGTGTAGAAATAATCCATAGGCACCTTCTGCGATCATTTGTATCGCCATCACGGCAAGTATAAGTCCCATTAGTCGGGAAATAACATTTAAACCATTTTCTCCAAGCTTTGTAATAATAGAGGTTGAGTAAAAAAAAAGGATAAAGGTAGCTGCTAATACAAGGATATAGCTAATAAATACGCTCCCTAGATTTTCAAGAGAATGGGAGGAAGTATGTGCCATAACACTAGCTATGGTTCCAGGGCCCGCTATGATGGGGATCGCAAGAGGCGTTATGGAAATATCGTCCTTTAACTCTGCTTCCTTTTGTTCTTGGTGATGAAGGCTTTGCGCTTTTGATGTTTTAGCATGGAGCAGGTTATATGCGATTCCAAAGATTAATATTCCCCCAGCTACTCGAAATGCATGGATCGTAATCCCAAAGAACGAAAAAATTAAATTTCCTAAAAGTAGAAAAACAGTAAGAATGATAAACGAAATAATAGCTGCTTTTCTTGCGGTTCGGTGTTTTTCTTTAAGAGAATAACCGCTAGTAAGAGACATGAAAATGGGAATATTCCCAAGCGGATTCATAACGGCAAAAAATGAAACAGTGAGCTTAAGGATTAAAGTCAGCAAAGTATATACTCCTTTCGTTACCACTTTAACTATTTATTTCCCAATAAGCTTTAGTTCATAAGCCACTGCAATCGAATCTTATAAACATTGGGATAGGGCACTATTTGAGATTCCTAACAATCATTTACCTAACCTTCACACTGCCTTAGTACTAGCATTATAAGTCTTTATTAAGATAAAAGTCGTATAAAGTCGTACTGTGTCAAATCGTTCTTATGGTTCATAGGCACGACCACGCATGTACCTTATACTTTATATTGTTAAATAGTCAGAAAATTCAGAGGAGGATTAAAATGAAGCAGATTTTATCCATATTTGCGGTGTTGATGCTCATCAGTACAATAGCAGGCAACTTTAAAACACCAGAGAAAGCTAGCGCGGCCACTTTAGAGGTGGATCCAGCATTAACACAAGTGCTAAATAAGGTTTCAGACTCAGTTCAAGTAGAAGGTGTCATCACTTACAGTGAAATGCCTGGTGTGTCTCAACTTAACCAATTGAAGGATTTAGGTTTGCAGACGAGGACCTTCCATAAACTTCCGATGGTGGCAGTAAAGGGCACGAAAGCTGACATCAACTCGTTATTGAACGCAAACCTGGGTGCAGAATCCATATACTATAACAAAAAATTGGAATACAAATTAAAAGACAGCCGAGGATTAATCGGAGCTGAAAAGGTTTGGAATGAATTAGGATATACGGGCAAAGGGACAACCGTTGCCGTTATTGATTCAGGAATTGATGCTACCCATAAGGATCTTCCAATTGGTGATAAAGTAGTGCAAAATGTGAAGTTTTTGACAGGGAACAGCCTGTTTGAATCTTCAAAAACGCTGTATGCAGAAAATATACCAAATACCGATACCACCTCAGGACACGGTACACATGTAGCAGGAACCATTGCCGGCAACGGTACTCAAAGCGATGGCTTGTATAAAGGAATTGCTCCTGATGCCAAGCTCGTAGGTTTAGGTACAGGAGAAGCTATTTCTGTCCTCTGGGCACTTGAAGCGTTTGATTATACGCTTGAAAACCAGCAGAAATACGGAATTGATGTAATCAGCAACAGTTGGGGAACCACTGGAACGTATTCAGCAAAAGACCCGATCAACGTTGCGAGCAAAAAGGCACATGATGCAGGAATGGTCGTATCTTTTGCAGCAGGAAATGAAGGTCCAGATGAAAATACGATCAATCCTTATTCTGTCGCCCCATGGGTTATTTCCGTAGCAGCTGGAACAAAAGACAAACAACTTGCTGACTTTTCCTCAAGAGGCGTAAAGGGGGATCCATTATTGCATCCTGACATTACCGCTCCGGGTGTAGACATTGTATCTACAAAATCCAGTACAGGCATGGTTATGAACTTGCTCGGCACCAAAAAAGACGCCACCTACATTGCACCTGAGCATTTACCATATTACACAACAGCAAGCGGAACGAGCATGGCAACACCTCATATATCCGGAGTAGCGGCACTTATGCTGGAAGCCAATCCATCCCTTCAGCCAGACCGTGTTCTGCAGCTGATGCAGTCTACTGCAGATCCAATGTCCGGATATGAAGAACATGAGGCAGGCGCGGGGTACGTCAACGCGTATGAAGCAGTGAAGGCAGCCAAACAATAGGCAGTTCGTGGAAAAGTCATGAAAATAGCTTTGAGATAAACAGCCCTTTTTAAATATTGGGCTGTTTTTTTATAACACGACATTAATACAATCTTCTAGAATAAGGAGTGTAATTATTGTAAAGCGACTACAATACAGGGATGGGACGCTTTGGAGAAGTTTCAATCTTTATTCTAACGGTTGACCTAGACAAAATAAAAAAACGCCTCCTTCCGTATGCTTGCCAACAGACAAGAAAACGTAAGAAGACATTCTTCGGTTATGTAATTATTCGGGTATTAGACCGTGTACCTTCAGTAAAGCATCTGTTTGACAAAAAGCCTTGAAACAGTTGATATCATTAAAGTGGCGGCCCCGGCAGGAATTGAACCTGCGACGCACGGTTTAGGAAACCGACGCTCTATCCACTGAGCTACGGAGCCAATATTTATGGTCAACAAAGTGTATTATACAAAACTGCAAGCCTTTTGAAAAGCCTTTTGTTTGGGCAGGTTGATTATTTCGCCCTCTTTCTCTACTCTATAATTATACATAAAGTTCATGTCCAAAAATTCATGCAAAGGATGAATTATATGCACACAACACTTGAAGATGTAAAAAAGCACCCGGTGTTTCATTATTTTGCCGAAATTTCCGCCATTCCCCGCGGATCCGGCAACGAAAAAGAAATCAGTAATTACCTCTTGCGTTTTGCAAAAGAAAGGAATCTTGAAGCGGTACAGGACGAAGCGCTTAACATTTTCATAAAAAAACCCGCTTCAGAAGGCTATGAGCATGTCCCTGCCGTCATTCTGCAAGGCCATATGGATATGGTATGTGAAAAGAACAAAGGAACGGCCCATGATTTTGAACACGACCCCATCTCTCTGCAGCTAAAAGATGATATGCTCTATGCGTCCAATACGACACTCGGAGCGGATAACGGGATAGCCGTTGCTTACGCCCTCGCCCTCCTTGATTCGAGTGGTATTCCTCATCCTGCCCTTGAAATCATCATCACTACAGAAGAAGAAACAACCATGAAAGGCGCGCTAGAAGCCAGTCCTGAAATTTTTTCCGGAGAAATTTTTATTAATCTTGATTCAGAAGAAGAAGGCAAATTATTGGTCAGCAGTGCAGGCGGCATAACGGCCACTCAAGCTCTCCCCATTCAATGGGAAACTGCTCCAAAAGAGCTTAAAGGCTACAAGATCCAGTTGAGCGGGCTTTTTGGCGGCCACTCCGGCATGTCTATCCAAAAAGGAAGAGGCAATGCCAACAAGCTCCTTGGAAGAATTCTGCATGATCTTTCCGTCCTGTTCCCTTTCAGCCTTCATTCAATCAATGGAGGGATGAAATCAAATGCGATCCCTCGGGAAGCCGAAGCTGTAATCTATTTACCTGCAGATGCTTCAATCGATCTCCCAAAGCTGGTGTCCAACTGGGAACATGTTCTTAAAAATGAGCTGCGGACAGCTGATCCGGAAATCTCAGTTACAGTCGAAGAAACCGCGGAAAGCCCGGACAAACTATATTCCGTCAAAACCACACAAAACGTGATCACCTCACTCATGCTGATCCCAAGTGGTGTGCTGTCCATGAGCCAGGAGATTGAAGGTTTAACAGAGAGTTCAACCAACCTTGGAGTGGTAACGAGCAACAGCCAGGAAGTTCGTTTTGTCAGTGAGATACGAAGCTCTGTGAAAAGTCTGAAGCAGCAGACTGTTGAGCAGAATAACCTGATTGCACAGCTTACAGAATCTCGGTTCTCCACAGAAGCTGATTATCCGGAATGGCCTTACCTCCCAGATTCAAAAGTCCGCCGCTTGTTTGAAACGGTCTACAAAGATTTATACGGCAACCCTCCAGAGATCGTAGCCATTCATGCCGGTCTGGAATGTGGGGTTTTCACAGAAAAACTTCCACATATCGATGCGATTTCCCTTGGTCCTGATATGTTTGATGTGCATACTCCTGAAGAACACCTCAGTGTACCTTCCACCATTCGGACATGGGATTATTTGAAGGCTGTTTTACAGGAAATGAACAACTTTTATAAATCATGATAACGCACACCCCGGGCTGAATTCTCTTCCTTGAATCCTCCAATTTTACTAACTGTAATCAACGGGCAGGGAACTATTTACCATTCTATGCGTAAACAAAAAAGAGGACGGCTCATCCAATTGAGTCGTCCTCTTTTTATCATTTTAGTCTTAGAAGTCAAAGTTATCCGGATCGGGCCCGACTCTTTGATCTTCGTTTAGCGTATTGATTTTCTCCATGTCTTCCGCGCTTAGTTCAAAGTCAAAGACTTCGGAGTTTTCTTGAATTCTATGGTCTTTTACGGATTTCGGAATGGTCACAACACCATTTTGAAGATCCCAGCGCAGGATGACCTGTGCCACGGATTTGTTGTGTTTTTCCGCAATCTCAGAAAGTACTGGATTGTTTAGGAGCTCACCCTGCATCAGAGGGCTCCACGCTTCCATCTGAATTTTGTTTTCTTTACAGAAAGCAAGCAATTCTTTTTGAGCTAACCGCGGATGATACTCTACCTGGTTAACCATCGGTACAATCTCACTGTCTGCCATTACGTCTTTTAAATGGTGGACGTGGAAGTTACTCACACCGATCGCCCGGACACGGCCGTCTATGTATAATTTCTCCAAAGCACGCCATGTTTCTTTATATTTCCCTTCCACTGGCCAGTGAATGAGATAAAGATCCACATAATCAAGCTGAAGCTTTTTGAGAGATTCCTCATATGCTGCTAATGTTGTTTCATAACCTTGATCTGCATTCCATACTTTCGTCGTGATGAATAATTCTTCACGCGGGATGCCGGAATCTTTGATCGCACGGCCTACGCCTTCTTCATTTCCGTATACTGCTGCAGTATCAATGCTTTTATATCCTTTGCTCAAAGCCGATTTAACGGATTGGTAGACTTCGTCCCCTTCTTCCACTTTATAAACCCCAAGGCCGAACCAAGGCATTTTAACGCCATTGTGCAATGTTGTTGTGTCTTGAAGATGTTTAGCCATCTTATTCCCTCCTTAGATTATGAATATATCGACATTTTCGCATAAATCTTCAAAAACAAGAAAAGATATGCCTGACAAGTGTGCAGGCGTTTGCCTTTACGAATATACCCATAATCAAGGAAAGAAAAAACGTTTCTTCTTTTAGATTCTGATGCTTTTTGTTGTAAAATTGAGGCCGTCTTTTCAAAACTTTTACAATTATGTGCAGGAGTGTTTCCTTTTTTATGGAATACTACATTCATGTAGAAGTAAGTTACGCGGAGGTGTTTTGATGAAAAATAATGTCATTGACTTCCCTAAGCAAGTGAGCAGAGATGTTATTCTTGAAAACGAACTGGACTTGATCACCGAGATTCGGGCACTTCTCAGTGAGTTTCAAAATGATTATCCGCTGCTGATTAAACGTGCGATCCTGACACGGGTCGATCTGTTAACGAAGCAACTCGTAACGATGAATTAACAAACGTTTCTTTGGTACTCGTTCAGCAGCCCGTCAAGCTCCTGGCTGCACTGGACCGTTTCATGACTAGTAAACCCTCTGAGAAATGCCAGCCTGATCAGCTCTTCTTTTTTTGCTCCAATCGATTCTAAAAGCCATTTTTGGCGATACTCTACATTACTCACACACAATGCTCTCCTTTTCTATCAATTCCAACATAATCAGATACACAAGTGATATTATCTATAAAAAGTTGACGTTTGAGAAGGGATTCAACAAAAGAAGTGATAAAGTTACAAAACAATACAAACTTCCCTTTGAAAAGCCGCGTTATCATATGGGCTTTTGGTCATACTATTGAAAAAAGACAGGAGAATCCTTTTGAAATACGTCAAATTTATCGTCTTGTCACTGGGGTTTATTTTCCTTGCCGGCATGTGGTATTTCGAAATCATAAGCTGGTTCAAATGAAAAGCTGAAGCTAGACTTCACTTCCTCGAAAAAAAAACATTCTGCCCTTGGGCAGAATGTTTTCCTTTATTATTCTTCAGTCAGGTTTTGTTTGTTGACAGATACGACCTTTGTTAAGTCAATAAGCTGATCGGTCAGTGCAGACACTCTTAACGTAGCCAGTTCTTCTGACAGCTCCCGTTCTTCATTGAAATGAAGGGGATCAGCGACAAATTGATCCGGCAGTACAAGGCTGTATAAACCTCTCATCACCGTACGCAGGTTGTTTAATGCGTTAATTCCGCCTTTTCCGCCGCCAGCAGCCGCTGCGATGGCAACTGGCTTGTTCTTAAAATGGCCGCCGCTTAAAAAATCAAGTGCATTTTTTAAAGCCCCGCTCATTCCATTGTGATATTCCGGCGTGCAAATAAAAAATCCATCCGCTTCATCAGCCGCTTTACTCAAACCGCGAACAGCTTCATCCTCCCGCTCCGCCGTATCTCCCGTGAATAATGGAAGACGGTCTTTTCCCGCGTCGAAAAAGGAAACATCTATACCTTTTTCTTTCAGAACGTTTGCTGCATATTCGGCAATGCCTCTGGTTCTTGATTCCGCAGTTGGACTGCCGTTCATAACTAAAATTTTCATGTTCATTACCTGCCTTTTAAATTTCCAAAATGTTCTTACCTGTATATATTATACTTAAATTTTGAAATAGGTTAAGTATTCTGTTTCTGAGCTTTAAAGGCAGGGAACAATGTCTTCTGCACAGAGTGTTAGGCGCCTGCATACACTAGATTGTCATAAAGGCTACTTAAAACGAGAGGTGAAACGAACGTGCTACCTTATCCAGGTCCTCCTTTACCCTATCCGGGGCCAGCACCCTTTTCAGGACCTCCTGGGCCTCAAGGATGGGCCGGTCCAGGCCCGGGTTATCCAGACCCGGGCTATCCAGACCCGGGCTATCCAGGTCCAGCTCCAGGTGCCGGAGGTTACTACACTCCATACAATAATCCCCTGAAGTTATCGACCTTGACAGCCGTCGAGTGGTTTGTTAAACGGGGATTGACTGAAGCGCCGAAAACCTCCTATGAACATGCTTTGCGGGAGGCTGTTGCCATGGCTTATCTGTACGGAAAAGGCTACCCTCAGCAAGCCGCTTACCAAATGGTAGAATCATGGGAATTGGATGAAAAGTTTTATCCAGGCGAGAGACATGAAAATTATTGAAATGCTAGAGGATACAGTAATGTATTCTCTTTTTTTTGCGAAAATGATAAAAAGACAAGGAAGAACTCCCTGCCTTTTTAGCTATCAATCATTGCAGAAACGATGTTGCCTTATAATTTACGCCAATTCCATTTCCTCCAGCTTTGCCTGAGTCTACCACTTTAAGATAATAATCCCCTGATCCAGCGAGATTGATCACTTTTTGATAGCCTACTCCCTTTTCTGTTATCCAAGGTGTCTGGCCTACTTTTTCATCCGGGAAAAATAAATGCTTTTGCCAAAGCTCAAGTTTCAGCTTTCCGCTTCCTGTCGTCTTCTTTATCGAAATGGTCGCATAGGTGTCGTCAAACGAAACAGCAGACGAGGACTTATCTCCTCCATTTGACCTTACTTGGACTGAGCTGGCTGCATAAACAGTGCCTGTTACCAATAAAAGGAATGCTGTTAAAAGGATAGTTTTTGCCTTCAAAACGAAATCACCTCGCGCGTATGTTATTTCAACATAATAACATACGCGCGAGGCTAACTTAACTGATATTCATAAAACAGTAGGTTTATCCTATTTACTGCTTTTTTTCATTGAAATAATGGACCCCATAGGCTGAACCTTCTGAAACCATTTTTGAATCTTCATAATCGCTCGGATCAGGATGGCCGCCTTTTTCCACAGGGAGAACCTTCGTTCTATCTGAATAGTCAGGCTTAATTTTCCTCTTAATGTTTTTCAATGCAAGTTTTGTTCGAATTCTGTTAGGCTTTGATGATAACCATACGGCTGCAGCCGAAGTACCTATACCCACTAATATCCATGGTTTCATACTCATTGTTTGTTTCATATTCGAACCCTCCTTAGTGGTTTATACCCTGTTTGAAGAAGTGATAACCTGTAAAAACATTTCATTTTATTTACAAAAAAATAATTCGTTAGCCATGTGTATGAACCGATGGAAATATCGGCATATTAACCATAATTAGGATATTAAGGAGGCAGAATTCGTGAAGACCATATTTTTCAACATGCTTCTTTTCCTCATTTTACTGATTACCGCCGGAACGCCGACACTTGCCAACCCGCTCAGCCAAGAAAATAATGAAAATAAAAGCGGTTCATCCATCTATGTGCTGTCACAGCGAAAAATGGATGTAACAGGTGACCGGCGCCCTGACGTAGTAACGTTAATGGGCCAAAAGGAAAAACAGGAGAATATTTACTCTGAAAATCTATTTTTGATTCTTCAAGACTCAGCAACCCATCGGTTCACAACCTTAAATTTAAATGATGGGGGATATCATCCTCACATTCAGTTCTTTGATTTCAATGGTGACCATATTCCTGAGACATACATTTCGGCTGAAACAGGCGGGCGCGGAGGAACTTCTGTCTTTCATCTAGTATCTGCAAAAAATAACCATGTGTTCGAAATTCCGGTTCCTTCTTCTTTAGGAATCAGCGGAAGATTTACAGATGGCTACAACGCTACGATTTTAGTTAAAAACACTGGAAAAATCACTTCTATTAATTTAAAAGAACGAAAACAAAAATATGATACTTCTGAGGTCTATAAAAATGGTACCCTTGTAAAACCGATCAAGGTATCCGCTAATAAATTCAGCATGCTCACACCTGTAGACATAAATGGTGATGGCATATTCGAATTGCGGGGTGTTCAGAGGATATCCGGGATCGCCAACGCAGACTCAGTTGCCTTCGCAGACTCTGTCTGGAAATTTCAGTACACACGCTGGGAGCTTGTGAGCAGCAGCGTACATAAAGCAAACTGAACTTAACAAAAGCCAGCGGCGAAAGGTATTCTTAAATACCTTTCGCCGCTGGCTTTCCGTTTTCGTGCCGCTTGTTTTGTTGCTGCTGCTTAAAATCACCTGAGAAGCTGATCTGCAGCGTCCGAGTCCATAATATTACCGTATATTAAGTTGGCAAATTAAAAAAGAGCGGCTCTCATTACGCTCAAGGAGCCGCCGCTTCATTAGTTTTTATCCTGGTTTTGGTGTTCTTGCTTCAAGTTTTTTATGTACTCAGTTTTCTTCTTTTCATTGTGTTTCCGCTTATTTTTGGCGAATTCATTAATGGTTTCCCGTTTTCTTATCCATTGTTCATCTTCTCCTTTTGAGCCAATTCTTCTATCATGGGGATTAAGTCATATCACCTGGACAATCATAATGCTGATTGTCGGTGCCGCTTTCGCCTTTTATTTTAAGCGCGAAACAGAGACATTTTTTTTCCTCGAATTCGTCTGGGCGTTTATCGGAATTGCTGTCAAACAGACAGATTTACAAGACATTAAACTAGCCGCACTATTAGTGGCTGGCGTTCTTGCGCTTCATGTCATCTACCGTCTATTTCCAAGAAACAAGCATTTCAAACACCGCCTTCAATAAACAGATAAAAAAATAGGTTGGTCTGCATAAGCAGCCAGCCGTTTTTTTTTGAATTTCTATTGGGAATCTCCGTAAGAAAATGGCTGATTTTTATAAAAAATCCTGTATACTTCATATAGGCATAATGAGAATACAGGAGGCCTCTATGGATAAACAAAAGTGCCCTTTTCCGGTATTTATTCCGTTAATCGTCGGTATTGTCGCAGTTTCTTTTTCTTCTATTTTTGTTAAGCTTTCTGATGCTCCCGTTTCCGTTCAAGGGATGTATAGGCTGCTTTTTACTGTTCTGTTCATGCTTCCTTTTGCAGGTAAGCAGTTCAAGCATTCGAAACAAGTTACTCCCCGTCAGTGGCTGCTACTTTTTTTGTCGGGAATGTTTCTTGCTCTTCATTTTTTGCTCTGGATGGGTTCCCTGAAGCTGACGACTGTCGCAAGCTCTACGATCATACTCGCTTTGCAGCCTGTCTTTGTTCTGATTGGGGCCTTCTTTCTATTTAAAGAAAGAACAACCGCCGCTTCGCTTGCTGGGATGGGGGTCGCCATCTGCGGCGCTGTGCTGATTGGCTGGGGTGACGTTGGCATATCGCCCGAAAATTTGCTTGGAGACGTACTTTCCCTTCTTGGGACGCTTGCAGTAGCGGTTCATATGCTGATCGGACAGCATCTTTTACGGCGTATTCCTTCTTATTTTTATAGTCTTTCTGTTTTTGTATCCGCTATTGCTGTTTTTGCTCTTTATAATTTGGGGGCTGGCATCGCTATGGCCGGTTATTCCAAACATGATTGGACCGTTTTCTTTTTACTTGCCATTGTTCCCACCGTCTTCGGCCATGTCCTCTTTAACTGGCTGATGAAATACGTAAGTGCAACAACCATCTCTGTCAATATCCTTGGTGAGCCTGTTGGCGCGAGCATACTGGCCTATTTCATGCTGAATGAGCATATATCTGCATTCCAGGCAGCTGGAGGTTTTCTTGTCTGCACAGGGCTGTATCTATTTTTGAGAACAAACAGGCCCTCACATCCTGTAAATGATCCTGCTGTTTCTCATGGTGTATAGATGCAGAAGTTGATAAAAACCGTTAAAAGAGGTACGTTTATAGAGTTAATGCAGGTTATCGTTTCAAAATAAAAATACATAGATATATGATTTGATCAGGAGGGGACTCAAGATTGGAAAATAAAAAAGCGTTGCCAATCTTATTCTTAGTCATGTTTTTAGTGATGGTTGGATTCGGAATCATTATTCCTGTCCTTCCTTTTTTTGCGGAAAAGGTCGGAGCAAATCCGGCACAGCTCGGTTTGCTGATGGCTGTTTATTCATTGATGCAGCTTCTTTTCGCCCCTATCTGGGGAAGAGTTTCTGACAGGATCGGCCGGAAACCGGTCATGCTGATCGGAATCGCCGGACTTTCTATTTCCTTCTTTTTGATGGCTGTCTCCAGCCAGCTCTGGATGCTTTTTGCGGCACGGATTATCGGCGGCCTGCTTTCATCCGCCAACATGCCAACAACGATGGCTTATGTAGCCGATATTACGACCCCGGAAAACCGGGGTAAAGGTATGGGTATCATCGGTGCAGCTGTCGGTCTTGGATTTATTTTCGGCCCGGCTATCGGCGGTGTTTTTTCCAAGACGAGCTTGAACACACCGTTTTATCTTGCTGGAATTTCATCAATTATCACGTTTTTTCTCGTTCTTTTCGTATTGAAGGAATCACTGCCTAAAGAGCTGCAGACGAATGGACCGTCTGAACCTGGATCGAGATGGAAATCTTTTACAGGAGCCGTATCCATTCTGTTCGTGCTTCAGCTGTTCATTTCCCTTTCGTTATCAGGACTTGAAGCGACTTTCGCTTATTTTGCTGCAAAAAAAGCTGGACTTGATACCAATCACCTTGGCTACATATTTATGATCATGGGGTTTGCAGGTGCTCTTGTTCAAGGAGGACTTGTCGGCAGACTGACCAAAAAATTCGGCGAAGGAAAAGTCATCCAGGCCGGCATTGTTATTTCTGCTGTCGGGTTTGGTTTGATCCTTCTAGTTCATAACTTTACGACGGCGGCCATCTATCTTTCTATTTTCGGGATTGGCAATGGTGTAATCCGCCCTAGTGTCTCTGCACTTTTAACAAAAACCTCAACATCAGGGCATGGCAGTGTAACCGGACTGCTCTCTTCCTTTGATTCTCTTGGACGGATCATCGGGCCTCCGCTTGGCGGCTGGCTGTTTTCTGTTGCAGCGGGACTTCCGTATATCTCAGGAATCATATTGTCCGTCATCGCCCTCGTCCTTTATCAGTTTTATAGTGTGCGGGCAAATGCCTCAATATCCGCGGCATAAGAAGCATAAAAGAATAGAAAAAGCGACAAGGAGAATTAAATTCTCCCTGTCGCTTTTTTTTTTGATTTTTTGCGGTGCCATTTTGGCGTGCCAGGCACCGCAATTACACAAGTGTCAAAAGGCGGTGCCTGGCACCGTACATGTAATGGTAAGCGTTTTATTTTCCTTTCTGAATAAAACCTACTACACTGAAGCTATATACTTTCGTTTATATAATAGGAGGGTCACAATGTCTGTTTATGAGTATCGAGCAAAGACGATCACGGGGGAAGAAAAATCTCTCAGGGACTACGAGGGCAAGGTGTTAATCATTGCCAACACAGCGAGTAAATGCGGTTTCACTCCTCAATATAAGGAACTTCAGGCACTTTACGACCAGTACAAGGAACAAGGTCTTGAGATCCTTGGTTTCCCTTGTAACCAGTTTGCAGGCCAGGAACCTGGGAGTGAAGAAGAAATTCAGGAGTTTTGCGAATTGAATTATGGAGTGAAATTCCCCATGTTCGCAAAGGTTGATGTAAAAGGAGACAACATTCATCCTCTCTTTGCTTTCCTGACAAAAGAAGCGCCCGGCATTTTAGGCTCAAAGGTGGTCAAATGGAATTTCACAAAGTTTCTTGTTGATCGAAATGGAAACGTTGTATCCCGCCATTCTCCTCAGACATCACCCAAAGATATGAAAAAAGAAATTGAATCGCAGCTTGCACAGCAATAAAAAGATTTTCCATAAAACGCACGCCCTGGAATACGGTCCAGAGCGTCGTTTTTTCTTTGCTCCAGGATTTAGGCTTGCCATCAAGGCATTCGTCCAGACCGAGTGGCTGATCCTTCATATACTGTATCGAGGATGTTGGAATAGTATTTTGAAGGAGGAATTTAATATGTATGCAAACGCACCGATTAATGTACCGATGAATGCTCCGCTAAACGTTCCTGTTGCAGCTTCTTACGGGTACGGTTATGGCGGCGGATGTCACGGATATGGCGGTTACGGTTACGGCGGCGGCTACGGCGGCGGCTACGGCGGCGGAAGAGGATTTGCGATTATTATCGTATTGTTTATCCTCTTGATCATCATCGGCTGTTCGTGCGGGATTGGCCATCTCGGTGGATGTGAATCCAGCAGCAGCTGCTAATTTTACTGCAGAACAAAAAGATCCAGGCGGAGGCGCCTGGATCTTTTTGTTTGGTTTTGGTTTTGGTGCCTGGCACCGTAATTACACACTTGTGTAATTGTGGTGCCTGGCACCAACCATTTTAGCAGCTTCTATTCTTCGTCTCTGTTGATCACCATTCCATCAACATGACGTTTGCTCAAGAGCCGGTCTTTTTTTCGGTTTTCCTTGGTTTCAAAAACAATATCCATATCATATCCCTCAGGATACAGCTCGGTTCTTGAAATATGGAGGGTGAGGCGAAGCTTATGGATCTTCACCTTTTCTCCTTGGACAATCACTTCGTATTCTCCTCTTTTATCTTCTTCCGAACAGATGATGCCCGCCGTTTTTAAACTGGATACATACACCCGATCCCCCACTTCGAACGTCCGGGCTTCCGGTTTTTCTTCCGTTTTCTTTTCTGCTTCTCGTATCTTGCGGTTTCTCCCTTCTTCTGCTTCTCTTCTTTTCCTTATCATTTGCGTTTGTGCTTCTACATGCAGTAAATCGAACATAGTGCTCTCTTTCTTTTCTGAAACCTCTTTGCTCGTTATTTGTTTTGCCCTTGTGATCAGCTTTTGTTCGAGACCCAGCTTCCACGCGATGGAAAAGGCCTGGCTTTCACCAGCTTCCCCAATCTTCAGCTCATAAAGCGGCTTTAGAGATTCGAGGTTAAAAGCCATCGATGCGTTCTCAAATCCTGGAGTAAGATAAGCAAAATCTTTAATCTCACTGTAATGGGTCGTGGCTAGAATGGAAGCGCCTCTCTCAAACAAGTCTTCAAGAATGGCTACAGCCAGCCCCATTCCCTCAGCAGGATCGGTTCCTGCACCAAGTTCATCGAGGATGACAAGCGTATCAGGACCGGCCTTCTGAAGGATGGAGATAATGTTCGTCATATGCGCCGAAAATGTGCTCAGCGACTGTTCAATGTTCTGATGGTCACCGATATCTGTCAGCACCTCTGAATAGATTCCAAACTCGCTCCCCTTTCCTGCAGGAATATGAAGCCCCGACTGAACCATCAGCGTCAGCAGTCCTGCCGTTTTTATGGCTACCGTCTTTCCGCCGGTATTCGGACCCGTAATAACGAGTGCTCCATAGTTTTCACCGAGTCGGAAGTTCAAAGGAACAGCATGGCTTCCGAGCAGCGGATGCCTTCCTTCATGGATAATGGTCCGTTTTTCACGATTAAGTGAAACCTCTCTGCCATCAAGAGCGATGCTGTATTTGGCTTTGGCAAAAATAAAATCATAATGAAGCATCCCTTCAATATTAACTGAGATCTCATGTTTGCAGCCTGCAACCAGACCTGTTAATCTGCCCAGCACCCTTGCTGTTTCGATGTCTTCCTCTGCCTGCAGAAGCTGAAGCTCATCCTGCAGCTTGCGGACATCTTTCGGTTCAATAAAAACGGTGGATCCGCTGGAAGAGGAATCAATGATCTGCCCATCCATGCTCCGTTTAAATTTACTTTTTACAGGAATGGCATACCTTCCGTCTCTCACCGAAATCATTGGTTCCTGAAGCATATCCCGATAGGCCGGTGACTTTAGCATATGATCCAGCTTTGCTTTGATTTTTTCCTCACAGGCAAGCATCCTCTTTCTTACTTTTTCAAGCGGCTTGCTGGCTCCGTCATCCACTCTTCCGTTACGGATACAGCGCTGAATTTCAGATTTGAGGTCTTTCAGTTCAAACAGGGAGTAAGCATAAGCAGACACAGTTGGTGCAAGAAATTCTTTGTCCTTCATATACCGCTGCAAACGCTCTACGTTTTCTGCAAGCCCGCAAATAAGCTGCAGCTGTTCAGGGCTTAAGAGAAGGCCTTTATCTGGAATCGTCATCACATGGTCGATCCCGTTCAAGTTCGCAATAGGAACGCTTGAAGACTTTCTAAGAATTGCTGCCGCTTCCGTCGTCTCTCTTAGCCAATTCTTAATGATTGTGATCTGTCCAGAGGGCATTAGCTCTAAAATTTTTCTTTTTGTACTCTCGTTTAATCCATACGCAGATAATGTTTCTGTAATTTTATTAAATTCGAGCATGTTAATTGTATGGGTGTTCAAAGGTAGTTGCCTCCTCATATTTTTTCGAATAACTAATCTATAAAACAGTTCCCCCTTTCCCGGGAACAGGGCCAGATCATGCAATAAAAAAAGGCAGAAATGGACCGCCGCCATTTCTGCCTGTTATCAATTTTCGTGTGGAAGGATACGCCTCTCCATACAGCTGTCCCCTGACTTATGGAAGCTGTAAAAAGCATAAAAAAATACGCCCAAAGAGCGCGGCATCGTTCGTTGCACAAAATACGTACACGAAAATGATAATGTTGTATGCTGACCGCTGTTCTTAACTATTGGTGGCCGCAAAAAGACATCTAGAATACAACCGCTTCAAGCACGGCCTTTTTGCTCCAACTATCCAATTCGCTTAGTTAAGAACGTGAACACTCATCCACACAACTCCCTTCCTTTTGTTACTTCCATCATATGTAAAACCCTTTCCTTTGTCAACATGATGGGTAAAAAAATCCGCAGAGAGCCGACTCTCCACGGATATTCCTGTCTTCTATTCTGCCACCGGCACCTTTTCTTTCTCTGCCCCCTTGCCGCTTTTTGACAGACGGACCGGATAGATGCTGTTCACTGGAATAAACTCATCCTCCTGTTCTAGAGGGAGCGGTCCTTCATAAAGCAGGGCAGCAAGGGAAGTATGCTGAAAACGAAGAGAAGTCCGGTCTAAAATGATTCCATGCCTTTCAATTGCTGAAACCCTTTCCTTTGTAAAATCAATTTTTTCACCGACGAGAAGGTAGGTATTCACCTCTTGTTCTTGTTTCTTAGGGCAGAGTTCTGATACAGCCGGTTTGTTTCTATATACTTCCCTAGTTTCATAGATCGATAATAAGTCTTCCACAATGGCACTTGCTGTTGCTTCTGCACCAGCTCCCGGCCCTTGCAAGGTCAAACAGCCGAGAAGGTCTGTCTGAATACGGACGGCATTGTCCACGCCTTCCACACCATACAGCGGATGATCGCTATCCACAAATACAGGCTGTACCTGGAGATCAAGTCTATCGTTTAAAAGAACGAGATGCTTCAGCCGAAGCCCCAGCTGCTCAGCCAGTTGAATCTCCTCAAGAAGCACATTTCCAATCCCCTCCACCTGCACTTCTTCCCAGGATGGCTGCACGCCATAAATCCATTTGCTCAGCACCATCGCTTTGTAAAATGCGTCCAAGCCTTCGATGTCATTTGTCGGATCCGGCTCTGCATATCCTTTTTTCTGTGCCAGTTCCAGCGCTTCTTCAAACGAGGAACCTGTCGTTCTCATGTACGAAAGAATGAAGTTGGACGTTCCATTTAAAATGGCTTCTACATGCTGAATCCGATTGATTCTTAAAAGCTCCCTCAATGTTCTCAAAATCGGTATTCCTCCGCCTACGCTCGCTTCATAGACAAAACGGACACCCTTTGCGGCAGCACGCTCTGTTAATTCTTCTCCATGCCGGGCAATCAAATCTTTATTCGCAGAAATCACATGGCATCCCGCTTCAAGTGATTGTATGATGTAAGACCGTGCAGGCTCGATTCCGCCAATCGCCTCAATGACCACATCAGGCACTTCTTCCCCGATCGCCTTCTCGAATTCGGACGTCAACGGTACCCCCTTTACGAAAGGCCTTGCTTTGGAAGAATCCTTAATCAAAATACTGGACAGCTTCAGACGATGACCCAGCAATTCTTCTAAAGCACCTTTTCTATCCATGATGGATGTATATACGCCGGATCCTACAGTCCCCAGCCCCAGCAGTGCTATTTTTAATTCTTTCAACATAATCACTCCTTCTGCAAAAGTAAATTTTTTATTAGTGGATGAATGGTATCTGTATGATGGCAAAAGAAAAAACCTCTTTCTAAAGAAGAGGTCTGCAGTCCGGCCTCCTCTTATCATCCAGGGTTCTTTCCTGCAGGTAGTAGCACCTTTTCAAGTAGAATACTTGAAGGTTGCCGGGCTTCATCGGGCCTTTCCCTCCGCCGCTC
This sequence comes from Fictibacillus sp. WQ 8-8, assembly GCF_024494405.1. Classification (NCBI taxonomy): domain Bacteria; kingdom Bacillati; phylum Bacillota; class Bacilli; order Caryophanales; family Fictibacillaceae; genus Fictibacillus; species Fictibacillus sp. WQ 8-8. The sequence goes on from NZ_JAMXKG010000006.1 coordinate 87,398, forward strand.
TGGATAAGAGTATTATCATGAGATTGAAACATGTTATGTAGCACTTTATTTTTTTAGTACAAAAAACCCCCTTATCACGAAGATAAGAGAGCTGTATGGTTCCGATCCGTCTCTTATCTCCCAAAGTTTTACCTTTGAAGGATTTAGCACCTTTTCAAGTAGAATACTTGAAGGTTGCCGGGCTTCATTGGGCCTTTCCCTCCGCCGCTCTTGATAAGCTTCATTAAATTAGTCTTACTCTATCACGGCAGACAGGAGAGCGTCAACCATTATTCAGATATTTCTGGAATCATTGCAGATTATTTTTGGTATGATAGAAACACATAAATAAAAGGGGTGGAAGGTTTGGGCAAGAAAATCGTATTCACAGGGGGAGGTTCCACCGGGCACGTTTCTGTTAACCTGGCTCTGATTCCTTTGTTCTTAAAAGAAGGCTGGGAAGTCAGCTATATCGGTTCAAAAGGAGGAATTGAACGGCAACTGACAGAAACCATCGAAGGCGTCCGCTATTACAGCATCTCTACTGGTAAACTAAGGCGCTATTTTGACTGGAACAATTTTAAAGATCCGTTCCGTGTCATGCAAGGAGCATTTGAAGCATTTCGGCTCATCAAGACCATAAAACCAGACGTGGTCTTTTCAAAGGGTGGTTTCGTATCCGTTCCCGTAATCCTCGGCAGCCGGATGAACAAGGTGCCAATTGTGACCCATGAATCCGATCTTAGTCCAGGGCTTGCAAACCGTCTTTCACTCCCCTTCGCTAACAAAGTGTGTACAACGTTCCCCGAAACCACTGATCATCTTCCAAGGGAAAAAACGGTATACGCGGGTGCTGTTATCCGTAAGGAGCTGCATGAAGGGATCGCAGTCAAGGGGAGAGCTTTCTGTGGTTTGACTCCTGGTAAACCGATCATCTTGATCATGGGAGGAAGTCTCGGATCAAAAAAAATAAATGAGGCCGTAAGATTAAGCCTTGACGCTCTGCTTCCCCGCTTTCAAATCATTCATCTTTGCGGAAAAGGCCAGAAGGATTCTTCCATTCTGAAAAAAGGCTACATCCAGTTCGAATATGTATCGGATGAGCTCGCAGATATCCTTGCAGCAACGGATTTTGTCATTTCAAGAGCAGGCTCTAATTCTATCTTTGAGTTTTTGTCACTGAGAAAGCCAATGCTTCTCATTCCACTCTCAAAAGAAGCAAGCCGCGGAGATCAAATTGAAAATGCCCGATCATTTGAAAAACAAGGCTATTGCGAAGTTCTGTTTGAAGAAGACCTGACTGCTGAATCCCTTATGCAAGGCATTGAGCAGCTTTATTCGAATCAGGAAGCCTATATCAGCAGAATGGAAGAAAGCCAGCTTAGTAATGCGTTAGACCATCTGTTTTCCATCATTAAAGAAGAAGCAAAAGGATGACTTTCCCCATTCCTCCTCTGAGATGGGGGAAAGCTAGGAGAGGAAAAAGCAATAGATAAGCTTGGCCCAAATAATGCGGTGCAAGCTTTTTATTGTGCGTCGGGACAGAAAGCTGAAATGAATGTGTCAAATCGCTGAAATAAGGATTTATGTTCAAATTCGGCTTAATTATTTTCAACAAATCCTAAATATGTTCAAAAATCATAGTTCGCCCGATTATTTCTTATGGTTATATTTTCCCAGCGCAGATCTGTCTCAGACCTTCCAATGCGTGCTGTTTATCCATGCCCTGGGCAGATATGCAGCATAGCCCCGCAATACCGCGAAGCTTGCTCATACTAAGCATGCTTTTAGCGTTCATCTGGCAGTTATCAAGTTCAAAATAGATCTGGCACTCTTCATATTCGTTCGCCTTAAGAACGAGCTTGTTAATTGTCGCAGAATTCATTTTTTCCTGCAAAAAGCAATATGTCTTCATTACCTTCCACTCCTATTCTTTTTCCCTGCCATTTTAATGCACTATCATTAAGCACATGTTAAGCTGGTTTAGCTTTTATGCACACCAATGAGGATATGCGTGCACACTCGCCTTTATGTGAGTAAGAATGAATTTAGGAAAAAGGACTTGATTAGCGGTTTAAAGAGATTTTTCAAGAATATGAAGAAACTTTCCCTCGCTTTCCTTTACTTCTATTTCTGCAAAACCCATTCTGAACCAAAAAGAAAGCGCAGGGATATTCCCGCTAAGTACACCGAGACGCAAGTATTGTTTGTTATTTTTCTTTATCTCTTCTTCGCATGCTAGATAGATTTCCTTTGCGATCCCCTGTCTGTGGAAAGTGCTGTGTACCATTAAAAATCCAAGCCACGGTTTATGGTCCTTCGGATTGTTCAGAATGTACTCAACGATCGCAGCGTTGTTGCCATCCGCTTTAATCAAATAGCGTTGTCTCGGGGATCCTTCCAATCCCTTTAACTCTTCCGTCACCTCTTCAAATGTCACTTCGCCACGACCGTAAAACAGCTTATTGTAAAACGGATTGGTGTTCATGATCTCCAGTTCGTCCATAGTTTTGTCAGGACCGCTCTTCTCCCATGTCAGCACAACGTCTTCCCCCTTTTATCTGAATCCATCATAACCTGTATACTATCGTTCTTTCTAGATAAGAAAAAGCGCACCCCTTGATTAGAGTACGCCCTCCTTGCTATTTATTCTCTTTGATATTTTTTGCTTCAGCTATGTCTCCCTGATTGGCAATCGGATCAGCAAACGTTCCTTTTGGAATATCAGCTTTTCCTTTTCGCTGTTCAGCGTTTTGCTTGCGGATTTTTTCACTGTTAGCCATAACGGCACCTCCTCTTTGGTTATTACCGTAACCATTTTCGAGGAGTCTATTCTTCTATTGCTCAAAATTAATATAAGCGTTCCGTGGATCTTCCTTCTTTTTAATCATATCGGTTTCATAGAGCCAATCCGAAACCTTTTTCCATGAACGCTTGTCCTGATAGCCAAAAGGCTTCTTTCCGCTGTCCATTAAAGGCAGCAGGATCTGCAGGCTTTTCTTTTCTACGTTTTGATCCAGCGGGAATTCTTTGTTTTCATGCTTAAATAAGACATTCAGTGCCTGGTCCGGATAATCGTGTACATCCTTTTGGCCTTTTTCCAGCGCATTCCAAAACTTCTGGTAAAGCTTTCGGTTCTTTTTCAGTCCATCTTCACTGGAAACAAGAACGAGCTCATAATAATCAGGAACACCGTACTTTACAGGATCAATGGACCGTACAGGATGGCCCTCTTTATTCAAGAGAATCTGTTCATGGTTAATATACCCTCCAGATATTCCATCGACTTTGTGAGCCGCCATCGCGGGGATGATATCCCAGCCGACATCTGTCATCTTCACTTTTTCAGGATTGCCTCCATCATGTTTCACCATTGTTTTGACCATCGCTTCATTGATGGGAATAGAAGGATAGCCTACATTCTTCCCTTCCAGATCTTTGGGTGAACGAATCGAACTGTTTTTAGGAACCATCAAATGGTTTAATGGATGCCTGACCAGCGCTCCCAAGGAAACAACAGGAATATCTTCTGACCTGGAAAGAACGACCTGAGGCTGGTACGTTAATGCAAGATTGGTCCTGCCGGCAGCCACCAGTTTTAACGGATCGTTCGTTTCTGCTGGCATCTTCACATCAACCTGGATGCCTTCTTTCTTAAAATATCCTTTTTTGATGGCGTCATAAATGCCGGCATGTACTGCATTCGGATACCAATCGAGCATGATGCTGACTTTTTTAAGATCCCCTTTTCCTCCTTGATTGGCTGTGTCCCCTGAGGAACAAGCACTTAAAAGGAGAAGCAGGCTCCCAAAGAAGAGCCAGCTACTTCGTTTTATCCATTTGTTCATGTTGTACATCCTCTCTGTTAGCTTTCCATTTAAACATTTGTTTTTCTGCGAGTGCAGCTGCTCCGAACAAACACATCCCGAGCAATGACAATAGAAAAATGGCAGAAAATACTCCTTCTGCATTTAGGCTTCCCGACATTCTTCTGGAATAATAGCCAAGCCCCTCGCTGGCACCAAGCCATTCGCCGATCGTCGCTCCTACTACTGAAAATACAGCGGCGAGTTTTATCCCTGAAAAGAAAGCCGGAAGCGCCATTGGCAGCTGCACCTTTTTGAAGACCTGCCATCTCCGTGCTCCCATGGAACGCAGAAGATCCACATAATCTCGGTCATGATGGTTCAAACCATCATACGTGCTGACGACGATGGGAAAGAAGGCAATCAGTACGGTAACCGCCACTTTGCTCCAGATGCTGTAGCCGAACCAAAGGACAAAGATCGGAGACAGTGCAATGATCGGTATCGTCTGGGAAATCAAGACCGCAGGATAGACCATTTTCTGTACAGATTTGAAAAAAAACATGGCAACAGCAAGCGAAACACCTGCAATGGCTGCGATCAAAAAACCGAGGATGGCTTCCTTGAATGTCGCCCATGTATGTCCTAGAAGAACCTCTTTGTTTTCAAAGAGCGAAACGAGGATACCTGTAGGGGCCGGCAAAATAAACGAAGGCACCCTGTCTGTCCTCACAAGCCATTCCCATAGTACGAGCAAGACGGCGGCAGCAGCCAAAAATAAATAATAGTCTTTAAAAAATCGTTTCATGCTGTTCATTTGTAATTCTGCTCTCCAATTTATTGATTAATCCCACCATCTCATTCGTTAATACTCTATTTCTCGGCCTCGGAAGCCGAATCATCACCTCTTCTGTTTCGCCAGATGGATGCAGCAAGATGATTCGGTCACTTAAAAAAACCGCTTCATGAAGATCATGTGTAACCAAAAGAATGGTTTTGTTTAAATCCTTCCATAGGGAAGAAATCCATTCGTGCATTTCCTTTTTAGTCATCGCATCTAAAGCACCGAATGGTTCATCAAGAAGAAGTACTTCTTTTCCAGTCAGCAGGGTGCGGAGAAAGGCTATTCTTTGGCGCATCCCCCCTGAAAGTTCATGCGGATAAGCATTCCGGTAATTCCACAGTCCTACTTTTTTCAGCCATGAATCCCCCTCTTCTACTTTCTGTCCTTTCTGGTTCTGAATCTCAGGAGCAAGAAGAAGATTTTCCATGACCGTACGCCAAGGCAGAAGCAAATCCTTTTGAGGCATGTATCCCGCCGCTCCAGGATAGACTGGCTTCTCATGTACGATAATCTCTCCCTGATCAGGTTTCTCCAGTCCACAGGCAAGCTTGAGCAGGGTACTTTTTCCGGTTCCACTCTTGCCGATGATCGATACAAATTCTCCGGGCGCTGCTGCAAAATTGATGTTCTTGAGAAGCGGGAGGGCTTGTTTTTGCTCCGTAAAAGAATAAGATACATTCTTAAAGATTATTGACATAAAAACTCTCCTTCAAAAGGTGATTACACCGGCCATCCATGACCGTAATACACCATATCCCAAAACATGAATTCAAAGCGCGATGTGGTCAGGAAATGCTCCTCTAGCACCGCCAATTCCTGTTCTGTCATATCTTTCGCCAACTTGTTCAGTTCAACAATCAGCCACTGTGCAAGTGCACCGAACTCTTCTGATGCATACATCTCAATCCATCGGGTATACGGATGCTCTGCGAGGCTTCCCGCTTCCCTCTTTAATAGCGTTCCGATCTCGTGGTAGCTCCACATGCACGGCAGCAGGCATGTGATTAACTCAGCAAGTGTTCCCTGCTGGGAGGCGTTCATCATATAGCGAGTGTACGCAAGGTTAATTGGAGAAGCTTGCTCAGCCTCCAGTTCCTCGGGCTCGATGCCGATTTCATGGCAGTACTCACGGTGAAGATCCATTTCTGTATTCAATGTTTCATGAAGCAGGCTTGAAAACCAGCTCATCGTCTCTGTATCCTTGGATTTTATCGTCCCTAACGCAAAGAGCTTTGCATAATCCTTTAAAAACACATAATCCTGTTTCATGTAATAAGCAAAGCGCTCTTTAGGCAAGGAACCATCTTTAATACCCTGAACGAACGGATGAAGATGAGTATGCTTCCAGATTGGTTCCACGTTTCTGTGTAATCTATCTGTAAATCGTTCTTCCTTTAACTTTGTCATGGTTTATTGCTCCTTTCTGTATTGCACCACTTTGCAATAAATCCGGCGAGAACCTTTGAATGCTCCAGCAACTGTTTAAGCCTCACCTTTTCATTGACAGCATGGGCTTCGTTCAGCTCTCCCGGGCCATAAATGACAGCTGGGATTCCCGCCTGTCCAAGCCACCCCGCATCTGTAACGGTCGGCGACATCGAAACAGCAGCTTTCTGTTCTGAAACGGCATCATGCTGTTCTTTCAGTACTGCCAATGCTTCATGATTGTGATCAACATCAAGTGCATGAAAGATTTCCCCCTTCTCCTCAATCATGGATATTCCTCCCCACTTAAACAGAGGCAGGTTGTTTTTCAGCCATGGATCGGCCTTTGCTATAGCAATAATGTGCTCCTCAATTTCTTTTGCAACATCTTCATACGTCTCATTCGGGTAAAAATGAACAGTAACCCAAAGTTTGCATTCATCAGCGATAAATGCAGCATTCCTGCCTCCTTCAATGACAGAGGGATTGATGGTCGTGCTTCCGAACGGGAAGTTTGGATATGTTTTGGTTACTGCCCAATGCCGTTCAAGTTCCTGCAGCCCTTCTATAATCTTCATCATTTTTTCAATGGCGCTCGCTCCTATTATTCCGCCGCCTGCATGAATCATCCGCGAGCGAAGGCCATCATGAAAGGTCTCTTTACTTTTTATCGTGATCCAGCCGGTGATGACCCCGCCTTGTCCATGAATCTCAAGATTGGACGTATCAGCCACGAGCGCAAAGTCAGCTTTCATTCCCCGATCTATACAGGATTTGGTACCCGCTTCCCCGGCTTCTTCGCCGGTTACTGATTGAAAAAAGAGGTCCCCTTTCAGCTTGATCCCCAGCTCTTGAAGAAGCTGAAGAGCAAACAGAGAAGAGGCCATGCCTCCCTTCATGTCTGCTGTACCCCGTCCATAGAGCCATCCATCTTCCTCCGTCAGCACAAACGGCGGATACTTCCATTGCGTTTCATCCCCGACAGCTACGACATCAATGTGGCCGTTAAGAAGAAGGCTTTGATATTCCTCTGAGGCATCTCCTTGTTTTGATCCTGCGACAATCTTGTCGCCAGGAAACAGCTCCCACTCCTCCGTCTTAAATCCAAGGCCAGAGAGGATGGATTTCACGCAGCTTTGTGCCTCTTCAGTGTTTCTTGCAGGAGGACTGACCGTCTGAAAGGCAACGAGCTCTCTTAAAATCTCAATCAGCCTCTCCTGTCTCTCCTCCGCTAATCTATTAATCTTCTCTTGTAATCCGCTCATGGCATCCTCCTTTATCTTTTATCTGGTGCCATTTATCTGGTGCCAGGCACCAGTCTTTACATACTTGTGTAACGGCGGTGCCTGGCACCGTAGAAATCAACACAAAAAAGCCGCCTTCATGAGAGATGGCGGCTGAGGTTTTTGCTGAGGTCATCTATTCTGAATCAGCTTGTTGCTTCAGCACGCTTCCCTCCGCTGGTATAATCCAGATCAGGTTCCAAGGGTCTAGAACACAAAGGTTCAGTCTCAGCCGTACGGCCCCCCTAGCAGATTGCTATTTCATTATCCTATTAAACTGTAATAGAGATTTTTCGCTTCTGTTATATCTTTCGTGCCGTGAATCAGTACGCGTCCGTCCTTGAAAAAGACAAGCCGCTGTTCTTCTTGATTGCTGTATGAAAGCAGATAAGGGTTCTGTTCTACTTTCCCGCCAAGCCGCGACAGGGACAAAGAAAGCTCATCCAAATCCCTTTCTCCCTTTTCCGAAGGACGGATCTGGACGGTGTTCCTTCCGCAGAGCACAGCTGTCTTCGTCTGATTTTCAGGATTCAGATGCGGATACTGAGGATGTTCTCCACAGGAAGGACAGTCCGTTTTTTTTAGCTTTTGGACATCCATCGCCAAATAATGATTGTTCCATACATCAAAGGAAACCAGTTTGTAGCGGAGTGCAGCGGTGTTGCCCGTCAGCAGCTTCAGTGCTTCAGACGTCTGGTGAGCGACAACCATTTGGACAACAGGCGCAATGATTCCCGCCGTATCACACGTTGCTCCGCCCATCGGCACCTTCTCCAGGAGACAGCTTAGACAAGGCGTCTCCCCGGGTAAAATCACATAACTGAGTCCGTAGCTTCCAACGCATGCGCCGTAAATCCAAGGAATCTTCTTCTCCTGGGAGATGTCATTGATCAGCAATCGCGTATCAAAATTATCTGTCGCATCAATGATCAGATCGGCAAACTCCGTCAGTTCCCTCAGTTCTTCAGCTCCTGCATCCAAAACAAGGCCCTCTACGTGGATATCGGAATTAACCTGTTCCAGCCGTTCTCTTGCAGCAACCGCTTTAGGCATCCGGTACTTTGCATCTTCCTCGCTGAAAAGCTGCTGACGCTGGAGGTTGCTCCATTCTACATAGTCACGGTCAGCAATCGTGATCCTGCCCACACCCGCGCGGGCAAGAATTTCTGCATTGCCCGTTCCGAGCGCACCCGCACCGATAATCACAACATGTTTATCAGACAAGAGATCCTGTCCCTCTTCTCCTATAGGCTCGAATAACATCTGCCTGGAGTAGCGATCATTCATTAAATACTCATTCCCTCCAGCGGACTGCTTGCCGCTGCATACCTTTTCTTTGGAATTCTTCCCGCTTCATACCCGAGACGGCCGGCTTCAATGGCAAGCTTCATGGCCTCGGCCATTTTTACTGGATTATCGGCCCCTGATACCGCTGAATTCAGCAGTACTCCATCAGCCCCCAACTCCATGGCCGCCGCCGCATCAGCCGGTGATCCGATGCCCGCATCTACAATCACTGGTATATTGGCCTGCTCAATAATAAGGCTTATGTTTAACGGGTTGATGATCCCGAGGCCAGATCCAATGGGGGAAGCTCCGGGCATTATGGCATGCACGCCAAGTTCCTCTAATTTTTGTGCAAGAATGACATCATCTGAAGCATAGGGCAAGACCGTAAACCCCTCTTCCAACAGCATTTCTGAAGCCCGCAGCGTTTCCAGCGGATCAGGCAACAGAGTTTTAAAATCTCCTATCACTTCTACCTTTATCATATCACATAGCCCCGAAGCTTTTGCCAGCTTCGCGATTCTAACCGCCTCTTCTGCCGTTTTCGCACCCGCCGTGTTCGGCAGAAGCGTAAAGTTCTCTGCCTCCAGCTTTTCTAAAAAGTTTGGCTGGTCGGGATCAAAAATGTTCATCCTTCTTACGGCAAATGTAAGGATTTCCGTGCCCGACACCCTTACTGCCTCTTTTTGGACATCAAAATCAGGGAATTTACCTGTTCCTAAAAGCAATCTGGAGCGAAATTCATAGTTTCCAATCTTCAGCATAACCTCATCCTCCTCCTACAAAATGTACGATTTCTATTTTGTCACCATCTGCTAAACGCGTTTCTGCGTGCTGGCTTTTATCCAAAATTTCTTGATTCAATTCAACGATTGCCCCTTTGCCGGCAAGCTTTAACTCTCCCAAAAGTTCCTGGACTGTACGGGCTAAGGCTATATCTAAGGCTGTTCCGTTAACCATCAGTTTCATGAGACTCATCCTTTCATCTTTTTATAGGCAAACCGGTCTGGCGCAAACTCTTTTAATCTTTCTTCCTGCAGATCTCCGATCAGCAGCTCTGCCATCCATCGCCCTGTCAGCGGACTGAGCAGGATCCCATTGCGAAAATGGCCTGCCGCAATGTACAAGTCTTTATGGTAAGGATGTTTCCCCATGTACGGGAGGCCATCAGGAGTTTGCGGCCGAAACCCTGTCCATGCCTTCTCCCATTCGCCCTCTTCGATAGCAGGAAGGACTTCACTCGCTTTTGTCAGCAGTTCCAAAACTCCCTTTGCTCTGACCTTTCTGTCGTATGTACCTGCTTCCATGGTTGCTCCGATTACGAGCCTGCCTCCTTGCTTAGGGACGAGATAGCATTCATCTGAGATAACAGTTGATGTAATGACCGGTTCTAAAAAGGTTAAAGAAAGACACTCTCCCTTTACTGGAAAAAGAGGCATGTGCAATCCGGTCTGGGCCGCCAGTTTCCCTGTCCAGACGCCTGATGCGAGCACTGCCTTCTCTCCGAAAAACATACCCGCGCTCGTTTGGATTCCAATCCCTGACCGGCCCATTTCGAATCCGGCTGCTTCGGTATAATCTAAAAAATCAGCTCCAAGCATTGCTGCCGATTGGGCAAAGGCTTTCGTCAATTGAGATGGATTGACCTGGCCGTCTTTCGGCAAATACATTGCACCTTCCAATCCGCTGGACAGCTTCGGCTCCATTTTCAAAAGCTCCGATCCGCTGATCCACTCTGCCGGCTGGCCGTTATCGTTGTGAAAATCAATGAGTTGCTGCAATCGGAGGCTTTCCTTTTCATTTTTTGCCGCTTTAAACAGCCCTTTGTCTATAAACTCAATGTCAATCCCGCTGATTTCCTTCAGTTCCCTGTTTAACTCAGGAAAAAGACTCCTGCTCTCACGGGCCATCGTGTAGAGCGGCCCTGCCTCATTCAGTTCTGCCTGCGCTCCAAGCATTCCTGCAGCGGCCGATGAAGCTTCACTGCCTATTCGGTTCTTTTCAATCACAAGCACGGTATACTCTGTATGTTTGCGCAAATAGTAAGCAATGGCACAGCCGATTATCCCCCCGCCAGCAATTATCACATCATAGTGCCTGGGCATTATGACATCTCCTCCTTCTTAAGTGCTTCCGCATAGCCTTTCGCTTCTAAACCCGGATCTACCGCCGACCAGATCCCCGACATGACGGCGATTCCTTTTGCTCCCGCTTTTATGAGTTCACTAGTATTACTTGGTGTAACCCCTCCGATGGCGATAACTGGAACAGTGACCGCTTCAGCAACCTCCCGCAATTGATCCAGACCCCGCGGATCGCTCCCTTTTTTGCTTCCTGTTCTAAAAACGTGTCCGTAAAACAAATAATGAGCTCCTTTCTCTTCAGCATAGAGCGCTTCATCTATGGAATGAACGGATTGGCCGATTCTCAGCCTGCTAAAATAGCGGTGTACGATTTCCGGATCAAGACTGGAGCCTTTTAAGTGAACGCCTTCAGCTCCCGCAGCAACGGCTACATCCACACGGTCATTGATATAGATCTGCTCCCGGCCCAATCCAGCTCTCTTCAATCTCTCTGCCAGATTAAAAATCTCACTGGCACTTCTGTCTTTTTCCCTGATATGTATGCACGTCACATATGGAGCCAGGATGGATGCGGCCGAGATGATTTCGTCAGGCTGTTTCCTTCCATTTGTCATTACATGAAACTCGAATTTCCCCACCTTGCATCCTCCTTTTTCCCATACAAAAAAGCCACCCTTTTCGCAGAAAAGAGTGGCTGATTATCTGTTTTCTAATCAACAGCAGCTGTATGTGTCATACAGTGCGGATTCCACTTCCCTACGCTGGCATCATCCAGATCAGGTTCAAAGGGTTTAGAACAGGTTGTTCAGTCTCAGCCGGCAAAGGCTCCCCCAGTGTTGCTAGAGTTATTTAATTAACTTCATCTTACCATTCAGGTTAAAAATGTAAAGAGATTAAAATTTGATTTTCGATTCCAGGAAGGATCGAAGCTCTGATACCGGCATGCGGACCTGTTCCATTGTGTCGCGGTCACGTACCGTTACCTGCTGATCTTCTTTAGAATCAAAATCATACGTAATACAGAAAGGAGTTCCGATTTCATCCTGTCTGCGGTAACGTTTTCCGATGGAGCCTGTTTCATCATAATCGACCATGAAGTCGCTGGCAAGACCGGCAAATACTTCTCTTGCTTCTTCAGAAAGCTTTTTCGATAAAGGAAGCACTGCTGCTTTAAACGGCGCAAGAGCTGGATGCAAGTGAAGAACAGCCCTTGTATCTCCGCCTTCAAGCTCTTCCTCTTCAAACGCGTCGATCAAGAACGCAAGTGTTACACGGTCTGCGCCAAGTGAAGGCTCGATGCAATAAGGGATGTAACGGTCATTCGTTTCTTGATCGATATAGTTAAAGTCTTCACCAGAGTGCTCGCTGTGGCGCTTAAGGTCAAAATCAGTACGGGATGCGATGCCCCAAAGCTCTCCCCAGCCAAACGGGAACTGGTATTCAAAATCTGTCGTAGCGTTGCTGTAGTGGGAAAGCTCTTCGGATTCATGGTCACGCAGGCGAAGCTTATCCTGTTTCATGCCAAGATTCAATAAGAAATCGTGAGCATAATGCTTCCAGAAATCAAACCATTTCAGTTCTTCGCCAGGCTTGCAGAAGAACTCTAGCTCCATCTGTTCGAACTCACGGGTACGGAACGTGAAGTTACCAGGTGTGATCTCGTTACGGAAGCTTTTGCCGACCTGAGCGATCCCGAACGGCAATTTCTTTCTCATCGTACGCTGCACGTTTTTAAAGTTTACAAAGATCCCTTGTGCTGTTTCGGGACGAAGAAAGATTTCGTTCGTGCTGGATTCCGTTACACCCTGGAACGTTTTAAACATCAGGTTAAACTGGCGGATAGATGTAAAGTCGTGCGCATCACAATCCGGACATGCGATGTTATGCTCTTCAATCAACTTTTCCATTTCATCGAAAGAAAGCCCGTCAACAATCTTCTCGATTCCTTTTTCAGCAAGTGCATCTTCAATCAATTTATCGGCACGGTGTCTCGCTTTACATTGCTTACAGTCGATCATTGGATCATTGAAGTTTCCGATGTGTCCAGATGCTACCCATGTTTGCGGGTTCATGAGAATCGCTGAATCCAAACCAACATTGTATGGAGATTCCTGAACAAACTTTTTCCACCAAGCTTTTTTCACGTTGTTCTTCAGTTCAACGCCGAGCGGGCCATAATCCCACGTATTGGACAAGCCTCCGTAAATTTCTGAACCCGGAAAAATAAATCCACGCTGTTTTGCCATGTTGACGATCTGTTCCATTGTCACACTCATGACCATCTCTCCTTTTTTAGTAAATGCTAATTAAATCAACCAAAAAAGCCCTCATCCATAGACAAATATCCTTGTCCAGGGACGAGAGCTTATACTCACGCGGTTCCACCCTAATTGATGCTAAAAAAAGCATCCGCTTTGGTCAATTAATCGCTCGAGACTGCCGTTTCTCTGAACTTTTGTCCGGGCTTCCACCACCCCCGGATCGCTTTTCAAAAGCACCTCAGATACTATTCGTCTGTCATAGCTTTACATGTTTAGATTATGGGGAAAATAGTACAATTTTTCAGCGGCATTGTCAAGTTTTTTCAGCCAGTTGGCCCTTTCCCCTATTATAAGCCAGAAGTTTCCGGTTCATTCAAGAGGATTGAAGGGTGTTTACTGTGGGTGTTTTACATGCCGATGTTTCGGATTCACATGCCAATCTCACTCAATTACAGGCCAATTTCTCAGACAGCACTTCACGTTATCAGCAAAGAGTTTTTTATCTTTACTTATCAAAACCCGCCAAAGCCTCCATAGCCGCCTGGAAAGCCGCCGTATCCGCCCGGGAAACCGCCGTATCCGCCCGGAAAGCCCCCGTATCCGCCCGGGAAACCGCCATAGCCGCCAGGATATGGTGCAACCCCGCCGTACCCGTAACCGTAGCCGTAAGCGAACGGACGGGGAGCAAGGGCAAACCCTGCAATGGAACCGAGTCCAAGACCTACCAAGGCTGCACCAAGGACCGGAAAGAACCGCCCTGAACCATCGTCATGATAGGGAAGGAGATAGACATTTTCTGTATCAACGCTTTGGATGGAGCCTCTATAGACACTCCCGTCATGGGTGGTAATTTCAACGTCTTGCCCAATATGCTGACAGCAAAGACCGTAATATTGTTCCTTCAAAAGTAAACCTCCTCTTTACCCTGATTACACTACTTACCCTGCATCTTATGCAAATTGTGGAAAACGGGTGTGGACAGCAGTCTGCCCGTTTCAACTATTGGAGCAAATGGGTATATAGAAGATAGAAACCTTGAAAGGGGCTCCTTTATGGAAAAAGATTTGTCACAGCACAAAGAACATGCCCAAAGAAAAGCAGAAGAATATAAAGATGAAGCTGCACCATGGATCGTCCGGATGGCCCGCCTAGGCCATTTCTCAAAAGGAGCCGTTTATATTGTCATTGGAATACTTGCCGTAATGACAGCATTCGGTTTGCAAGGTAAATTAACCACTTCCTCAGGTGCCCTCTACACCATTGCCAAGCAGCCCTTTGGCTCTGTCATGCTCGCTGCGCTGGCTGTAGGACTTGCAGGCTATGCACTGTGGCAAGTCATCATGACGGTCTTTGACCCCGAGCATAAAGGAAATGACGCAAAAGGATGGATGGCGCGAATCAGTTATCTCATCATCGCTGCTATATATTTCAGTCTATGTGTAAGTGCAATCAAAATAATCTTCAGAGCGAGTGCCAACTCGTCAAGTCAAAAATACCAGACCTTATCCGCAAAAGCGCTGGCACAGCCCTTCGGACAAACAATCATTGCGGTTATTGGTGCTGTATTTATCGGTATAGGGGTTTATAACTTCTACAAGGCCTATACGGAAAAATTCAAAAAAGGGCTTAAACGTCATGAGATGAATCAAAAAGAATGGAAGACCGCACGTTATATCGGGAAGTTCGGACTTTTTGCACATGGTGTAGTATTCGCCATCATCGGCATCTTTTTAATCAGAACAGCCATTCAGGCAGATCCAGATGAAACAAAGGGGCTGGATGGTGCTCTGGCTGAACTTGTAAAGCAGCCGTTCGGTCCAGTGCTCCTTACTATCGTCGCTCTCGGACTGGTCGCTTATGGCGCCTACTTGCTCTTTGAAGCGAAGTACCGAAGACTCGATCCTTAATGATAAAACAGCCTCGTCCCTTTTGGACGAGGCTGTTTTCATTTACCAGGCTTTAAAACTAGTTTTTCTCCGTTTTTGAAGCTGGATTCATTCGTTTCCGTTACATGATAGCGGCCTGTAGTCCAATCTTCAATCTGGTTATCATACCACTTGCTGAGGACATGTCCTGACTGTCCTGGACCGACGACATTGTAGGTTTTCGTCAAGTCTGCAAGATCAACAACCGTTCTCCAGGCAGCTCCATGGTTCACTTTCCCTGTAAGAGAATCCCAGCCTGCAGCACCTACTGTTACCCTGCTTCCTCCCATCGGCGTTTCTTTTGGATTAAACAGCAGGTTCAGCGGCTTTATCGCTGATAGAGGATGATCAAACGGCAATGTATGATACGTTCCCCACTTCCACTTATCGGGATTTTCACCCTGCAGCTTCTCCACCTTTTTAACCGTTCTGCTGAAGGAGATTGTTGCGGCTTTGTCCAGCCCCCCTGCCTCTTTGATCCAGGGACCTTCCTTACCCTCGGCCGCATGACGGATCAGTTCATCCACGACTTGAGCCTTGCCGTCAAACAACGGCATCATCTTTTCATCAATCTTTTTTTCAAAGAGAACATCGCTGAACTCTGGCATCCATAAGTTGAACAGCAGGGGTGCAGCAAGATTTTTGTCATCTTCATGATTCCAGTCTTTCAATAGTTTTACCGCTTTTCTGCCGTTTGTTCCAAGGTCTGCAGTCTTCAAATGGGAGAGAAGGATCGGCAGCATTTCTTCTGCCTGAAGATTTTTCCTGTCGAACTGCAGCTTCTGCATATCTTTTAAGGATAGCTTTTCTTTGGCTGACAGAACATCTTTTATTCGCTGCTCCCGGTAAGGCTGGGCCCATGAATCAGTAATGTGGTACGGGTAGTCGTCACCGATCACTTTATTATTTGCCGTTGCAATAAATCCTTCTTTTGGGTTCACGGCCATCGGGAGCTTATCCCAAGGAATATAACCCTTCCATTCATATTTCTTTTCCCAGCCCGGTACAGGGACAGAAGCATATTTCTCTTTACGGATCGGAATCAGTCCATTGGCGCGATAGGCAATTGTTCCGTCTTTAGATGCGAAGACAAAGTTCTGGGCCGGTGTATGAAAATAAGTCAGCGCCTTTTTAAACTCATTCCAGTTCTTTGCTTTATTAAACATCAGTACAGCCTGAAGTTCCGTTGAGGGCTCAAGTGCCGTCCATCTCATGGAAAGCGCCGTATTCTTTTGCTTGTCATAAGCAAATTCGGACATGATCGGACCGTGACGGGTAATCGTGACTTTGTAAGGAAGGGTCTTTTGATCTTTCACTTTTATATTTTCTGTGATGATTTTGGCTTTCTCCCATTTTCCTTCATACAGAAATTCATCCGGATGATCGGAATTTCTTTTTTCAATGTAAAGGTCCTGAACATCGGGTCCTACATTTGTGACTCCCCAGGCAATCTGTGTGTTCCGGCCAACGATAATTCCCGGAACCCCCGCAAATATGACACCGCTTACATTCATGCCGGGTGCTTTTAAATGGCTTTCGTACCAGATCGATGGCGTGCTCAATCCAAGATGAGGATCGTCTGCAAGATACGGCAGACCAGATTTTGTTTCGGTTCCGGCCACCACCCAATCATTCGAACCGTTGAATTCATTAGGAATGACCGCTTTAGCGAGGCTGCTCTTAATATCCACCTTTGCTTTGCTTGCGATATCAATGATCTCTGCTCCGCCCTTTGGATAAGAAGGGAAAAGATCAAGTGCGCTGCCCTTTGGGAAATTCTGCAGCAAGTAATGCCTGAATGCCTGTCCTTCCCAATGTCCGCCAAGATCAAAGGCCATATATTTTCCAATGGTCAATGAATCGACGGGCGTCCATTTCTTTGGCTTGTACCCCACCATCAAAAATTCGATCGGAAGTGAATTGTTCTTTTCGGCATCCCTTAAGTAGGCGTTCACGCCATCCGCGTACCATTGCAGCACTTGCTTCGCTTCAGAAGAATACAGTTCATACGATGCCTCTGCGGCTCTTCGTAAACCAAGCGTCCTGAAATAACGGTCCTTTT
The DNA here is from genome assembly GCF_024494405.1 of Fictibacillus sp. WQ 8-8. Classification (NCBI taxonomy): domain Bacteria; kingdom Bacillati; phylum Bacillota; class Bacilli; order Caryophanales; family Fictibacillaceae; genus Fictibacillus; species Fictibacillus sp. WQ 8-8. Next base: position 104,354 of record NZ_JAMXKG010000006.1, read on the forward strand.
CCACCGTTTTCTCACCGATTACTTCGCTTAATTGTCCTGACGCCTGGCGCCTGCTCAAATCCATTTGAAACATCCTGTCCTGAGCCGTAACGTATCCTTGGGCAGTATATAAATCTTTTAAACTGCCAGCCTTGATATGAGGTACACCGTTCTTGTCACGGACAGCTACTGCCGTTCCGGAAAGTGATGGAACGGTTTTTGTACCGCTCACAACTGGAAGGCTCTTTCTTAGTATCCAATAGGCAGCCGATCCCGAAATGGCAGTAACGAGAAGCAGTCCTGCCAGCATAATCACGGCCACTCTTTTCCATTTTTTCTTTTTCGGTATCTGTTTTTCAATTTGAATAGCTGTTTCCACCTGTATTCCCCCTCTTTCTTTATGGCTTCTTTACTCTTGTCTTTTTTCCTTCTCCTGTAAAATCCAATTTTAAGAAATCTCATATGCCCTACAAAAGTTTATATATTTGATAGAAGAAGTAATGATGGTTTAAAATGGTTACTTTGAAAGGGGGAGCCGTATGAAAAAATGGATATGGCTGACGCTCATCCTTTTTGCATTATGTACGCTGGCTGCTGGAGGGTGGTATTACTATCCCCAGTTTAAGATAGATCGCCTGAAGGCACAGAATGCCGCAGTCACTGAATCCGCCGGGACGAAATCCCATTCGGCTGATGTTTCTTATATTCAGCATTTAAAAACCTTGCCTGCAAAAGAGATTCATCATCTAGCTTTGGGAGATTCGGTCATTCAGGGCCGAGGTTCTAATCAAGGCGGTTTTATTAAAATAGCCAGCAGTAATCTGGCTGTCCTTACGTCTAAAAAAGTGCAGCTAGATAATCAGGGAATTTCAGGAGCAACCAGCCGTGATCTGCTTAAACACATCTCATCCCCAGGTATGTCGGACCGGATAAAATCTGCGGATATTATTACGATCAATATCGGGGGCAACGATCTGGTGAAGCTTGCTTTAAAGGAAGGGCCTGTCCAGGCACTTCAGGATTATCAAAACGTGAAATCTGCTTATGAAGAAAATTTAAATAAGATATTTTCATTAATTCGAAAAGAGAATCCTGATGCTATTCTCGTATACAATGAATTGTATAACGCTGTGGACTCGGGAGAATCCTTTTATCCGGCAACTAAAAAATTGCTGAATGACTGGAATCTGATTGCCTATGAAACAACAGCCAAATATAAACCATCTGTTGTGATACCGAGCAGCGAAGTGCTTAAGCCCGAAAACAGGAAAGAATGGATTTATGATTCTATTCATCCCAACGACAAAGGCCACGAACTGATTGCGGAGCAGATGATTAAAACACTTAAAGCTCCTTATAAGAAAAAATAAAAGGCATTGTCCCGGCAGAGGACAATGCCTTTTCATCTTTATTCAGCGAGCATAAAGTCACGATAAACAAAATTGCCGTCTCTAACCGTCTCACTTCCCTGAACCACTTCAATCTTTTGCCTGAACAATGGCCCCCCAATTACAAGAGTATGGAATTCTCCGTTTTCTCCGCATGGATCTACGTTCTCGGGTAAATCCGTTCTCCAGTCGCCGTTGATCTCACGGCCCAGAAAATCTTCATCCAGCTTCGTTCGATCAAGAGTAGTAACGACGGTCCGATATCCCAACGCGAGAAATTCGTCGATGAGATCCTCTGACTTTGCGCCCCACAGAGGGAAAACAGCTTCCATTCCAGCCAGTTTTAATTTGGCCTCCCTGTACTCTCTGATGTCAGCAAGAAAAATGTCTCCAAACATCACGTGCTGAATGCCGGCTTGGCTCACCTTGTCCATTTCTTCCCGCATCCGCTCCTCGTAGATCTCATTCGTGCATACTTTTGGAATTCTAACTTTACGGACAGGAAAGCCAAGCGCGTTTGCCTGCGCATCAAGAATTTCCTCCCGAATGCCGTGTATGCTCGTCCTTTTAAAATCCTCATTGACTGTCGTCAACAAAGAATCGATTTCATATTCCTTTGATTCCAGCAATTTATGAAGAGCCAGCATGGAATCTTTGCCCCCGCTGAATGAAACTACAATTTTTTTTGTCATCGTCTCACTTCCTTTTGTATCCTAATTTTGGTGTAATTGAAATAGATGGTCTACATATGATTATAAAGCAATGAGGAGGAGAGAATGGAAGAACATTTGGAGTATACAGAAGAAATACCTCAGCCATTGGTGAAGAAGAAACGTGCCTATCCGGTGACCTGGGGAGGATTCATCGGCTTTTTTGGTGCTTACCTTGGATTCATCATCTTGTTTTCATTGCTGACCGGCATGTTTTACGCGCTCGCAGCTGTCATTTTTGGTTTTTCCATGGCTGGATTTGAAAAAAGCCCTGTCTTCTTGCTGATTGATGCTTTAACGTTCACTGCAGTCATGCTCGTCTTTAAGCGCACCCGTCAATTTATGTTCCAGAAACTAACGCTGGGTGCCCTGAAAAAGAAGAGAACCTACTTCTTGATGGCTTGGGCTCTCATCATTTGCCAGGTATCACAATATCTTATTTTTGAGGTGCTTCATCTCGAAGATCCCGGATCAAACGGAGATGACCGCCTTTTTACAAGCGGGATTGGTATCGCAGGTATCGTTATTGTTATTTTTTGCGCCTGCATTGCTGCACCTGTAACTGAAGAATTGGTCTTCCGGGGATTTCTGTTCCGTTTCTTTCATGAGAGATATCATTTTATTGCGGGGCTGGTTGTTTCTTCTGCTGTCTTTGGCTCTTTGCATATCGGTTATCCGCTGGCTGCCGGTATCATGGGCATAGTTTTTGCTATGCTGTTCTACTTTACTAAATCTCTCGTTCCCGGCATGCTTGTCCATGCTCTATGGAATACGTATGTCTCCATTGTCGAGCTTCTTTCTTAATTGTATTTAGCAAAAAAATAGAGGCACCTTTGTAAAGGTGCCTCATATGTATAGGGGATTTATATTATCTCACCTTTAAATCTTATTGATAAGCATCAAGAGACTTGCGACTTGGTGCCTATTTTTGCTTCTTCATGGCATTACAGCCTTCAGTCAGACGATATAACTAAGACCTTTACGCTAGCCCCATAATCCTTTAACCAGCTGATCGCCTTTTATGAATCCGTTAATCCCGTTCTTCTCAAGCAGATAATCCACAACCTCCTGCCGATCCATCCCTAGAGTCTCCAGCCCTTTGGCGATCGTCTTAAGGTAAGCAAAGGAAGGAGGCACAAACTCTTCTTCCCCCATATCATGGTTGGATGTAAACGTGAAAATCGGCTTGCCTTCGCAATCTCCCAAATAAACGATGGTTCCGTACCATCCCTCCGTTAAGGGAAGAAAACGGGATTCCTTAATTCGGGCGAAATCAATCTCTAAACCATCGATGCCGTTTTCCTGTGAAGCAACATCCATAAACTGCTCTTCAGAAATCAAATACATTCTTCCTGCTGTCTTCTCATTTTCACCTTCACGGTGGCCGATGAACGCCACTCCTCCTGTTCCCCATTTGCTTTCCTGTTTAGAAAAATAAAGCGGGTACTGAATGTTTACCGGCTGGTCAGCCAGTGGAGGATCACAATTGCGGCATCCTCTCTCTGGTTCAGAGCTGCCTTCGGCCTGCTTTCCCTCTATATAACAGCTGAACCTGTCTTGATTCATATTTGAGCCGTAACTTGCATACCATACATAATTCATCAATCTGCCCCTCTCTTACAAATAGCGCACTTGCTGTTTAATATAACGCTTTAAATAACTCGCAAAGTCCATAAAACTGTTTTTATCCTCAAAAATGCCCTTTAGGGTGTCAATCTGCGGGAATATTCCATGCCGGTTAAATCTTACTGCCGTAATTCCACGAAAAAACTCGCTTCCATCTTCATTCAGTATGACAGTACACACCATTACTTCTTTTGTCTCTCCAATATAATGCTCTTTTAATTCAATTACATCCACCACATCAAGCTTATATTTCCGCATAATCAAACCTCCCCTTTTATTGTAGCAAACGTTGAAACAGAAAACCCGGCTGTGTTTTTAACTATTTCCCTGCAAAAACAGCATCAATACAACCGGGATATAAAAGTAGTAAAAATGGCATGTATTTTCCTTTAAACTTCAAATTGGAGAATATTTATTCCATTTTGCTTGGTAACTTGGTACCATTGCACTACTGGAAAAGATTTGAAATAGTCTTAACGATTCTTGCTATAAATTGACAATCGGGATAAAATAGGAATATATAAGACAGGGGTTGCTGCTTATCCTGATACAACGTTCTAGCCCGAAATAATTAGGGGGAGGGAATGGTATGACAGTATTCGAAGCAATGTCGTTAATGATTGGTTTTTCAATGCTAGTTCTGACCATTATTCGCTCCAAGGACAACGATTAGGGTTACATCACATATCTCATACAAAAAAGCCATGCGGCATCGCATGGCTCTTTTTTAGTATTATTTTATTTCTCTTTTTTCTACAACTAATTCATTTTCACGAACATCAACACGTAATTCTGTACTTTCTTCTTGCTCCAGAAGGACATCTGCAACAGCATCCTCCACTTTCTCCTGAATCACTCTGCGCAAAGGACGTGCGCCGAACGATGGATGATAGCCCAGTTCAGCAATTTTCTTTTTCGCCTCATCCGTAAAACTGATAGAGATGCCTTGTTCAACCAGGTTTGCTTTCAATTCTGTAAGCATAAGGTCTACGATTTGAACAAGATCTTCTTCTTTAAGTGACTGGAATTGCACAATACTGTCAAAACGGTTAAGGAATTCTGGCTTAAAGTAAGAACCGATCGCATCGAGAATGCTTGTTTCTTTTTGAACTTCAGCCACCTCGTTTGTAAATCCTAATTTCTTCGTTTGTTTAATTCCAGAACCAGCATTGCTCGTCATGATAATGACTGTATCCTTAAAACTTACCGTACGGCCCTGGCTGTCAGTGAGGCGTCCATCTTCAAGAATTTGAAGGAACATGTGCTGGACGTCCGGATGAGCTTTTTCAATTTCATCGAGTAGGATGATGCTATAAGGCTTGCGGCGCACCAGTTCTGTCAGCTGTCCTGCTTCATCATGGCCGACATAGCCTGGAGGTGAACCGATCAGCTTGGACACGGCATGTTTTTCCATGTACTCACTCATATCGAGGCGAATCATGGCTTCCTTATCACCGAACAGTTCTTCTGCAAGCGACTTCGTAAGCTCTGTTTTACCTACCCCAGTCGGACCGACAAACAAGAAGGATCCAATTGGACGGCTTTTGGCTTTAAGGCCTGCACGGCTTCGGCGGATGGCTTTTGATACTTTATCCACCGCTTCTTTTTGTCCGATGACTTTTTGGGATAAGTTTTTCGCAAGATCTTTCATTTTTGCCTGTTCGTCCGCTTGAAGCTTCCTTACAGGGATTCCTGTTTTCTGTTCAACGATTTTTTGAATATCTTCCAATGAAACCTCTGTTTTCATTTTTGGTTCGTTTTCGGTCAGTTTTTCCTGAAGCTGAAGTTCTTCCTGGCGAAGTTTGGCTGCAAGCTCATAATTTTCGCTCAATGCTGCTTTTTCTTTTTCCTTAGAAATTTCTTCTAATCGTTCTTCAATAGAAGAAGTTTCACTTCCTGAGTGCAGCAGATTGATTTTTGAACCTGCCTCATCCATGAGATCGATCGCTTTATCTGGAAGGAATCGGTCTTGAATATAGCGGTGAGAAAGATTTACACATGCTTTTAGAACATCATCAGAAAAGCTTACTTCATGATATTGTTCATATTTTGGAGCTAGTCCTTTTAAGATTTCATACGCTTTTTCTGGCGTAGGTTCATTAACGATTACTGGTTGAAAACGGCGTTCAAGCGCGGCATCCTTTTCAATTTTGCGGTATTCTTTCAGTGTGGTTGCCCCAACAACTTGAAGCTCTCCTCGTGCTAGAGCAGGTTTTAGAATGTTACCCGCATCCATAGATCCTTCCGCAGACCCGGCACCGACAATCTGATGAATTTCATCAATGAAAAGAATGACGTTCTTGCGTTTTTGAAGTTCAGCGATCAGCTGCTTCATCCGTTCTTCAAACTGGCCGCGGATTCCTGTATCAGCAACAAGAGATGCCACATCCAGCAAATAGACTTCTTTAGATAAAAGTTTAGCCGGCACAGAGCCTTCTGCAATTTTTAATGCAAGACCTTCTGCAATGGCTGTTTTACCTACCCCTGGTTCCCCGATGAGAACAGGGTTGTTTTTATTTCGGCGATTCAAGATCTCAATGACACGGCTGATTTCTTCTTCCCTGCCGATCACTGGGTCGACCAAGCCTGCTTTCGCTGCATGGCTTATATTGCGCCCGAATTGATCTAGGAATCCTCCTCCGCCACCCTGCTGGGTCTTAGGAGACTGCTGCTCGCTGGAAATACCTGAATTCATTCCGCTGCTCATCATTTGTTTAAAGAATTCGTCAAAGGATGAGAATTGATTCATAGGATTTATACCTCCTGCAGTGTTCATGGATTGTGTTACTTTATGGTAGCAATCTGTACAAAGCGTTAATTGTTGTTTGTGTTGATTAAAAGAAACATTCATATGAATAGTCGCAGGATTCACTTTACATTGTTCACATCGCATAAAGCATTTCCTCCTTCATTGTAATAGGTCATTTGTTTTGTCTGACTTTGACTATCTTTGACCTTATGGCTTTATTATACTTTGACCTTCTTTGACTTTCAAGGTTTTTGCTCAAATAATTTATACTTGCTTATTTTAAGTGTGTATCATTATCTTTGGTTTCTAGTACCTTACACTTCTTGTTCCCGAAAATCAAATGATCTGTTTTTTTCTGAATCGGAGACCACAACCCAATAAAAAAGCCCGCTTCATGAGCGGGTTCTTCACTATTTAATCTCAAATGTTTGCTTCTGTCTGTAATCGTTATCCTCATCTATTGCCGTGAGCCAGATTTCAATCGTATATGTTCCGGCTGGCAAATTTTTGACTATGATGTCCTGTGTATAGGTTTCTCCTTGTTTTAAAGCGATCTTCGAAAGAGCTTGAGTAAACATATGGTCATCTGAGTATTGATAAACTTTTTTGCCCTCTTTATTTTTCACAATGTAGTCAAATTTCTTACCGCTTGTGAATTCAAATATTTTGACTTGCTCTGTCTGATTTTTCAGTTCATAGCGCAATAGCGCGCTCCCAGCTTTTTGCTCGAGAATCGAAAGTTTAGGCTCGATGGCGCCTGCAACAATTCCTCCGCCATTGTTTCTTTCAGGATCGTCTTTTTTCTGTTCCTGCTTGTTTCCGTCTCCCATGACTGGTTCTCCCTTCTTAGCCTCATTCTTTTCCGTTGTGCCGCATCCGGCTAAAACGATGATAAACCCCAATATAAGCAGCCAGCTTTTCAATGTCATCACCTCACACATAGTCTTGGCTGATTTTTGTTATTTTACCAGAATAAAAAAAGGATTTTTATGTCTACATCTATAAGTACCCTTAAGAGAGATTATTCAACATACACCCAAGGGAGGATTTTTACATGCCAGTACTACATGAAGATTTGCTTATAGAAATGAAAAAACTTACCGATGAAAAACGTGCAACAAGCAACGAGACGATCCTTCAGCAGCACAGCAAAGATGAGTCCCATCATTCACCTGTACTTCCGGAAGTGGTGGTTTTTCCTGATTCAGCTTCCGAAGTTTCTTCTATATTACAATACGCCAGCGAACACCAGATTCCTGTTGTTCCTTTTGGAGCAGGTTCAAGTCTTGAAGGTCACTGCATTCCACTCCAGGGCGGCATCTCTATTAATTTCCAGAATATGAACAAGATCTTGGAAGTGCGTGAAGAGGATTTCCTAGTCAGGGTGCAGCCGGGGGTAACGCGTACACAATTGAATCAGGCATTAAAAAAGTACGGTTTGTTTTTCCCTGTTGACCCAGGAGCAGATGCTACGTTAGGCGGGATGGCAGCAACGAATGCGAGCGGTACGACTAGCGTGCGGTATGGAATCATGCGGCCTCAAGTCAGAGATCTGGAAGTCGTCCTTGCAGACGGCTCGATTATCCATACAGGCGGGCTCGCCGCAAAATCATCATCCGGGTATCATTTGACAAGTCTTTTTGTCGGTTCGGAAGGCACGTTAGGTGTATTTACTGAACTTACACTCAAAGTCTATGGCATTCCTGAGGCTACTGTTGCTGGAAGAGCGGTTTTCCCTAGTGTTAAAGCGGCGGTAGATGGCGCAATATCTCTTCTTTCCTCAGGAAACTCACTAGCCCGTGTAGAGCTTGTTGATGAATATTCCATCAGGCAGGTCAATCAGCACAGTGAAACCTCCTATCCCGAAAAGCCCACTCTTTTCCTGGAGTTTCATGGTAACCCATCCGGTATGCAGCAGGATGTTGCCTTTGCTGAAGAACTATTGTCAGCTAACGGTTCTGAAGATCTGATATTCGAAACAGATTCTATAAAGAAGGCAAAGCTTTGGGAAGCAAGACATCACCTTGCCTATGCATTTAAGCATGGGTTTCCTGGAAGAGAGATGATGCTGACAGATGTGTGTGTGCCCTTATCTGAATTAACAGGCGCTGTGGTTTACGCTCGTGAACTGATAGAAAGGGAAGGTCTGCACGGCGGAGTTCTCGGACATGTCGGTGATGGGAATTTCCATTCTATTCTCATGTTTGATAAGAGCAGCGAAGAAGAAACACAAAAAGCCAATCGTATTAATGAGATGATTGTCGAGTATGCCCTTTCTAAAAGAGGAAGCTGTACCGGTGAACATGGAATCGGAATCGGCAAGATGAAATATTTGCAGCAGGAGCATGCCGATACCCTGCCATTGATGAAAATGATCAAAGAACAGTTCGACCCCCGCCATATTTTAAATCCGGGGAAGGTTTTATTTTAAAAACAGCAGATTAAGGAGAATGCGGACAGGGTAATAATAAAGTACAAATTTACCTTAGAAAGGACTAATCCATGAAAACTCTAATCATCCTAGTACTCGTAGTCATCCTTATCGTTCTGTTTATGAAAAGAAGAAGATAGTACGTAAAGAGGGGCTGTCCAAGAAGTCTGTAAGCTGTTGATTTCCGTTCCAGGCTGCTCGCTTTCCGCGGGGCGTGCGGTGAGCCTCTTGGTGCAAGCACCGGCGGGAGTCTCACCTGTCACGCTAGTCCCGCAGGAGTCTCGCATCTTCCACTTCAATTAACTTTTCATTGAAGATTTTTCAAGCCAAAAAGGGGCTGCCTGAAGGTCAATTTTCGACTTTCTGGACAGCCCCCTTTTTTTAGGTATAATACAAGCTGTTTAGTAGAAAATAGGAACAAGTGATTTTCACTATTTAAAACATGAACAGAATAATGTCCCTTAATATCCTGATGTTCCCCTATCGGTAAAGGTAAAGACCCATATCATCCAATCCGGCACCAGTGATTAGTTGGAAAAGCCGAAGCGCCTGGGGCTAGACATTACACATCTATAAAAAAAGCCAGCTCTATTTGAACTGGTCTAGTTCGTTTTTAATGCATTTAAATCTTGATTCCACTGCATCGGCTGCCAATGTGCAAGATCGTAGCTGCCTCCATCTATGTTTTCCTTTTCCTTGGACAGCGTCTCCAGAAGTTCCTGCGGCAAATGCTCTGTATTCAGAGTAAGATCAATGGAATCATCCGGTGAGTACAACAGAACAGTAAACAGCTTTTTATTTACCATATCCATCCCGTGTACATGCAGATAGCGAAGATCATTCATCCTGTATACGAAAAAAATTCGGTAGGGGGACATCTCATCATCCTGCCTTTTTAGAATCAGTATGTCCCGGGTGCCTATTTCTAAACGACTGAAAATGGATAGATGGGCAATTTCACTTGAACAGTTGTTCCTTTATTCTTTTCACTCTCAAAAGAAATGTTACCGTAATGTTCTTTTACAATTTTATAGCATACCATCAGACCAAGCCCTGTTCCCTTTTCCTTAGTCGTATAAAAAGGTTCTCCTAATTTTCCAAGCCTGTTTTTCGGTATGCCCGAACCCTGGTCTTCAATCTTAATCACTACGCTTCCTTTTTTCTTTATGACAGCAAGCGTGATGATTCCTCCTTGACCCATGGCTTCAATGGAATTCTTTAACAGATTGATAAATAACTGCTTCAGCTGATTTTCCACACAATAAATAGAAGGAATATCTTTATCCACTTTTAATTGAATCTGTATGTTTTTAATAATGGCTTGTGTGTCCAGAAGGCGAATCACAGATTGAAGCATATCTTCTAATGAACTGTATTCGAAGTGGACGGCTTGCGGCTTGGCCACTAGCATAAGCTCCCCGACAATGTCATTAATTCGTTTTAATTCCGTCAGCATAATTGCAACATATTTGGTTTTCATCTCTTCATCTGTTTCCTTTAAAAGCTGGGCAAAGCCGATTAAGGATGTAAGGGGGTTTCGTATTTCATGGGCGACTCCTGCCGCCAGCTCTCCCAGAACAGAAAGCTTCTCCGACTTTCTTATCAATTCCTCAGTTTCCTTCGTTGCTGTAATATCCCGAGCGATCGTTACGAAGCTTTCTATCTCGTTCCATTCGTTAAGTACCGGAACCGCATTAGTCTCCATGACCAGCCAATCTCCATTTTGATGCATCAGGCGACATTCAAAGGTAAAAGGTTTTTTTTTCATTTTGGCCTTCGCAAAGGCAGCTCTAAGAAATTCCCAATCATCCGGATGAATCCTTGAAAAAAGAATTCTGTTTATTTCATCTAAGTTACTAGAGAATCCGAGGATGGCTTCATGGGAAGGTGAACTATAGATCAGTTCCCCATTGGGATTGGCTACGGCGATTAAATCTTTAGAATGCTCGGCAATGACACGGTACTTCGCCTCACTCTCACGGAGAGCCCGCTCTGCCTTTTTTTGTGCTGAAATATCCCGGTAAATCAAACAGAAACCGATGACTCTGCCCTGCATGTTGCGGATCGCAGAAAACGATATGGATACATCAATCCTTAATCCATCACGCCGGACTCTCTGGGTTTCAAAGGAAGGAACCGTACTTCCTTCGGCAAGAAGGCCCATAATACTTTTAGATTCCGCTTTGAATTCATCCGGTATGATAATGTGCGAATCGATTTCATCGGATAGAAGGTCATGCTCTTCCCAGCCGAACATATTCTCAAAGGCATGATTGACCTTGATCAGATTTTCTTTTGTATCGACAATTAAAATGGCGTCAGTCGTGCCCTCGAGTACAGATTCCAAAAGTTCGAGCGCGACACTCAGCTCTTCTTCCTTTTCTTTATGCTGGGTGATGTCCCTTCCTGTCACAAACAAAAACAAAGGATTCCCTTCTTCGTCAAAAGTAGCTTGTTTGATTAATTCAAGATAAATATACGATCCGTCTTTTTGCTGCACTTCTTCTTGAATTTTTATCGGATGTCCTGTTTCCCAAGCCTTCTTGTCTGTTTCCTTTGACCGCTCGATCATCCCTGCATTACACCAGGAGTTCTGTTCATCAAGAGCTTTTCCTTTATACGTACAGCGGTCCACTCCACATACCTGGAGTGCAAATTCATTAGCCTCTATCCAATGGCCTTCTCTATTTTTCAAGCATATAAATTCAGGCAAAACATCAATTAATTTTTTGAAAACACCAAGTCTCGGAAGAAGTTCATCTTTGGTTAGCATCATTTTCAGTCCACACCCTCAACTATCATTCTGTCGTATTGTGTCTCAATCCCTTTTATATTAGATAATGGAGTAAGGTTTTCCTTCAAGAATTTACCGACAAATAGAGACAATAATAGGCATGGGAAAAACTTTGTTCATCAAAAAAAGCCCCGTGACCCGGGGCTTTTTATTTTATACTGCTTTAACGGCTTCTTTCAGTGATTTTCCTGGTTTAAATGCAGGTACACTGCTTGCGGCGATCATGATTTCTTCCCCTGTTAGAGGGTTGCGCCCTTTACGGGCGTTGCGGTTGCGAGTTTCAAAAGTTCCAAATCCAATCAGCTGGACGCTCTCACCCTGCCTTAATGCATTGGTAATCGATTCAAGAACAGCTTCCACCGCAAGGGTTGACTCTTTTTTATTCATGTTTGTTGCAGATTTTACTGCGTCAACTAAGTCTTGTTTTCTCATGAAAAAAATCCTCCTAAAAAGTAATTTAATATATTGCATTTGCTACCATTATTAACGCTTTCTCACTTTTTATACATCTGCCCTGCATATTTTCAAACATGAAAAGATCCCGGTATACAAGGCCGGGATCTTTCTCTTAACACTTAGATTGTCTCTCTAGAATCCATACACGGTCATTCCGCCGTCTACAAAAAGAGTTTGTCCTGTACAATAGGAACCAGCGTCAGAAGACAGGAAAACGGCAGGACCGACTAATTCGGCCAGTTCTCCGACTCTGTTCAGTGGAGTGCGGGATAGAATGTCATTCAAATAGTTTTCATCTGCAAGAAGTTCTGCTGTTAACGGTGTTCTGAAATACCAGGGACCAATTGAGTTCACATTGATTCCGTAAGGGCCCCATTCCAGTGCAAGGTTTTTCGTCATTTGGATCATCGCCGCTTTCGTCGAAGCATATACTACTCCCGTTCTTAACGCAACATGCCCTGCTACAGAGGAAATGTTGATGATTCGCCCGTTCCCTTGAGATTTCATAAGTTTAGCGGCTTCCTGGGAAAAATAGAAGGCTGAACGAAGGTTGGTGTTCATGATCTTCTCCCATTCCTCTTCAGAAACTTCCAGCGCTTTGCTTCTAATATTCATACCGGCATTATTGACTAGAATATGTACAGGAATTTGGCGTGATGTAAGAGAATCATATAATGATTGAATTTCTTCCTTTACTGTCACATCTACTGTAAAGGCATATGCCTTTCTCCCAAGTTTTTCGATAGAGCCGGCAACTTCATCAAGATCTGATCGAGTTCGGGAGATCAGTACAACATCCGCTCCAGCTTCAGCAAAACCAATGGCCAGTGCCCTGCCGATTCCCCGCCCTGCTCCAGTGATCAATGCTGTTTTTCCTTCCAACGAAAAAGACGGTAAATACATGATCAATCTTCCTCTCAGTTAATTTAATGTAAAAAGACTCGCCAGATAACAGAATATTTCTAACGTAACAAAGTATCCCTCTTTTATCCATTAATAAAAGATATTTTTTAACAGAACGAACGATTTACCTTCACAAAACGTATTACTATTGATTCATGAATCAGGTCGCAAGGAGGACACCGTAAAGATGGAAGAAAAAGATTTGGTCAAAAAAGCAAAAAAGGGCGACCAGCATTCTCTTTCTCTCTTGCTGCAGCAAAATTATTCTATTTTGTTTCATTATGTACTGAAAATAACGATGAACCGTTCAACAGCAGAAGACCTTGTACAGGAGACCATGCTTAAATGCATTCAAAAGATTGGGTTATACGAGGGAAAGTCTAAATTTTCTTCCTGGCTCATTTCCATCGCATCCCATCTATACATCGACCAGTTCAGACGCAAGAAAACCGAGCAGAAGTACCAAGAGCACGAACAGGCATCCCGAAACCTGAAATGGAAAGCCGCTTTCATCAATGAAGAATGGAATGAAGTGCTAGATGCCGTAAGCCTTTTAAACGAAGAAACAAGAACCCCCTTAATCCTAAAGCATTATTACGGTTATACGTACGACGAGATCGGGAACATGCTGAATATTCCCGCCGGAACGGTTAAATCTCGGGTTCATACCGGGTTAAGATTCATTAGAAAGGAGTTAGCTGAAAGTGAAGGAGAATCCAGACTCAGCAAATAACCTTGAAGATAAGCTCAAGGAAAGCCTCTCACAGATTGAAAAATATGAAGAATTCAGCGTGCCAGACCTTGCCTTTTTTGAACAAATGGTAGCTGAGGAAACCAGCAGAAATAAAAGACAGCTCGCTAAAGAGCTTGCCCTGTTTGGAGTGATAGCTGCTGCAGTTCTGTTCTGCGTGGCAGCTATGCTTATTCGGCTCCCTTCTGTTTTCGTCATCCTTCAGGCTCCCGTACTGATTGGTGCTATTCTGTTTCTTTATAAACATCATAGAAAAGAAGGTGAATGGAATGACACATAACATACACGGCCAGCCGCTTTGGACACTAATTCTCGTTGTCATCATTCTTCTTTGCCAGAGCACATGGCTGTTTCTGGACGGAAGGAAACGCGGCTACCGTTATTGGTTCTGGTCTCTATGGGGATTGATCCAATGTCCGTTCCCTCTCCTCTTTTACCTCATATTCGCAAGAAAAGTGTTCAGGTCCAAACCATAAATCTCCTTAGCGTTTATGTCTGTCCTCTTGTGGGGAAAATGGTAACATAAGGAGGAGATATCATTGCAGACATCACTTTACGAAAAATTGGGTGGCAAAGACTCCATAGGAAAAGTGGTTGACCGTTTTTATGATAAAGTTTTGGCCGATTCGAGTGTAAATTATTTTTTCGAAAATATCGATATGGAAAATCAGAGGAAACATCAAACCAAGTTCTTGAGTTTCGCTTTGGGCGGACCCGCTCAGTATTCCGGAAAGTCGATGGCAAAGGTACATGAAGGCATGAATCTCCAGCCTGAGCATTTCGACGCCATTGTTCTTCACTTAAAAGAAGCGCTTCAGGAGTTTAACGTGCCCGAACAAGATATTGAAACAGCAGTTGATCACGTCAATACACTAAGAGATGACATACTTTATAAATAATAAAAAAAGAGGAGCTGCTCAATCCTGAGTCTGCTCCTCTTTTTTTACTCTTTTTCTACCCATTCCTTCCGCAGGACAAAAAGCTCTCTGAGTTCCTGAGTAGAAAGCTCTGTAATCCAGTTTTCACTCGTGATGACTTTTTCGCTAAGCTCTTTTTTGCTTTCAAGCATTTCATCAATCCGCTCTTCAAGCGTACCGAGCGTGATCATCTTATGAACGGTCACAAACCGTTTTTGCCCGATTCGGTGGGCACGGTCTGTCGCCTGGTTTTCTACAGCTGGGTTCCACCAGCGGTCAAAATGAATCACATGGTTTGCTTCTGTAAGATTTAACCCTGTCCCCCCAGCTTTCAAGGACAGCACGAACACACTGTGTTTTCCATCCTGAAACTTTTCAATCATTTCATCGCGTTTAGCCTTAGGCACTCCTCCGTGCAAAAAGAGCATATCTTCGTTCCAGCGGTTCGCGATATAGTCCTGAATCAGATTGCCCATAAATAAAAACTGCGTAAAGATCAAACACCTTTCGCCCTTTTCTCTTATGGCTTCCAAGAGTTCCACCAGCTTCGAAAATTTATTCGATCGCTCCTCGAGCCTGTTCTTCTTTTCTTCCTTCAGATATAGAACCGGATGGTCACAAACCTGCTTCAGCTTGCCTAATAAAGCTAAAATCAGCCCTCTTCGCTTCATGCCGCCTTCTTGCTCAAGCTGCTGAAACGTATCCTGAATCATCCGTTCGTATAAGGATGCCTGCTCTGCCGTTAGATGGACATACTCTTTAATCTCCTGTTTCTCCGGAAGGTTCAGCTGTACGTGTGGGTCCTGTTTGGTCCTTCTCAATAAGAAAGGCTGAACGAGGCTCTGCAGCTGTTTCAGCCGGCTGTTATCGTGCTCTCTTTCAACAGGAAGGACGAAACGTTTTCGAAAGGCGGCTTCACTTCCCAGGTAACCGGGATTAAGAAAATCAAATATGGCCCAAAGCTCAAGCAGCCGGTTCTCTACTGGTGTGCCGGTCAGCGCAATTTTATGCCTTCCCGATAAACGGCGGATGCTCCTTGATTGTTTTGTAAAACTGTTCTTTATATTCTGAGCTTCATCTAAAATGATCGCATCCCACAAGACATGCTGAAAATCTTCTTCATCCAGCTGTGCGGTCGTATACGAGGTTAATACAACATCCGCCCCCTGAATCGACTTGATAAATGGCTCTCCTCTTATCCTTGAAGATCCATAATGAAGGAACACGTTTAAATCAGGTGAAAAATGCTGCAGTTCTTTCTGCCAGTTTCCAATGACAGAAGTCGGACAGATTAGAAGTGCAGGAAATCCCCCCTCTTCATTATCTTTTCTTGTTTGAAGCAGGTAATCGATGGTCTGGATTGTTTTCCCCAGTCCCATGTCATCCGCCAGACATCCTCCAAGACCGAACTTCCTTAAAAATTGAAGCCAGGAGCTCCCTGTTTTTTGGTAGTCCCGAAGACTTCCCTGAAAGCCTGGGGCCGTAGGCTGAATCGGGATCTCTTTCACTTCAGACAGCTGTTCGACCATTTTGGCAAGGTCTGTGTTCAGCTCAATATTGACATAGCGCAGCAAGGAAGGCTCTTCTTCATTGCCGTCTTTCCCGGGCTGCATGAGGTGCTGTTCCAAAATATCCTTCAGCTGAAGGCCTTTGCGGTTCACACTCTTCATAACCTGACTGACCTCACGGATAAA
Source organism: Fictibacillus sp. WQ 8-8 (assembly GCF_024494405.1). Taxonomy (NCBI): domain Bacteria; kingdom Bacillati; phylum Bacillota; class Bacilli; order Caryophanales; family Fictibacillaceae; genus Fictibacillus; species Fictibacillus sp. WQ 8-8. Next base: position 120,752 of record NZ_JAMXKG010000006.1, read on the forward strand.
AGCAGGATCGAGTTTGAACCATTTCCCTTTAATTTTCACTAGGCGCCTGCGGCTGTCAACGAGCTTCAGGAACTCCTCTTCGCTCAATTCGATGTCGCCTGTGGAAACTTTCCAGTCGAACTGCACGATGGAATCCAGCCCTAAAAATGACGGAGCGTATCCGCCAGATGAACTTTTCACTTTCGCTTTCAGGTCCGGCTGAAGATCTTTCAGCGCTTCCCACCATGAAGGAAGAAGGATTTTAAATCCCCCTTCTTCCAGCCATTGACTCTTCTCATTTAAAAAATCCCATGCTTCATTTTCCGTCAGCTTCGTTTTAAAAGAACCATCCTTCTTTTGAAGAAAAGATACAAGTGTACCGGCAAAAGAAAGATCTTCTGCTATTCGGTGCGTAAAGGGCTGCCATTCTTCCGGAAGATCTTCCGCTGCCCCTGTCCAGTCAAAGTGGATGCTGCTCTCCTTATCCTCCAGCAGCACATCCAGTTTCCAATATCGATCATCTTCTTCAGGTTCCTGAAGCTCAAGAAGGACATCGAACGGCTTTTCATCTTTTTTCCAACCCAGTTTAACGAGCCATGATTCCTCTGACAGATTTTCATAAAGTGTATTTTTTTCGAGAAGATGTTGAAACGGAAACCGGTCGAAAAAGGCAGGATCCGCATCCAATCTTTCTGGTTCTTCAAGAGCGAGTTCATCGATCGCCGTGTTCAGCCAATGGGACAGTTCTTTCCCGGTGGCTTCTATCTCCCATTTCCATTCACCTTTTTTCCAGGATTCAAAACTGGGTTTTACTCGGTGTTCCTGCAGTGATACATCCAGCTCCCGGGCGTGAGTGATCATGTCTTGAGCCTCTGCGCTCCAATTGCCCTGTTTCAGGAAAAAATGCGGATGCCCTGTGAACAGACGAAACGCATCAACAGCAGACACATAAACATATTGATCATCATCTCGTTCGATAAACGTTCCATAATAAGATTTTTTATGCCAGGCAAACAGCATGGGCATCCAGTCATCCACATGGAGTCTGCGCCCTTTCTGCTCTCCCCAGAACACCATTCTGTTGTCGTTCAGCCATCTGGCATGAAGTACAATGGCGGTCACATCAATCATGTATGAATTTTCCTTTCCTTAGCTCTTCCTGAAAAGCGCGGAGTCTGGCATACTGGGTAGCCAGCTTTTCAATATAATCATCAAACTGCACGTCTCGGTCCAGCTTTTTATAGATTGACTGAAGCTTTTTCAAGAAACGGATGGCCAGCTTATAGGATTTGCGGTTTTTCTCCCTGATGAGCCGGTCAACGGACTGGTGGTACAGCGGAAGAAGCACTTCCATATCCAGCTGCTCCACTTCTTTTAAATCCGTACCATTAATCAAGGAAGGCGAATACCCCATTAAGATCTGAAGCTCGACCCAGCGCTTAAAATCCTGCTGGACGTGCAAAAATTCATTGTATTCATAAAAAGTTACCGGAAGGCAGTCAACGAGCATCTGTTCATACTCCTTTTCCTCCCCCGTGTACTGTGCATATTTCCAAAAGTATTCAATATATTGGTGAAACTGTTCCCGAACAGACGCATCCCGGTAATAATCCTGCGTCTTCCGGTAAAATTCCGGCTTCAAGGCGAGCAGCCATTTCAGTAAAGACTCCCACTTTTCCCAATGAAAAAGCAGCTCAAGCCATATTAAGGCATGACGGGAAGAAAACTGCTCTGTTTTTTCCATCCGCTGATAAGCTTCTGTAAGGTCATCCCTCAAAAAGGCAAAGTGAACGAGCGCCATATCCAGAAACTGAGCCCGGGAACCCTTTTCCTTTTCCTCCAGAAGCTGCTTTTCATAAGCTACTACCCATTGGTCCACATGGTAAATGGTCGCCCAGCCTACTTGAAAGACACGAAAAATAATATCAAAATAACGGGCGGAAAGCTTAAATATATTCTGGAATTCTTTTAAACTTTCTTCAATTAAATCCAGATGTTCCGACTTAAGCCTTTCTGCCTGAATCTCCATAGCCGTTTTGAACATCCCATCGACCAGCTGGCTGAGATTAAGTTTAAAATGTGAAGCTAAATAATCGGGCACCCCATATTGCTTTTCATATTCCGTAAGCCTTAGGAAGGTTTCAAGCTGTGCATGAAACCGATACAGCTTTCCTATGTCATCATCCATAAAACTGGCAGCATTCAATAGACCTGGATAAAACTCCTTATGGATGTGGGTGAAGGTATAGCCTTCTCCCCTTTCCAGCTCTTTAAAGGTCAGATTCTGCATCTTATTCTTTTCAAAGTCTTCAAAGCGCTGATTAAAGTTCTTTTTCCATTCATCAACAGAAAGTATGTTTTGAATCACCCGTTTTCTCGTTTTCGGTTCAGCATTCTTTGTGCTGCTCTCTTGCTGATCAGCTGAAGAAATCATGGCTTCCTGCTGTTCATTCTTTTGTTTTCCTCTCTTGCTTTTCCATTCCAATATAAGCTGATAGGGAGGTCCAAAAGAGGCATACAGCTGAAAAAACACAGCCAGCTTATGAGCACATGGCTCTGAGCTGAAGCATGAACAGCTGCTCTCTGAAAAATGCTCAAGATCAAGACTTACCGCATATCCACTCTCTTCAGAAACACTTCCTGTTACAGTCTTGTTATCCACATTAATATTGTATACAGCGCCTTTTTGGTAAAGCGCATAGCCTTCTTGTATCACTTCTCCACTAAAATGAAACAACACGTCTTTTCCAAGTTCCAGAACAACGTCTTTAGGAATCTGCTTACTTAACATGTGAGCCTCCGTAATATAGTACCATCCATTATATCAAATTTAAGGAGGTTCCATTCAATGTTGTGCTTCATTCCTTCAACAACAAAAAAATAATGGACTATATTGCCCATTATTACAGATAATTCAACACCATTTTTTGTAATATTTTGACTACTTTTATCAAATCTCTTTTCGAAATTTAAGTTTTGCTTCATACTAGTTTTTGTGACAAAATCCCTCATGAAAGTCGTGAATGAAAGATGTTATTACAAATGATTGAAAAAAAGCGCGAAGTTTTGCTTTGTCTTGGGAAAACCTACGGATTGACAGCAGAAGTCACCGTGAAATGCAGCCAGGAACTAGATCATTTGCTGAATCTCCTTTCCCGAATGAAGGGTCGCCCAAAACAGTATATCGAGCAATAACCAGCGCAATAACACAGAACGTAAAACTGCATAACGCAGAAAACGGCGGGGAAGTCTCCCGCCGTTTTTGAATTCTATTAATTTTGAAGAATGTTCTCAATATTCTCGAGAGTCTCAGAGGAGAGTTTAATGCCGGAGGCCTTCACGGTTTCCTCCAGCTGATCCGGAGAGCTCGCTCCTACGATCGCGCTTGAAACATTCTCCTGCCGTAAGATCCAGGCAAGGGCAAGCTGTGCAACAGAGATACCGGTTTCTGCCGCAACCCCTTTTAACTGTTCTACTTTCTGAAGCTTCTCGTCTGTCAGATGGCGGGATATAGCCTTTTTACTGTTCTCATCTGCTGCGCGGCTTCCCTTCGGAGCTTCTTCTCCTATTTTGTACTTACCTGTTAGCACCCCCTGTGCCAACGGTGACCATACGACTTGGCCGATTCCGTGTTTCTCGCTGACAGGGATCACTTCTTTTTCAATATAGCGTTCAAACATATTATATTGAGGCTGACTGACAACAATTCGATCCAATAATTTTTTGTCCGCAAGGTGGACCGCTTCAGAAATTTGTTCTGCAGTCCATTCACTTACTCCCGCATACAAAACCTTTCCATGCCTGATCAGATCATCGATGGCCCGCAATGTTTCTTCGAGCGGCGTTTCTTTGTCATAACGGTGACAATAGAAGATATCAACATAATCCAGACCGAGCCGCTGCAGACTGGCATTGCACTGCTCGATGACATGTTTGCGGGAAAGCCCTCTATCGTTCGGACCTTCTCCCATCGGCCAAAAGGCTTTTGTTGCGAGAACATAGGAATCTCTCTGGTAATCTTTCAATACCCCTCCCACAACCTTCTCAGCTTCTCCGCGCATATAGACGTTGGCGGTGTCGAAAAAGTTAATGCCGAGGTCAAACGCTTTATTTATGCTGGCCTCCGCGTTTTCTTTCTCCACATAGCCAGCCGTTGTCAGCCAGCTGCCGAGTGAAATCTCGCTTACCTTCAATCCAGTTTTTCCAAGTCGGCGATATTCCATGAAAAATTCCACCTTTCCTTCAATAAATAGGTACGATACAAGTTTAACAGTTTTCTGAAAATTATAAAGAATTACAGCAAGTAAAACCTCACACCCCAGTCATGCCCTGAGTTCATCAGGTAAATAATTCAATGGTTGGAGGGATATAGAACTATTTCGAAATAATTATGTAATCGTTTTGTTACCTTACTCTAACCTGCCTGTCATACACACCCTGTACAATTGCAATTGGCTATGAAGGAAAACATATCCTTTTTAACTAAAACTTTTCGTACTTGAGGAGGTACTACATATGATTAAAAAAGTAATTGCAACAGGAGCGATCGCTGGAGTAATGATGAGTTCTCCACTAGTAGGGGAAGCCGCGTTAGGGGACCATACATTAAAACAGGGCATGTGGGATAAAGACGTGCATCAATTGCAGCAAAAACTCAAAGATAAGGGATATTTTCATTACACTGAAACAACAGGTTTTTATGGAGATATTACAGCGGCTTCCGTGAAAGATTTCCAAAAGAGAAACGGATTAAAAGTAGATGGAATAGCAGGAAAAAGAACTGCTGAGGCACTTCTTCAGTCCTCTTTAGGAAAATCAAATATACTAAAGCAAGGCAATAAAGGCTATGCAGTTTCAGGATTGCAAAGTGAATTAAAAGACCAAGGATTCTATAACTATACTGTGGATGGCATTTATGGTCCGGTTACTGTGAATGCAGTAAAAGCTTTCCAAAAAGCAAAAGGCATCGCTGTTGACGGATTAACGGGTCCTCAAACCATTAAAGCTCTTTATGGTGAAAATGGCGTTCGTGTGAGAACAGAAGTTGAATCTTCTGCTCCAGCACAAAAAGCCTCAGCACCAGTAAAGGCTGCTTCTACTGATCAGAAACAAGGAAAAACAGTATCTGTTGAAGCAACAGCCTACACCGCTGATTGCGATGGATGCAGCGGCGTAACAGCAAACGGTACAAATCTTAAAGCGAATCCAGACGTAAAAGTCATCGCTGTTGACCCGGATGTTATTCCGTTAAACTCTCAAGTGTATGTAGAAGGCTATGGCTATGCAGTAGCTGCTGACAAAGGCGGCGCCATTCAAGGAAACAGAATCGATGTCTTCTATTCTTCTAAACAAAAAGCAACCGAATGGGGACGCAAGAACGTTAAAGTTACCATCCTGGATAAATAATCTTTGCATTTTAAGAAAAGAGGCGGACATGTGCCGTCTCTTTTTTTGTTTGGGCTGCGAACGTTGTTAGTGCGGATTATTCTATGAACTGCTGCTTCAGCTTTTTTGCGTTGTCACAATATCTTTATATGTTTTTCGGCAAATATCTTTTATAATAGTACAGTATTTGACTAATTAGTGAACAGGCTGGTGAATGTATGTTTCTTTGGATTGCGATTATTATGGGAATGGTAGAAGGATTAACAGAGTTTCTACCTGTTTCCTCCACCGGACATTTAATTATTACCGGGCATTTTCTCGGGTTTACAGGGGACAAAGCGAAAACGTTTGAAATTGTTATACAGCTCGGTTCCATCCTAGCTGTTGTGGTTCTATATTGGAAAAGACTGTGGAGCCTTCTCGGTGTAGGCAAGGTGGAGACAGAAAACGGCCAAAAAGGCCATTTGAATTTACTCCACATTTTTGCGGGCATGCTGCCGGCTGTTGTGTTCGGGCTTCTCGCTCATGATGCTGTAAAAAAATATTTATTCTCTACAAGTACGGTTGTATTCAGCTTAATTGCCGGCGGTCTGCTGATGATTTATGCGGAAAAGAAGAAGAAGAAAATTACGGCAGCTACCCTTGATCAAATTACGTATAAACAAGCATTTATCATTGGGCTGTTTCAATGTCTTGCACTTTGGCCCGGCTTCTCCCGTTCGGGCGCGACCATTTCTGGCGGTGTGCTGCTCGGCTTAAGCCACAGAACAGCTGCAGATTTCACATTTATTCTTGCAGTCCCAATTATGATTGCTGCAAGCGGTCTTGATCTGTATAAAAGCTGGGATGTGCTTAGCGGAGCTGATCTTCCATTCTTTGCAGCAGGATTCATCACGGCCTTTATTGTCGCGGTCGTTGCTATTCTGTTCTTTATCCGCTTGATTGCAAAAGTAAAACTTACTCCATTTGCCTATTATCGTTTTATACTTGCCGCAGTTTTAGCTGCGATCATTTGGCTTTAATTTTCAATTTCAGATAAAAGATGGCGTTTTTCGCCGTCTTTTTTTGTTGGAGGTTTTTCACCGTTTTTGTAGAATATATTAGAAAAATGGAAAATAAAGGTGGAAATAAAATTGGATATCCTTCAGCAAACAGAACGCATGAAACGTAATATAGCGTCAGTATTAGTCGGAAAAGAAAAAATTGTCGACTTGATCATGATTGCACTTATTAATAAAGGACATATTCTTTTAGAAGACGTGCCAGGCACCGGGAAGACGGTGCTGGCTAAAAGTGTGGCCAAGTCCATCAGCGGCGGATTCAGACGGATTCAGTTTACGGCTGATGTCCTTCCCAGTGATATAACGGGGATTAAATTTTTCAACCCGAAAGAACAGGATTTCGAGCTTCGCGTCGGACCGGTAATGACGAACATACTGCTGGCTGATGAGATTAACAGAGCTACACCAAGGGCACAGTCCAGCCTGCTTGAAATAATGGAGGAGAAGCAAGTTACCATTGAAGGGGAAACAACCAAGCTTCCCTCTCCTTTTATTGTCATCGCTACCCAGAATCCGATTGAATCTCAAGGTACCTTTCCCCTTCCGGAAGCACAGCTTGACCGTTTTTTCATTCAAATACAGACCGGATACCCTTCATTTGAAGAAGAAAAGAGGATGATCTCTCTGTATCGAAAGCAGGAACCTCTCGATCTGCTTGAAGCCGTCTTCTCTCTGGAGGATTTACATAGAATGCAAGACATAGTAAAGGAAGTGGAACTATCGGACGATGTTGAGAACTATTTGCTGTCCATTGTTCATGCGACAAGAGAATCAGGATTTGCTGAAGCTGGCGTCAGCCCGCGGGGAACGCTTGCCTTTATGCGTGCATCTCAGGGCCATGCTCTGATTCATGGACGGATGTACGTCACACCGGATGACATAAAACTGATGGCCCCTTATGTTCTGTCCCACCGTCTGGTCCTCTCGCTTGAAGGAACGCTGAGAAAAACAAAGCATCAGGTCATTCAGGAGATCTTGAAATCCGTTGAAGTCCCGGTCGAGTCAGGTGCTGGGTCATGAGTGTCTGGCGGAAAGAGCTTGCCGTACCCAAGCTTCTTCAGGCCTCGTTAAGTGCCGGCGGAGTTTTAGCTGCCATCAGTTTTTATAAAAAATCACCTGCTGTATTAGCGCTTGCTTGCTTATTCGGAGCCGTATACTATCTCAGCCGCCTTTATTTCCGGTCTGCTGCTGATCAACTTGTTTTTCAAAACCCGCGAAGGAGCATCCGGCTTTTTCCGGGCGATACAGACAGCCTGCCTCTTACCCTTTCCTATGAAGGCAGCTGGCCGCAGATCCGTGGAACGATGACCTTTACCGCTTCCGATGCCATTGATGTTGATAACGCAGTACTTACGCATGAAAAGAAAAATTTAAAGCAAAAGGATTATGAGTGGCAATTTGCTGTCCCTAAAAAGTCACGGCTGGAGCAGGAGCTTATAGTTACAGGAAAAAAACGGGGGGCCGTGAAGCTGAACCGTATTGAACTCAGCATCCGGAATGTCATGGGATATGGTCTCCTCCTCCTGGCCTTTGATCCCATCTACCGAACGGAAGTGATAGTATTTCCTGCTCCTCTCCCAGTGATCGGTATCAAGCCGCTGCTGCAGTTCGGCCAGGGTTTCCATCCTTTTTCACGGTCATTGTTTGAAGATCCGGCTTCTCCTGCAGGTGTAAGAGACTATGAAAGGAGTGATCCTTATAACAGGATCCATTGGAAAGCAACAGCAGCTTCAGCTTCACTCAAGACGAAAGTTGTAGAGAAAACAACAGAATACAAATGGGCCTTTATCGTCAATGTTGGGTCATCCTCCTATGGGACCTCCCCTTTTCAGAGTGAGACAATGGAAAACCAGCTCAGTTATTTAACCTTTATGTGCCAGCATGCTTCTTCAGCCGGTATTCCGTATGAAATCTTTATGAATATCCGTGTTCCCGGTGCTGTTGGTTTTCTTAAAGTGGAAAAAGGAGAGGACCGTGCTCATCTGTTAAAAGTACTCGAAACACTTGCCCGTATCAGTGTTTCAAGTGTAACCTTGCCCCTCATTGAGCTGCTTGCAAAATCAGACCGCGAAATTTCAAGCACGGTTCCTGTGGTTATACTGGCAGGCAACCTTGATGAAGATGACAGGCAAGAGCTGTACTTTCAAAAGTGGCAGAAGCACGGGAGCCCTGTCTATCGGATTATAGAACAAGAAGAAGGGGCTTATCTTTCAAAATGGTCTGCAAGGAGAGCCATCTCATGAAAAACAAAGGGAAGCTTCTCACCTTTTCTCTTAATTACTCGTTTGACAGTCTGCTTCTTTATTTAATCGTAATCATCCTGCTGCCTTTCAGTCTTATCCTGTTTTTAAGGTTTTTTGCTCTTTATATTCTTGGCTGCTTACCATTTGTTTTGCTTTTTACCTTTTCGAAAAAGATGAGCGTGGGTAAAATCATCCTTCTCAGCCCTATTGCTTTTGGAATTGCTTATCTTTTTGGGTTTGGCGCCGCCTTTTCTTTCCTTCTCGCAGGGATCATAGCCTGGCGAGCATGGGCTAACTGGTCTGAGCCCATTAAGCAAGACATGGAAGTGATCTGGATTGTCTCTTTTGTACTGGCATTCTTTCAGTATATTTTCTTTCCGAACATTCCTGAGGCTTTGCTCCTCATTCCGACAGTACAGCTTGCCTATCTTATCCTGCTTAAAAGCTATCATCGAAATTTGAATGATGGGAAACCTTGTTTTCAGAACACAAAGCAAGGAATATTATCGTTATCGGTGCTGCTATCTTCAGCAGTTGCTGCATACCTTGCTTTCCCTTTCTTTTCCTTCTTGTTCAAAAATTTGATGGGTCTACTACTCTATGCTGTATTTAAGATTTTAAGCAAACCTCTATTCTTTCTTTACAGCCTTCTTCCCATTTCTGATGGCGGCAAAAGGAGAGCTGAAGCCTTTGCTGGATCATTTAAAGGAAGCAAAAAAGTGAAAGGACTGCCTCACGTATCACCTTTTCACAACCAATGGATATTGTGGATCATCTGTGCAGTCATCCTGCTCGCCCTCTTAATCTATTTCAGAAGAAGGATTCTATCAACATTGGGTCAGACGATATCCTCACAAAGTATTCAGCCCATTATGCCCGGCGAAAAGCCTGCTCTTAAAAGGCGCCGTTTTTGGAAAACACCGGCCGATGAGGCGAGAAAAGTTTATATCCAATTTGAAAAACGCATGACAAAACTAGGGGGCGGCCGTGCCTATGACGAATCCGTTACTGAATGGCTGCATCGTCTCGATCTGCCGAAAACAGCGATTGAGATCGTATCAACGTCTTATAATAAGGTCCGGTATGGAGGCCTTTCACTTGATTCGGACGAGCTGGATTTCTTTAAAAAAGAAACACGAAGCCTTACAGGAGAGTTCAAGAAACGGAATAGAGAAGAAAGGACCTGATGTTTCCCCCTCGAATAGAATAAAAAAACATCACATTCAGAAGCGGTTCTGAGTGTGATGTTTTTGCTAATGAATAGCTGGCCGTGTTCAGCCAACTGGTTTCCATCATAATATACGAAGCAGGCATACCATCCTGCAGCAGCTGTTTCATCCTTTTCATAGAGGGATCAATGTGCTTGAAATAGTTGAGATAAGATGCACATAGATAATTTAATCCTGGCTCATGAAACCAAAAATCTATTTATACTAAGCCCTCTTTAATATTTCCTAACCCATATTCAGGATAGACAAAATGATCACAGGCAAACAACTCACCTGTGTGTTCCATTGCTGCTGCCTGACCGCACTTTTCTGAAAAAATACAAATGGATGAAGGGATTCCAATCCACAAAGCCAGTGCCCATTCAAAGTTCATGACATATACCGAGCCTACATCATGCTCCACCCACTCATTGAATATTTGAATGAGAAACTCCCCATACATTTCGTTATACCACTGCCAGGCAGTATTCTCTGTTAAATAAAAAAAGCTAGGCTCAACGCCTAACTCCATCCATGCTATGTTTGAGTTAATATGTCTTTTTTGAGCAAACTGTACATCACTAAATCTTGAAATTCACCATCAACACATTGATAGTCTCTGAGGCACCCTTCTTCGTGAAAACCAAATTTTGATACAAGTATTGCAGAGCCATGGTTGTCGGGATGAATAAGTGCTCCAATCCGGTTTAGTTTCATGTGTTGAAAGGCGAAAGGAAGTATGGAGCCGAGTACTTCTTTCATAACACCTTTGCGCCATTTGCTTTTTCGTATTTCATATCCTATTTCTGTCCTGAACTTCTTTTTTGCCCAGTTGTGGTATCCGCATGTTCCGATCAGCCGGTTTCCTTCCCTTTCCGCAATTCCCCAGCGGATCGTCATCTGATCCCTATAACCTTTTTGAAAGTCACAGATTAAGGATTTGGTTTGCTCTATAGAAGTAAACGGAGCAGTACCCCAAAATTTTACAACCTCAGGATCAGAATATACTTCATGCAGGTCGGCTGCATCCTCTTCTTCAATGTTTCGAAGAATAAAACGCTTTGTTTCTAATTGCGGAAACTCAGAGTAGATCTCTTCCATTCTTTTTAAGTCCCCTTTATGGCAAACAGCTGATTGGAGCAGTATTCAATAATGTCACTCCTGCGGACAATGCCGATAAATACTCCCTGATCATCCACCACAGGAACAAAGTTTTGGGTGGCAATTAAAGACAAGAGATCTTCCATCTCAGCATTAATATAGACGGACTTGATGACCCGGTCTTTTTGGATGCCGGAGATGGAAAAACGATGGCTCGTTTCAAACGTCAACCCTGGCGTATTTTTAATCGTCCAAAGCAAATCGCCTTCTGTCAGTGTTTCAGAATACCTTCCTTTTTCATCCAGCACAGGAACAGCCGTATATCGATGATGTTCCAGTTTTTCAAGTGCCTGCCTGATCGTTGAGGTAGACTTTAAAAAAGCCACTTCTTCTTTAGGCAAAAGAAAAAAAGCAATGTTCACAGTACCTTCCTCCTCGTTCTATTCGCATTCTTATCTTTCTTTTATCAAGGGTTCAACCGCTAGGCTTTCCCAAAGATAATACGTAATGTAAGTGTTCCATGGCGCCCAGTCTTCAGCCAGCTTTCTTACATCCTCTTCAGTCGGCTGATAGTCAAGATCCCATGCTTTACGCACACCATTTCTTAAACCGATATCAGCTGCCGGAAGAACATTGGTACGCCCCATTGCAAAAATAAGGAGACATTCAATCGTCCAGCGGCCAATTCCCCTGATGGGCAGCAGCGTATTCATTACTTCTTCATCTGTCATGGACCAAAGGGAATCAGTATCTAATGCTCCAGAAGTGATCAACCTTGAAAAATCTATAATATACTCCGCTTTCCTCTGACTGAACTGGAGCTCCCTCAGCTGTTCAACATTCAGTGAAGCCACTTTTTCCGGAGTTGGAAAAACGGAGAACATTTCTCCTTCATGTTCAATGTGTTCACCGGCAAGAACAATCAAACGGTCGATCAAGACACCGGCAAACGTTAGATTCACCTGCTGGCCAATTATAATCTTAACCATGGATTCAAAAAGGTCGGGATCGGTAACAAGACGCACACCGAAAAAGTCCGAGATGAGCGGCGTAATCTGTCTATGGTCCGAAAATTGGCTATAGAATTGTTTAATATCAATCTCCGTGGAAAACATGCGTTTTACCATAACAGCCAGCTCATCCTGCTCCCTTGTGGAAAGCCCATCGGGGTGCTCCAGCATAAGCTCCGGATTGTCAATGCTGCCCGCTGCTTTTACCTGAATAAGTATCGGTTTATTTCTAAGGTGAATCATTCTTTTATAGGTTTGATTGTCCATGTCCACATGCACGATATTATTTTTTCCTGCACTGCTCACCCGCCGAAGCATCTTAGAGAAATCAAAGGGTGAGGCAGGCCTAATTACTTTTAACATATTTTCTCCTTTTTACTTCATAGTTTGTAAAAAAACACATAACGATGTATGCGCTCTCATCATCTTTATTATCCCCTCTCATCCTCAAACTTTCCAGTCTAAATTTATGGGCCTTGCCTGAAAAATAAAAAAAAGCCGGCATGGGCTGCCAGCTTTATGCATCGCGCGATTTTTCCTTTTTTCCTTGCAGGTGCGGATTTTCCTCCAGGCTGTCCACCGTATGTTTATAGGAATATCCCTTTGATATCGCAACAACAAAAATAACAAGGATGAACAAAATGATGATGACAGACATAACAATTGAAATAAGAAGAGTCGACACGTGTACAGCTCCTTTATTTATTATTCCTTATTTTAACATAGGCAAGCAACCTGCTACACTCTGCCTTTATACAGATTGTAATCATCTATACTGTTAAAACAACCCAGTCTGTCACCGATGACCAATCCAAAATCAATATATGCATTGTTTTTGGCGGTTATTATATTTTTATCTTCAACGACCGGCCGGTTGACAGCTCTTCCTGTCAGCCAGTCCTTGGCTCTTCTATGCTCCTCTTCAAGAACAGAGGCCGTAAAATTTTTGTTGATCAATACTCCTGCTTTTCCAGCCAGAAGCACACCCGTGCCTATGGCAGCTATGCGTACACCATCTCTATCAAAGGCTTTGATCAGTCTGATCAGCCGGGGATCAGATTGGCTTCCGGCTTGCGTGCCTCCTGGGATCAGCAGCAAATCATATTCAAGAGGATTAATATTCTTCAGTTTAATAGACGGCTGCATCGTAAGGCCGCATTCACTTGTAACTGCCCCATGCGGCAATGAGAAGGTTAAGACTTCATAAAATCGGCTGACAATAGACAGCGCCACCATAATCTCTACTTCTCGAAACTGGGGATAGAGATAGACAAGTACTCTCTTTTTTTTCACGCCCTCACCCATTCTTCCTGGTACTATTTGCATACCTATCTTTGTCGAACATTGTTTGTTTTCAATTGTATCAGTACAAAAGGAGGATGTGTATTGGGAAAATCAGTGGTTAACCTATGAAAATATCCAAGTGTTTATCTATACATTTTCCCAATTCGTTCCTTCGATGAATAATATTGGATCACAAAAAAGCAAAGCCTAATTGGGCTTCGCTCAGAGTTACAAGATTAGTTTTTCATACCGGCAGATGCAATTCCCTGTACGTAGTATTTTTGAAAGAACACGAAGATGATCAGCAGCGGAATGGTCGCCATTGTAAGAGCAGCCATGACATGGCCATACTTCACAGGAGGCTGATGGAAAAAGAACTGCATGCCGACTTGAAGCGGCCTTACACTCTCATCAGTTGTCGCAATGAGCGGCCACATGAAGTCTCCCCAATGTGTAATAAATGTAAGGAGAGCCACTGTAATAAAAACAGGCTTTGATAGCGGAATGACGATCTGGAAAAAGATTCGAAGCGTAGAAGCACCATCCATTCGTGCAGACTCTTCCAATTCTTTCGGCAAGTTTAAAAAGAACTGCCTAAACATGAAAATATTAAACGCATTTGCAATAAAGGGAACGATCAGCGCCTGGTAAGTATTCAGCCAATCTAACTCATCGATGATTAAATACAAGGGAAGGAGGATACTCTCAAACGGGATTATAATTAACGCGACCACGGCTGCAAACAAAAAGTCCCTTCCTTTAAACTCCATTCTCGCAAACGCATAAGCAGCCAGAGAGTTTACAAACAAACCTAGAAGAACAATAACCGAAACGTACAATGTGCTCGTCAGCAAATATCTGATGAATGGAATCCGTTCAAAGACCCCGGTATAGTTGTCCAATGAAAAAGTATAAGGAACAAAGGCTTTAAATGATTTCAGATCCGCGAAAATCTGCGCTTCCGATTTAAAGGAAGAGACAATCATCCAGATGAGCGGAAATAAAAAAAGAAGGGCCAGCAAAGTAAGGGCGACATACAATCCTATTAATTTAAATAAACGGTTCTTTTTCATAACTCTCCTCCTATTCTGTAGATTCTTTAATAAACTTTCGCTGCAGAATGGAAATGACTAGCACGATCACAAAGAAAAGAATTGCGATGGCTGATGAATAGCCAACATCCCTAAACTTAAAGCCTGTTTCATATACCATATAAACGAGCGTTTTCGTAGAATCCAAAGGGCCTCCCTGCGTCATGACAAAAGGCTGGATAAAGAGTTTGGTAGCAGCAATCATCGTTACAATCGCAATAAATACCAGGATGTTCCGAATGCCGGGAATGGTGATGTTGATGAGCTTTTGCCAAGCGTTCGCCCCATCAATGGATGCTGCTTCATAGAGATGGTCCGGAATTTCCTGAAGGCCTGCAAGAAAGATCATCATCTGATATCCGGCCCCCTGCCAAATACTCATAAAAATAATGGAATACATCGCCTGGTCTTTGTCTGTAAGAAACTGAAACGGGCCGAGTCCCACGATATTTAAGATGGAATTCGCCAATCCGTTGTCCGGATTATATATGAATGTCCAGAGGATGGAGACGATAACCATTGAAGTGACAACAGGAGCAAAAAAAGCCATCCTGAAAAATTTGATGCCTCTTACCTTTTGGTTCACTAGAAGGGCCAGTGCCAAAGCGACAAGGGTTTGTACGGGGACAACGATTACGACAAAAAGAGCGGTATTTCCCAAGGATTTTAAAAAGATATCGTCCTCCGCCAGCCGCTTGTAGTTTTCCATTCCTACAAATTTCATCTTTTCAGGGGTCAGCAAATAATAGTTTGTAAAGCTATAGTACAGTGCCAAAATGGCCGGCAGTATGAGAAAGACAAACAGCAGAATCATCGCCGGGCCAACGAACCCATAGCTGGCAAACAAATTCTTTCTTTTCCTTTGCTTCGGGCTTACCGTAGGTAATGGGCGATCGACGTTTGTTTTTTGTGTAGCGGGTTCCATCCTGTTTCTCCTTTCTGCAAAAAAGTACAGGAAAAGGAGTGAATCCATCACTCCTTTTCCGTCTTATTTTTTGAATCGTTCCAGTTCTCTGTCAGTATCCTTCGCTGCTTTATCAAGTTCTTTTTTTACATCCTGCCCCAAGGCAGCCGCTTGAAAAGCTTCAGCAAATTTAGCGGTTAAGACCGGATAGGCAGGTGTTGCCGGACGGGCTTTTGCTGTGTTCAGCACCTGGTCCTTAATGATCTTTTTAGGGAGCTTATCGTATTCAGGCAGCTCTTTAAACGCGGATTCGCGTGCCGGCGGCATTCCGGTTATCTTGGAAATTTCTACAACAGAATCCTTATTGCTCATCCACTTTACAACCTCAGCTGCTTCCTTCGGCTGTTTGGACTGGCTGGACACACCAAATGCCCAAGATCCGGAAGGTGAGGTTTTCTTTTTGCTGTAAGGGAAATAGGTCATTCCCCAATCCAGATTTTTATACTCCTCAAAGCCAGGAATCAGCCACACACCTCCAAGCATCATGGCCGCCTTTCCTTCTTCAAAATCCGTCGGCCCGTTGGAAACGCTCACAACTTTTGACTTAAACAAATCTTTGACATAGTTCATTGCCTCTACCGATTTCGGGCCATTGACATAGCCGTCAGCTTTAGTGCGGTCTTCATTGAGCAAGAGGCCGCCGTTGGACCACACAAATACGGAACCCATGTAAGTGAGCCATTCCCCGACGCCATTATCCATATGCATCGTGAGCCCGCGGACGTTGTTTTTAGTCAGTTTTTTCGAGGCGTCCATGAACTGGTCCCATGTCCATGCCTTGTCTAATGATTCCGGAGCGTTAATTCCGGCTTCTTTCAGCAACTTTTTGTTATAGAAGACCACAATGGATGATTCCATTGCTCCAAGTGCGTATAGTTTGCCGTCATATGTACCTTGCTGGATGATGGATTTGGCAAAATCCTGCTTGTCCTTTTTCGCTACGTAATCATCAATGGGAGCCAGGATCCCTGTTGCTGCATAGTTCCCGACAAAAGGCCCGTCCATATCAAGAACATCCGGCAGCCCGTTCGAGGTTGCAGCAGCATTGATTTTATCTTCATAGGCGTGGCCTGCACCGCTTGGAATGATATCGAGCTTAACATGAATTTTTCCTTTATGAGCTTTATTGAATTCCTCAATACGTTTTTTATAAAAGTCGACTTCTTTCGGCTGTCCCTGATGCGCCCACATTTTCAGCTGCACTTCTCCATTTTTCTCTGTTCCTGACGCTCCTTGGTTGTCATTGGAACAGGCTGACATGGATAAAGCCAATACAAGACAAAAAAGCAGCAACAATCCCTTTTTCATCGGTTTTGCCTCCTCATTTTATAATCGTATTGGTGATTTGAACGGATTTTGCACTTCATCCTCTGCCGGAAGCGAGCGGATGATTTTATCATTTTCCATGACCGTCATACCGTTCGAATCCTTCAATTGACCTGTTACTTTAACTGTTGTTCCGGATGAAACCGGAAGGGTTAAAGATTCAAATGATTGGACTGAATCTTTCACTATCTTTGGAACAGGCAAACATTGCTGATCGACCAGGGTGCCGTCTTCAAGGAATACCTTGTAGGCTATTTCGCAGTTTTCAAATGTAACGTTGTAATCGTTCACGATCCAAGGAGTTACGGTAGCAGTCTTTCCAAGCTCCCCATCCGTAACTTCGCCGTTAAAGGACAGATGCAGCGGTTCAAAAGCTTTAGCCATGGCAAAATAAGCTTTTTTAGGCTGGCGGTAATAGTCGATGATGGACCAATCGATGGACGGTCCTGTATTAACAAAGTGAAACTGAAGAAGCCCGCCTACATGATTGTATTTCTTCCGCCTTAACGCCTCTGTATGCTCCTTGTAGAACTGAACCTGATATTCTTGTGTAATGTCGATAAGTTCTTGAAGGGACTGAGTCATGACCGACCCCAACATCGTCTGATAAATATTGGTCTGAAAGCCCCATGTACGGTAGATCTCCCAGTTAACAGGCCAGAGAGACTCCTGGTTCATAAATTTCTTCAAGGAATCTTCATTTGGAATAGACTGGGTTCCATACTCTGTTACAAACATCGGGTTATAAAACTCAGCATCCTCAATTTTGCCCCAATACCAACCGACCCAGTGCACACTTAAATGCGTACCGATATAGTCTGTAAAGTCATCCAGCGTCTCAAAAAAATGAGGAAGTTCCTCATCGGATACGAGCACCGAATTTTTAATAACGGGCCGCAGACTATCGAGTTCCTTTACGACACGCAAGAGCATATTGTCCAGCTTGTTGTAGTCATGAAACCGGGATTCGCTGTGGCAGGACCACAAAATGATCGAAGGATGGTTATACAGCATTCTAACGAAACGACGTGAAACATCCTCGGCTCTTTTTATAAAAAGACCCGTAGATTCATAGCCCCATTGAAACGGCAAATCCTGAAAAACCATGATACCCTTTTCGTTGCACAGCTGATAAAACTCTTCCTGTTCGGCATGGGCAAAAAGCCTGGTGGTATTCATGTTGGCATCCAGCATCATTTGGACATCAAGCTGGTAGGATTCCTTTGTCATAAGAGAGAGGAACTGGTCGGACAAATAGTTGTTTCCTTTAATAAACACCCTTGTTCCATTGAGGTAAAAGATCCATTTTTCATCCATTTTAATTTCGCGGATTCCAAATATTTGAATCTTCTTGTCTACCAATACCCCATTTACCCACACTTCAATCACAGCTTTATACAGGTGAGGAAATCCAAGCTCCCATGTCCACCATAATTTGGGGTTGGACAGCTGGTCAGTCATTGAATAGCTGCTCGTACCTGGTCTTTGAAAATAGCTCTGAGACTTCCATCTGTATATTTTCCCTCTGAAATTATGGGGCAAGAATGAAACTTCCACGTCAATTTTGGCTTCCTTGCTGTTATTGTTCTGTATTTCAACATCAAGGTAGATGGTGGCTTTCTTATACTCATCTTTTAGATAAGGAGTCACCTGAATATGCTCAATATGTACCTTGCAGCGTTCTTCAAGATAAACCCCTTTCCATATTCCACCCGGGTTGACAAGAGGATTTGGGTAATGGGCATTCACAGAAGAAGGAACTTCTGGACAATCTGTCAGCCCTTCTTGTTTCACTGGAAGGCAGTCCCAATGGTAAAGGCCTCCCTTGGCAATTTTTTTACGTTCGGGCTTTGTATCCAATTCAGAAGTCACTTTGATTACCAGCGTGTTCTCTCCACAATATTCCAGAAAATCAGAGACATTAAATTCAAACGCATCAAAGTCTCCTTCATGAGCTCCAAGATACACTCCGTTGAGCCAAACCTCTGAATTATAATCAACAGCATCAAAACAAATGTAGAACATCTTATTTTTCTTTAGTGACGGAGCACGAAAGACAGTTTTATACCACATGACTCCCTGGAAATCCTCATATCCCGCTTTCTGCCAGTGTGCAGGAACATGGATATCCTCCCAAGTTAGTTCTTCTGAATGGTATACAGGCTTGTTTCTAATATTTCCTTCCAGACGGTTATCCTCATCAGGAACACATTTCCATATACCATTTAAACTTAATTTTTCTCTGCATTCTCTGCTCATGGGTATCACCTGACTTTGCTTTATATAGTTTATAGTTATTATCGCCTTTATGGGACAGAGACATCATTTTTGTTTT
This sequence comes from Fictibacillus sp. WQ 8-8, assembly GCF_024494405.1. NCBI lineage: Bacteria > Bacillati > Bacillota > Bacilli > Caryophanales > Fictibacillaceae > Fictibacillus > Fictibacillus sp. WQ 8-8. The sequence goes on from NZ_JAMXKG010000006.1 coordinate 139,739, forward strand.
CACTATTCTGAACTTTTCCCGGCGATGAATTAACATAAACACCTTTTTATGGATGCTAACATCCTTCAAAATAAAAAAAGGATGCACATCCTCACACAAACTAAATCCTTAGGGAAGATGTGCTAAGTTAGAGAGACATCACTTATTTCATACCTTTTCCTTTTGTCAGATGGCAGGGGACACCGTGCCCGACCGCGCCCGGTTTAGACATTTTATCTATATAGGCCAATCCCCTCACACATTGAGTTTTGCAGGACAGGCAGGTGGAACTGGTAACCATTTTTAGAGTATGTGCATATTTATTGACCGCCTGATCATACTTAGAGATCTTTTTAGCCTTTTTTTTTGCCATAATTCATCCTCCTCGCCTAACATTCCTCATATGATATGAAGAGGTGAAGAGGTATGCCACAAGACAAAGTAAGAAAAGCGCAAGCGTCCTCGAGGACTTATGCTGAAAACAAGAACCAAGTTTTCAGCCCTGGGCGCTGGAGCTAGACATTACATCTATGCAAGCTGAATATTATACTTTTTTACATCACAAAAAAACCGCTTATAAAACTAAGCGGCTTTCATCATTTTTCAATTCGTAACGTAAAGTATTCTGTTCGGCCAGCGTCAAAATATAATCACTGTCCCTTCTATCATAAGAATCCAAAAAGTCCCGCAGCGGCATGTGATATTTGTCCCACACAATATCCATCAGCCAGTTGTGGTTCACCTCAAAGTATTCCCCGTCAAAACGGTTGATTTTGACAGTTTCACCAAAATACATGCCTAACACTCCTTTCAACAGGAAGGTAAACTGCATTAAGGCCCATTCATGATATGATAGATTATACTATAATATTCAGAAAAGTTAAACGATATGACAAAAAAAATAAAAAAAGCCTTCAAACTGAAAAAAAACAGGCAGAATGAGTCTGCCTGTTTCGTACTTATATCTTTTTAGCGCCAAGGAATTTCGGTGCCCAGTAAGGATTTTGCATTGAAGCAATGCTTACTCCTTTTGAAGATGAACTGTGAATAAACTTATGGTCTCCGATGTATATTCCAGCATGGGAAGCACCATGTTTATACGTTTGGAAAAATACAACATCTCCAGCTTTTGGAGTACTGACAGATGTACCTTTTAAATAGATTCCGGAAACTGTTCTAGGCAAGTCAATTCCAGCCGATTTATCAAAAACATAGTTGATATAGCCGCTGCAATCGAACCCTTTAGGTGTTGTTCCGCCCCAGCGGTAAGGAACACCCATGTATCTTTTTGCCGTACTGATCAAACCTGATGAACTGTATGAAGTGCTTTTAACAGCTGTTTTAACCCCTAGTGCTTTGAACGTACTTTTTCCAGCCACGCCATCCGCTTTAAGTTTTTTTGCTTTTTGAAACTTTTTTACAGCTGATTTCGTATATGTACCATAGTAAGTAGTCGTCTTTTTGTATGTAAAATATCCTTTTTTCTTAAGGACAGTTTGTAATTGCTGCACATCTTTACTGGTCATACCTCGTTTTAAAGTGTGATCGCCAAGCGCTGCTTTCCCTACGATCGGGTTGAAAGCCATCATTCCTAATAGTGCCGCTGCCGCTACCAATTTTTTCAAAGCATGTATCCCCCTAAAATCTGTATTACCAATGTTGGTATTTGTTTCCTTGCTAACTTAATTAGATTCTACCAACAAAATATGACACGAACATTTTAGGAAGATTACAGATATATTACAAATTAATAGAATTCCCGATTTTTTATGACATTAAACCTAATGAATTCCATATTTTCTGTCAAATTAAGCTAAATTCAGTAAAATAAATTGTAACAATCTGACTACCCAATCTTCGATAACAGGACTTAATACCTAGTGTCAAAAGACCTTTATGTGCGGATTTGTCCTTTGAATGATGTTCTTTCCCTCAATTTTTGGAAGTATAATGCAAAGAAGACAAATCGTTAAATAATTTGTCACTAAAAAAAGGATGCCTCTAGCCCTTCATTACGTTATGATAAGCTAGTGTATGACTATTTTTTGGTATAAATATTACATAGCCATTAACAAGAACCATCCCAACTCTAGCAAACGATATGGTATAATATGGTAGTTGTTAAATATGATTGTTATGAATTGAAGGAGCAGTGACTATTGAGTAAATTAAAATCCCATATTCTTCCTTTGTTATTGATGCTCTCTATTCCCCTTCTGCATACTTTTTATGAATTACTGAATAACGGAGATCGGGGAGCAAGGAGTCTTATTACATCATTTGACCAGCATATTCCTTTTATTGAAGCCTTTATTATTCCGTATGTTTTTTGGTACCTTTTCATTTTTGGCATGTTGTTTTACTTTTTTATCTATGACAGATCCTTATATTTCAAGACGCTGTTGAGCTTAACGATCGGGATGGCCATCTGTTATGTCATTTACTATTTCTTTCAGACAACGGTTCCAAGACCTGCCATAGAGGGCAGCGGTGTTCTCACAAATGTTATCCGTTATATTTACTCAGCTGATGAACCCTTTAATTGCTTTCCAAGTATTCATGTCCTGAGCAGTTATTTAATGGTCATTGCAATAAGATACTGCAAAACAAAAACACCAGTACGAATTTTCGCTGTCAACATTGCAGGATACTTGATTATTCTTTCCACACTTTTCATTAAACAGCACGTAGTTCTAGATGCTTTTGCCGGAATCCTTCTCGGTAATATCCTGTTTAATACAATTTATTATTTTAAACCTATATTGTCCTACGCCACGAATAAACGTTATTCAAAGAACAAAAAAGCAGCCGAACCCCGATAGTTGGGCAGGCTGCTTTTTTATTATGCGTCCTCTCCTTTATTAGAAGCATTTCCGTGTGTCTCCATTATCTCGTCAACCGATTGCATTCTGCTGTCTTCATACTTCCCTTCACCCTTCCTGATGAAAGAAGGTTCACCTATTTCATAATCATCTGTTTTCCCGTCCTCATCAGCCTTTTCTTGTGCTTGGATCGTCCGTTTTGCAAAAGGAAGGGCTTTTAATCTTTCGTAAGGAATCTCCTCTCCCGTGTCCACGCATTTTCCGTAGGTGCCTTCTTCAATGCGCTGGAGCGCTTCGTTAATGTCTTCAAGAGTTTCCTCTTGATTTTCATCAAGCGCCATTGCCATTTCGCGGTCATATAACTCACTCCCCATATCACCAAAGTGGTTATCATATGAGCTGATCTCCCCGGTAGACTCTTGCAGGCTTTCATCTTTCTCCCTCAGCTCTTGCTGTTCTTCTAGCTGTTTTTTCATCTTTAGCAGATTTTGTTCTATTTCGTTGATTTGTTGTTTAGATAAGCTCATGCTGTTCCTCCTCATACACTATTGTGGTTAGTATTTACCCTATTTCTAATGAAATAACACGCACAAACCTCTTTGGACAGACATAATCTTTTTTTTAAAAAATAAAAATAGTGTTGGAAGGAGTTGATTGCCTATGGTGGAAGATTACAATAATCAGGAGCAGACGGATGAAAGAAACTGGGCACAGATGCACAATCTTTGTAAGCAGCACTTGTATTTTCATGTGATTATTACCATGCATGATGGCAAGAAAACGGAAGGGATCATTACAAATGTGGATGGCCAGAATCTCCATATGATGGTTCCTCAGGACATTCAGCAGCCGCAACAGGGCGGGCAAGGGAGCCAGCAAGGAATGCAAGGACAGCAGGGCATGCAGGGAACACAAGGAATGCAAGTGCAACAAGGAATGCAGGGGCAGCAGGGGGCTATGGGAAGAGAGGACAATGAAGAAAATCGTGTATTTTTTGGCCGGCCATGGTTTGGAAGAAGGTTTTTTCCAGGGATATTTCCCCTTGCCGCTATAGCTGCACTCTCCCTATATCCTTATTACTATCCGTATCCTTATTACCCTTATCCTTATTATTGATGACCAGCTGGTTCTCCAGCTGGTTTTCCATTGGGTGCTTCTTTCTTGTTTTCCATTTCCTCAATTGCCTCTTCTTCCTCTTTCAGAACCCCCTCATCTAGTTCTTCTTTGTAAGCATATGACAACAGCAGAGATACAAGTATACCGCCGCCGATTAGATTGCCGATACTTGCTGGAACCAGATTAAGCAGAATAAACTTATACCAGCTGATATCAAAGCCTTCAAGGACGGATATACTGAAATAGCCCATGTTGGCCACAGCGTGCTGAAAGTTTCCGGCTTCGAAAATGATAACAGGCAGAGCAATACCGAGAATCTTGCCAACCACATCTCTTGCGGCGGTAGCAAGAACCGCTGCTGCTCCGATTAGCCAGTTTGCCAAAATACCTGAAAAAAGAACCTGAAACCAGCCCCAAGTTCCTCTATGTGTAAATTCCATTTTCTTTTCTACGAATGTGAGCAGGTAATCATAGAATTCATCGTGCAGCGAGCCTGAAAGGTTTAAAAGAAAACCGACAAATAGAGCGCCCACAAAATTTCCAATGTAACAGATAAACCAAAAGGACAGCAGTTTTTTGCTGATCCAAAACTTGCTCTGCATGATATAACTGGGCAAGAGTATGTTTACTTCCGTAAATAATATGGAACCTGATAAAAAGACCATCGCGTAGCCAATCATAAATCCGATACCAGCCATTAAATTCACAATGCCGGCCGATTCAATGTCCATTGTCAATAATACTGAACCTAGAGCTCCAAAAGCGATAAAAGCTCCTGCCAGACTGGATAGAATTAATTGTGCCAAATAAGTGGTTTGTATGGATTCTTTTCCTTTTCTAATAAACGTTTCAACGATTTGGGCAGGGAAATAATATTGTCGCTCAGGATATTTTTGGGGAGTTTTAGGATGCGCGTTTTTCTGTTCGGATTTATTATTCATTTGGGACCTCCATTTCCTGTAACTTAGTTTCCCTTCAAGTCCTCCTCGTCAAACAGCGTCTTATTTAAAATACAAAAATAAGACGCTGTTTATGTAAATTAACATAAACTTGCGCCTTATTTAAAATACTTGCTATTCACTTGTTGATTTCCTTTCTTTACTTAGAACACATGCCTTGCATCACTTGCAGACTTGCATCTTTCAGTTTATTTTCTCCTTTTTGGCTTCCCACATGCCCACATGATGCGAAAATAGTTTTCACGGACTATTTCCTATTGCGCCATGATCCTAGCATGCTTCGCTAACTTTTGTCATCGGAACCACGTCCTCTGAAGTTTTAATGTTTCCATTTTTGGTTTCCCACATGTCCACATATCTCAAAACCAGTTTTCACGGGCTGATTTTTTAGTGGATATGATTTTGACATGCTTCGCTAACTTTTTTCAATGGAATCACGCCTTTAAAAAGGATGTATGGATAATTGTTGCTTGGCAGACTCTGAAGACCCGCATACTGTGCCTGTTAAATAGTTTAACTATTTGTATAGGCTTGTTTAGCATGCTTCGCTAACATTCTTCATTGGAATCTACTCCCTTCTTTTGTTTCGTTTATAATACTTTATGTGAAGATAAATTAAAATATTCAGAATAATCTATTTCGTCTGATTTTAAGCGTTTTTGCTTGCTTCTGCCTTTTAGAACAGGTTTTTTTATAGAATTCCTGCTTTTTTCTCAAAATTCAACAAAAACAATATAAAATCTTCATAAAATAAGCAAAATCTTTTCTTTTCTCCACAGCAACAAGCTTAGTCATGGCTCGCATGGTGTATGGCCTGTTTAAGCAGATCAATGACATGTTCATCGTCCATGGAATAAAACAGGGTGGTCCCTGAACGGCGAAACTTTACAAGACGCAAGTTCTTTAAAAATCTTAATTGATGGGAAACCGTAGATTGCAAAAGAGACAAAGCCTCTGTTATTTCATTCACACTGCATTCTTTTTGAGAAAGCAGATGCAGAATCCGTATCCTGGTAGGGTCAGAAAGCGCTTTGAACGTCTGTGAGACAATAAACAGCGTTTCTTCATCTAACTGAACGTATTCTTCATTATTATAGTCAGGTTTTGAATCCATCAAAATCCCCCCTTTACACTCGTGTATTCGATCATACCCAATGAAAGCTGAATTGGTTAAAAGATTGAAAACGAACGTATAAAAGAAATGCCGCCGAAGCTGTAGGCTACGGTAATCCTTTTTAAAGGCACCTCGTAAAAAATACGTATATACTTTTCTTCCCCCGAATGAATTGTCTGCTTTTTTAACGGTTTAAATTTATCAGTTGCCAGAAAAGAAGCTTCGGCAGGAACCACATTGTTATTCACATACAAGGCATCTACCTTCAATGAAAGCCAGCCTTCGTTCTTTACTTCAATCCATGTTTCATTGGCTGATTTCTTATGTCCACCCACCACGGAAAGCGGAGGATTCAGGCTTATAAAAAAATAGATGGCTGCCATGGTCATGACTACTATGGCAATCAGCTTGTTTTGATATTTCTTTTTCATATTTCACCACCCGGCTGCTTAGGTTGCCTGCTGTTATTCTCTCTTTATTCTCCCCCCTGTATCATTAACCAACATTTTTTATGACAGCTGCTTAGACAGGGCAGCGGAGTGGAAACAATAGAAAGGAAGGAAAACATATGCAAAATAGTAAGAAATTTTTTGTTTCTCTGCTATGCTTTATGTAATTAGTATTTGAAAGGATGGTCTTGTGAGAAAAAAAGGTCTGTCTCTCATCACAGCTCTTTCCATTTTATCAGCTTTTTTATGGCTTGCGGGACTTGCCTGGGTCATACAGGACCAGTTTTTTTCAGCTGGCGGCCAGCGGATGGATACCGTTAAACCAGACAGCGGTAAAACTGCCAGCGATTCAGCGGATGGAATGGGCAGGAACTTACGCATTGCAGCATTAGGCGATTCCTTGACAAGGGGCACTGGCGACCCTGACGGCAAGGGCTACATCGGTTACTTGAAAGAAGAATTAGCAAAGAAAACAAAAAAAGAGATTGAGCTTTCCAATTCCGCTATAAAAGGGCAAACTTCAAAAGAGCTTCTTGACCAGATCAGCCAGCAGCAGATCAAACGCCAGATTAAAAACGCTGATGTCATCCTGCTTACAATTGGAGGCAACGATTTATTCCGCGGCGGACAAGCTCTTCAGCAGCTAAATTCGCAGAGCATCAATAAAACAGAGGAAGCTTACCTTAACAACCTGAAAGAACTATACAAGGAAATTCGTTCGCTAAACAAGACTGGGACCATCTATCATGTAGGGCTCTACAACCCATTCAGCGATATGGAGGATTCCAAGAAAACGTCAAGCATCGTCCGGAAATGGAACTTTGATTCCGCTAACGCTGCGGCTGCTTATCCCAATATTATTTATGTCCCCACCTTTGATCTTTTTGAACTTAATGTGAATGACTATCTTTTCAGTGACCATTTTCATCCGAATAAAGAAGGCTATCAATTAATCGGAGAGCGCACTGCTTCCCTCATTCATTTCAGCGAGGAGGAAAAGAAATGAGCGAATCACCTGCCCTTTCCGTTAGCAACCTTCGGAAAACCATCGGCAAAAAAGAAATTATCAAAGGACTTTCCTTTGAATTATATCCCGGTGAAGTCTTTGGCTTTCTTGGACCGAACGGGGCCGGAAAAACAACCACGATCCGTATGCTTGTCGGGCTGATCAAGCCCACATCAGGATCGATTTATATCGGTGGAAAGAACGTTCAGACCCAGTTCGGGGAAGCGATGAAAGACTTGGGCTGCATTGTTGAAAACCCTGAGCTTTATCCTTATTTAACAGGCTGGGAGAATCTTGAACATTTTGCCCGTATGGATTCCTCCATCCACGAGAGCCGGCTTCAAGAAGTCGTCGAACTCGTAGATATGGGCAAAAGGATAAATGATAGAGTGAGTACCTATTCTTTGGGTATGAGGCAGCGTCTCGGAATTGCCCAAGCCCTGCTTGGCAACCCAAAACTGCTTATACTTGATGAACCGACCAACGGGCTTGATCCTGCTGGAATCCGTGAAATGAGAGAGTTCATCCGCTTCCTGGCTGAAAAGGAGAAATTATGCGTGATGGTTTCCTCCCACCTGCTTAGCGAAATTCAACTGATGTGTGACCGTGTAGCCATAATCTCGAAAGGCAGCATCATCAGAATCGACACAGTAGAATCATTACTGGCTGAAAAGGAACGGGTTGTTTGGAGCGCAGAACCGCTGGATAAAGCGAAGCTTCTGCTTGAAGAAGTTACACCTGTGACAGAATCAGACGGCAGGCTTATCACATTATACGATGAGAGTCAAATAGGAAACTGGAACAGGATACTTGTTAACGCCGGGATTGAAGTAAAAGAGATGAAAACGAAACTCCCTGCCCTTGAAGATCTTTTCTTAGAACTTACAGGAGGAGAGCATATTGACTAAACTTGTTCATAATGAATTGCTGAAGCTGTTCAGAAAAAAGCGGCTGTTTGTCATCATCCTGATTATTGCTGCCCTCGTCCCCCTTTTTACGTATGCTCAATACCAGCAGGCAAAGACCACTCAGGAGAAGCTTGGGAATGCAGATTGGCGTACGAAGCTCCAGCAGGAGATTGTTGACACACAGAACCGTCTAAGTTCAAGCCGGCTACAGGATGACTGGAGAAAATATTTAAAAATTCGTTTGGCCCAGCAGCAATATTATCTCGATCATGATGTTAATCCCCAGGCTCCAGGTGCTCCAACGTTCATGAGAGTTTTCGTTGAAAATTCAATCACTCTGCTTCTTCCGCTTCTTGTTATGGTGGCTGCAGCAGATCTTGTTTCCTCTGAAGCAAGCGGGGGAACCATCAAGCTCCTTCTCACCCGGCCGGTGAAACGGTGGAAAATTTTACTGAGCAAATATATAGCGCTCCTATTATCAGTATCGCTTATTGTAACAGCAGTGGCCATTCTTTCTTACACTATATCAGGTTTAGTCTTTGGCTATGGAGGATGGGATATGCCTCTTTTGACCGGATTCAGTCCAAAGGGTGAAGAACTGCTGACAAACAACGTTCATCTCATTCCTCAATGGCAATATGTTTTGATGGAATTCGGTCTGGTATGGTATGTATGCTTTGTTGTTGGAACATTAACCTTTATGCTTTCTGTACTGCTGAGGAGTACTGCTGCAGTTATGGGAATCATGCTGGCGGCATTGATCGCCGGTGCTATTCTTTCCAATATGGTATCTTCATGGGAAAGCGCTAAATATCTATTCATGGTGAATTTAACCCTGACTAATTATATCAGCGGCATGGCTACTCCGATTGAAGGAATGTCCCTCGGCTTTTCGTTAAGTGTACTATTGGCTTGGGCTGCAGGCGGCCTCATAGTCGCCTTCGCTGTCTTTACGAAAAGGGATGTATATTAAGATACGGGTGCCTGGCACCAGAAATAACAAAAAAAGCTGGAGCAGATAGGATCTGCTTCAGCTTTTTTATTGACTTAAACTCCGCGTTCTTGTGTATTCTTTTGGTTGGCGCCAGAACGTTTTTTCGCTAATCCAATTAGAACGACAGCGCCAATGATAAGAATTTCAAATCCATATTTAATGAACGGATTGCTGAAATATTCTTTGAGGAACGGTTCCCCAACAATCATTTTAGCAGCAGTCCAAGCCAGGATTCCTGCTCCGATCGTAATAATAAACGGAAACTTGTCGATGAGTTTCAAGAACAGTGTACTTCCCCATACAACGATAGGAACAGAAATAAGTAATCCAAGGACTACCAGCAGGAAGTCACCATGAGCAGCTCCTGCTACTGCAAGTACGTTATCGAGACCCATTACCGCATCTGCGATAATGATGGTTCTGATCGCCGCCCAGATGCTATCCTGAGCTTTAATATCATGATCCTTGTCTTCCGTCATAAGCTTATAGGCGATGTAAATCAGGATTAATCCTCCTGCAAGGAGCAATCCTGGCACTTTAAGCAGCCAGACGACCGCCATCGTAGCCAGCGCACGAATAATCACCGCCCCAACCGTTCCCCAGATGATTACCTTTTTTTGCTGCTCTTTTTTCAAGTTTCTTGCTGCAAGTCCTATCACAATCGCATTGTCGCCTGCTAGCACCAGATCGATAATGACGATGGATAAGAGAGCAGAAAAGAATTCTGCCGTAAAAAAATCCATTAGTTAATTTCCTCCTCAACATCTTGCTGTAAAAATGAAACATTATGATAGCGTTTGATCCTTTACTTCCCCATATCATTTCTTAAAAAGCTTGGAGCATGCAAGAAAAATTGCTTTGTCTTAAGTTATACGGATAACAAGGAAGAAGGTTTCAATCATTTTGAAATTTATATCATGAAAGCAGTCTCTATTGCTTTTACAAGGGGAATACTGCATGTAACGGCTAAAAAGGAGTTAGTTATGATCGTATTTTTAAAAGAACTTAAACTTCGTTTTTTTGAAGACAAAGTGTTTGATCTTTCTGCACAGCTTGCTTACTATTTCTTGGTGTCACTCTTTCCTTTTTCATTTTTAATCTTCACCATTTTAGGGTTCCTTCCCATTTCATCCGGTTCAGTGCTTGAGATTATTCGCCCGTTCGCTCCAGTACAGGCCTTTAACTTGCTGGAATATAATTTGATTTCCGTTCTTGATCAGAACAGGAGCGATATTTTCTCTATTAGTATTGTTATCACCATCTGGCTGTCTTCCATCGGAATTCTTGCCATTATCCGTGTGTTTAACCAAGCGTATCACGTGATCGAGAACCGGCCTTTCATCCGGGAACTCTTTCTTGGCATCTTATTGACTTTAGGTCTCGTATTTGCCATCGTCTCTACCTTGCTATTGCCTGTATTCGGCAATTCGGTCGGTACTTTTCTGGCGAACAGGCTTGGCTATGGCCATCCGGCATTCCACCTATGGAATACGACCCGCTGGACGTTGAGCTTCGGTATTCTGATGGTGATGTTTGTTTCACTGTACCTGATTGCTCCGAATATTCGCTTGAAGCTGAAACAGGTCTTGCCCGGAGCCTTCTTCTCTACGATTGGATGGCAGCTGATCTCCATCGGCTTTTCCTATTATGTAACACTTTTCGATTACCGGCAGATCTACGGTAATCTTGGCGCATTGCTCACCCTTATGATCTGGTTCTATCTCTCTGCGATGATTCTGATTATTGGCGGACAAATCAACGCTGCCTTGCTGACAATTCATAAGAGAAAAGCAGAACAGATATAATTTTCTGTCGAAAGGCTAGAACAGGATTGACTTTTTCACCGTTCCATATAATGATTTAAGATATAGATTAAAGTTACTTTACATAGAGGATGATGGCCTGAAATGTCGTTAAAGAATTTAATTATTATTGGGTTAGTGCTGGCTGTGGTTATTTTTCTGATTCCTTACAGCATTCCTTTAATATTAGCCCTTGTAACCGCTCTTGTGCTGGAGCCTGCAATTAAGCTTTTCATAAAGAATTTTAAAATGAAACGGTTATTGTCTGTTACAGTCGTGTTTATTTTATTTCTAGCAGGATTTGGACTTCTCTCCTATTGGCTGACTACAACATTGGTGGTTCAGACGATTGAATTCCTGTCAATTGTTCCTTCTTATGCTGTAAAAGTGTTCGGCCTTATTGAAAAAGATTTATATAAAGCAGAAAAACTTTATGCTTCACTTCCTCCCGAAGTTATTTCAACGATACAGAATGCCTTGATGGGCTTTAAGACGTTTGCTGGAAGTTTCGCGACCAAGCTGACGAATGGAATCATAGCGGTTATTGCTTCCATCCCTCAGCTGTTGATCTATCTCATCATTTATCTGGTCGCTGTGTTTTTGATTTCTCTTGATTTACCCCGGCTCTTCGCCAATTTTCTCAATCTGTTTACAACATCTGCAAGAGAAAAGGTCGAACTCGTTTTCACACAGCTTTCCAGAGCGACTGTAGGCTTCATCCGGGCTCAAATTATCCTTAGCTTTATCACGTACGTACTTGCCTTGATCGGCCTTTTAATCCTTGATGTGAAATATGCTGTACTTATCGCACTGTTTATCGTATTGGTTGATATTCTTCCTATATTAGGGACAGGGTCGTTTATTGTTCCTTGGGCCGTCTATAACTTTGTGGTCAGCAACGATTTCCTGGCCATCGGTCTATTGATTATGTTTGCTGTACTGACAGTCATCCGGCGGATCATTGAACCCAAAATCCTTGGATCCAGCCTCGGCATTTCAGCATTGGCAGCATTGATCAGCCTTTATCTCGGCTTTCAGCTCCTGGGATTCGTCGGTCTGATCGTCGGCCCTGCACTTGTCATCATCTATGAAGCTCTACGGAGTGCTGGATTTGTTAAAATTAAAATCGATTTTTAAATCTCATCTTAAAACAGGTCCTATCATTCAGGACAAAAGTACAAACTTTGGTTTGTACTTTTTTTATTTGTAGGTTAGAAATCCTATCATTTATGGGAATTATAGAACTAGATACAGAAAAAGGGACACGGGCAACGAATAACTATGTTTGCATGTCTTGTAGATGTTGGAGGAAATATGGCAACTGATGTAAAAGAACGCGACTATTATTTTGATAATGCAAGATTTATTTTAATCTTATTGGTGGTGCTGGGTCATTTCATCTCCCCCATCAAAAGCCAAAATGACTTGCTCTATACCCTTTATAACTTTATATATACGTTTCATATGCCAGCCTTTATCCTTATATCCGGCTTCTTTACCAAGGGTGTATTCAAGGATGGCTATTTGTCCAAGATTTTCAGAAAAGTTCTTGTTCCCTATGTTGTCTTTCAATTAATCTATTCATTCTTTTACTATGACTTATATGATAAAAGTGAAATGAAGCTTAATTTTTTCGACCCGCATTGGACGATGTGGTTTTTGTTAAGCCTGGTATTCTGGAACATCCTATTAAAGGTATTTGTAAAAATAAAGTATCCTTTAATCCTTGCGATCGGAATTGGAGTTGCTGTCGGTTATATTACAGAGATAGGAACATATTTAAGTTTATTGAGAACCTTTGTATTTTTTCCAGTGTTTCTGCTAGGTCATTATTTGACAAAAAGGGATTTCAAACAGATTTTAAAACCATCAATCCGGATCGCTTCCGGTATATTCATGGTCTTAATGTTTCTGGCTTATCATTTCTTCATCCCAGACCATGCCAAAGACTGGCTTTTATCTTCTTCATCCTATGCGGAAATTCTCGGGCATAACGAATGGTACGGAGGATTTATCAGGCTTGGTCTCTATGCTGTTATGTTTCTTGCCACATTCAGTTTTTTGGCGATCATTCCAAAGCGAAGATTCTTTTTTACGGAATTTGGCGAAAGAACGTTATATATTTATTTACTGCATGGTTTCGTATTAAAATATTTATTTACAACAGATTTGTTCTCCTCCATAGAGAAGAACAACTATTATGTGATGCTTCTCGTTCTGGCCGTTATGATTACAATGTTCCTTGCCAGCAAGCCGGTCATAGCCCTCGCCCAGCCGCTCATTGAACTGCGCTGGACCAAGCTGAACCGTATGCTCAAAAAGGATGAGTGATATTAAAAAACCATCTCGGATTAAATTTCGAGATGGTTTTTGTGTTATTTTGATGTTTGAAATAATAAAAACTGAAGAATAAGATAGGCAGCTAGGCGGCTGGTCATGTCTCTAAAATCAATAGCTGGATCAATCTCCACGAGATCCATGCCTTTTACGATCGGGAGGGTTGAAAGGAACTGAATGCCCCTGATGAGTTCTTCACTGTGCATGCCGCCAGGGCCGATGGCAGGACATCCTGGTGCGAAAGCCTGGTCAAGAACATCCATGTCTACTGAAACATAAACAGCAGATACCGACGATTTAAGCTGTTGAATGCTTTCTTCCAATATAGGAATGATACCACGGCTGTTTACTTCGCTCATCGGATAAACAGTGACACCTTTCTCTTTAGCATAGTCACTATAGGTCTTTCCATTGGAAAAATCACGCAATCCTATCTGGATCAGATGCTCTCCTTTGATCTTATTCCGTTCGATCAGGTTTCGAAAGGGAGTCCCGTTTGAAGGGCCGCCATCTTCGAGATTGCGCAGGTCGTGATGGGCGTCAAACTGGATAATTCCAACCGAACCATAAATGTTGGAGAAGGCTGCGATGCTGCTGGCGCTGATTGAATGGTCTCCCCCGAGTATGATTGGAATCATACCGGGATTGTGCTTCAGTACTCCTTCCAATGCATGTTCGAATCTGGATTGTGTTTCCTTGAGATCTGTCACATGAGGCATGATGTCACCCAAGTCGGTAATGACTGATGTTTGCAGATCGATGTCCTTTTCAATGCTGTATGTCGTAAACGAATTCAGCATTTTCCTGATCACTTCCGGTGCCGCCGAAGCTCCTGAATGGGAAATCGAGGTTTTGGATAACGGCATCCCGATTAGCCCTATGCCGCTCACCTTCTCTCCGTTCCAGTCCACGAGCATTTCTCCTGCTTTTTTAATCCCCCGGTCAATGAACTTTGGTTTTCCAGAAGGCTTTAAATGTTCGATGTCATGCATAAGCAGGCTTCCTTTCTCCTGCCTTCTTTCCTTTTTTCCACACAGTATTCACGTGATTCACACCGTAATGATAAGGCAGATAGTGATAATTGGGGGCATCCCAAAGAACGAGGTCGGCCCACCTTCCCGTTTCAATGGCTCCAGCTTCACTCCCTCTGCCAATGGCATACGCAGCATTGACTGTGACGGCATTCCAAATTTCTTCAGGCTTCATTTTTAGTCTTAATGCCGCCAGGTTCATAATAAACTGAAGATTTTCGGTTGGAGAACTTCCCGGATTGAAATCTGTGGACAATGCAACTGCTCCGCCTGCCTCAATGATGCTTCTTGCTGGTGCATAGCTGTCTTTTCCAAGGTAGAACGTTGTGCCTGGGAGGAGAACAGCAATGGTTTCCGAAGTTCCAAGCAACCGTATTCCTTCTTCTGAAACACCTACGAGGTGATCGGCGGTAATGGCCCCGATCCCGCATGCCATCTCTGTCCCGCCTAGTGGATCGATTTCATCAGCATGAATTTTCACGTTAAATCCAAGGTCTTTTGCTCGCTCAAGAAACCTTCGTGATTGTTCAACTGTAAATACGCCTGTTTCGCAGAAGATATCCACAAAGTCAGCCAGTCCCTGTTCTTTAATGTAAGGAAGCACATCCAGCATGCTCTCCAAAAATCCTTCTGGTTTCCCCTTATACTCAGCTGGTACAGCATGAGCTCCGAGGAATGTAGAAACAAGGTCCATATCATGAGCCTCATTCAATCGTTTGGCCACCCTCAGCTGTTTTATTTCTGTTTCACGATCCAGACCATATCCGCTTTTGGCCTCCATTGTCGTTACACCCAAACTCAAGCTGCGATCTAGATGAAACAATCCTTTTTGAAAGAGTTCTTCCTCACTCGTATCCTTTGTTGCTTTTACGGTAGATAAGATTCCGCCCCCTCGTGCGAGAATCTCTAAGTAAGATAAGCCCTGCTGTTTCAAGGTCATTTCATGTTCTCGTGATCCGCCAAATACAAGATGTGTATGTGGATCAACAAGGCCCGGGGATACAATTTTTCCTTTACAATCAATGATTTCCTTGGCCTCTAATCCCTTCGCTTCCTCTGTTGTGCCTATAAATGCAATCTTTCCATCCTTTATACCGAGTGCACCGTTTTTGATCACAGGAAGTGTGCTCATATCCTTGCCTCGTTTTGGTCCATGCGATCCATGAATAGCCAGAAGCTGATCAATGGAGGTCAACAATGTATCCAGCAT
This sequence comes from Fictibacillus sp. WQ 8-8, assembly GCF_024494405.1. NCBI lineage: Bacteria > Bacillati > Bacillota > Bacilli > Caryophanales > Fictibacillaceae > Fictibacillus > Fictibacillus sp. WQ 8-8. The sequence continues at coordinate 155,466 of NZ_JAMXKG010000006.1, forward strand.
TTTACCCCTCCTATTCTTCCATCATCGGGATTTGAACTCCCTTTTCCTTGGCTGTTTTCTTTGCCAGGTCATATCCTGCATCAGCATGGCGTACAACACCCATGCCAGGATCCGAAGTCAGCACCCGCTCCAGTCTTCTCGCTGCATCATCTGTTCCATCTGCAACGATCACCATACCGCTGTGGAGTGAATAGCCCATTCCGACACCTCCGCCGTGATGCAGGGATACCCAGCTCGCCCCATTTACGGAATTGATGAGAGCATTCAGTATCGGCCAGTCTGCTACAGCGTCACTGCCGTCCAGCATGCTTTCGGTTTCTCTGTTTGGAGAGGCCACAGAACCGCAGTCCAAATGGTCACGTCCAATCACAATCGGAGCCGAAAGTTCTCCCTTGGCGACCATTTCATTGATGATACGGCCGAATTTCGCCCGTTCACCATATCCGAGCCAGCAAATTCTCGAAGGAAGTCCTTGGAACTGGACTTTTTCCCTCGCCATTTTAATCCAATTGCATAAGTGTTCATTATCGGCAAATTCTCTTAGAATGAGTTCGTCTGTTTTATAAATATCCTCAGGATCGCCGGAAAGAGCTACCCATCTGAAAGGCCCTTTCCCTTCACAAAATAGAGGACGGATAAAGGCCGGAACAAAACCTGGGAACTGGAATGCATCTTTTACGCCCTCATCAAAGGCGACCTGGCGGATGTTGTTGCCATAATCAAACGCCACCGCACCCTTTGCCTGCAGGTCAAGAATCGCCTGTACGTGTACGGCCATGCTTTCCTTTGCCTTTCGGATATACGTATCTGGATTTTCCGTCCTCATTTTTTCCCCTTCTTCCATCGACATTCCAGCAGGAAGATATCCATTTAGCGGATCATGAGCTGAAGTCTGGTCAGTAACAAGATGCGGTATTTCATTTCTTTCTGCCAACTGAGGCAATAGCTCAGCAGCATTTCCCAGCAAGCCGATGGACAGAGGCTTCTCTTGAGCCATGGCTTCCTTTGCCAGCGATAATGCCTCATTCAAATCCTTGGCAAGCACGTCACAATATTTAGTATCGATTCTTCGCTGGATGCGAGAAAGATCGCACTCAATCGCGATCACAACCCCTCCGTTCATCGTAACTGCCAGCGGCTGTGCTCCTCCCATGCCTCCAAGGCCCGCCGTAACGGTTAACGTTCCTTTAAGAGAATGGTTAAAATGCTTGCGTGCCGCTTCAGCAAACGTTTCAAAGGTTCCTTGCAAAATTCCCTGTGTACCGATATAAATCCAGCTTCCAGCCGTCATCTGGCCGTACATCATGAGCCCCCGTTTTTCTAAATCACGGAACGTCTCCCAATTGGCCCATGCTGGTACAAGGTTTGAGTTTGCAAGTAAAACTCTCGGTGCGTCTGGATGAGACTTAAATACTGCTACAGGTTTACCGGATTGGATCAGGAGGGTTTCATCGCTCTCCAGTTTCTTAAGGGATTCCAAAATTTTTTCATAGCTCTCCCAGTTTCTCGCCGCTTTCCCGATTCCTCCATAAACAACAAGCTCTTCCGGTTTTTCAGCAACTTCTGCATCAAGGTTATTCATCAGCATCCTCAGTGCTGCTTCTTGAACCCATCCTTTCGTATTTAATTTGTTACCGCGTGGAGCCGAAATTTTTTGAATGGTATTTGACATGGTTATTTCCTCCTCTTAGCATTGCATTTCTTTTGAATTTTCGTTTGGGTGTTTCAGAAGTCCGTCCCATCGAACTTCTTTCAGCCAAGCATTCATTCGTTCAATATCCGTGGAAAAAATTCTGTCAGACGTAATAGGAGGACAAACGGCAGAAGCCTGGTCATAGATTTTGCGGGTTGCGGGTGCAAGGAGATCTATCCCTCTATAGTAGACGGCTTGAAGAGCGCAGATCATTTCAATAGCAAATACTCTTCTTACATTGCTGATAATCTGGTAGGCATGCCGCGCCCCGATGGTTCCCATACTGACATGGTCCTCCTGATTCGCCGAGGATGGAATAGAATCCACACTCGCAGGATGAGCAAGCGTTTTGTTCTCAGAGACCAATGAAGCCGCACAATATTGCATGATCATCGCTCCAGACTCAAGGCCTGGATTAGCGCTGAGGAATGCCGGGAGATCACTGAGCTGAGGATTGACCATCCGTTCGATCCTCCTTTCTGAAATGTTGGCGAACTCTGCCATCGCAATGCTGAGAAAATCCATGGCAAGGGCAATCGGCTGGCCATGAAAATTGCCGCCTGATATAACCTTTCTTCCTTCATCAAAAATAAGAGGGTTGTCTGTTGCTGCATTAATTTCGATTTCCAGCTTCTCTTTTACATAGCCCAGTGCCTGCCAGGATGCACCATGTACCTGAGGAATACAGCGGATAGAATAAGCATCCTGCACTCGTACTTCTCCTTGCCGCGTCGTCAGCCGGCTGCCTTCCAAGTAGGAAAGGATGCGTTCAGCTACTGCTGTTTGCTCTTTATAACCGCGCGCCAGATGAATGTCTTTGTCAAAAGCGTCAGTGATAGCTGTTAAACCTTCCATCGTTAACGCAGCTATGGCTTCTGACTGGCTGGCAAGCTGCTCTGCTTCTAAATAGGCCGCAACTCCCTGAGCTGTCATCGCCTGTGTGCCATTGATGAGGGCAAGGCCTTCTTTAGCCGTAAGTGTGAGCGGCAGGATTTCTTCCTGCAGCAGCGCTTCCATCGCACTCATTCGCTTTCCGCGGTACCATACTTCTCCTTCACCGATCAAAACAAGAGCCAGATGGGACAGCGGTGCAAGATCACCGCTTGCTCCCAAGGACCCTTGCTGAGGAATTACCGGATGGATCTGGCAGTTTACAAGTTTAATCAGGGTTTCTACTACAGCCGGTCTTACTCCCGAATATCCTTTTAATAGAGCGTTGGCACGCAAAACGACCATCAGGCGGCTTACATTTTCAGGAAAAGGCTCTCCTACCCCGCATGCATGGCTTCTTATTAAATTCAATTGCAGTTTTTCAGTATCCTCCGGAGCGATATAAACATCGCTTAGCTTTCCGAAACCTGTCGTGATCCCATAAATGACTTTCCCTTTTGCAACAATATCCTCTACTGCTCTTCGGCTTTCTTTTACTCTTTTTATACTTTCTTCACAGGCAATCACTTGTTCATTGGTACTTAAGATGCTTTTTGCCTCTTCTAAAGTCAATGTATGTCCTGTCAGAACTACCATGCGTCATCCTTCTCCTTTTTGGATAATGTAAAAAAAACGCAAAAAGAGGCTGCATTTAAAGAACAGCAAAAAAACCTGTTCTTTGAAACACAGCCCCCTAAATTCCACTATTTGCTATGGGCTTTTATTTATATATGATTGATGCCGAGTCCGATGGCTTCATGTTCCAGACCTTTGACCGGTGCGCCGATCGTCCCGTATAAAGCTACAGCAATCCATTCTCCTTCTTCCGGCTGCTCATATGGCTGTCCCCTCACAATGGCAAACCGTAAACCTACCGTCCGAAGAACCGTTCCAAGCTGAACTTGCCCCCGGGTAACTCCGTGAAGCGCTTCCATAATGGCATGGTATAACGCATGGGTTTCACGATAGACCCCTCCATTGATGACCTGGTTCTTTTTTGCAGCTGTTTCGATTGCTGCCACTACTTTATTCGATTCCATGGAACCTACTTTACCGGTGCAGTGGAGCCATCCGAGTTCGCCCACCTTCGATTGGTGAGATTCATCCAATACATAAAGCATGGCAAGCTTGCCGATTAACTTCTGTTCTGCAAGAGACATCTTATCCACTACTTTCGCTTAAATCGCAGCTTTCACTAATAACTAATTGCTCACTACACTCAGTTTATGCCTTTCTGAATTGTTCGTCAATTCCCTTTCAACAACTTATCACTTTATCAGGGCAGCATGTCACATGTATAAACTAGTAATCTATCGGGCATGCTGTGTTTATCAATCAATGAAAGAGAGTGGTAGTGTTGATTAACCTTCAAAAAGAAATTGTACATGCCACCATGAAACGGCCTCCCGTTAAAAACGAGAACAGCCATGATTTTTTCATCGGCTATGATGGACAGGATACTCCTTTCCTACTGCTGCCAACAACACCAGGGCTGCTCCTTGAAGATGAATGCTATGGCATTTCATTCCAGAGGGATGTATGCAATCCCTATAAATACCATTTGGATACACACATCGTCCCGGTCGACTTGAATAATATTCGCATGTTCATCGACCACCTTGCTTTCTTTTTCGGACCTGACCATAATATGCTGAACATTTACCTGGAAAGCAGCTGCTATCAGGCCTATGTAAGCTGGAGCACTAAGAAACAAGAGGAGGTAATTAAAGAGACATTGCTGAAGTATGATGCTGTTTCTTCATTAGATGAGAAAAAGAAATACAGTGAATTGTTAGAACAGCTTTTAAGAAATTAACTTAAAAATCTTGATCCTGGAAAAGTTATCTACTTAGTTAGCCATTGACAAGACCATCATTCGACAATATACTACAAATAGTTTGAAAATAAAAATTTTCAATATATTCAAATTATAAAGATTAATCAATGAATGGGGGACATCAATGAGTATTTTCAGAAAAAAATCCATTTCAGAAATGTTAGCTCAAAGTAACAATAAAGGATTGAACCGCTCATTAGGAGCATTTGATTTAACATTATTGGGCATCGGGGCTATTATAGGAACCGGAATATTTGTTTTGACTGGAGTTGTAGCAGCTGAACATGCTGGTCCTGCTCTCATCCTTTCTTTTATCATATCTGGTCTTGCTTGTGCTTTCGCCGCCTTCTGCTATGCCGAGTTTGCATCGACCGTTCCTATCGCCGGCAGTGTTTATACCTATACTTATGCCACGTTAGGTGAAGTTTTTGCCTTTTTGATCGGCTGGGATCTGATGCTGGAGTACTTGCTCGCCACATCTGCTGTTGCAACCGGCTGGTCCGCCTATTTCCAGTCATTGATCGCTGGATTCGGCCTTCACCTTCCAGTTGAGCTTGCAACAGCTCCAGGAGCCGGCAAGGGGGGATGGATTAACCTCCCGGCGGTTATCATCATTTTGCTGATTACTACGCTATTAAGCAGAGGAATCAGGGAGAGCGCCCGCGTCAACAATATTATGGTATTCATAAAGCTTGCTGTTATTATTCTGTTTATTGTTGCCGGTGTCGGCTATGTGAAACCGGATAACTGGACACCATTTATGCCGTTTGGTTTCGAAGGGATTGTAGCTGGTGCCGCAACGGTATTCTTTGCCTATATCGGATTCGACGCAGTAGCAACCGCAGCCGAAGAAGTGAAACGGCCGCAGCGTGATCTGCCTCTCGGAATTATCTGGTCGCTTACCATCTGTACCGCATTGTATATTGTAGTATCCCTTATTTTAACTGGTATGGTGCCCTACAATAAATTGAACGTAGCAGACCCTGTTTCCTTCGCCCTGCACTACGTAGGCCAGGATTCCATTGCAGGTCTTGTATCAGTCGGTGCGATTACGGGAATTACCACTGTTCTGCTCGTCATGCTTTTCGGACAGGTTCGAATTTCTTATGCGATGAGCCGCGACGGCCTGCTGCCGCCGATACTTTCTAAAGTTCATCCGGTATTTAAAACGCCATTCAAAAATACCTGGCTTACGGGATTTATCGCAGCCGGAATTGCAGGTTTTATCGATCTTACAACGCTTGCACACCTAGTTAACATGGGAACATTGTCAGCATTTGCTCTTATCGCTGTAGCTGTGATCGTGTTAAGGAAAACACATCCAAACCTGGAAAGAGCATTCAAAGCTCCATTCGTTCCTGTATTGCCAATCTTAACCGTTTTATTCTGTCTTTACTTGATGATCAGTCTTCCTTCGATCACATGGATTTCTTTTGTCATCTGGATTGCTATCGGCCTAATCGTTTATTTTTTCTACGCCCGCACGAGAAGCAAACTTAATTAAATAAAACCAAAAAAAAGAGGTGCGGAGAATTTCCCGCGCCTCTTTTTATCCTGTATATACATCGCCATCAGGATAGTGAATGATTGCTTTATTCAGTTTCGAGGGGGAAGTGCCCCAGCCCGATTTTCCCCAAGAACATGATGCAGATGAATCTTCAGAGGATTTACACTCCTTCATTTTCGAAACGGTTTAAATCTTTATTTTGTCCGATCACTACGAGAACATCACCTGGCCTCAATACCACATTGGCAATCGGAGAAACAAGAATATCGTTGTCTTTTTTTATTGCGACAATATTACATCCGTATTTGGCACGGACATCAAGTTCCGTCAGGGTTTTGCCTGCAAGTTTGTCAGTGACTCCTACTTCAATGATGCTGTGTTCGTTGGATAGTTCAATAAAATCAATAATTTTCTCAGACGTAATAAGCTGGGCTACCCTGAGGGCCATGTCACGTTCAGGATGTATGATTCGGTCCGCACCCACTTTTTCAAGGACTTTATGATGATAGTCATTTTGAGCTTTAACCCAGACTTTGTTCACTCCTGCTTCTTTTAAAAGAAGCGTAGTTAAGATACTGGATTGGATATCTTCCCCAATCGATACGATCACATGATTGAAATTTCGAATACCGAGGGCGCTTAACGCTTTCTCGTCTGTAGAGTTTGCCTGTACAGCCTGAGTAGCAATACTGGCGTATTCATTTACCCGCTCGATATCCCGGTCAACAGCCATGACTTCATATCCCATTTTTGCAAATTCTCTGCATATGCTTCCACCGAAACGGCCTAGCCCTATAACGGCAAACTGCTTGTCCATTCCTCTCTCTCCCTAGAAAACAAATATTAGATAAGAACAAATAAAAAAAGACCATTATAAAAATGGTCAGCTACTTTCCAAACTGTCCCTTTCTTCCTGTATAACGCTTACGAGGTTAGCTGCCGGATTAGGAATTGGAAGTATCCCTTCTTATTTCTAAGATTCACCCCAAAAAAGTGGTTCCCCCGCTCTTAAAAAGCTCTTTAAAATTAAGCGATTTAAAGGCTATGCGATTTTGAATAAATATAATGTAATCCTGCAGATGTTAATTGTCAATGCTTTCTTAAGGACTTCATTTCAGGTTAAAAAACGCCTGCTGCCTGCATTCCAATAATTGAAATGCCAAGGAGCCATACATATATAGCAAAGCCCTTTAAAGAACCTTTTTTCACTAGAGAGATCATCCATTTAACCGCTAAGTAGCCGAATAATGCTGACATGGCTGTCCCAAGGAAAAGGGAGAAGAACGATAATTGTTCCGCCTGGCCGCCCAGCACATCTTTCACTTGAAGCAGACACCCTCCCGCGATAGCCGGTATAGATAACAAAAAGGAAAAGTAAGCTGCTGTTCCTCTGTCAATCTTACGGAAAAGTGCTGCAGCAATCGTTAACCCTGAACGGGATACTGCAGGCAGGATTGCTGCTCCCTGAAAACTTCCAATTAAAACCGCATCCATAATCGTAATGTCTTCCAGCTGCTTATGTCCTCTTGATTTCATGGTATCCGCAAACCAAAGCACACACCCTGTGGCAAGAAACTCCCATCCTACAGTAACACCGGTCTTCGAGATCTCCTCAAAATAGTCCTTAAATGACAAGCCTATAATAACGGTGGGTATAGTGCCTGCCACAAGCAGCATGGACAGTCTGCTGAAGGGTTTCTTAATCAGTTCTTTGATCTCATTCCAATAAATTGTCACCACTGCAATCAGTGTGCCAATATGAAGCATACTGTCGAGGAACAGCCCTGCTTCATCCAGTCGAAAGAAATGCCTTCCTAAAAGAAGATGCCCTGTGGAACTTACAGGCAGAAATTCAGTCATCCCCTGAATAATCCCTAATATGACCGCCTCAAGCCAATCCATGTGTTCACCTCTTATCACTCATCATGATAAAACGTATTCACCGGAAAGGAAAGTTAGTACAAGGGTTTACTACAGAATACCGGAAAACAGCCGAGCAATCGATTCCTTCGTCCGCTCCCATAATCCTCTTTTATAAAAACCGACAGGCCTTACCTTTTCACTATCTTTTATATCTTCCTCATAATGTTCTGCGAGGTCTTTTATCGATGAAGTCCCCGTTAAAAATACATTCACTTCAAAATTCAGATGAAAACTTCTCATGTCCATGTTCGCTGTACCGATGGATGCCATGTCCCCATCTACGATGATAACTTTCTGGTGTAAAAACCCCTTCTTATAAGAATAGATTTCAATTCCGCTGCGCAGCAATTCAGGAAAATACGACCTTGTAGCATACTGCGTCAGAAAACCATCGTTGATCTCCGGCACCATCAGCCTTACCTGAACCCCTTTTCTTGAAGCAATTCTTAATGCAGTTCTGATGGCTTCGTTCGGAACAAAATAAGGCGTAGCAATCCAGATGGATTTTGTTGCACAGGATATGAGGGAATAATACAAATCACTCATGATGCCTTCCTGAGTATCCGGTCCGCTCGGAACCACTTGAACCACCCCATCCCCTGCAACAGGAACAGGCTTGATATACTCTTCCTTCTCAAGCAGGTATTCTTCACTGACGTAATCCCAGTCCAGATAGAACACAGCGTGAAGCGTTTGAACGGCTTCTCCCTCCATTACCATATGGGTATCACGCCAAAAACCGAATTTTTGGTCCTCTCCCAAATATTCAATTCCTACGTTCAGGCCTCCGACAAATCCTACTGCTCCATCAATGACGATAATCTTACGGTGATTTCTAAAATTAAACTTTTGATTAAAGAATCCATATTTAATAGGCAGGAACGAATAAACCTTAATGCCAGCTTTTTTCATTCGGTCGACTTCATGTGATGCGAGGGTGAGGCTTCCAACCGCATCATATAAGAAGCGAACTTCAACCCCTTCTTCGGATTTTCGAATTAAAATATCGATAATTTCTTTCCCAAGACGGTCCGATCTGAAAATGTAATATTCAATATGTATGTACCTTGTGGCTTCCAGCAGTCTGCGTTTGATTTCAGGAAATGTTTCTTCCCCATTCTTAAGGATTTTTGTCTGGGTGGCACTGTTTTGAAAGGTCATCGTTACGTTGTGCGCAAATCTTGAAAAACAAGCTTGATGCTCATTAAATAAAGACCAATCCGGTTTCTGTTCTCTTTTGGCAAGCAGCAGCAATTCTTCTCTGTCATGCTTCCGTTTGCTCTTGAAAAGGTGGCCCTTTAAGTAAAGCTGTCCGGAATACAGGTAAAAAATATAACCGAAAAGAGGAAAGAACACTAAAGCATAGATCCAGACCAGCGTATGCTGTGCTGTCCGGTTTTCGAGCAGAAGAGAATAAATAGTGATAAAAAGGATCGCAAAATAAGCAGCGGCGCTCCCCCACTTCCAATACAATCCCATATTTGAAAAAATGATGATGTACAAAGCTGCAATCATTGCAAGGACAAATAGAAATTCAAGAATTCGTTTCATGGCTGATTCTCCTACTGCTTGGTTTTCAACTGAAATTCCCGTAAAATCAGTCCATTAAACCAAGAAGAAGGAGAAAGCTTCTCCCTCTTACCATTCATCTTCATTATGTTCAAACAAATCGATGACCCCAAGTACGATATGTGCAAGTCCAAACCCAAGCAGGAAGTTAGAAAGTGAAGAATACTTGCGTGTGTTACCTCTAAAAGAAAAAGAAGCCAAGCTCACAACGGTTCCTAATATAGTGGGAATCAATCCTTCTCTTCTCAGCATAAAGATCCCTCCTTCATCTTGAATATCTATAGTATTTTCAACTTCAGCCGGAGTATGAAATATTTCATTTCCAAGCCCTTTAAGCAAATCAGAATGAGCAAAAGAAAAAACAACGGAAAAAGATCCGTTGTTTTTTATGGTGCGAACGTCAGCTCTTCGCTTTGTGCGGTACTCTTCCCAAATTTCCCGTAAATCGTAATCAGCATTTCACGCTCTTCCTGAGTGAGTTTGCTCAATAAATTTTCCATACTTACCAGACGTCGCTCTTCAGCTTCATGCAAGATTGCAATTCCTGTTTCGGAAAGCTCCAAATAAACAATTCTTCGGTCAGCTTCACTGCGGTAACGCTGCACGTAATTCTTTTTATAGAGACGATCCACCGCTACGGTTACTGCACTCGGCTTCACTTCAAGCATTTCAGCCAATTCAGTAACTGTCCAACGGTCTCTTACAGATAGCATTCTCATTAAAATGTATTGGGTTCTGGTTAGATCTCCTTCACCTGTCGTTTCCGGATGCAAACTTTTAGACAGTATATAATGAGCCACTTCCAGCTTTTCAACATATGCCTTTAGTCCTTCTATTTTCATTTAATAGAATCCTCCAACTTTATGAACTAATAACATTATACTAAAAAATCTAAACATTGGAAATTTATTTTTTTGGGAAATTGGAATTTCTAGGTCAAATGGCTCATTTGGATAAAATTGACACAATTTACGGGATGAGGTAATATAAATTTATAACGTTCAATATAATTTGAACGTTCAAAAGGAGGAGAACATGCAGGAAATTTATTATATGGAAGATGCCGAACAGCTAAAAGTCATTAGCGATCCCCTTCGCTTAAAAGTCTTATGGGAAATTATTGATGAAGCCAAAACAGGAAAAATGATTGCAGATATTCTCGAAGCCCCCGCCCCTAAAATTCATTATCATTTAAAAGAACTAGACCGTGTGGGATTGATTACAGTAGAAAAAACTGAGGAAAAAAACGGCATCATCCAAAAATTTTATCGTCCGATCGCCAGAAATTTTTCTGTTGAAAACATTCTTAAACAACACAAGGATCATGTGAAAAATGAATTATCCGATACGCTCAGGGAAAATGTTCTAATTTCCCTTGATAAAACAAAAAGCTATTTGCGCAGGGTAGACAGCAGCTTGTTCGAAGAGTGGAAACAGATTAAATTCGGCTATGACCAATTGTATTTGAATGAGGCTCAAATCCAGGAATTTGAGGAAAAAGCGAAAGAACTGCAGGAGTTAATTAATTCCTTAAAAAAAAACCGGCAGCAGGACGGAGAGCTCTATCACATGCTGCTGCTGGCATTCCCGTTCCGTGAACCCGAATATCCTGACGAATAGGAGAGTAGTTAACATGGCAGAAGCTATAATCAAAGAAGAACAGCCGGCAATTCCGGTTTCTTTTTTCAGCCAGAAAAAATTTATGCTCTTGTGGGGAGTTACTTTTTGTTCAGCCTTCAGTATTGCAATTTTTTTGTTTTCTCAATCCTGGTACATTGTAAAAACACTTAATATGGAAGCCTCTCTTGGAATGGTAATGATCGCATCAAGTATTCCCCGCCTCCTGTTCATGGCTGTCGGAGGGGTCATCGCCGACCGTGTAAGCCGGACCAAAATCTTATCGGTCTCTAACCTTACACGCTCCATCCTGCTCGGCGGACTTCTGATTTTGCTCGGTTCAGGTGAGGTTTCTGTCTATTCATTTGCCGTATTCGGACTCGTCTTTGGAATTCTCGATGCCTTCGTCTGCCCTGCAAACAGCGCGCTTCTTCCAATGCTTGTTGAGGATTCTCAGCTGACAAGAGCAAACTCCATCATTCAGACGACTCAGCAAGCCTCTATGATCATTGGGCCGATGATTGGAGGATTCCTTATCTCATGGGGAGGGTACCTGTTCTCCTTTTCTGTACCGGCAGTCATGCTGTTATGCTCGGCTTTCCTCAGCAGATTGATTAACTTAAAGCCTGCCTCCACTGACAGCAGCGGCGCACCAGGTATTTTCGCCTCCATCAAAGAAGGCTTTTCCTTTGTTAAGACTCAGCCATTCCTAATCGCCCTCTTCATCAGTACCATATTCATAAATTTAAGCGTAGTAGGGCCGTTGATGATGGGATTGCCCATTTTTGTAAAAACCATCTTGCATGGTTCTGCTCTCGATTTCAGCTATATGGACGGGTCAATGGCTGCAGGAATGGTCGTCAGTTCTCTGGTCATCGGCTTCCTCAATGTAAAAAGATACCGCGGCATGTTTGCGACGGCCGCCCTGTTTTCCATGGCGGCAGCTCTCATGCTTTTTAGCCAAACTCACTTTCAAGCCGGGTGCATGGCCGTCTTATTTCTAATCGGCATGACATTTCCAGCAACGAATATCCCGATCCTCTCTATTTTTCAGCAATTAGTGGATAGGTCGATGCTCGGAAGGCTTTCAGGATTATTAACCATGGCTTCCTTGGGGTTAACCCCTGTTTCCTATGGGGTTACCTCTTTCTTTCTTTCAAATGGCGTCTCTATCGCTTCCATTATGTTTGGCGGCTCCTGTTCATTGCTGCTCGTCAACTTGATTGTACTTTGGAAATTGCCTGTATTTCGTAAAACCAGCTGAGGAGGAATAAAAGTGAGAATACTGATCATTGGCGGTACACGATTCGTAGGAAGATATATTGCGGCTTCATTTTTACAGAAAGGCCATCAGGTTACTCTTTTCAATCGGGGGTCAAATCAAGAACTGTTTCCTGAATGCCAAACCCTGATCGGAGACAGAGACAGCGATTTAAAGCCATTACGAGGACAGAAGTGGGACGCTGTTGTCGACACGTGCGGATATTTCCCGAGGCAGACTGAACAAATGGCGAAAACTCTGAGGGATTCAGTTCCTCACTACACGTATATTTCTTCTGTATCCGCCTATAAAAGCATGGAGGAAAAAAACCAGACAGAAGAAAGTGAACTTGGTGTCCTTGCGGATCCAGCCACAGAGGAAATAACCGGAGAGACATATGGCCCATTAAAAGCCGCCTGTGAGGAAAAAATCAAACAGACCTACGGTGAGTCTTGTCTGATCATCCGTCCCGGCTTAATTGTCGGACCCCACGATTATTCAGACAGATTTACGTATTGGCCTGCCAGAGCAGCGAAAGGCGGGGGGATTTTAGCACCTGCAGAACCAGACAGACAAGTTCAATTCATTGATGTCAGGGATTTGTCTGAATGGATCGTTTCAATGGTGGAGAAAAAAGCAGCTGGAGTGTTTAATGCAGTAGGAGATCATTATAGGATGGCTGAAGTCCTGAAAGCCTGTCTCTCTGTCACCAAATCCGGGGGTGAGCTTATTTGGGTAGAAGAATCCTTCCTAAATGAGAAAAAAGTCGAAGAATGGTTGGAACTTCCGTTATGGATTTCCTCCAAGAAATCCATCGGAATACAGCATATGAACAATGACAAAGCGATCGCCTCCGGGCTTGCTTTCCGAAATATCCAAGAAACCATTATGGACACTTTTAACTGGGATCAGACCAGAAATATGAAACCAGAAGACTATAAAGCCGGCATGTCCCCGGATAGGGAGAAGGAACTGCTATCCGAATGGCGCGCCAAAACAGTGTCACATTCTTGATCATTTCTGAAAAAATTGGAAAATTGGGTGACTTCCCCATGGCACTTGTCCAGTCTTGAACAATAACAGCTGCATATTGTAATCATGTAGAGAATGTCACTCTATCCTGCCGGCTTAAAAGTCTCTCCGGCAGAAAAAGCTCTTCCCCACCCCAATTCTTCATCATGCGTTCGGCTTTTGCCATAATCCCTAAGATTATGGCTTTTTTTTGATTATTTCTTTCTGGGCAAATGGAACGAAGAATAAGGATCTGTGTACTTCGTCAGTTCAGACGGCAGCTTTCCAGCCGTAAATACCTGCTGAATTTCACGGTGGCTGATCTCCATCTTGGCTAAAGCTGGATAGATCGAATAATCCGTTCTCTGCTGATAGCGGCTGTCCATCGTTTGGAAAGCCTTTAGTGTAGATTCTTCAATTTCATTTACATACTGATGAATTTGATGAATCTGCTGAACAATCATTAAATATTCTGCCTTCAAACGGTGCATTTCCTCTATCTTTTTCTTCATCGTTCTTGTAGCAGCATCCACTTCACGGTCTCTTGCCTGATGAAGGGTATTCACAAAATCCTTCATCCTGTCCCGTCTGGTTTCTTTAAGCTCATCCAGATGTTCCATGGCATCCCGTTCCTTCGCTAACAGCCTGAGATACTCGTCCTTACTCTCATGAAGGGCTTCCATACTGACACGGGAATTTCTTCTGCCATACTGTCCAAGAAGACTCTCATACTCTGAAGAGGCCATTTCCTTCTGCTTATGTAGGATCTTCCATCGATCATTAGCCTCTTTTATACGTTCTTCATAATCCTTGCTTATTTGATTAAACTGCTTAAGTTCAGGATACATACCGTACTCCTTTCTAATAGGAAATGCTGAAGTGTCAGCAAAATTCCATCTTCTATATTATTCGTGAAAGGAATCTTGTTTAATGGTCTCGAAGTTTAGAGGGTTAGAACTATATTCTGCAGAAAGAGGAACACACATGAAATCGATTTTAGTTGTCCGGCATTGCAAAGCCAGTGGCCAGGAAAGAAACGCTGTCCTGACAAAGGAAGGATTGCAGCAATCCCACGATTTAAAGAACTTTCTAATGAACAAACCCGTTGACAGAATTATTTCAAGTCCTTTTACCAGAGCAGTTGATTCCATTGAACCTCTGGCAAAATTTAAGGATCTCCCCATCGAAAAAGATCACCGCTTAGCTGAAAGGGTATTATCCTCAAAGGATCATCCTGACTGGCTGAAACTGCTTGAGCATTCCTTTTACGACTTTGAAGCCGTTCTTGAAGGAGGAGAATCCAATCGGAAGGCAATGGAAAGGGTTCGGCCGCTTCTGAAAGAAATCATCGCTTCGCCGTATCAGTGTATCGTTCTTGTCACACATGGAAATTTAATGACTCTGTTATTAAAACTCTTTGATGAACGCATGGGTTTTTCAGAATGGAAGGCTCTATCGAACCCCGATGTATATGAAGTGACCGTACAGGAAGAAAGCCGTATCCAAAGAATCTGGAAATAAACTGGTAGTTGTTTCCACACCCCCACCCGCGGACACCTAAGGGCGAAACCTGTGTTGTAGCTAACATCACTATACAAAAACGGGAGGAATACATCCATGAAAAAGGTAGTAGTAGCTTCAATTCTAGGTGCATCATTATTCGGTGCTAACGCAGGAATTTCTCATGCGCAAGATTGCCCTCAAGGTGGAAATGTACAAGTACAACCACAACAAGGACAATCGAACGCTGATATAAATAAATTAATCGAATCTCTTAAAAAACAAGGATTCGATGTACAAACTCAAAAAGCTGAGCAAAAGCAACAACAAGCTCCAGCTCAAGAAAAAACTCAAACTCAAGCAGCTCCACAACAGCAAAAAGCGAGTGAAGCACCAAAGTCTGACGCTGCTGCTGGGCAATTAACTGCTGACGAAAAGCAAATGGTTGACAAAGTAAACCAAGAGCGTGAAAAAGCAGGGGTTAAACCGCTTCAAGTAGATATGGAGCTAACTAAAATGGCTCGAGTAAAGGCACAAGACATGATCGACAATAACTACTTCGATCACAATTCACCAAAATACGGTTCCCCATTCGACATGATGAAGAAGTTTGGCATCCAATACCAAACAGCTGGTGAAAACATTGCCGGAAACTCTTCAGTTGATGGAGCTCACACATCTCTTATGAACTCTCAAGGACACCGTGAAAACATCCTTAAATCTGACTACACAAAAGTTGGTATCGGGATTGTTGACGGCGGAAAATACGGTAAAATGTTTGTCCAAGAATTCACTGGATGATCATCAAAAAAAAGAGGCTGCCCCTGCGGGCGCCTCTTTTTTGTATGGACATTCATTCCTCCCGCATTTACTCTCAATTTAAATCGGCAAAACCACTTCAAATGTTGTCCCTTTTCCTACTTCACTTGAAACCCTTACCCGGCCTTTATGATTTTCAATAATCTTATAGCTGACCATGAGCCCTAAACCTGTTCCCTCTTCTTTTGTTGTATAGAATGGTTTTCCAATTCTGTCCAATACTTGGTTCGGCATTCCCGTTCCATTATCCGTAAAGCAGAAATGAACATAATCTTTTCCTTTGCGGAAAGCTTTAATGGTAATGGTTCCACCTTCCGCCGTCGCTTCAATCCCATTTTTTATTAAATTAATAAAAACCTGTTTAATCTGAAAAGGATCACAATCAATATCAGGAATGCCTTCGCCAATCTCCATTTCCAGTTCAATGTTTTTTAGGATCGCCTGTGTCTGAAGCAGGGAGACTGTTTCTTTTAGTGTGAGCACGAGACTGCTTTTTTCAATATGCTGGCGGTCGGTCTTGGCAAGCAGCAGAAACTCTTTGATAATATACTCAATCCGGTCAACTTCGTTTAAAATAATGGAATAATAAGCATCATGTGCTTGGCTTTCATTTTTAAGCAGCTGGATAAACCCTTTAAGGCTGGTGAGAGGATTACGGATTTCATGGGCGACTCCAGCAGCCATCTCACCGACGACATTCAAGGTCTCCGCTTTTAGAAGGCGGGCTTCTGTCTGCCTTCGTTCAGTCACATCTTCCAAGATACACAGGTGGATGCCCGGCAGTATGTCTTTCTTTCCTGTAAATTCAATCAGCCTTTTTTCGTCTGCAAATCCTGATTTAAACTCCCATTTGAGGCTCGGATCGAGCATGAACAGATCCCAATTAAGAGATAATTCTCCTTCATCTTCCTCACAGATGAAGGCATCCAGCCTGTTTTGGTTTAAATCCCCGTGTGAGATTCCCAGCACCTTGCGCGCGGCTGGATTAGCTTCGAGAATGACTCTGCTGTTATTCAGCAAAAGAATAGGATTGAGTGTATTATTAAATATTTCTTTGTATTTGTGCGTATAGAGTATTAATTCTTCTCGTGATTTTGTATCGCGTGTACAATCCGTTGAAGTACCAACAACTTCTGATACCTGTCCATTATGAAACACAGGTGAAAGAACCGTATGATAAGAACGGTCCGCATAGTGCGTTTCAAAAAAGCAGGCATGGCCGCTGAAGGCTTTTTCAAAGTAAATTTCCCAGTGCTGAATGGTTTTAAGAGGTATCAGATCACTCAAAGGGCGTTCTGCAGCAGCTCCACGAATTGCAATTTCTTGGGCAAACTTCCCCTCAGAGTGCGTGACAACATAGTTTCCGGCAGCTTTTCTTTTCAGCTTGAAAAATTGAACCGGACTGAGTTCCAATGTATGAATCTGTCCGTCCTCCTTTTGAGGTTGTTCTATACGCCTCTGCATATTCATCATTTTCACTAAAAATTGTTCAACCATGGTGTGTATACCCCTTTTCTCCATAGTTGGATTTTTGTACGCTATCGATCCCCTTTGATATAATTCGGTAAAAGGGAAGAAATCCCTATTATGCAAAGTGCCTAATTTTTCTTTAGGAATTACTAGTAATAATATCCTATGAAGGATAGAAAATCCCTCCTTGCTCAAATGAGCAAGGAGGGATTTTCTTATTTTGCCTTTTCTGCAAAATCAATCATAAGATTTTGAGAAAGAGGTCCAATTATTTTTTTTTGGATTATCCCCTTGGAGTCAATCAAATAACTCGTCGGAAGAGATACCGCCTGAAACTTCTTACTGACCGTTCCATCCGTATCTAACAAAATCGGAAACGCTGCTTTTCGTTCCTTTACAAATTCTGAAACCGAATCCGTGCTTTTCTCTGTATATCTTAGATTTACTGCCAGGATTTCCAGCTTCTTTTCTTCATATTGGTTGAAGACTTTCTGCATATCGGGCATTTCTTTTCGGCAAGGAGGGCACCACGTTGCCCAGAAATTCAGAATGACCTTTTTACCACGGTAATCTTTAATGGAAACCTTTTCTCCGTTCAGTGCCATTATCGTAAAATCCGGCACTTTATTGCCTGGTTTTAAGCCTGTACGTCCATTCTCCTCCACCGGGCTGAATGTACCCCTCGATGCATTCCGGTCCTTAGGTTGTGCTTCCTGCTTTGATGTCCAAAGGGCAAGCCCGATTAAACCAACGAGGATGAGAACAATAATGAATGGTTTTATTTTCATAGAACCTGCCTCATTATGTTTTTCTTAATGGGTTTCTTCCCCTGCATATTACAGCTTAGAAAGAAGGACAATAGAGCCTTTAGGCTGTGTGCTTTTTGCTGTAGGTTCTCTTCCGAATAAACTCCTTTTTTTCTCCAAAGTTTTATAAAAACTTCCTGAACCACATCTTTTGCAGTATCTTGCCTCTGGGTCATTCGGTAAGCAAAGGAAAACAATAACTTTTCGTATCGGTCGTAAATCTGCTCAAGCGCTGATTTATCCCCGTTTTGAACTTTAAGATAAAGTTCAAAATCCGTAAGCTTTGACATACCTGTCTCCTTTGAATCGTTTTACTGTCATTATACCTATAGATGTCTGCTTTGTCCTACCGTAATAAACAGAGTTATTAAGATAACGTTTGAATTAGTGTTTTGGATGACCTGAATTCTGGAATTCTGCATCTGCCACGACGAAGTTTCTATAAAAATACATGGAGAAACGCCGATATATAAGTGTAACCGGAACAGGAGATCTATCTTTAAATTCAGCAAAAAGCGAGGATGAATATAATATGGATAAAACATCGGTGATTGGCTTAATCATTGGATTTGTTGCTATTGGTGTAGGTATGGTTTTAAAAGGGGTTGCTATCTCTTCGCTCTTCAATCCCGCAGCACTGCTGATTATCTTTGCAGGAACAGCTGCTGCCATCATGATTGCCTTTCCTTTAAACGAAGTAAAAAAACTTCCAAAGCTTTTTAAGATATTGTTTACCGATCAGAAGATGGTAAGCATGGGAGAACTGATTGCAATTTTCATTGAATGGGCAACTATCGCCCGAAAGGAAGGCTTGCTTGCACTCGAACCGAAATCTGAAGAAATTGATGATCCATTTTTAAAACAAGGGATCAAAATGATTGTCGACGGCCAGTCCCCCGAATTTATCAAGGATGTACTAATAAAAGATTTGGAAACGATGGAAGAACGCCATCTCAGCAACGCGGGCATCTTCTCACAGGCAGGCACCTATGCGCCGACGCTCGGAGTACTCGGAGCAGTTGTCGGTCTTGTTGCAGCCCTCGGACACATGGATGATATTGAGGCCCTCGGACATGCCATTTCTGCTGCTTTTATCGCAACGCTCTTTGGAATATTTACTGGGTATGTCCTATGGCACCCCTTTGCCAATAAATTAAAACGAAAATCACAGAATGAAGTCATGCTAAAAGAGATTATGATTGAAGGGCTTTTATCCATCCAGGATGGAACCTCTCCAAAAATATTGGAAGAAAAATTATTAACCTACATCCCGGCAAGCGAACGGGAAAGCCTAAAAGAGGGTGTCAGCATTGGCTAGAAAAAAGAAAAAACATGAAGATCATGTAGATGAATCATGGCTCATTCCTTATTCCGACATGCTGACTCTTCTCCTGGCGCTATTTATCGTTCTTTTTGCAATGAGTGAAGTGGATGCATCCAAGTTCAAACAGATGGCCAGCACGTTCCGCAGTCAATTCTCCGGCGGAACCGGCGTAATGGAAGAACAGGCACCCATCTCATCAACCGAATCAACGCCGCTTCCTAAAAAAGAAAAGATCGTACAATTATCGATTCAGGAAAAGGAACGGATGGAGAAGGCCAAAGAAGAGCTAGAATCCCTTCATAAGGTCCAGAAAAAAATAGACAGTTTTATAAAAGACAAACATCTATCGAAAAGCCTGCAGACGAAACTGACAGAGAATGGCCTATTGATTACCATTTTGGATAATGCGCTCTTTGATTCAGGAAGTGCAACCGTCAAGACAGAATCGGTCAGTATAGGAAAGGATCTGTCTAAATTACTCGTCACCAATCCTCCCCGAAATATTATTATTGCAGGGCATACGGATAATGTTCCGATTGAAACGGCTAAGTACAAGTCAAATTGGGAATTAAGTGCTATGCGAGCCATTAACTTCATGCAAATCATGATGAAGAACCCGCATCTATCACCACAAACACTAAGCGCCAGCGGCTATGGGGAATACCGGCCGAGAGCCAGCAACAAAACCGCACAAGGCAAAGCAAAAAACAGGCGTGTTGAAGTACTCGTCCTGCCAAACTATAGTCTTGAAAACGCAAAATAAGAGGATGAGCTTCGGCTCATCCTCTTTTTTTTTTGGCTGTTTTCTAAAAGATTGTGGAATTGGGAAAATTTTTGTAAAAAATCTTCATTGATAAGTTGATTGGAGTGCAAGAGGCGAGACTCCTCGAAAATGAATTTCACATTTTCTTCGTGCGATATAACGCTGCCGAAGCCTTCCTTGTCCTGCGGGGGAAGCGTGACAGGTGAGACTACGCAGGTGCTTGCGCCGAGAAAGTAGGCGCTGGCGCCGGTAAGGCTCAGCGCACGCCCCGCGGAAAGCGAGCCTCCTGAAACGGAAATCAACCACTCCTAAGAGCAACAAAGGTTACGAAAACAACCTTTTTCTTTTATCATCGCTGTTGCTTTTTTGCTTTCTCCAGTTCCTTTGGTTCGTATTTTTGTTTATAGGAATCGAGGAAGGTAATCCTTTCGAGCATAGTGGGGTGGCCATACAAAAAGAACTTCACGAGCTTTGGCGGATTCACTTCGCTGAGCCCTGAGATCGTCAGCTGCTGGAAAGCTCCAACTGCTGAGTCGGGATTCTTGGTCATCTCAATGGCATAGCGGTCTGCATCCTTCTCCGCTTTACGGGAAAACGCATTTTCAACAGGACCAGCAACAAACGACAATAGACTGAATATCAGGAGAAGCACCGGCAAGCCAGCGATATCACTCACTCCTTTGATACCCCACCGTTTGCCCCACTTTGAGATCGCCCAGGAATAAATTCTGCTTCCCAGGAAGAGGCCGAAGAACGACAGGATGATCGCACCTATGAGATTCTGATACAGATGTTTCATCACATAATGCCCCATCTCGTGGGCCATGACAAACAAAACCTGTTTATCGTTCAGTTTATCGAGCGTCGTATCCCATAATACAATTCGCAGGTTGGACCCTATGCCATTTACATAAGCATTGAGGGAATTGGTCTTTTCCGACATGTTCACTTCATATACGTTGGAAGCCGGTATATCTGCCCGTTCGGCCAGCGTTAATATTTTCTCCTTCAGCACCTGGTCCTTTAAAGGATAAAATTTATTATAGAGCGGATCAATCACAACGGGCTGGATGAAATACATAAAGATGGTGAACGGAATGGAGATCAGCCACGCGTACAGCCACCACTTCTTCTTACTTTTACGGATAAAAAAGTAGATGACGAGTACAGTTAATACCGTAAATATCCATCCTACCCAAAAGTCGATCAAACTGTCTTTCATCCATCCCTTGAACGGCTGTACGGAGATATGATAATCCCTTGAGATCGTATAGCTGTAGTATCGAAGCGGAAAGGTCAAAATCCAGCTCACAAAGGACAGCAAAAGGACATAAAGAGCTGTATGGATGACTGAAAAACGGGTCACTTGCTTGACAGTACTCCTCATTTTTTTTGATATTCCAAACCCTAAAACGAGCAGATAGATCAGCCATTCCAGCGGAACAGACAAAAAGTAGATCCAATCCTTTATCCTTGAGAAATCATAGCTCAGCTTAAGCTGCCTATCATTCATAAACATGGTAGGATCAGCAGCAGAACCCCGGAATTGTACCGGCAGATCGGCCTGAGCCCCATGCATTAAGTAATACCACATGGCGGCTCCATACAAAATAAAGCCAATAGCGACCAGAATTGCTTTTTTCACACGCTCTCCCCCTTACGGACATCCTATTCCTAGTTTAGGTAACTTTGTCCAAATTAGAACAAAAAAGAGCAAAAGCTTTCACATCTTTTAAAAAGCCTGTCCCAAAGTAGGAACAATATAAAGATTGTCATGCTGGAGATCGTAGCCATTCGGCTGTATGTACACGGCATTTAGCCCCATCAGCAGGGCCGGTGCGATTTCGTTGATAAAATTATCTCCGATGGAAACCGCTTCATCCGGCTTCACCTTATATTTGGACGTAATGGCCATCAGAATCTCTTTGGTCTTTACAGGCTTCTGTGAGGAAGGAAAGATCTCATCAAACACATCCTGCAGCTCCAGTTCAAGGAGCAGACGCAGCGCATCTTCTTTATCACTGTTTGTCATCAGAACAAGGTGTTTTTTCTTCTTCAGTTTCTCAAGGCTTTCCTTCAATAATGGCGTTTTTGTGAGTGAAAACTCATCACTGACCATATACACCTTTGTCGCGTTGTAGCAATCCCATGTATCCTGCTGGCTCAGACCGTAATGCATGGCGGTAACATAGGGCAGCCACCAGCCATCCCCAATAGCGATAAAGCGTTCAAAATCATATGTAAGTTCTCCAGAGTACTCCCTCTTCATGGTTTCTTCATTCATTTGAGTACCGTCCCAAAGATGTGCAGCCGTTACCTGCAAAGTCAGGGGATCGACAGTGAGCGACGCATTTTCTTTCAAGTCATACACTTTTCCGATGGCAACAGGATGTTTCCCCTGTTTCATCTCTTCATAAGAGTTATAAAACTCTCCTTGTATCGATATATCCGCCCGCTGCTGAAGTAGACGGCAATAATAGTCAAAATGATCAGTGTCCTCATAAAGGGTGCCATCTAAATCAAAGATTAAAAGCTTGCTTTTTTCTATCATTTCACGCATATACACAACTCCTCTCCTCTTTATTGTATGCTCATTATTTTCGGAAGTAAAACAGGCTGAGTATTCAGGTTAACTTTTTTTTCCATTTTTATATCCAGGTGATATACGTCCCTCGGTCAGAGAGCTTTCATCCATTCTTGCCATCAATTTCATGCCAAAAGCAGAAGAACACAAGGTGGAAATCCTAAGGCAAAGGTTGAAACAGCTTATTCTGTGCCATCTTCTTATGCAAAAAATGACATGGGGATGCTAATCAAAAAAAGATGGCCTTTAAAGCCATCTTTTTTGTTTGCTCTTCTTTCTTTTCGGTAAAAATGGGAATAGCAAAGAGGTGAGCGGATGAACGGTATCACAGAAACAGTAGTCAGGACATTACTTGGTTTGATCTTTCTATTGATCTTTACAAAAGTATTTGGAAAGAAACAGTTAGGAGAGCTAACCTACTTTAATTATGCGACGAGTATAGCCTTTGGCAACATCGTCGGAGAAATGATTATTCACTATAGAGAGGTTCCTATTTCCAATGGCTTAGTCGCGGTTTTGATATGGAGTTTTGCTCTCCTGGCTATCGAATTTCTTGTTAAACGGTCACCCAAGTCCAAATTGGCTCTGGAGGGTGAGCCTTGCATTGTTATAAAAAAAGGAATGATTATGCAGCAGGCGCTGGATAAGCTCAATCTCGGTCTGGATGATTTGTGCATGCTGCTGAGAAACCAGGAAATCTTCTCTATAACAGAAGTAGATTATGCTATCTTTGAGCCCAACGGACAGCTTAGTATAAAAAAGAAGAAAACGCCTGATGCTGCTCCCTCCCATTTCCTCCCTTCCGAACTGATTGTTGACGGAATTGTGATGCAAGGAAACTTGCGGGAATATGGACTTACTGAGGAATGGATCCAGAAAAAACTGCAAAATGCTGGTATCTCTTCCTATAAATCTGTTTTTTTTGCACAGCTGCAGGAAGATGGTACCCTTTACATTGCTCAAAAAAATAACGAAAAGCCGCTCATCATCTGAGCGGCTTTCTCATCATTCTGCGTTTACAGGGCGATGATTTTGCTCCTGTTTATTTTTCTCAATCACTTGATGAAGCTTATCCGGGAAGTTCGTGAACATCCCTGTTACTCCCCAATCGATCAATCGTTGCATATCTGCTGTTTCATTCACGGTGTAAGGATGAATTTCCAATCCGCCGTTTACCGCTTTTTGTACATAAGCTTTATCCAGGAAATCTTTGTTTGGACCGATTCCAGTTGCATATTGCTTATAGGAATTAAGATCCTGGTCAGTTAAAACTGCATGCTTCTTATATTCAAGAAGCTGAATTAATTTTAAAGATGGGTCAAGCTTGTGCACTTTCAGCAGGCTGTCTTTGCTGAACGATTGAACGAGCAGCGTGTCTTTATTGATGTGATATTTATTCACGAGGCTGATGAGCTTCTCCTCCATACCTGGATACACATCTGGTGATTTCGTTTCTATGTAGTAATTTTTGTTTTTGCCAAATGTCTTGAAAATCTCTTCAAGTGTAGGTACTTTCAACCCTTTGTACATCGGCTTCGCATATTGCGGATATTTTTCATTAAACCAAGAACCCGCATCAAGCTGTTTGATTTGATTTAAAGTGAAATCTTTCACTTCTCCCGTTCCGTTTGTTGTACGATCGACGGTTTCATCATGCATAGCGATCAGCTTGCCGTCTTTCGTCATCTGCAAGTCAATCTCAATATAGTCTCCATGCATCTTGTCACCCATATGATAGGAAGCCAGCGTATGTTCCGGAGCATAGCCAGATGCACCTCGATGTGCGACGTCAAGAACGTCATGGTGTTTTTGAACAGATTCAGCATCCGCATTATGTCCTGAAAACAGGCTGGCTCCAAGAACGGCCGCACTTAGTAAAGAAGTCATTTTTTGGTTCAACTTACTCTCCCCTTCCGCGTTATCGAACAGACCAAGCGTACCAAGGGAGTATTAAGCGGTAATAAAGCAGGTGTAAATAAGAGGTAAACGAATATTTAGAAAGTATAAATATTGTAAAATTTAAAAATGATCCGCGGAAAATATTTCTCAACAAAAAAAGACAAGCCTGTTAAGCAAGGCTCGTCTTCCGTTCTTCCAAATAATTTTCGATCGCATAGGCGACTCCGCTCTCATCATTCGTTTTGGTCACATGTTTTGCAATCTGTTTGATTTCATCGTAAGCATTCCCCATGGCAACACTGATGCCTGCCTTTTCAAGCATGGAGACATCGTTATAGTTATCCCCGATCGCCATCGTATCGTTCAGGCTTATGTTGTGCAGTTTGGCAAACTTCTCAAGGGCAACTCCTTTTTGAGCATCCGCATTTGTAATCTCAAGGTTATTATTTGCGGATGAACTGACGGCCAGATGATCAATCTTGCTCAGCCTGTCTACAGAGTTTGCGATTTTTTCCTGCTCACTGGAGAAGGCCAAAATTTTGTATACTTCGAGACCTTCTTTTTCCATCAGCTTGTCATAATCGCTAATATATTTAACTGTACCCAATTTAAACCGCCTTAATGCCGCTTTATGGACATCGTCTTCTGTGGCTTCAGGGTTTGAAGTCAGAACGATGTCTTTCATGACTTTAAACGCTTTTTCACGGTTATCTGTATAGGTGCCCTCACTCGTATACACTTCATAATAGATGTCGTTGGCACGAAGCGCTTTTTCAATGTCAAAGTATTGTTTTGACGGGATAGGAATGCTCGTAACCTTTTCCCATTTATCCGAGCGAATCTCAGCGCCGTTCACACAAATCAACGGAAGATACAATTCTGCTTCACTGAGTGTATATCTCGCTTCATCAAATGAACGTCCCGTAGCAATCACAACCATATGGCCTTTTTCCCTGGCTTTCTCAATAGCTTCTTTGTTCGCTTTCGTCACTTTCAATTGTTTGCTTACAAGTGTTCCGTCCATATCTATTGCTATCAGTTTCATCTTATCATCCTTTATCTCTTCTTTCCTTTTTTCAGTGTACCCCTTTTTTTCAATACATTACCTTAATTATTTATAAGAATGCAAGCGCATTTGCTGTAATAAAAAAAGAGCACAATAGCTCTTTACCCTTTAATCATTATGAAAAAAACCTGTAAACACATCGATGAAAGCATGAAGGACTTCTACAGATTGAAAAGGCTCATTTCTAAAAGATTGTTGCTTTGGGAACATTTTTGTAAAGAGCTTCATTGACAAGTTGATTGGAGTGGAAGGTGCGAGACTCCTGCGGGACGAGCGTGACAGGTGAAACCCGCAGGCACTTGCGCCGAGGGGTTCAGCGCACGCCCCGCGGAAAGGGAGCAGCCTGAAACGGAAATCAACCACTCCCAAGGGCAACAAAGGTTACGAAAACAGCCATTGAAAAAGAATAAGCGATAACACGGTTGTAGAAAACAATCCAATTGCAGCAAATCGAATAAGATGTAAACCCATACCATTCGCCAACTTTCTAATGGATGCCTATCCTAACGTGGTAACTTTTGTCATCCCATAAAAAAGGAGCAAATGCTTAAAGCCGCAACAGAGCTTAAAACCACTAAAATTATGTTCCAGTTCAGATACGCGGTCAAGCCTGCCACACATGCCCCCAATAATCCAAACCACATACTGTCCCCGTTTATATGCAGGATACCGGGGAAAATCAATGCTCCGAGAATGGCAAAAGGAACATTGCTTAAAATCCGCTGCAGTCTGGGAGGAATTCGGTTCGTATTGATGAGTACAAGAGGCAGGACACGCGGAAGATAAGTCACAACTCCCATGCCTGCAATCATCCAAAGCAGATTATTTTCCATGAACCTTCTCCTCCTTAACAAAAAATTCAATACCTACCGAAGAAATAAGAGTTGATAAAATGATTCCCCAGCCGCCTGCCAACGGTTCATAAAGAGAAAAGAGCGAGTTAAGAAGTGCAGCTGTTCCTGCCAATGCGATGACTTTTCGTGATTTTTTCGCAGAAGGAATCAAGAGCCCGATGAACATCGCGTAAAGAGCAACTGCCATACCGTTTTGGATCGTTGCAGGGAGTCCAGCACCAATCAAATAGCCGACCCCTGAATTAACGACCCAGCTGCCATACGCAATTAAACCTAAACCGAGCATAAAAGCTGATGTCAGCTTCTTTTCTGTTCGTGTGGCTGCTACTGAGAACGTCTCGTCGGTAATCAGAAATCCGTAAATAGCTTTAATCCACTTAGCGTCATCTTTCATTCTTTCGTTTAATGAAGCACTCATCAATAAATGGCGGATATTCATAATAAACGCGGTTATGATGATTTCAAAAGCACCCGTACCTGCTCCAATCATCGAAAGAGCAATGTACTGGGAAGCACCTGCAAAAACGATGACACTCATTCCAACCGTTTCAACCAACGACAGCCCGCTTGATTTCGCCAGCAATCCATATGTAAAAGCAATCGGCAAATAACCAATAGCAATAGATAGCCCCGCCTGAATACCTGTAGAGAATGGGTGACTTTCCTTTTCTGCAGAAGGGAATGGCAGCATGATGTAGAACACTCCTTTATTAGCTTCATTTTCAGATAATATGTTATATTATACATATTGTATGTTATATAAAACGAAACAACAAGGAGAATTTCTTTTTATGAATTTGAATGAAGTTATAGGCAGAAGGTTAAAAGCGATGAGAGGGCAGCGCAACTGGAGCCTTGAAAAAACGGCAAATGCAACTGGAGTTTCTAAACCCATGCTCAGCCAGATTGAACGGGGAGAATCCAATCCCACCGTCAGTACACTGTGGAAAATCGCAAATGGGTTAGGTGTTTCGTTCAGTTCCTTTTTGGAGGAGGATCAGCCTGCTATCAAAAAAGTAAACACTGCGGATGTTGAACCGATAGCAGACAAAGATGGGACATTCCTTGTAAGGCCGCTATTTCCTATGGAGCCTGGAAAATCCTTCGAAATCTATTCTGTCGAACTTCTTCCCGGATGCCATTATACGTCTGAGCCCCATGGGGATGGTGTAGAAGAATACATTCTCGTGGAAAAAGGCTGCCTCTCATTAACTGTCCATCAAAACTATTTTAATTTGTCAGCAGGTGAAAATATTCGTTTTGCTGCAGACTATGTTCATGTATATGAAAATCAGGAGAATGACCCTGTAAGAATAACGATGATGATTTATTATCCATAGAAAACAACCTTCCAAAACGATGGAAGGTTGTTTTCTGTTTGTATTACGATCGTGAGGTTGCCTTTTTCCTGGCAGGCGGAATATGAATCGCTTTTCCGGCTGCGTGCTCAACCGCTTCAAGCCATGCTTCACTTAACGATGGATGCGCATAAACCGGATAGGCTATGTCTTCATCCCTGGCTACCATTTCAAGGGCCGTTGTACCTGCCTGAATTAATTCCGCTGCACCGGCACCCATCATGTGAACACCGAGGAGAAGATCTGTCTTCTCATCAATGACCATTTTTGTGAGACCATCCTTCTGTCCGGCAATACTGGCAAACCCGTTGCCTCCCATGGCAAACTGGCCGGTCTTCACCTCATAGCCTTGCTGCCTCGCCTCTCCTTCTGTCAATCCTACTGATGCGATTGGAGGAACAGTTTGAATGATAAGCGGTACCAGCGCCAAGTTAAAGGATGTGTTCATGCCGCTGATATGCTCAGCCGCCACTTTTCCTTGCTTGATCGCCTTGCTGGCAAGCCTCCTGCCGATTGTGCAGTCTCCTGCAGCATAAATTCCATCAACATTTGTTTCACCGAATTCATTGACCATTATAAATCCTTGCTTATCGGTGCTGATGTTTAAGAATTCCAATCCCAGATCCTTCGTGTTTGGCCTGGATTCACCTGAAACCATCAGGTGGCTGGCATCCAGAGTGATTTTCTCCTGATCGCTTTGAATGGTAATAGCGACATTGGTTTCTGATGAATAGGCTTCGAGCAGTGTGCTGTTTTTGAAAAGCTTAATCTTGGACTTTTTTAATACCCGATGAAGTTCTTTAGAGATGGATTCATCCAGTCCAAATGTATCGTCCTCACAGATGACGGAAACTTCCGAGCCCAGGTTTCGATAAGCCATTGCCGTTTCAAGCGCGATGTAATCCGATCCGCTGATCACAAGATGTTCTGGCAGCTCCTGAAGGCGCGGAAGTTCATCGGCACTGATAATCTTTCCTTCCACCGGCACGATTCCGTGAGGTAATACAGGCGATGCTCCCACGGCAATAATCGCTTTTTCATACTCATACATTTCATAATGATGGCCGGAATCTACACCGATCCGGTTCCCAGACATAAATGTAGCTGTACCGGTGATGACTTCGATTTTATTTGCTTTGCAAAGAGCCTCTACCCCTTTTTGCAGAGCTGATACTGTTTTTTGCTGATACGCTTTAAATGTCTGCAGTTCAAATCCAGCTTCTCCTGTTTGGATGCCCATTTCGTTCAAATGAGACAATGACGCGAATGCTGCCGCCGCATGCGTCAGTGTCTTGGACGGAATGCATCCCGTATTCAGGCAGACCCCGCCCAGCTTTTCTTTTTCTATGATGGTCACTTCCATGCCGAGCTGTGCCGCACGGATGGCTGCATTATAGCCTCCTGGCCCTCCACCCGCTATGATCAGCTGCCGCTTTTGTGTAAATTCTCCTACGACCATTTTATATCAGCTCCAATACCATGACGGAAGGATTTTCAATCAGTTCTTTAAAACGGTTTGTAAATTGAACTGCCGTTGCCCCATCAGCGATTCGGTGGTCAAACGACATCGAAAGGTTCATCATGGATCTGATCTGAATCTCGTCGTTGATGATAACAGGCATCTTCTTCGTTTTATGGAAAGCCATTAAAGCAACTTCGGGATGGTTTATAATCGGGGTCGCACCCATGCTGCCCAAGGGCCCGACATTTGAGATCGTGAAGGTCCCGCCAGTCTGTTCATCTCTTGTGAGCCTGCCTTCTTTTGCCTTCATTATTTTTTCTTTCATATCGGAATTAATATCTTTAATGGTTCTGCGTTCTACATTCTTGATCACCGGCACAATCAGACCATCTTCAGCATCTGTGGCGATACCGATATTCACTTGCTTCTCAAGTCTGATGACTTCTTTTTCTTCATCCAGTTTGCTGTTGAAGATTGGGAAATCCTGCAGTGCAAGCTGAATGGCTTTTACAAAAAACGCTGCTACAGAAACGTTGAATCCCTTGTTGTTGTTAGGATCCAGCTCTTTCATCTGCTTCTTTAATTCAAGCAAATTCGTCATATCCACTTCCTCAAAATGGGTAACATGTGGAATGGTGAACAGCGATTGAGTCATCTTTTTCGCGATTTGCCTGCGGCGGCCTCTGAATGGAATTTCCTCTGCTTCTGCAGAGCGATTTTCGATTTCCAGCTTTACGGCAGGCTCGGCGGCTGCATGAATTTCGAATGCTTTCGGTTCTGTACTTCCTTTTGCAAACGACAATACATCCTGTTCTGTAATTCTTCCTGCCGGTCCGGTGCCTGTCACCTGTTCGATATCAACGCCGTGCTCTCTCGCTATTTTACGGGTGTAAGGTGCAGCCATAACCCGCTTATTCAGCATCGCGATGGAAGCTTCTCTTTCAGGTGCTTGTGCTGTTGGTTCCTGCACCACCTTTGGAGAGTCAATCTCCGTTATAGACTCTTGGCCAGAACCCTCTCCTTGCAGAGTAAGAAGAACCGTTCCTACAGTGACCGTCTCTCCTTCCTTCACAAGAATGTCAGTAACCTTGCCTGCGATTGGTGACGGCAGTTCTGCGGTCACTTTATCGGTTTGAACTTCAACAAGAGGCTGGTCAATGGAAACCGTATCTCCAGGTTTTACAAAGAAATGAATGATCTCTCCTTCATGCATCCCTTCGCCTATGTCATGCAACTTTACTTCAACCATTTTTACAGCCTCCTAAAAGTTAATCACTTTATGAATTGCTGATGTTACTCTTGCTGCGTCCGGAAGATAATGGTCCTCCAGGGCAAACATCGGTACTGGCGTATCAAAACCGGTAACCCGTTCTACCGGCGCCTTCATATAAAGGAATGAAGTATCGTTGATTAAAGAAACAAGGGTATCTCCAAGGCCTCCTGTAGATGATGCCTCGTGTACGATGACTACTCTGCCTGTCTTTTGGACACTTTGGGCGATCAGGTCTTTATCAAGCGGATACAGTGTACGCAGATCAATAACTTCTGTACTTACCCCTTGTTTTTCTGCTTCTTCTGCTGCTTTTAATGCTGTATCGACCATCGCCCCATAAGTCAGTAATGTTACGTGTTCTCCTTCTTTCAGAACACTTCCTTTACCGATTTCTACGGTGTACTTTCCTTCTGGAACATCCATCTTTGAGCTTCTGTAGCATCTCATCGGCTCAAGGAAAAGCACTGGATCCGGATCCTCTATGCTCGCGATGAGCAGCCCTTTGGCATCATACGCATTCGACGGAACAACCACTTTGATTCCCGGCATGTGAGTGAACAGAGCTTCCACCGAATCAGAATGGATTTCAGGAGCGCGCACACCTGCACCGAACGGAGCACGGATAACCATAGGGACCGTGAAAGCACCTAGTGTTCTTGCTCTTATCCTTGAAGCATGAGTCATGATCTGGTTAAATGCTGGATAAATAAAGCCAAGGAACTGCATTTCTGCTACAGGGCGAAAGCCGTTCATCGCAAGCCCAATGGATGTACCGATAATCCCTGACTCAGCCAGCGGAGTGTCAATGATACGCTTTTCGCCAAACTCATCCATCAAACCGTCCGTCGCCCGGAAAACTCCTCCGTTGCGCCCGACGTCTTCACCTAAAACGATGACTTTTTTGCTTTCCCTCATCATCGTTCTAAGCCCGTCCGTTACAGCCTGAACAAGTGTCAGCTTTTTCGTTTCAACTGCTGCAGTTGTCATCTTACTCCCCCCTCATAAGCGCATACGCTTCTTTTTGGTCGTTGATCGGCCATGGATTTTCTGCAAAAACATGATCAAACATGTCATTAACGTGCGGCGGTTTTTCGTTTTCCATTTCTTTAACGGCTGCTTCAATCTCCGCCGTTATTTCTTTTTCAAGATCTGAAGCCCATTGGCCGTCCCAGATGTTTTCCATCTTCATATACTTTTCCAGCCGGATAAGAGGATCAGTCGTTTCACGCCGAATCGTACTCTCGTTTTGGTCTCTGTATTTGGACGGATCGTCTGCTGTCGTATGGGCACCATATCTCCAGGTAACGGCCTCAATTAAAGTAGGACCGCCTCCAGCCCTTGCCTTTTCAATGGCCGCTTTCGTATGGAAGTACACGGAAAATACATCATTGCCATCCAGCCTTATTCCTTCAATATCATAGCCGAGTGCCTTTTGTGCGATGGTCTTTGCCTTCATTTGCTTTTCAATTGGAACAGAGATGGCAAAACCGTTGTTCTGGTTGAAAAAGACAACCGGAATGTTAAACACGCTCGCAAAGTTAAGCCCTTCATGAAAATCACCCTCTGAGGTCGCTCCATCTCCAAAGTAAACGATGGAGGCACGGTCAGTTCCTTTCATTTTTTCAGCCCATGCTGTCCCGGTTGCATGAAGAAGCTGAGAAGCAATCGGAACGGCAGGCGGAAAAATGTTCTTTCCAGCGGGGGGAATACAGCCTTCCTGGCGGCCTTTCCAATAGAGAAGCACATTCTTTACGGAGTGTCCGAACGTTAACGTCGCCCCATGGTCACGGTAGGTAGGGAACATCCAGTCTCCTTCTCCCATCGCCATGGCACTGCCGATCTGCGCCGCTTCCTGGCCTTCAAACGGCACGTACGTTCCGATTCGGCCCTGCCGCTGAAGATTTACTCCTTTGCGGTCAAAGAGACGGGCTCTCAGCATTTTCGTATAGAGATTTTTCACGAGTTCTTCCGTCAGCCTGCTTTTATATGAATCATCCACCAGCATTCCCTTTTCGTTTAAAATCTGCTTCTTCGGAAATTGACTTTCCACACTAACTCCCCCTTTAATTTGATAGATTCCGTTTTAATGCCGCACATTCCATTTCGGTCTTTTATCATGGGAAAAGAAACTGTTTCGCTGTTGTCGGTGTTCAATCCTGTCCTCACAGAAGCGGTTGGCTGCCTCCATGGTAGATAGATTCTGTTCCTTGCTCTGTTTATAGATTGCCAGAAGAGAATCATAGATGGCTCTAGTCTGGTTCAGCACACGGCCCTTATTCGGTCCGTAAAGCTCATCAGCGACCTGGATCAACCCGCCGGCGTTCACGATATAGTCCGGTCCGTAAAGGATTCCTTTCTGCTGAAGATAGATTCCGTGTTTGTCTTCAAGCAGCTGGTTGTTTGCACTTCCGACAACCGCTTTGACCTTGAGCCTGTCGATGGTTTCGTCATTGACAATACCTCCAAGTGCACAAGGAACAAATATATCAGCGTTCACTCCGTAAATTTCATCGCCATCAACAACTTCAACCGTTCCCGGAAGAAGCTCCGCCCGGTCCACGATACTCTTTAGCGCCTGCTGGTTAATATCGGTGACGTACACATGGGCACCGGCAGCGACAAGCTGCTCCGCTACCTTATAGCCAACTTTTCCAAGCCCCTGTACACTGTAGGACATACCGGAAAGATCTTCTGAGCCATACAGCGCCTGGATGGTTGCTCGAAGCCCGTATATGACACCCTGTGCAGTAGGGACGGACGAATCCCCGCTTCCTCCATATTCATCCGGCACACCTACTATACAGGACGTTTCTTTCAGGGCATGCACGAAGTCATCCGGTGTTGTCCCCATATCTGTGCCTGTATAAAAGCGGCCGTTAAGAGAATCTACGAATTGGCCGAAAGCACGGAATAATGCCGGAGATTTATCTGTTGTCGGATCGCCGATGATCACCGACTTTCCTCCCCCAAAATCCACGTCTGCTCCAGCACACTTGTACGTCATCCCCCTCGACAGCCGAAGTACATCCTCAAGTGCTTCATCCGTTGATTTATACGGGCGCATTCTGCAGCCTCCTAGTGCCGGCCCAAGCGTGGTGTTATGTATTGCAATAATGGCTTTTAAGCCGGTGGCTTGATCGTTGCAGAATACAACCTGTTCATGCTGTGATATCTTTTCAAACATGCTTACTCCCCCTTGGTGATCCTTTATCTCTTTGGCGCTTTAAAGTAAGCGCTTTCATTTTATGGCATTTAGCTCGTCATTTCATGCAGTTTCTGAGAGATTTTTTCTTTTGGAAGAATGTATTGTGTGACCTCTCCCTCTCCTACTGTTGCTTTTTCATTTCTTACTTCAACTTTGCATATCACAGCTCTTCCTTTTAGTTCTGTAAGGGTTGCTTGTATTTCAAGCTTCATTCCTTCAGGTGTAGGCGCTAGATGGGAAGCTTTGATTCCTCCACCTATTCCTTCCTCATCTTCTTCAAGGTAAGGCAGAATAATCTGCCTCGCTGCCCACTCCATATGATAGACCATGGATACGGTGGAATAAGCAGGATGAACGAGTTTTCCTTCGAATTGCGCAAACATATCCGGTGTCACTACAGCTGTAATGGTTGCTGTATCACCGATTTTCATTCCTGGTTTCATGACATCACCTCTTAATAGATACATCCATTCGTTAGACCGCAGACAATGAGGACATATTCCAGCTAATGGTCCATGCCCTCATTTATTCATTCGTTTAAACACGATAATTATATAACGTTTTCTTAACGTAATGATATCATTTTGTTGAATAGTCAGTCAATGAATAGCCTGAAGATTTCAAATCTATACAATATAGCAAGACTATGAAAAAATAAAAACCAGAAGGAGTGAAAATATGGAAAAGTGTCTTTTATGCCAGCCATTCGGGCTGGAGGATCAGGAGATTGTGTTCGAAAACAAAACGTGTCTGTATATCCAAAGCCCGCAAAACCAGACGATCCTTGAAGGAAGCGGATTGATCATTCCAAAAGCTCACCGGCCGTCTGTCTTTGATCTTACACAGGAAGAATGGAACGATACCTACAGTCTTTTGGCCTTCGCTAAAGCTTATCTTGATCGAACACTGAAGCCGGATGGCTATAATATCGGTTGGAACAGCGGCGAAATTGGCGGCCAGCATATCCTGCATGCCCATCTTCATGTTCTTCCCCGTTTTTCAGATGAACCTTACGCGGGGCGAGGAATTCGCTCCTGGCTCAAAAGCCCCTCCAACAAACGCCCTCAAAATGTATAAAAAGCTGTGTTCCTGCCGGAACACAGCTTTAGTTTTGCCTCGTGATTTATGAAAGAAGAGCCCTGTCGCTCGCCATTTTTTCTCCTCTTATGCGCTGAAACTCATTGAGAAGACTTTCTACGGTTAGAGACTTTTTGCTGACTTCATCGACATCCAGGATGATCTGCCCTTTATCCATCATAATCAGCCGGTTGCCGAGGTCGATCGCCTGCTGCATGTTATGAGTGACCATTAAGGTAGTAAGCCCGTGTGCGGCCACAATCTCCTTCGTCAGCTCCGTAATGAGCGCCGCGCGGGAAGGATCAAGTGCTGCTGTATGCTCGTCCAAAAGCAGGATATCGGGCTCTGTAAAAGTTGCCATAAGCAGGGACAGCGCCTGGCGTTCACCTCCGGATAGCAGGCCGACTTTAGCGGTAAAACGGTTTTCCAGGCCCAAATGAAGAGACTTTATTGCTTCCTTAAAGAAGTCCCTGGATTTTCTCGTAATCCCCCGTTTAAGAGTTCTTCTCTTATTGCGCGCGTAAGCCATCGCCAGATTTTCCTCAATCGTCATCGTCGGAGCCGTTCCCGCCATTGGGTCCTGAAAGACCCTTCCAATAAACTTGGAACGTTTATGTTCAGGCAAAGAAAGTATGTTTTTTCCTTTAATCATAACCTGGCCTGCATCGGGAAACAGTACACCTGAAATAACATTCATTAAGGTTGATTTTCCCGCTCCGTTGCTCCCGATAACTGTGACAAAATCTCCAGGTTCCAGTTGCAGGTTGATGTTCGACAGGCCGATTTTTTCATCGGGTGTGTCTTCGTTAAAGATTTTATGAACCGAATTTAGATGCAGCAATTTCTTCACCCTTTCTGTCCATAGTCTGATGGTTCAGCTGCTTTCTCCTCGTTTTCCTCGCCTGTTCCTTTCTCGCTTCCAGCAGTTTAGGAAGGACAAGAGAGCAGACAACGATCAGCGCTGTAATCAATTTCAAATCACCCGTTTCAAAAAATTCAATCTGCAGGGCAAAGGCAATGATGATGCGATAAACAACGGCCCCTAAAACAACCGCAAGCGTTGCACGGGCAATGGACTTTGTTCCGAACAAAGCTTCACCGATAATGACAGAAGCGAGTCCGATAATAATCATGCCAATCCCCATCCCGACGTCAGCAAAACCTCCGTATTGGGCGATGAGTGCACCAGCAAAAGCGACAAGAGCGTTTGACAACCCCAGCCCAAGAACCGTTAAGCCATCCGTGTTTGCCGAAAAACTTCGGATCATCCGCTTATTGTCTCCAGTCGCCCGGAGTGCCAACCCAATCTCCGTTTTCAGGAACCAGTCAGCTGCAAATTTGATAAGAATCGTCACGATCGCCATGACAAAAAAGATGCCCCAGGTTTTTGGAAGACTATCTCCCAGTCCAATAGCTGTGAACAGCTTATTGAACATGCTGTCGAGCCCAAGTTTCTGCCAAAAGGAAGTGATTAAAGTAAATGCTGTATCTTCTCCCAGAAGCGGTACATTTGAACGCTGATCCATAATCCGGAGGTTGATGGAGTAGAGGGCGATCATCATGAGAATTCCGGATAAGAGCGGATTAATTTTTCCTTTGGTATGTAAGATTCCTGTTATACAGCCTGCGATAAATCCAGCGAGTATTCCTGCCATCGTGGCAATAAAAGGATTCTGTCCGTGGACTATTAAACTGGCAGATATCGCTGCACCTGTTACAAAACTTCCGTCTACCGTTAAGTCTGGAAAGTCCAGGATACGGAACGAAAGGTATACACCGAGTGCCATAATGGCATAGATCACACCTGATTCCAAAGCGCTAAAGAGTGCAAACATCTGTATTCCTCCCCTAAAAAGCGTTTGTCTTTATAAACTGCATACGGTTTGCTCTTTCCCTTTGCCATCGAAAAAAACGTGCTGGATTTGACCAAAAGCGATGTGTCAAACCCAACACGGGAGACTTACTTTGTATATTCAGCCATTGAATCCCATTCAGTTTTCAGTTTGATGTTCATGGCTTTTGCAGCTTTCTTATTGATGACGAGTTTCAGCTTTTGAGGGTATTGCACCTTAATTTCGCTAGGCTTCTTTTTACCTTTCAAAATGTCCGCTGCCATCTGCCCGGCTTCATAGCCGATGTCATAATAATCGAATCCGTATGCGGCGAAGGCTCCGCGTTTTACAGAATCAAGCTCACCTGCAAACATCGGTATATCTTTGTCTTCAGCCACACTGATAACGGATTCGAGGGCAGATACTACTGTATTGTCGGTAACGATATAAAAAACATCCGCACGTCCGACGAGTGATTCTGCAGCCTGCTTCACATCCGCAGAGGTTGAGACACTGACTTCCACTGGTTTCAGATTAGATTCCTCAAGCGCTTTTTTCACAAGGTCTACCTGGGCAACAGAGTTCTGTTCTCCTTTGTTGTAAATCAAGCCCACTGTTTTTGCATCGGTCTGTTTGTCAATAAACTCTATCGTTTTTGGGATAGCATCAGGATGAGTATCCGTCGTTCCAGTAATGTTGTCTCCAGGTTTTTCAAAGCTTTGTACGAGCTTGGCTCCGACTGGATCCGTTACTGAAGTAAATACGATCGGAATGTCTTTTGTAGCGTTAAGAGCATGCTGGGCACTCGGTGTGGAGTTGGCAAAAATGAGATCTACTTTTTCACCCACAAGATTCTTGGCAATCGTCTGAGAATTGTTTGGATCTCCTTGCGCTAGCTGGACATCATACTTTACATTTTTCAGTCCGCTGGCAGAAATAGCTTTTTTAAAGCCCTTATAGGCCGCATCAAGCGACGGGTGCTCTACAATCTGAGTGACACCAATCTTGATTTCCTTGCCGCCTTTTTCCTCACTGTTCGTTTCTTTCGATGTTCCGCAGCCTGCCAGCAGCACCATACCAGCCAGTGAAACACCGAGTAAACTCTTCCACTTCATCATTCTCTTTTTCCCCCTTTTTACTACAGCAGACATCTCCCTATCTCGTTGCAGCACTGGTTGAACGGTCATGCCTCTAGTAAATTTTTCAAACTATTTACAAAATTAATTATATTATAAATTCTTTTCCTTTTAAAGGTCTGTTCCTTGTTTTTGTCAGCTAGAAACCTCGCTGCTCTTGCGGCTGATGGCCTGTCCGGCATCTTTCATCATTTTCTGTATCAGCTCGCTTGCTGAAGGCATGTCTTTAATCAATCCTGCAATCTGCCCGCTGTTGATGAATCCTTGCTCAAAGTCACCCTTTATTGCGCCTGCAATGTGCTGGTCTTCCGTCGTCAGTGCATTAAATTCTTCGAGCGTAATGCCTTCTGATTCCTTCGATAGCAGTCTCTCGGCATAAGGAGCTTTCATCACTCTGCGGATTCTTCCGACCGAACGGCCCACAACAACTGTATCCCGGTCATCTGCCTGAATGAGCGCTTCTTTATAGCGCAGGTGGAACGGTGCTTCTTTAACTGCTATGAATCTCGTACCGAGCTGCACACCCTCTGCCCCGAGCATCATGGCGGCCGCTACACCTCGTCCATCCCCGATGCCGCCAGCTGCGATCAGCGGAATCTTGATCGCATCGGCTACCTGCGGAATGAGCGTCATCGTTGTTGTTTCAAATGGAGAGTTTAAACCAGCTGCCTCATATCCTTCTGCGACAATGAGATCTGCTCCCGCGTCTTCTGCCTTTTTCGCAT
This sequence comes from Fictibacillus sp. WQ 8-8, assembly GCF_024494405.1. Classification (NCBI taxonomy): domain Bacteria; kingdom Bacillati; phylum Bacillota; class Bacilli; order Caryophanales; family Fictibacillaceae; genus Fictibacillus; species Fictibacillus sp. WQ 8-8. The sequence goes on from NZ_JAMXKG010000006.1 coordinate 193,967, forward strand.
GATAAACAGAAGCGGCCACGCAAATGACTTTAATGCCGTGTTCCTGCAGCTTGTGAATGTAGGGGGCGGGATTTCCAGCTGATAAAGAAACAACGGGAACATGGTGCTTGATGATCAGCTTAAAGATTTCTTTTACGTTGGATGCCACAGTGAGCGGAACATTGACAGCGAACGGCTTCGATGTTTTCGAAGCAGCCTCCACGATCATCGCTTCTACTTCATCAGGGAGCATCGTCCCTACTCCAATTGTCCCCAGCGCACCTGCGTTTGAGATAGCCGCTGTCAGCTGTGCATTGCTGACATTCCCCATTCCTCCTTGAATAATGGGATATTGGATGCCTAAAATCTTGCATACAGTGTTCATTTTCTTACTCCTTTCTATGAATCTGTTATACTTTTTATAAGTCAGAACAACAGGGAGAATCTATTCTATGAATTACACATTTAACGGAAAAGAGCCGCAGATTGATGAAAGCGCTTTTATAGCCCCAGGCGTACATATCATTGGCGATGTCAAAATCGGCAAAGAATCCAGTATCTGGTTTAACAGTGTCCTTCGCGGGGATGAAGGGCCGATCACCATTGGAGATCGCTGCAATGTCCAGGATAACTGCACACTGCATCTATACGAGCAGTATCCCCTTGTTCTTGAGGATGAAGTGTCAATCGGGCATAATGTCATCCTTCATGGCTGCACGGTCAGAAAGGGTGCACTGATCGGAATGGGTGCTACAATCCTCGACGGTGCTGAGATTGGTGAACAAGCCTTTATCGGAGCAAACACCCTTATCCCTCCCGGAAAAAAGATTCCGCCCCGTACCATGGTCATGGGTTCTCCCGGCCAAGTCATTCGGGAGTTGAACGACAAAGACCTGGAGATTATCCGAATAACCATTGAAACGTATCAGCAAAAAGGGCAGCAGTTTAAGCAGGAGTTAAAATAATGGAAATAAAAAGCACTTTCCCGCTCAGGATGAAAGTGCTTTTTGTTTACAAATCTACAGTTCCTGGATGAGCGGGTGGTTCAGCGCGTTGTAAGATTTGTCTCTTTTCAGTTCGTTTCCTTCTTGATAGATCTCCTCGAAAAAGCGGCTGGAAGGACCGGCGAGTGTTCTGTAATAATCTCCAAATAAGGAGGCCGCATAATCTCCGAGCCAGTCGGATGGGAGAAGTTCTTGAGGAAGCCCTGGATCAACAAACAGGAACTTGCGGTATTCATGGACGAGCTTTGTTCGTTCTACAAAGCACTCGCCATCTGTCATCTCGCCCTTTTCAATCTTATTCTTATCAATCACATACTTTTGGGAGTACGTCTTAATAAACTCATCATATTTCCGGTTAGTATCCGCCAAGTCCCAGCACTCATTCACGAGCTGTGCGTTCTCATGAGGTCCTTCATAAGTTGCCGTGAAAAAGTGTACAAAATCCTGGATCTCATATTTCTCCATCATCTGCTTGATCTGTTCTTTCTGGTTGTTGGGAGAAATCCAGAAGCTGTTGGCCAAAAGACCGAATCCGCTCCATACTAATTCTTTTCTTAACTCGTCCCTGATGCTTCTTTTTTCTTCGGGAATGGTATACGTAAACATGTACCAAGTACCGTCCCATTTTTCGGGCTGCAGCTTAAAAATCCGTTTTGCAGCTTCATCCATCCGTCTTGCTCCGCGCGGAGTTAAGTAATAATAGCTCTTGTTCCCCTGCTTGCGCGAAACGATCCAGCCCTGTTTGTTCATACGGGAGATGGCTGCCCTTACCGCCTGTTCGTTATGGCCGAACTCCTCAAGAAGGCGGATCAGGCTTCCAATCCATATTTCATTGCCATAGTGGCGTATGTAATCTCCATACAGCGTAAAAATCATTGAACGCGTGTTTAAACTGTTTTGCATGACTGTCCCTCATTTGCTTTACTGTCAATTTAGATGACTCTTATCCTACCAAAACACATAGAGCAGAACAAGCCATCCAGGTAAAATCTACTCCCCTTTAAAAACAGGAGGTCTTTTTTCACTGAAGGCATCAAGCGCCTCCACTCTGTCTTTTGTAGGAATGGTCACTTCATAGGCTTTGGCCTCGATCGCAAGCCCTGTCTGCAGGTCGGTTTCCATACCGTGCTTGATGGAGTACTTTGCCTGCTGCACAGCGATCGGTCCGTTCTTCAGGATGGCGGCAGCATATTCTACACACGCCGGCAACAGTTCTTCTCTAGTCACCGCTTTATTCAGAATGCCGTATTGCCAGGCTTCATCAGCCTTCATTTTCTTGGCTGTCAGAATAAGCTCCATCGCTTTAGCCTGCCCAATTAATCGCGGAAGCCGCTGTGTTCCACCTGCACCCGGAATAATCGCCCAGCTAAGCTCAGTCAGGCCCATGGAAGCTGAATCAACGGAAACTCTAATGTCGCATGCAAGCGCCAGTTCAAACCCGCCACCGAACGCATGGCCGTTAATTGCGGCGATCGTAGGCTGCGGAAGCGCCTCAACCGCAGAAAATACATCACGGATTTTTCGTACGTTGCGTTTAACATCGGCCTCTGAGAGGGTGCGCCGCTCTTTGAGATCCGCTCCTGCGCTGAAGGCTTTCTCTCCTGCCCCTGTAAAAATAACAACACGGACATCTTGATTATGATGAATCTCATCAACAACCTCACCGAGCCGCTGAAGTGTTCGATAGTTAAAGCAGTTCAGCACTTCAGGACGGTTTAACGTAACATAAGCGATATGGTCTTTTACTTCATAAAGAATAGCTTCTGGCATTTCATTCTCCCCTTACTCCTCTATATTTTCAACGACGGCAGCGATGCCCTGGCCCACTCCGATGCACATCGTTGCCAGCCCATGCTTTACGTTTCGTTTCTTCATCTCATGAATTAGCGTCGTAAGGATTCTTGCACCGCTCGCTCCAAGCGGATGTCCAAAAGCAATCGCGCCGCCGTTCACATTTACCTTTTGCTGATCAAGCTCCAGCTGTTTTATGCACTCCAGAGATTGGGAGGCAAATGCTTCATTCAGTTCGATCAGACCAAGCTCCTCCAGCGTGATGCCCGCCCGCTGCACCGCTTTTCTGCTCGCTTCAATCGGCCCCAGCCCCATAACTGAAGGCTCCAGACCAGAAACAGCAGAAGCCTTATAGCGCGCCAGAGGTTTCACGCCCAATTCCTTTGCTTTTTCAGCGCTCATCATCAACAGCACAGCTGCACCGTCATTCACTCCGGATGCATTTCCTGCAGTGATCGTGCCGCCGGCAAACAAAGGTTTGAGCCCTGACAATTTTTCAGCTGTAGTACCTGGTCTAGGATGCTCATCCTTATCAAAAATGGTTTCATTGCCTTTTCTATCCTTTAAAACTACAGGAATGATTTCTTCGTTAAACCGCCCTGCTTCTATCGCTTTCTGGGCCCTGTGCTGGCTCTCTGCCGCAAAGCTGTCCTGCGCCTCACGGGAAATTCCACAGCGCTGCGCCACATTTTCAGCCGTCTGCGGCATGGAGTCCGTTCCATACTTTTCATTAAGGAGCGGGTTGATGAACCGCCAGCCGATTGTTGTGTCAAACATCTTCATGTCGCCGCGCGGAAATTCCGCATCCGGCTTCGCCATTACGAAAGGTGCTCTTGTCATACTTTCCGTCCCGCCGACAATGAAGATATCTCCCTCATTCGCCATGATGGCCCTTGCTCCATAGATAAAGGCATCAAGTCCGGAACCGCACAATCGATTGATCGTCGTACCGCCAACCTCGACAGGAAGTCCTGCCAGTAACGCCGCCATGCGGGCTACGTTCCGGTTATCCTCTCCTGCACCATTTGCGTTTCCAAGAATAACTTCTTCAACCTCTGCAGCTGGTACATTCGGATTTCTCTCCAGTAACGCCTTAATGGCAATACTTGCAAGGTCATCCGGCCGGACGTTTTTCAACCCGCCTTTGTAGCGGCCGATGGGCGTCCTCACTGCATCGACAATAACGGCTTCTCTCATTTGGTTACGCCGCCCTTCTCGATCATATAATCATAGACGCCGCGTCCGGTCTTGCGGCCAAGTCTTCCCGCTTTCACATATTTAACAAGAAGCGGACATGGACGGTATTTTTCACCGAGGGTCTGATGAAGATAGTTTAAGTTGTTAAGCCGTGTATCCAGACCGACAAGATCGCCAAGTTCAAACGGCCCCATCGGATAGTTTAAACCAAGCTTGATCGCTTTATCGATTTCTTCCGGAGTACCTACACCTTCCTGAAGCATAAAGAACGCTTCGTTTCCGACCATCGCCGAAATCCGGCTCGTTACAAAGCCAGGAAACTCGTTAACAATGACCGTTTCTTTTCCCATCCGCTCTGCTGCTTCTTTTACCGCCGCTGCTGTTTCATCGCTCGTTTCATGCCCCCTTACAATCTCAACAAGCGGCATCTTGTGGACCGGGTTGAAAAAGTGCATAGCGACGACCTTTTCAGGACGCTGCGTAAATGAACCGATTTCAGTCGGGCTCATAGTCGATGTATTTGTAGCTAAAAAGCAGTGATCTGGTGCTGCTTTGTCCAGCTCTTTGAATACAGCCTTTTTAATCTCAAGATTTTCCGGAACGGCTTCAATGACCAAGTCAGCCTGGCTTGCCGCTTCCGAAAGATGGCTGGAGTAAGAAAGCCGATTTTTCGCCGTTTCAGCTTCTTCTGCACCCAGCTTTCCTCTGGCAACACCTTTTGAAAAAATGGCTTCTATTTCACGTTCCGCGTTTTTTAGCGCTTCCTCCTGAACATCAACCAGCTGCACATGGAAGCCCCCTACTGCTGCACTGTAGGCAATTCCTCTGCCCATTACTCCTGATCCGACAACAACGATGGATTGCATCAATGGTATCTCCTCCACATTCCTTGAATGTTGCAAAAGCGAGCCCTGCTGCAGCCCGCTTTTTTTATTTTTCAGCTATATATAGATCCTCGAATGTTTGTCTTCCTGAAGGAATGGAAGCTGGTTAGAACCAGCCACATTCCAGCATACAATCTATTTCCCTGTAAACACGGGCTTGCGTTTTTCCATAAATGCGGTAACCCCTTCTTTATGGTCCTGGGTGCTGCCCGCTGTTTTCTGTGCAAGTGCCTCATATTCCAGCACTTCGTTTAAATCGCTCTCCCAGCTTTTATTCATGTACCGTTTGATCAGACCGATTGCTTTCGTCGGCATATTCGCCAATCTCACCGCAAATGTCTCCACTTCCTGAACAAAAACTTCATCGGATACAACCTTTGTGACAAGACCCAATTCTTTTGCCTGTTCAGCAGAAATTTTCTCGCCTAAAACAGCAAGTTCCATGGCTTTCGCATGTCCGACAAGCCTCGGAAGGAAGTACAGATTGCCTGAATCGGGCACAAGCCCTACATGGATGAACGCTTCGATAAAGCTCGCTCTTTCAGAAGCCACCCTGAAGTCACAGGCAAGTGCCAGACTCATTCCGGCGCCGGCTGCCACTCCATTTACAGCAGCGATGACCGGCTTCTCAATGGAAACAAGCGCCTGGACCATTGGATTATAACCTTGGCGGAGAACCTCTCCGTAGTCAGGATTGTCGCTTCCACCGAGATCCTGGCCGGAGCAGAACGCACGCCCTGCGCCAGTGATAACGATGGCACGGACTTCTTCATCTTTGCCGGCCGTTTTTAACGCGGAAAGCATCTCTTTATGCATCACTCTCGTGAACGCGTTGAGCTTGTCGGGCCTGTTCAGTGTAATCCAGGCTACTCCGGCTCTTGTTTCGTACATGATCGTTTCAAACATCAGCGCTCCTCCTTATTTCCCCTTGAAATTAGCCCGCCGTTTTTCAGCAAAAGCTTTCATGCCTTCCTTCTGGTCTTCAGAAGAAAACAGCAGATAGAAATTTTTTCTTTCAAACTGCATGCCGTCGAGAACAGAGTCATCGACCGCTTTATAGACCGTCTCTTTAATCAACCGTAAGGAGAGCGGTGCTTTGGAGGCGATGGTACGTGCAAATTTCATTGCTTCTTCTAACACGAGTTCAGGAGCTACTACCCTGTTGATCACCCCGTGCTGATGAGCCTCCTTCGCAGTCATCGGTTCACCGAGCCACAGCCATTCCAGTGCTTTTTTCTGCCCCATGAGCTTGGTCAGCTTGACTGTTCCTCCTGCACCAGGCATCACGCCAAGCTTGATTTCCGGAAAACCGAACTGTGCTTTTTCAGAAGCAAAAAGGATGTCACAGCACAGCGCAAGCTCAAACCCGCCGCCGAAACAAAATCCGCTTACCGCTCCGATAATCGGCTTCTTGATGGTGTGCAGCTGGTCCCAATCCTTGAACTGGTTAAGCAGTTCAAGCGTAATGGCATCGTCATTCATCATTTCATCGATATCGGCTCCGGCCGCAAATGCCCGGTCGTTTCCGGTTAGAACGATCGCTTTCACTTGGTCATCACGGTCATATTGCTCAAAAGCAGACAGAAGCTCTGACACCATGCTTCGGTTGATGGCGTTAAGCACTTTGGGGCGGTTAAGCTCAATCAGTGCAATACCCTCTTCTACTTTTGACGTTATCGTTGTGAAATTACTCATTCACTTCCTCACCGATCATCAATGTAACGAGGTCTCCGGCAAAAGACATCAAGTCTTTGCCCGAAGCTTTTCCTTCAGCTGATTTCATCCCTGCTTTTAATGATTCATGATCGTCATAATACATTTCACAGAGCAAGTAGTATTTGCTTTCTCCCATTGGGGAGCCTACAATCTTTGTTACTTCCATTTTGCGAAGCCCTGGAATCTTTTTCGTTACTTCTGTATGTGTACCGAAATAATGGTCATCAAATCTTTCCTTGTTCTCCGGAGTTTTATAAAGTGCGATCAATTTTACCATTTGTATCTTCCTCTCGACTGTATATTTATTGGTTCGTCATAATAAGACAGCATTACATCATTTCTATAAAACTGGCTGTTCCCCTTTTTCTTTTTGGCTGTTTTCGTAACCTTTGGTGCTCTTGGAAGGCGGTTGATCTCCGTTTCAGGCTGCTCGCTTTCCGCGGGGCGTGCGGTGAGCCCCGTGGCGCAAGCGCCTCCTTGGTCTCACCTGTCACGCTTCATCCCGCCGGAGTCTCGCACCTTGCACTCCAATCAACTTGTCAATGAAGCTCTTTACACTCATAAGCAACAATTTTTTGAAAAGAGCCTTCTTTTTCAATTCATATCTGCTACAGGCTTCATCGCTTCAAAAGGGTTTTTACAAGACTTGCAATATAGGATGCTGCGGCATGCGGTCGGGCCGAAGATATTCTCCATGGTTACATATGAGGAGCCGCAATACGGACAATCGATGCTCCACGGTTCCCCCATCACATGATTTGCCGGTGGAGGCGCAATCCCAAACTCTTTTAATCTCTCTTTGCCTTCTTCAGTAATCCGGTCTGTTGTCCAAGCCGGCGTGTAGACAAACTCCACATGAACCTCCTTCACACCTTCTACAGCACGGGCAGCCTGTTTAATATCTCTTTCAATGATATGAAGGGCCGGACAGCCAACGAACGTAGGCAGCGCTTTGATGAGTACAGAGCCTTCTCTTTCCTCAACGTCTTCAATCATTCCCAGGTCCAGTATGCTTACAGAAGCAATCTCCGGGTCTTTTACATCTTTGAGGGCTGAGATTACTTTTTCTTTGAGATTCATAGATTGTATAACCATGCTGTCTCTCCTTTCCGGTCCTGCGTTTTGTTACCAGCCGGAAGCCGGGTTAGTGGCAAACACTTCTGAAAGAGTGGAAAGGGCTTCAGCAAGATCAGGCGTATGCTCGCCTTTCCGGCCGTTACCGCTTTCAATCAGCGGCTCTCCTGGTACTGTTATACCGGTTTCCGAGAATACTTTCTCAATCCTGTTAAGCCAGCGTTTCTTCAGAAGCGGTTCATCTTCTATTAATCCAGCTTTTACGACCTCTCCATAAAATGGTCCCAGCGTAAGTACTCCGCCAAAATCTCTCCATACTCTATCCACTGCTGACAGCATGCGTTGCTTCGCATCTTCTGTGCTCATTACAAGCTGCTTGAACCAAATATCCCAGTGCATCAAATGGTAATACTGCTCTGTCATGATTTTCTTCGCTGCATTGGCCAGCGGTTCGTAGGAAGACATTCTCAGCGATTCCAGACGGATGTGTTTGTGGACCGCATAAAAATAGTTTCTTACGACGGCAAATGCCCAGTCATAGTCCGGTTTATCAAGATAGGTCCCGCTTCCGTTCACCCTTTCAAGCAGGATGGCATTGCGGAACTCTTCGGGTTTTCTGAGATGCGCAATGCGGTCCGCCTCTCCTTCACCAAGGTCCTCCAAAAGGTGGTAGTACATTGAGGCATGCCCCATCATGTCCTGATTGATGGAAGAAAACGCAACGTCTTCTTCGATATGGGGAGCGAGTCCAAGCCATTCCGATCCTCTGTAAGCCAGGATAAAGTCATCATCTGCCAGCTGATAGATCAATTCCTTGAGCGCTTTTTTTTCTTGTTGGTTTAATGTTTCTCCGGTCATCGGCTCTCTTCCCTTCCGCCCATGATGTGCTGTTCTGTAAACTGTTCCTGATTGTAGTCACGCCATTTTTTCTTCAGGTAACCATATCCTTTAGTTTCTCTATAGTCTTTATCCAGTCTTTTCAGCATTTCTCTTTCACTCTGTGTTAAGCCGCGGATGTTCTCCCGTTTGACGACCCAAATGTCAGCCACTGTTTCTCTGCGGAAGAAATTTTCCTTTGCCATGACAAGAGCCATATCTGCGTTCGGCGCAAGCAGGCTGAACTGATGCTGAAAAGGAGCTTTATCTGTCTTCTTGCTGAACACTTCATACACGTTATAAAATTGGTTTCCTTGTTCGCTCATTCGTTATCCACTCTCCTCCGCTTTTAGATCGCCTTTTGGGCGGCAAGTGCCTCCCGAACCCAGCTGTTGGTGTCATATGAACTTCTTCTCAAATCCAATCGTTCCTGTGAACGCGGCCCATTTCCTGAAACAATCTGTTTAAATTCATTCCAGTCGACATCCTGATACACCCACATCTGTGTCTCTTCATCAAAGTGGATCGTTTCATCTGGAATGGTAAGGCCGAGCGCCCAGACGCGCGGAATATATTTGGTGAAGAACTCCTGGCGAAGATCTTCATTCGTTTTCGTCCGGATCTTATACATGATGTTCTTATCGGCGTTCGAATTGCCCGTTTCTTTTGCTGACTTCGGACCAAAGAACATGATCAGTGACGTCCACCAGCGGTTAAGGGAATCCTGCAGCAATGCTCGCTGTTCAGGCGTACCTTCAGCAAGGGCTAAAATAATGCTCTCGCCATGCTGAGCATGGAAGACTTCTTCTGCGCAAATACGCTTTAACGCTCTTGCGTATGGCCCGTATGATGAATCGAGCATCATGCTCTGCGAGATGATGGCTGCTCCGTCCACTAGCCAGGCGATCATTCCGGCATCCCCCCAAGTCGGTGCCTCCATATGAAAGACGTTGTGAAATTTCAGACGGCCGGAGAACAGATCCTGCATGATGTCTTCTCTTGTTTTCCCGAGAGGAGCCATGAGATCCTCCGCAACACGCAATAAGAGCTGGCCGTGCCCCATTTCATCCTGCACTTTCGCCATAATCGCTAATTTACGGTGAAGGGATGGTGCTTTTGGTACCCACTCCTTTTCTGGAAGCGCTCCCATAATTTCCGAAATGCCATGCATAGAAATGAGGCGTATGAGATTTGTTCTATAATCATCCGGCATCCAATCATCGGCTTCTATCTTTTCACCGCGGTTGATTCGATCCATAAAATGCTGGTGCTTTTCATCGTTTGTTAACTGTTCAAAGCTGAGACCTGCCTGCACAATAAGCCCCTCCTAATTATATTACGTTTATTTACCGTTATTATAAAATATCGTCATATAAATAACAACCAACTATACACCTAATTGAGCGGTTTTATGTCTGACCACCCGAACTGCCTTCCCTTCAGACCTTGGAATGGAGCCCGGAGGAAGCAGATGGATATCCAGATTTACAAGACAGCTGCTTTTAACCGCATGCTTGATTCGGTCTTTGAGCAATCCCAAATCCACATGGTCAAGGTTTTGTTCCATGCGTGTGAAACAAGCTTCTGTAATCTCTACGTGAAGCTGAACATTCTCTTTAAAACCGTCTGCATGAACGTGGAGCTGATAATGAGGAACAAGATCCTCTGCTTTCAGAAGACAGTTCTCAATTTCGGATGGAAAAACGTTGACACCGCGGATAATGAGCATATCATCAATCCGGCCTTTAACACGTGACATCCTGACGGAAGTGCGTCCACAGACGCATTTTCCCGTACGAAGCGAAGCGATATCACCTGTGCGGTACCTTATGACAGGGAAGGCTTCTTTCGTTAAACTAGTAAACACAAGCTCGCCCGTTCCTCCCTCTGGAACTGGTTCAAGTGTGTCAGGGTCGATCACTTCAACAAAAAAGTGGTCATCCATGATGTGAAGTCCGTCCTGTGCTTCATGGCACTCCATGGCTACACCCGGCCCCATCACTTCACTGAGTCCATAGATGTCCATCGCTTTAATATTCAGCTTTTCTTCTAGAGCAGTCCTCATCTCCTCTGACCAAGGCTCTGCACCAAATATGCCGTATTTTAAGGAAGTAGCGCGAGGATCCTTGCCCATTTTCTCCATCTTTTCTGCAATAGTCAGGATATAGGACGGAGTTCCGCAGATCACCTCTGGCTTAAAGTCTTCAATGAGCAGGATTTGGCGTTCCGTGTTGCCTCCAGAAACCGGTACAGTCACCATCCCCAGGCGTTCTGAACCAAAATGAAGGCCAAGTCCTCCTGTAAAGAGGCCGTAACCGTATGCATTATGAAGGAATTTTCCAGGCTCACCTCCGCCGATCGCGATACACCGTGCCACCATTTCGCTCCAGTTTTCAATATCTTTTGCCGTATATCCAACGACGGTAGGCTTCCCGCTCGTACCCGAAGAAGCATGAACGCGTGTCAGCTCTTTTGTATCCACGGCAAAAAGGCCAAAGGGGTAATGATCCCTAAGATCCTTTTTTACGGTGAAGGGCAATTTTTTTATATCTTCCAGCGTATGAATATCCTCAGGCGCTATCCCTTTTTCCACAAATGCTTTTCGGTAAAAAGGCACACTCTCATATACCTTCCCAGCTGTTTCCTTAAGTCTTGATAACTGAAGTTCCTGCTTTTCCCCTCGTTCCATGCATTCCATTTCCCGATCAAAGATCAACTGCATTCACCTCTTCTTTAGTTAGTAAGCCCTTTCATTTTTAGTTATTACGTATGACGTTTTATTTTCGTTTTAATTATATATGTAATACTATTTTCTAAAGCTTATCGTTTTACGATTATTCTGTCAAATGGAAGATGAACAAAAAAGACAGCTGTGGCCCCATGCCATAGCTGTCTTTATTAATTGACTTTATTAAAGCAGATTGTATATATAGTGATTCGTGGAACAAATGAAACGCTCCATCATTTAGTCTTACAGAGCTTTTTAATTAATAGAGCAGGTCCAAAAATTCTTCTCTCGTTACATTTCCAAAATAATGGCCCATGTCTGCATCTTCAAGCGCCTTTTCAATGTCTCTTCTGTCATAGCGGGTGCCGATCAGCCGCTCTTCGATGTCACGTACATCGCCTACTCCAAAGAAATCACCGTAAATTTTACATTCACGCATGATGCCTTTCTCGATTTGAAGTTTCACATCTACTGAACCGCCAGCAAAACGGTTGGAAAGTTCCACGTTGGATTTTGGAGATTTGCCATAGTTCCAATCCCAATTGCGGTATCTTTCTTCTGATAACTTATTAATTTGTTCCCAATCTTTTACGGTCAGTTCATAGCGCGGGATTTCCTCAAATTCTTCGAACAAGTACGAAAGTAGAATCTGCTTGAATTCCTCCATCGTCATTTCTTCATTCATATGCTCTTTAATATTCGTAACCCGGCTGCGTATCGACTTGATGCCTTTCGATTGAATCTTATCTAATTTTACATTAAGAGCAGAGACAACATTTTCAATTTCGGAATCAAACATAAGTGTACCGTGGCTAAACATTCTGCCGCGGGTGGTAAACATAGCGTTTCCTGAAATTTTCTTCCCGTCAACGAGAATATCATTTCTTCCGCTAAGCTCCGCATTGAGACCTAGTTTATTCAGTGCCTTGACGACAGGATCGGTAAACTTTTTAAAATCATGAAAAGAATTGCCATCATCTTTCGTAATGAAGCTGAAGTTCAGGTTGCCGGTATCATGGTAGACCGCTCCACCGCCTGATAGTCGGCGGACGACATGGATTCCGTGCTCCCGAACATAATCAGCATTGATCTCCTCTACCGTATTCTGGTTCTTCCCGATAATAATAGAAGGTTCATTAATATAAAATAAAAGATACGTTTCGTTAATATCCAGGTTTTTTAAAGCGTATTCCTCAATGGCAAGGTTTACTCTGGGATCCGTAATATTACGGTTATCAATAAACAGCATAGCTTATTCTCCTTCACTGCTCCGTTAGAAAAAATTTCTCCTTTTTTGTTATACAACTCTTTTAGAAGAATAGCAAGCTGTCAGACTTCTCATTCCCTAACAATTTATGGTTGTATTTTATCCTTCCCACGTCCACCCGGAAGATGCAGTTTCCACTTTGCCGCTAAACCTTTCTGACGCCTGTTCGATTAGCTGGTTATGGTCACCGAAATGCGGCAGATGCGTGAGAAGCAGATGAGGAATATCCGCTTTGGCTGCAATGTTTGCAGCATCATGAGAGTTCATATGTCCAGGGCCGCTTCCATCTTGATCACTGTAGAAATTGCATTCTGAAATAAGCAGATCTGCACCTTTACTAAAGGGAACAAAGTCAGAGAGGTAAGCAGAATCTGCTGTATATACGAAGGTTTTGCTTCCATCTGTAATTCTCATCGCATAGCATGGTGCCGGATGCTTTGTCTCCATAAAGGAGATGTGAAACGGACCAATCTGGAGCAGCTGTTCCGGGAAGTAGGCTTTACCCGCAGTAGCTGAACGGTACGTTAAGCTCTGGAAACCCTTTTGATCTTTTGTGTGGCCATAAACCGGCAGTGTTGGAATACCTTTCTGCAAAAAGGATTGAACGAGCCGTCCATACTGAAGGACGCCAATATCTGCCACATGGTCATGATGATAGTGCGACAGGATCACAGCATTCATTTCCTCAACCCCTATATAGTTCTGCAGGCTGGACAAAACACCGCTCCCGCAGTCAATCAGCAGATTAAATCCCTCATGCTGCAGAAGATAACCCGAAGTAGCTTCTCCTTTTCCCGGATAGCCGCCCCAATACCCAATTACTGTTAGCTTCACTTCATCACTTCCTTATGATTTTACTCCTAGTATAACCTTAAAAGGTGCCAGGCACCGCCTTTTGACATCTGTCAAAGGCGGGTGCCTGGCACCTAAACGAAAGGAAAGGAAAGCCTTCTATTCTTTTACGGCTCCGGATGTAAGGCCGGAAACAATTCTGCGCTGGAACAACAGAACCATGATAACGAGCGGAACAGTAACAATAACCGTTGCTGCTGTTATGTCGCCCCAAGGTACGGTGAACTGCCCTTCAAACATTGCAATCCCGACTGGAACTGTTTTTAATTTATCATCGGTATTGATGGTTAAGGCGAACAGGAATTCATTCCACGCTGCGATAAATACGAGAATGGCTGTTGTAAAGATTCCCGGTACAGCCAGCGGCAGTATAACTTTCCAGTATGTCTGCATCAAGGTTGCTCCATCCATCTTTGCTGCTTCCTCCAGATCAAACGGGATCTTGCGGAAGAAGGTAACCAGAATCCAGATCGACAGCGGAAGCGTAACCGTTGTATAGGGAATGATCAAACCTAAGTAGCTGTTGGTCAACCCGATATTCTTCAATAGAATGTAGATCGGTGAAATGGTAGCGATCTGCGGGAACATGGATACCGAGAGCACCAGCCCCAAAATGACTGTCTTCCCTTTAAATTGCAGCCTCGCGATCGCGTAAGCTGTGAATGATGCGATTAAAACTGTATACACCGTCGTAACACCCGAAACAACGAAGCTGTTCCATAAGTATTTAAGAAACGGATAGTTAGTGAATACAGACACATAGTTTTTAAAAGTAGGATGGTCTGTAAACGGATGGAACGCCTTATCCCCAAACAGCTCTGAAACTGGCTTAATCGAGCTTAACAGCATCCATAAGAACGGGAACATGACGAGAAACACAAAGATTGCAAGAAAGATATAAAACAGCGGTCCTGCTTTTTTATTCACGAATTCTCACTCCTTTTTACAGTAACTGCCCTACTTGTCGTTTAACAGCTCACGGCCAAGAAACTTGATGAAAATCATGGAAATGACGGCAACACAGACAAAGACGATAACCGACAGTGCTGAACCGTCCCCGAAATTGGTCTGTTCGAACATTCTTTTGTACGCCAGGATCGATATCGTTTCCGTTGAGTTGGCAGGACCTCCGCCTGTCAGTACATAAACAAGGTCAAATACCCGGAAAGCATCGAGTGTTCTGAACAGCAAGGCTACCAGAATACTGGATTTCAACAAAGGCAGTGTAATGGTCGTGAACTGCTTCCATTTGGTCGCTCCATCAATGGACGCGGCCTCGTAGAGTGAAGATGAGATTGTCTGCAGGCCGGCTAAGAGCAATAACGCCATATATGGAGTCGTTTTCCAGACATCCGTAAAAATAATAGAGAACATGGCTCCGATATTGCTTGTCAGGAGATCCGTCGCATTATCAACGAGTCCGATTTTTTCAAAAATCTTAGCGACAATCCCATTCTGGCCATCATATAAGAACTGCCACATTTTCGCAGAAACGGCGGTTGGAATTGCCCATGGAATGAGGATCGTCGCCCTGACCAGACCTCTTCCAAAGAAAGCTTTATTGATCAATACAGCAATCGCAAGTCCAAGTACCAGTTCTATAAAAACGGAAATGATGGTAAACGCGCTTGTATTCCAAATCGCCATCCACATCCGCTTATCCGTCAGATTGCTCTTGTAATGGTCAAATCCGATAAAGTTAGGCTTGATTACCGCTTCGTTCAGGGAAGAAGACAATCCGAGAGCATCGTCTTCATTCTTAAGCCCCTTAAGGTCCTTTACTTGTGTGGAAACTTTATGAAGCGTCTTATCAAGCTTCATAGCATCAGCTTTATCAACCTTTACCGAGCTTAGATCCTCACTTACCGGCTCCATGTTCGTCAGCTTGTCATCGACTTGCTCATATTTTTTCTTAACGGCAGCATCACTTTGTATGCCTGTATCAACATCTTTTAGCTCTTTAATCAATCCATTTAGCGTATCAGCCGTTGACCCCTCTGCTTTCCCTGCCTCGTCTTCGAGTGTACTGATCAGAAAAGGGTAACTGTTTAAATACTTTTCAAGGTCAATATGGTAACTCAAGTTTACTTCGGATTTTGTCGGGTTATTTAACCTGAGGTCAAACAGGCTGTAATAAAACGATTGAAGTACGGGCCATACTGCGATAAGGAGAATTAAAATCAAAGATGGGGCAACAAGCGTATAGCCCAATCTGCTTTCAGACGCTTTTCGTTTTTTTCCTGAAGAAGGCTTTACCTGCTTTGGCTGTTTCTCTGGATTTAGCTTTACTTCCACGTTTGTCCACTCCTTACATAACGAATGCCATCGATGGACTGGCGAAGCAACAGTCCATCCATTTCATTCTGGAATCGATACCACTAATAATTTTGCATAAGCCTCCATATACATGAAGGCTTATGCATTTACTTGTCGAGTCTATTACTTTTCAAGCTTTGCAGAGATTTCTTTTTGCATGTTTTTCGCTGCTTGTTCCGGTGTGATTTCTTTAGCGATCGCTTTGGAAATCTGGATTTGGATGATATCTGAGATCTCAGTGTAGTTCGGTGCTACCGGACGGGAAACCGCTGATTTAAGAGCGTTTACGAATCCTTCTTCTTTAAAGTAAGGATTTGCTTTTTGAACATCTGGATCGTCGAACAATTTGTTGAGCGTTGGAGCATGTCCGCCATTGATCGCATCAAGCTTCTGTCCTTCTTCACCCGCCATAAATTTAAGGAATAACCAAGCTTCTTTCGGTACATCAGTATTCTTGTTGATACCCGCTTGCCATCCGCCAAGTGCAGCAGCAGGTCCTTTGTCACCAGCAGGAAGCGGTGCTACGCCAATTTTGCCTACAATTTTAGATTGTGACTTATCATTAGCAAGAGCATATTGATACGGCCAGTTGCGGATGAACGCAGATTGTCCGTTAATGAACGCTGTATGAGACTCAGGCTCTGCGAATGTCGTTACGTTTTTAGGTACAACATCAGAAGTAGCAACTTCTACAAGTTTTTTGATTCCTTTTACAGCTTGTGGAGAATCTACGACAACTTCTCCTTTGTCATTGATGATCTCTCCGCCGTAAGAAGCGATAAATTCAACCGCGTTACATACAAGTCCTTCATATTGCTTTGCCTGCATCAAGTATCCGAACTTCGTGCCGCCTTTTCCTTTATCTGCTTTTGCCTGCTTCAAAAGGTCATCCCACGTCTTCGGCGGTGATTTTACAAGGTCTGTACGGTAGAAAAGCATACCGGCATCAATGAACTTAGGAAGAGCCCATTGTTTTCCTTTAAATTTAGAAGCGCTCAATGCACCTTCGTTATACTCATCCAGCTTTACACCGTCTTTTTGAATGAAACGGTCAAGCGGCATAACGTAGCCAGCCTGTGCAAACTCTGCCGGCCACACAACATCCATATCAAAGACATCGATCTCATCAGATTTGGCATTGAACGCTGTTACGTAAGCGTTATGCTGCTTTCCTGTGTCAGCAGGCATCTCACGGAATTTAACATCGATGTTCGGGTACTTCTTCTCGAACGCTGCTACCATCTTTTGCGTAGCATGTGTGTCATCTTTACCGCGAGCATAAATCAACTCGACTTTTTTACCTTTGCTTCCAGAATCCTTTGACTTTTCGTCTGTGCTCGCTTTGTTGTCACTGCACGCGGACAAAACGAGTGAAAGAGCAAGTGATGTTGTAATGACCTTTGAGATCTTTTTGATGTTCATCAAGGTTATCCCCCTTTAATATAGTACGCGGACTGCTGATTCCATTAATGGAATCAGGTAGACCGCCGTTTAACCAGTTTAAAATCAAGCTTTATTTCCTTTTTCTTGCTTGGCAGTTTCTTTTCTATCGTTTGAATCATTTGTTCCATTGCCCGCTTTGCAATTTCCTCTATCGGCTGCTCAATCGTCGTCAAACCGATCAAATCTGCAATTGGCTGGTCATCGAAACCTATGATGGCTAAATCATCCGGTACTCGCCATTGATGATTGACCGCTTCCTTCCAGATTCCTGCTGCTACTTCATCACTTCCGGTAAACACTGCCGTAGGAGGGTTCTGCATGCCTGCGATGGTTTGAAAAATCCGCTTTCCATCCTCTATGCTGTATGCACTTGTCAGGAACCACTCATCGTTGACAGGAAGCCCTGCCTCAGCCAATGCCTTCTTATAGCCTTTGTACCGGTCAGAAGCTACGCGCGATGCGGTGTTGTCCCCCGAGCAATATCCAATTTTCGTATGGCCTTGCTCGATGAGATGCCGCGTCCCTATGTAACCGCCTTCAACCTGATTTAAATAAACGGTTGGTACATCGGCTTCATCATTGTATTCATTGCATAGCATGATCGGCCCAAAGTTCATATACGGTTCAATGTCACTCCATTCATTCTCGATGGACGTGAGGATCAACCCGTCTACTTGCTTCGTTTTCAGCAATTCAAGATAATTGATCTCCTGATTGCGGCTGTAGCTCGTCTGGCAGAGAATAAGCTGGTATCCTTTATCGGACGCATAGTTTCCCATGACCTCAACCATTTGGCTGAAGAAGGGATTTGTGATCCTTGGGACATAAACGGCAATGGTTTCAGTCTGCTGCTTCCTTAGCCGGCGTGCAGAAGAATTAGGTACATAATTTAACTCTTCCATCGCATTCATAACGAGTCTTTTCTTTTCATCCGTAACATAGGGATGCTGATTGATTACTCTGGAGACTGTTGTTCTCGATAATCCGGCCAGCTTTGCTACATCTTGAATAGTCGCCATTGCGTTTCTCCTTCATTTCTCACTATGAAATCGAAATCATGAAATCGTTTTCATAAATTGAGTATAGGTGAAACTTCCTAGATGGTCAATAAGTTTTCTAAAAATTTTTATAACAGTTTACATTAAAAGTTTTATTCATCGCATTCTCCCCTTTCAGAAGGTATAATCTAGTTAACATCAGGAAAACGATAAAGAGATCTAATAGGATATAAAAAAAGGGGGAGCGAACTCTCAATGATCAAAGTACGAAACTTAAAAAAATCCTTTGGGGATTTAGAAGTGTTAAAAGATATAAACTCTGAAATCAAGGAACAGGAAGTAGTCTGCGTGATCGGTCCGTCCGGTTCAGGGAAAAGCACGTTTCTCCGCTGTTTAAATAAGCTTGAGGATATCACTGGCGGAGAAGTAGTGGTGAATGGCTATAATCTTGTTGATCCGAAGGTAAACATTAACCTTGTACGCCAGGATGTTGGTATGGTGTTTCAGCAGTTCAACCTCTTTCCACATAAATCCGTTCTGGAAAACGTGACGCTTGGGCCTATAAAAGTACGGGGAATGGAACCAGCGAAAGCTAAAGAAAAAGCTCTCGCTCTTCTATCCAAAGTTGGCTTGAATGACAAAGCAGACAGTTACCCGGGACAGTTATCCGGAGGACAAAAACAGCGTGTTGCCATCGCCCGCGCACTGGCTATGGATCCTAAGATCATGCTCTTTGACGAACCCACTTCAGCACTGGATCCCGAAATGGTTGGTGAAGTGCTCGAAGTGATGAAACAGCTTGCGAAGGAAGGAATGACGATGGTCGTTGTTACCCACGAAATGGGCTTTGCCCGTGAGGTCGGTGACCGTGTCATCTTCATGGATGGCGGCTATATCGTTGAAGAGAACATTCCGTCTGAATTATTCGGAAACCCGAAGCATGAGAGGACAAAATCCTTTTTAAGCAAGGTTCTATAATCCAATAAAAAAAGCCTGGCATCGCCAGGCTTTTTTATTGGATGTTTATTTAACTAACCCTTTTTTCTTAAGGAAATCCCTTGCTACATCCCCTGGTTCTTCCTTATCGATGTCCACCTTCGCGTTCATTTCTGCCATATCCTTTTCACTTATTTTTCCTGCCAACTGGTTAACCGTATCCTTCAGCTTCGGAAATTTCTTCAGCGTATCTTCTCTGACAATCGGTGCCGCATAATAAGGCGGGAAGAATTTCTTATCATCTTTTAACAGCTTGAGATTATAGCGCGCAATCCTTCCATCAGTTGTAAAGGCAGCTATGGTATCTACTTTTCCAGCCTTTACCGCTCCATACATCAAATTGGGATCAAGGCTTTTTTTATCTTTAAAGTTAAAGTTATACACCTTTTGGAAACCGGGATAGCCATCCTCACGTTCATAAAATTCGGTTGGAGCGCCGAACGTGACTTGTGATGATTTGCCTGCAAGCTCAGAGGTTGTTTTCACTCCAAGTTCTTTATACTTTTGAGGCCGTAGAGCAAGAGCATACGTATTCTGAAAACCAAGGGGCTCAAGCCAGTCCAGTTTATATTTCTTTTTGTATCCTTCCTTCACACGGTCATAGATTTGATCGGGAGTAAGATTGGGAGAATACTTTTCCTTAAGGATGGTAAGCAGTCCAGTCCCTGTATACTCTACGTACATGTCGATATCACCCTTTTTGATGGCCTGGGTCAATATCGGGGTTTCTCCGAGCCCTTCTCCTACGTCTACTTTATAGTCTGTTTTTGCTTCTACATATTCCGCGATAACATAAGGAAGGATATACTGCTCTGTCCATTTCTTCCCTGAAATCTTAATCGTATCGTCTGATGTACCGCTCCTTATGGCGAAAAACAGAAGCAGCGCAGCGACGGGTATGAGAATAATAGACGCCTTTTTCCACGAAAACTTCCTTTTGCCGACCGGATTAGACGCGATTTCAATCCGCTTCAGAATATAATCGATAACAAGCGCGAGCAGAGCAGCTGGTATAGCACCAGCAAGCACGAGCTCATTCCTGGTTGTTGAAAGCCCCCTGTAGATCAGGTCACCGAGTCCGCCAGCACCAATAAAGGCCGCCAATGTGGCTACCCCGATCGTTAACACTGTGGCGGTGCGCAAGCCTGCCATAATAATAGGAAGGGCAAGCGGGAGTTCAATCATTCTTAAAATTTGATTCTTCGTCATCCCCATTCCCCGGCCCGCTTCAACCGCAGACTGATCCACTCCTGTAATGCCAGTATATGTATTTCTTAAAATGGGAAGCAGTGCATACACAGTCAATGCAATAATGGCGGTTGTGCTTCCGATGCCAAAGAGCGGAAGCAAAAATCCGAATAATGCTAAGCTTGGAATCGTCTGAAAGATAGCTGTTACACCGATTACAGGCTCCGCAATTCTAGCTCTTCTTGAAATATAGATGCCTAGTGGTATGGCAATCGCAGCTGCGATAAGGATCGAAACAAGAGAAAGAAATAAATGCTGCTGCAGCCCTTCCAGAATGTCCGGCCACCTCGTTTTAAACGTATCCACAAGTGTTGAGAAAAAGTTTTTATTGTTCATCTAAAGACCCTCCTTCCTGTCTTGCGGAGGTCTTCATTCCTGCAAGGCCACGCATCATCGTGGATTGAGTAATCAAGCCTGCCAATTTTCCATTGTTCAAGACAGGAATAAATGAAGCCCTTTTCTTGGCAAACACCTCAGCGACATCCGTATAGGGTGACTCCAGCTCTACGGCATGAAAGTCCTTGTCCATAATATCACCAATCGTTTTGTCTTCCTCGTTATAAAACCGTTCCACCGCACCAATAGTTGCAATCCCAAGAAGCTGGTCTTCCGGATTGGTCACCATTAAGCTGTCTACTTTATAGCGTTTCATCATCTTCAATGCTTCCGCCAGTCCTCTTGAAGCCCTCGCAGTCACAACTTTATCAATCATGAGATCAGCTGCTGCCGGCTTATCGTTGCTTAAGTCTTCAAGCCTTTGTTCACCAATAAAGCCTTTGACAAAATCATCGGCTGGATGACGGAGGATTCTTTCCGGGGTATCAAACTGGACAATTCTGCCCTCGCGCATAATGGCTATACGATCAGCTATTTTTAACGCTTCATCCATGTCATGGGTTACAAATACAATCGTTTTCTGGATAGTATCCTGAAGCTTGATCAGTTCGTCCTGAAGCTGCTCCCTGCTGATCGGATCCAGTGCACTGAACGGTTCATCCATTAAAATAACAGGTGGTTCTGCGGCAAGAGCCCGGATGACGCCTATTCTCTGCTGCTGTCCGCCGCTAAGCTCGGAAGGGTATCTGTCTTTGAACGTTTCTGGGTCAAGTCCGACCAAGTTCAGCAATTCATCAATTTTATGATCATACTTGTCTTTCTTCCAGCCTTTCAGCCTTGGTACGAGGGAGATGTTTTCACCGATTGTCATATGGGGCAATAAGCCGATCTGCTGAATCACGTATCCTATATTTCGGCGAAGCTGAACTGGATCTTTTTCAGAAATATCTTCACCGTCAATTAGAATGGTTCCTCCTGTCGGTTCGATCAGGCGGTTAATCATCTTCATTGTTGTCGTCTTTCCGCAGCCGCTCGGCCCGATTAATGCAATCAATTCTCCTTTCTTAATATGAAATTCAATGTTTTTAAGGGCTTCAAAGCCATCAGGGTACTTCTTTGCCACGTTTTTAAATGTGATCAAGGTCTATCTCCTACTTTCTCTTTCCTTTTCTGTCACGGCATATTTTTATCATCATTCCTATGTTTCCCTATTTGATCAAGCAAGAAACCAATTTAGCAAGCAATTTTAAGAAAAACTCTAGTAGTCTGTTAAGGGCCGACAAGTGCTGGAGCTAAACAACGTTTTAAAGAAAAGGCTGTTTTCGTAACCTTTGCTGCTCTTGGGAGTGGTTGATTTCCGTTTCAGGCTGCTCGCTTTCCGCGGGGCGTGCGGTGAGCCTTACCGGCGCCAGCGCCTACTTTCTCGGCGCAGGCGTCTGCGGGTCTCACCTGTCCCGCTACTCCCGCAGGAGTCTCGCACCTTGCACTCCAATCAACTGATCAATGAAGTTTCTATACTTAAATGCCCCCAAAGCAACAATCTTTTAGAAAAGAGCCATAGCAAAAAAGCAGTCCCCTCATTAATAGATAGGACTGCCATATTATTAGATAGTGTTCGCAGCAGGTTCTTCGTTTCTGAACTTCTTCATTTTGATTCTGAAGAAGAGAAGGGAAGCTGCCAGCATTGGAACCATAAAGTACCCGAGTATGATCGCATTCTGCCACATAAGACTGTAATCCCCCGTCGTTATGACAGCACGCAGCCCGGCGATAGAATAGGACATCGGCATAAAAAAGTGAACCGTCTGCAGTGAAGAAGGAATCATTTCTGTCGGGAATGTTCCTCCGCTTGATGTTAATTGGAAGATCAGCATCAGGATAACGATAAATCGTCCGGGGTTGCCCATGGTTGTAACAAGGAACTGAATAATGGCCATGAACGTTAAGCTGATGATGATACTGAACAAAACAAATCTGCCTGTGCTCTGTACTTCGAGACCAAGACCTTGCAGCAAGATCAGATCCGCGATTAGAGCTTGAACAATGCCTGTCACTGCCATAAAAGCATATTTGCTGAAGAACCAGCTGAATGCATTTTTGGGTTTCATCGCTGGTTCAACGAGCGGGAACACAATGGTCAGCATGAGGGCACCTACAAACAGTCCCAGGGACAAGAAGTATGGAGCAAGCCCGGTTCCATAGGTCATATCTTTTACGGTGCTGGCGTTCAAGGTTTTTACCGGATTGGAAATCATTTTGACTTCATCATCCGTAGCTTTCGCTTTGTGAGCCTTTTCTGCCGCTTTGTTCAATTCTCCAGCCAGTTTTTCATTGCCCGATTTAATAGAATCGACACCCGAAGCCAGTTTACCAGCCCCATCATTCAGCTGGCGTGCGCCATCGCTCAGCTTGCCTGAACCGTCTTTTGCACTCTGCAGGCCATTCGTTAGATCAATGCTTCCTTTTGCCAGTTTAGACTGGCCTTGGCTGAGTTTGCCGACGTTATCGACAAGACCGGACCAGCCTTGGGACAACCCTGCTGTTCCTGCAGACAATTTAGCGGAGCCATCGGCTAATTGATCGGCGCCGCCTTTTGCTTCTCCGATTTTGGACATAAACGTTTTTGTTCCTTCAAGCAATTTCTGCTGTCCAGAAGCCAGCTGAGCCGTGCCGTCTACCAGTTTCTTCTGGCCGGCATGAAGGGCTTCTACACCTTTTTGAAACAGTGCCTGGCCTGCTGATAACTTGTTAGCTCCAGCAGAAAGTTGATCGGCACCCGCTTTTAAAGGCGCTGTCCCCTCGGCTACTTTTTGAGTACCGTCGCTGACCTGCTTGCTTCCAGCTTCAAGAGCTGCGACACGGGCCAATATTTCAGCCTTTGGCATATCGGGATTTTTCGCCATATCCTCTTTTAAAGAAGCAAGTCCCTCATTCACGGTTTTTGCCCCTGCTGCTGTTTTGTCAGCACCGTCTTTTAACGTTGTCATCCCGGAGGATAACTGAGCCGCTCCGTCCCTAATGCTGCGGGCGCCATCCTCTAAATCTTTTCCTTTATCATCGAGTACGGCTGAGCCTTCATAAGCAGCCGCTGCTCCCGTCTTCAAGTCATTGGCTCCTTTGGCCAGCTGTTCCTGTCCAGACGTTATCTGATTTCCTTTTTGGTCAAGCTGATCCAGTCCCCCGGATAGGCTGTTCAGGCCCTTTTCAAGGCTGCTTGCGCCTTTATTGAGCTGGTCGATCTCAGGGGATTTCTCTTTCATGCCTGAGTACAGCTTTCCAGCTCCATCTTCGGATTGTTTCAAGCCCTCAGAAAGCTGTGACGATCCTCCCGCCAGCTGGCCCAATCCATTGTGGAGGTCTTCTGTCTTGTTCGAAAAGGCTTCAGTGCCTTTAACAAGATCGTGTGAGCCGCCAGAAGCTTTTGAAGAACCATCAGCTAATTTTCCCGCACCATCTGATGCTTTCTTGAAACCATCGCCCATTTCACCAATTTTATCAAAAATGATTCCGGTATACGTTTTGGAAATTTCATTAGAGAGCTTGTTTTCAAGCTGTTCTACACCTTTTTTCCCGATTTGGGAGGCAAGATAGTTATAGCCAGAATTTGTTTTATAATTTAACTGAAGTTTATCAGGATGAGGATCCATCGCTGTTTTAGCTTTTTCTGAGAAGTTTCCCGGAACCTCAATAACCGCATAATACTGATTATCCTTTAAGCCCGTTTCAGCTTTATCCGAACTGACAAATTCCCACTTGAAGTCTGAGTTATCCTTCAGATCTTTTACTAAATCATCACCGATTTGAAGCTTTTCACCATCCAGCTTAGCTCCCTTATCCTCGTTTACTACAGCGACCGGCAGCCTATCCGTATGCGAATATGGATCCCAGAAAGCCCACAAGTAAATTCCACTGTACAAGATGGGAATAAACAAAATGGCTGCAACCGGAATCAGTAATTTCGGATTGCGTAGGACGGCCTGAAATTGTTTTCTTATCATGCTAATTTCACCCATTTCTATCATTTCATACAATATGACTATTTTGGTCAATCGGTCATTTTATTTCAAAAAAAGAGAGATCTTGCAATAAAGATCACTTAAAATGACTAAAATTAAAATTTGGTCATTTACAAAAATACCACGAATATAACAGGTTTGCAACTGTTACCTTTTAAGTCCCGTCATTAAAATATTTTCAATAATGTCCGCAATCTCTTCCTTGCTGAGAGGCTCATGTTCCTGCTCCCAATCAAATACGAGCGAAACGTACATTTTCAGCATCACAAAAGAAGTAATCTCTGTGTTGCACTTCCTAATTTCTCCTTTTTCAATGGCTTTCTGAAGCTCTTGTTTAATAAAAGTGATTACAGCCGTCTCAAGCATGACGCTTGCCTCTTTTACGGCAGGAGTATTCAGTTCTCTTCCTTCCTGTGCAATCTTGATTGCAAGCTGATGGGACTTGCGGAAATCCAGGACACCATATAATGCGGAATGAAGATTTTCATGAAATGCTCGGTCTTCCTTTATCGCATCTGCTGCGACATGCCGTATCTGCCTTACAAGATCGGTTACAATTTCCCTGAACAGTTCTTCTTTATTATCAAAAAAAGTATAAATTGTCCCTTTACCGACATTAGCAATTTTAGCTACCTGATCCATAGTGGTGGCTTTATATCCAAACAGCGAAAAAGACTTTGCTGCAGCTTCAATAATATTTTGTTTTCGATCAATCATGGGCTCATTCCCTTTCACTGACCATTTTTCCCATCTGGTCAATTTCAAACTTTACCACGTTATTGCGGATCACACAAGTATAATTAGGAAGATTTAACAGGCAAGGTCAATAAAACCTTCGTCCCTTCCTCCGGTGTACTTTCATACCGCACGCTCCCTCCAATACTACGGATGAGCCGGCTAATAATCATTGTGCCCAAACCTGTGCCCTTAGTCTTTGTTGTATAAAAAGGAAGCCCGATCTGCTGAAGTTCTTCTTCAGACATGCCTTTTCCATTATCTTCAATCGCCAGTGTAATGGAGTCTTTGGAGAAAGAATGTTTATAAACTGTAATCAGCCCTTCTTTTCCATCCGTTGACTCAATGGCATTTTTAATAATATTGATCAGACATTGTTTCACATGATGCTCATCAGCAACGATTTCATCATTCTCTCCAGTTAGCTCGTACGCAATGACTGTATTATGAAGAAATCCGTAAGGCCTTATCAGTGAGAGCGTATCCTGGATCAATTTATCCAGTTGAAGGACCTTTAGATCTGGCTTTCCGGGTTTGACCAAAGTTAAGTAATCAGTAATGATTTTATTGGTTCGGTCTAATTCATCCAATATTAAAGGAGCAAGCTCTTCCAGCTTTTTATCTTCCGTATCCTTTGCCAAAAATTGAATGAGACCCCGGACAGTAGTCAGCGGGTTCCTGACCTCATGAGCGATCGCTGCTGCCATCTGCCCTACCACAGAGAGTTTATCGAGATAGGCGGTTTCTTCAAGCCTCATATTAATGAACGTCAATCTTTCAATAAGGATGATAGAAGTAAAGAAAGACACATTAAAGCAAATGAAATAAACCCAATAAAAGTCTCTTGGAAGAAAATCCATCTCACTATGAATAATCATCATATAGATGATCGTGTAAACGGCAGCAATAACTATTCCAGCTCTCCATTTTTTCATTTCCTCAGTAAAAAAACCTTTGTATGCCCCTGCAATGACAAACGCCACTAAGGCAAGCACAACGCCAAGGAAAGCAAAATGGCCCCCGATGATAAGCCTCGCTATGGAAACAATGATCGTGCATATCGCACCTGGCAGCAATCCGCCGTAGAGAGTCGCAACAACAATCGGAACGTTTCTAAGGTCAAAAAAGGAGTCCTTCAGCGTTTCAATAGGATAGGCCATACAAAGCAAAGCACAGATGCCGGCAATCCCCCCATAAAGCATTTTGGCCTTTAGCGCCAGCTTCCGCTCAATAAGAAAAGGTACAATCGTATTGGCGATATAGGTTAAAGAAAAGATAACAGCTATATTCACAAACAGCGGCTGTAAAAAGTATTTCATCACATAAGTCCCTTCAGTAAATCCCTGCAAACCAAGTATATCAAATTATCCCTTTCATATGTTTTGAGCACAAAAAAGCGCGATAGGTCCGTTGTGGCCTATCGCAAGGTTTTGATAATATGGGTAACCGCCTTTTCAGCTGAAGCTACACAATCGGGAAGCCCTACACCTTCATAGGAGGCACCTGCAGCATAAACACCCGGATAATGTGCTGAAAGATTGTTCTGTAGTTTTTGCCACAATTGTTTGTGGTTAACCTCATATTGAGGCATGGACTGAATCCAGCGTGAAACATAATAAAATTCAGGTTCAGAGGTAATGTCCATGATTTTATCCAGATCATTCAGGACGGCTTTCAGAATAGCTTCGTCAGACTCAAAAACAATTTCCTGGTTGTTCGCCCTGCCCACGTAACAGCGGAGCAGAACTTTCCCTTCCGGCGTTGTATGCGGCCATTTTCGGTGTGTCCACGTACACGCGGTGATGGTTGTTGGTTCCTTCCGCGAAATAACGAAGCCTGTACCGTTAATATCATTTTTCAGAGCTGAAGCCGGAAAAGCCATCGCTATGGTTGCAACTGATGTTGATGGTGTGGAATGGAACTCATCCACCCTGATTTGTTCTGGCAGCAGCTGCTTGGCTACTGAATAAGGAGAAGCCAGAATCACAGAATCACCATGCGTATTCGTTCCATCTTCCAATTCAACCCGGTATCGTCCTGTTTCTTCACGTTCGATGCCTGAAACCTTTTTGTTTTTCCAGATACTCTCCGGCTCAAGAAGCTCCTCGAGTCTTTCTACAAGAGATTCCAAACCGGAAGAAAGGGTCAAGAACTGGCCTTTCTTCTTTTTTCCATAAGTTCCCGGTCTTTCAGAAGCCTTTGGTATATTCTGTTTCATACCGAGTATAAGGCTTCTGGACTTTCTTTCCACATCCTGAAACTGAGGAAATGTCGACTGCAGGCTCAGCCGGTCGATGTCTCCTGCGTAAATTCCAGACAGCAAGGGCTCGATCAAGTTTTCAACAACCTGGTCTCCAAGCCTTCTCCGGAAAAAATGGCCGACAGAAATATCCTGATCCGCTCCTTCACGGCGTGGAAGCACAAGATCCATTGCAGCCCTCGCTTTGCCGGCTTTGGAAAATAACTTGGTCTTGATGAACGGCCCCACTTTGGT
Organism: Fictibacillus sp. WQ 8-8; assembly: GCF_024494405.1. Lineage (NCBI taxonomy): Bacteria > Bacillati > Bacillota > Bacilli > Caryophanales > Fictibacillaceae > Fictibacillus > Fictibacillus sp. WQ 8-8. The sequence goes on from NZ_JAMXKG010000006.1 coordinate 221,917, forward strand.
AGGGACACCCATTACGGCTCCTTCAGGGATAGGGTGCAATTTGCCGCCAGACATCACATAGGCCTGACCTGTTTCATTGGAAACCAGTTTTTCTTCAAGTCCGGCATGTTCAATGAGTTTCGTCAGGCTTTGCTTGCGTCCTAAATAAGAATCCGGACCACGTTCAATGACAAAACCATCGCGATGAATGGTTTTAATTTTTCCACCGAGCCGGTCAGACGCTTCAATCAGCGTGTAAGTAATGGGGAGATTTTTTTCTTTCGCTTCCTTCTGCAAGTAAAAAGCGGCGGTCAATCCTGTTATACCGCCGCCGATAATTACTACATGCTTCCGCTCTGGCATGATTATCACTTTCCTTTTTGAGTTAAGGCTTCTGAAACGACATCAGCAAGTGAATCGATGAATTCATCCTTTGCATTCGGCATGGCCGGACGATAATAGTTTACGTCAAGCTCTTCTGTCACTACTTTGCATTCATAGTCGTTATCAAACAGAACTTCCAAATGATCGGCAACAAAGCCTACCGGACAATAAACATAGGAAGTATACCCGTGCTCTTTATACAGATCTCTTGTTAAATCCTGCACATCAGGCCCAATCCATGGTTCAGGCGTATTCCCTGCGCTTTGCCAGCCGATCGTATAATGAGAGATGCCAGCCTTGGAGGCAATGAGATCAGCTGTTTCCTTGAGCTGATCCGGATATGGGTCTCCCATCTGCAAAATCCGTTCTGGAAGGCTGTGTGCGGAGAAAATAACAACTGTTTTTTCTTTCTCGCCAGATGGAATCTGATCCATAATCTTGTTGATTTCCTTCACCCAATAATCGATAAATTTAGGGTTATCATACCATTGATCAATAGAGGTGATGTTTATGCCTCCTAGATTTTCCGCTTCCTCAACTGCCCTTCCGTTGTATGATTTCACACTGAACGTAGAGTAATGGGGAGCAAGGACAAGTGAGACTGCCTCATTTATTCCATCTTCCTTCATTTGTTTTACGGCATCTTCAATAAATGGATCGATATGTTTTAAACCTAAATAACTCTTAAACTCAAGATCTTCATAACGGCTGTTCATCATCTCTTCAAGCCTTTGTGCCTGTTCTTCCGTTATTTTAGCGAGAGGAGAGATTCCCCCGATCATTTCATAACGGCGTGTTAAATCTTGAAGCTGCTCTTCTGAAGGCTTTCTTCCGCGTCTGATATGTGTATAATATGGCTCAACTTCATCAAGGCTTCTTGGAGTTCCGTAAGCCATGACAAGCAATCCTACTTTTCGTTTCCCCATCATCGTCACCCCAGTTTGTTAGAAGAATATTCATGAATAAACGCTGTTAAACGCTGCAGGGTTTCCACTTGTACCTGTGGGAATATCCCTTTTCCAACGTTAAAAATGAAACCTGGTTCTTCCATTCCTTCGTCAAGTATCTGCTTCGCTTTTTCCTCAATGACCTTCCATGGGGCCAGTAAGATGGATGGGTCCAAATTACCTTGCAATGCTTTAGTAATCCCCATCTGTCTGGCTTCTCTTGGAGAGGTTCTCCAGTCAAGTCCGATAACATCGATCGGCAGGTCGTTCCACTCGTGAAGAAGGTGCCGGGCTCCAGTACCATAGAGGATGAGGGGGACCCCTTCACCGCGAAGCGCTGTAAAGATACGGTTCATTACTGGTTTGATATATGTTCTAAAATCTTCTGCGTTCAGCGCACCGACCCAGGAATCAAATATCTGGAACGCCTGAGCACCTGCAGCGATTTGTGCTTTTGCATAAGCAATCGTCATATCTCCAAGCTTGTCCATAAGCAGGAACCATGCTTCAGGATCAGAATACATCAGTGCTTTTGTATGGTGATAATCCTTGGATGGCCCGCCTTCGATCATATAGCTCGCTATCGTGAACGGCGCACCTGCAAATGTAATCAGCGGCACTTCTAGCTGCTGGCGAAGGAGTTTTATTGTGTCGAGCACATAAGGTACATCCTTCTCCGGCTGGATAGCTCCAAGTTTTTCTACATCTTCCATTGTGCGTAAAGGACAGTCAATAACAGGCCCAACACCAGCTTTGATCTCAACATTGATGCCCAAAGCGGGAACCGGCGACATAATATCCTTATAAAGGATCGCTGCATCTACACCATGCTGGTCGACAGGAAGCTTCGTAACCTGAGCACAAAGCTCGGGGCGGTGAGTAATGTCAAAAAGCGAATATTTCTCTTTCAGTTTTCGATACTCCGGCTGTGAACGCCCTGCTTGGCGCATATACCAAACCGGTACAAAACTGTTTTTCTCTTTTCGGCAGGCTTTTAAAAACTCATCGTTAACTGTCAAAATCAACACACCTTTCTGCTTTGAAGCAAAGCCCGATCCACGTTTCTTCCTATACTTTGTGTCCCGACCTACTATGAATTCCTGTAATTTAACGTTTAGAAACCCGTTCGCTCCATATCCATTAAACATTGTAAAAGAATTCACAATAAATGTATAGCTTCCGGTTTTAAATGTCATGAATTTGACAATCAGCCACCGACAAACATCACAGCACCGGAGGCAAACAAGGTGCGTGGCACTGCTCCGATGCGGGTGCCTGGCACTACCTTTTTAAACATAAACTTCGAAGTGAAGTGCCTGGCACCTTGTTTACTTCGAAGGTATCATCTGAACCACTCCATGGAGACGGTGTTGGACGGTTCGCCTTCCTGATCGGTCTGCGGATTTAGCGGGACGACATAAAACTTTGGCATGCTGAACAAATATTTGGCGGATACGTTGTAGCTTCCTTTGCCCGTTACGGTATCAATATGTGTTGCCTTTCCTTCTTTGACTGAATAGATTTTATACTGCAATCGTTTATCAGCCGATGGAGTCCATGTCAGTTTTATTCCCGGAACACCGAAGGACCCCAATGCGAAATCAGCCTTCAGGTCCTTGATCTTAACGAGATCGACCGGAGGCTCCAGCTCTTTTACCCCTTTAGGCTTTTTAAAGGTCAGGCCCCGCTGTGAGGGCATCTGATTGATGACATCTTTAAAGAGCCTTGTTGCTTTTTCGCTGGACGTGTTGAGATAGCTTTCATTCGTCGTTTTATCGTATCCAATCCATGCTGCTCCTACTACTTTCGGGGTATATCCTACAAACCATGCATCTTTGTTGGCATGCGGCACACCTTCATAGTTTGTTGTACCGGTTTTGCCCGCCAGCTCTGTATCAACCGTGCCGTATCTCCCCGTTCCTTTTTCCACTACTTGCTGAAGCATACGTGTCATGTACCATGCGGTTTGTTTTTTAAATACTTTCTTTTCCTTGTGGCTTGCCTTTCCTACCAGTTCGCCGTTTCGGTCATAAATTTTGGCGATGACGTACGGTTTGACAGTTTTTCCTTCACGTGCAAATGAACGGTAGGCTGCCATCACCTGATAAGGGGTTACACCATGATCCAGACCTCCGAGTGCAATGCCGAGACCTTTATCTGGAATATCCATCCCCAGACTGCTCAACGCTGCTTTTGATTGATCGACTCCCAATTCGTTGAGCAGCCACACAGCAGGAGCGTTGATGGAATCGCGGATCGCTTCTGCCATGGACACCCTTCCCCTGTACCGTCCATCGTAATTTTTCGGTTCATAGCCGTTGTAGCTGAGCTGTTCATCTTTTAACATAGAATACGGTTTATAGGCCTTTGATTCCAATGCAGGCGCATAAACTGCAAGCGGTTTAAAGGATGAACCCGGCTGCCGGTTAACATATACCCGGTTCAGCCCCTCCGTGAGATAGCCTCTTCCTCCCTGCGCAGCAATAATTCCGCCTGTATCAGCATCCATGAGCACCATGGCTCCTTCAGGACGCTCTTTCCCTGTTCCTACAAAATAATCCGGCTTTAAAAAGGTCTGGTACATCGCCTCTTGTGTACTTTCTTTCAGCGGCACGACAACTTTGTAGCCGCCTTTTCTCATTTCTTCCCTGGAAAGGTGATATTTCTGTTTAGCCTCATGAAGCACCATATCAATGTAAGTAGTAAGTGCTGGATTCCGCTCTTCCTTGTGGATATTAAGAGCAATTGTCTTCCCCTTCGCCCTTACCGCTTGTTCGGCTGAAATAAAATGATGCTTTGCCATCAGGTCGAATACGAGATCTCTTCTTTTTTTACTCGCTTCTTTATGTTCGATCGGAGAGTAATAGCTTGGGGCTTTTGGCATCCCGGCAAGCATGGCCCCTTCTTCAACCGTCAGATCGCTGACATCTTTATTAAAATAAAATTTGGACGCTGCCTGAATCCCGTATGCGCCATGCCCAAAATAAATCTGATTTAAATACATCTCCAAAATCTTGTCCTTGCTGTATTTTCTTTCAAGATTGATAGCGATCACTGCTTCCTTCGTTTTTCGGAGCAATGACTTCTCATGTGATAAAAAAACGTTCTTCGCAAGCTGCTGAGTGATCGTGCTGCCTCCCTCAACTTTATGGCCTGCCGCGATATCACGGTAAACTGCACGGGCGATCGAGCGAAAATCCAGCCCGTGATGCTCATAAAATCTTGTATCCTCAACCGCAACAAAAGCATCCTTCACTTCATCTGGAATTTCATCAGCTGAAACCAGCTCCCGATTTTCAGAATAAATCCGGGTGATTGTGCTGCCCTTCATATCTACAAGTTTAGAGGCAGAGCTCATAACAAGATCTTTCTCGTCGACGACGTAGTCGCCAGCCATAAGTATGAATAAATAGCCCATAAAACCTGCTATCAATATTCCTATTAATAAACCGATGCCAAGCATTCCGTTTTTAAACACGTCTGTACCTCTTTTCAATACAAAGTTTCCCTATCAACGTGCCCATACCTGATTGCTTATTTTACTATATTATTACAGAATCCGCTAAAACAAGGATAAAGTCTTTTTAATTGCAGACGCTAGTAAAAAATTGCTTACGCTGCCTGCTGTCCGTTTTTGCTTTCGTTTATTATTTGCTTTCCGCGGGTAAATCATGAATTAAAGATGACTGCAATTCAAACATAAAAAACATAAGGAGCGGATTATATGAAGCTATATATCACGTATGGAACCCAGCACTATTTAGAAAATCTTCCAGAAGCCTCTTCTGTTCACTCCATTCTGCTGGAAAGCAGCGGCGATGCGGCACTGATCGCAGAGCTTGAAGGAGAAAATCCCTTCCAAGAGGGCCATGGCTATGAGATTTTAAATGCAAGGGGCCAATTGAAGGAAGGCTCTTTCGCTGTCTTAAACCACATACAAGTAACTGAAGAAGGAAAATCGCTCTTTGAAGAACGTTTTAAGCAGCGCGCAGGTCTTGTTGAACAGGAATCGGGCTTTGCTGCCATCAGGGTACTGCGACCAGAAGAAAACGACCCTTATATCGTGATGACCCTTTGGAAATCCCAAGGGGATTTTACGAGCTGGCAGCAGTCGAATGCCTATGCCGAAGCCCACAAGAACAGAGGCACCGGCTCAGGACTGCCCCAGACGCTATTTTCCGGCCCCTCTTTTGTAAAAGAATATGATATCGTTTCAAAATCGTAACTGCTATTAAACATTGGACGTCCCGAAAAGCCAGCGGGCAGAATTGCTGCTCTGCAGGCTTTTTCCTGACTGAAATAAACAATGGCAATCGTATTATAAACAAAAAATCATTTTGAATTTCTAGTAACAAGAATGGGGAGGCGCGGATATGAATAAAGCCGCCATTATCGTAAATCCGAATGCCGGAAATAAGCAACTTGTTGAAAACATAAATGAAGTGGTACAAAAACTAGAAGAAAAATACAGCGAGGTCATCGTCCATCAAACGCAGGATGTTGGAGATGGAGGAAATTTTTTGACGAAGATTGCAGGTGAAGTCGATCTCGTGATTGGAGCGGGAGGAGACGGTACCATCCACGAGCTCGTAAACGCGCTTTGCCCTCTGGAAAAAAGGCCTTTGTTTGCTATACTTCCCGGAGGTACATGCAACGACTTCTCAAGGGCGATCGGCATGAATCAGAATCCCTTCAAAGCTATTGACCAGATCTTGGAGCATAAGGTCGAGCAGCTGGACGTTGGACACTGCAATGCTCACTATTTTCTTAACTTCTGGGGAATCGGTCTCATTACACAAGTTTCCACCAATATAGACAGCCAGTTCAAAGATAAATTCGGACGGCTCTCCTACTACCTTTCAGCCGCCCAAACATTAAAAAATTATGATCCGTTTCAACTTGAAATCGAGAGCCCCGACTTTACGTATCAAGGGGAAGCCGCCATGCTTATCGTTGGAAATGGCCCTTTTACTGGAGGCATCAAAGCCTTTTTCCTAGATACCGATATACAGGACGGAAAATTCGATATTCTTATCGTAAAAGAACCATCTCTGCGTTTAATCTGGGATACGATTCAATCCAAAATGCTGAACCAGACTCCCGCCAATGACGATATCAAATACTATAAAACCAGCCGCCTTAAGGTGAATACAGCGCCTGATCAACTGATCGACTGTGATGGAGAACGGAATGTCCATACACCCGCTGAACTGGTTAACCTGGAAAAATATCTGTCAGTCATCGTCGGCAACTTTCCAGTCTGAGGGATCATCTTCTTGGCTGTTTATAAAAATAAACAGCCTCAAGGGCTGCTATGCATAAGAGAAGCCATACCAATCCTGCAGAGTAACCCGCAATAATATCAGAGGGATAATGAACACCAAGATAAATGCGGCTGATGCCGATTCCAATTATGGCGACCGCAAATAATAAGGTCCACCCTGCTTTTTTTAAGGGCTTTCTCTTGCTCCTTACAACCAAATATCCCAGGAATCCATAATACACCATACTGCCCATTGCATGTCCGCTTGGAAAACTGAAGCCGAGTGCTTCTACCAAAGGATCTGCATTGGGCCTTTTTCTTTGAAAAGCATTTTTGAGCAGCAAGTTCAATAAGCCTCCCCCGCCAACAGCCAGCAGGAAGAATACCATCCCCCATAGGTTCTGCCGTTTGAACCACAGCCAAAGCATACCCACAGCAAGCAGAATGCCGAGAGCCAGCTTGGACCCTATTTCTGTGAAAAATAACATCACACGATCCAGCCCCGGTGAGGAATAAGAACGTATGGCATCAATAATTACCGGATCAAATTCAAAAGGTTCCTTTTCAACAATTTCCTCAGAGAGGGAAGCAAAAATAAAAATAGCAGCCGCCGCCAGCAAAAAGCCAATCACAAGCAGAACAGCCGGGACGATAGGGAAAGATATTTTTTTCATCCATTTTTGCAGCATTTTAACACCTCTTGCTTCATCAGTCATAACATCTGGCAATAAGAAAAAGCTGCTGAGAGCAATCAAAGCAGCTTTTTCTGCGTCCTATTGTACAAGCTTTACAAGCATATGCGCCAGTTGATGCCTTTGATTTTCGTCGCCTGCCTTCCAAAGCTCTTTCAGAAGGTTTTCTTCAGCATTGCGCGGCTCTTCGGTCTCAGCCAGATGATCTGCAACTTTTTGTGCAGCTTTAGCAAGTGTTTCTTCATCTAATCCAAGTTTCTCACCAAGCGCCACCCTTGTATGAAGATACGATTTAAATTCAGAAAAGTTCCGTAAAATTTCATCTTTGCGTTCATCACTGATGCGTCCAACGGTATCATCTACTTTGTTGATGTTCACTGTATCGTCTTTGTGCAGGATATGCTTTTCTTCATTGCCCATAGCTTTCTTCTCCTTTATTGATTTAATTTTGAAAGAATGGAAAGGGACTCCTTGTTGAATGCCGGGATGTCATCAGGCTGTCGGCTAGTCACAAGGTTGCCTCCGCAAACTGCCACTTCTTCATCGACAAAATTAGCTCCCGCATTTTTCAAATCCACTTTAATGGAGTTATAGCCTGTTACTTTTCTGCCCTTTAATACTTCTGCTGTAATTAACAGCTGAGGGCCGTGACAGATCGCAAAGATTGGTTTTCCGTTATCAGCAAAGTCTTTTGCGAAACTCACAAACCGTTCATCATCCCTAAGTTGATCAGGCGAGAAGCCGCCGGGGATGAAAAGAGCATCAAAATCAGAAGGGCTGACATCGCCAATGCCTGCATCAGCAGTAACGGTTTCTTCTTTCTGCTTTCCTTCCAGCTGTTTTCCTTTTTCCGAGCTGATCACCACTACTTCGTGACCCGCTTCTTTATAAGCTTTCGCTGGGTCTGTATATTCAACATCTTCAAATAAATTGGTAAGTACAGTTGCGATTTTAGCCACTGAAATCCACGCTCCTTTACATTTTCATCTGTCTACACCTCTTAACATTTCCTTTTGCCAACTGAAGTAAACCCTTTTTTCCATAGTTTATCCATTATGCAAACGGGGAAGAATAACACAGAATGAATTTTGGGAGGTAATGTAAAGATGGAAAAAGATTTACAAGCACTAATTGATGGACTAAACGAGGATCTAGCCAACGAATATTCAGCGATCATTATGTACAATCACAACGCAGCAACGGTTTCAGGAATCTTTCGCCAAGTGCTAAAGCCATTCTTTGAGTCAGAAATTGGCGATGAACAAGGCCATGCCCTTTACCTTGCAGAAAAGATCAGCACACTCGGCGGAATACCTACAACAACTCCAAAAGAAGTCAAACAGGTATCAGATGTACGCCAAATGCTTGAAGAAGCAAGAAATGCAGAAATTGACACCATTCGCCGATACGAAGAACGCAAAGAGCAGGCAGCTCAGCTGAAACTGACGGAACTGGTTGTCCAGCTCGAAGACATGATTGCTGATGAAACCAAACATAAAGAAGAAATGGATCGTCTATTAAAAGACAACCGTTTCTAAAATAAAACAATAAAGCTGCCCCCGGATAAACCAATTGGTTTATCGGGGGCAGCTTTTTTTATGGCTCTTTCAGCCAGCCTTTTTCCTTTAATTGATCGATTGTCCTCAGCCGGAAACAATTCTTCGCGGTTTTTCCAAGTTCATCCAAAAAGCGATAGTTCGCATAAGCACCCACTACTGCTCCAAAACCGGGGATCATCTGCAGCATCTTTACTAGATCGATACGATCTCTGTAATCCTGCTGCAAAGATTGCCAATCAATATTCTGCAAAGATTGCTGTTCAGACGGAAAATCTGCAATAGTCCGTTCCCAGTTCAGGATTTTCTCAAAGAGTTCTTTTCTCTTAAACGGGCTTGAGTAAGAAAGCTGAAAGATATACAAAATATACAGGCGTTCACGATAATCTTTAACATCGTATCCATAGACTCCAGCCACATCGAACAGAAACTTCATTTTAATTCCTAATAAGATTGGAAAATCCGCAAGGCCCAGCAAAAATCCCCCCGCCCCTGTTCCCGCCCCCTCAACTGCAGCTGTCCGGCGGTAAGCGGTGATTAACGAATCTGCCGCTTGATCACTTTCCCTGAGGGCAAGAGGAGCATGCGGCTGCTTTTTCGAGGTATATTCTGAACCAATCAGTGTGCCATGCACCATGCTTTTGATGCTTTTCGTGATCACCTGATGAACCTTTTCGGGCAGAAGATCATTTATGCGGGTTTGCAGTTTTTTAGCTGATCGGTCCCAGAGAGAGGGATTTTTGTTGAACTCTTTTTCCCAACTGTTCAGTTCAGCCAGAATTTGTGTTTCATACTTTCCCATACAGCTTCCCCTCAATCCTTCCCAGCCTTGCTTGGTTGTATTACTACTACATTACTCGCAACAGCTGTTTTTTAGTATAGTAAGAGGTAAACAGCCAGACAAAGATAACTGCAGCCACTCCTGATACAGCTCCAATCATCCAAGTCCCTCCCGTCAGCAGCAGAAAGGCAATATAAAGGACGGCCTGGATGGTTAAAAGGATACGAAGCCATTTTTGAAAAGCCTGAAAACGCCATTGGTGTTTGACAGGATACAGCTCGAACCATACGTTTCCCCTGTGGTGACCGTAAAGCGGCAGCAATTGTACGCCTGTTGCATGCATAAATAACAAGACGAGTAAAGGATGCCACCACCCGGACGGGATCCAGAAAAGGAAAAGAACGCCGATGATGATCAGTCTAATGTAGATTCCATAATAATCATTGGATCGAAAAAACGTCTTGCGGTATAAACCGTCAAACGTATGTCTCTGTTTATAGGCCACTTTGGAAAGCGGTGACAGCCACTTTCTCGGCTTTACTTTTTGAGACAGCTGAGGGACGTCTGTGAACAAGTTGGCAATCCGATAAAGCTTCATCATCATGCCATTTTCCACTTCAAGCAAATGCTCCCACTTGTAGCCGTGCACTTTCTTGATGTAACCAAACACAAAATTGGATAAAACGTACATAATGGCAAGAATAGCGAGGATAAACACATAAGCCTTCTGAAAAAGAAGATACAGGTACACTGCATTAACAGCCAAACGGATGGCCATATAGTTCCTCCTGCTGCGGTCAAAGGGCAGCCGCTGTTCTTCCCATGAGGTTTTGACGTTCCATATTTTTGCTGACAGCAACAGAATTAAGGTCAGCAACATCTCAAACAGCCTTCCGGTAATGAACTTTGAAAACAGCGGCCCGAATGCGAGAAACACAACGACGATCACGAAGCATTGAATGATGATCGTATAGCGCAAGGAATGCCTGAAATATTCTTTCATTCTCGATTCGACAGGCAGGAGAAACACGATGTCGCCTTTTTTCAAAAACGTCCGTACTGGGCTTTTTGTCAGCAAATAGGCAAACACCGCTACAAGCAGCCAGGACGCTGGAAAGTTTTCAGGCAGCTGTTTAAGGATCCTGGCATAATAGAAGCTTCCCATCACAAACAAAATGTAAAGCGAGAGCATGAACCCGCTGTTTCCAATCAATCTGAAGTAGCGGAGCGCTATTGCAAAATACTGGTCCTTCCTGCTCTCCCATATCTTTGTGAAATCCATCATGGCCTGTTTCCTCTGCTGGTATAAATATAGATCTCATCGAGCGTAGCCTGAGGATTTCCGACCTGATTTTTCAATTCCGCTAACGTCCCTTCCAAAGCGATCTTGCCTTCATGCAGGATGATGAAACGATCGCAGTACCGTTCCGCCGTTGCCAGGATATGTGTTGACATCAGGATGCCTGCTCCGTTATTTTTAAACCTTTCCATCAGTTCCAGAAATGAATGAATGCCGAGCGGATCCAGTCCGACGAATGGTTCGTCAACGATGTAGAGTTCAGGCTCTACCAGGAAAGCGCACAAAATCATGACTTTCTGCCGCATACCTTTTGAAAAATGTCCAGGAAACCATTTGATTTTATTTTCCATGTTAAATTCCGTAAGCAGGGGCCTTACTCTTGTTAAAAACGTCTGCTCCTCCAGGCCATAAGCCATGGCAGTCATCTCGAGGTGTTCCCAAAGAGTAAGCTCTTCGTACAGGATGGGTGTCTCTGGTATGTATGATAACTGTCCACGATATTCCTCCGGTTCCTCCTGAAAGGTCTTCCCATTAATTCTGGAGGTACCTTTATTCGGCTCCATAAGACCTAAAACATGCTTGATGGTCGTACTTTTACCCGCTCCGTTCAAACCGATCAGCCCTACGATTTCATTGGCATGCACATTAAAGGAAACATCATGCAGCACAGGCCTGTCAGGTGAATAGCCTCCTGTTAATCCGTTGACTTCAAGAATTTTTTTCATGTTCGACCCCTTCTTTCCCAGCTTCTCCTCTATTTTACCGAGATTGTCCATTTTATATGAAAAACCGCACCGCGAACCACGTTTTAAAAAAGCTGTCCTTCGTTTCAGGAACAGCTGCGACACCTCTAATTTGTTATCAATTCCGCCTTTATTTCATCTTCATCATACTATGTTTCTTTTTTGTTTTCCAACGGCTGCATTTTTTATGGATAAACTTCTTGATTCTTGGCAAACCTATATTTGAAGAAGGCATCCCCCCTTCTTCGAGGGAGATTTTAGGTGCTATATAACGATTTGAACAACCAAATTCAGGGAGATGATTCTCTTGGAAAGATTATTGCTTACCTAAGCTTTTAATCCAACAGAATGAGGTGTTCGCAAAAAAATCGAAATGTATGTTTCCAGGTTCTCCTTTCTTCTCTAACCTCTATAAGGAAGAGGGCTCTACAAACGTAGGGTCCTCTTTCTTTGTTTAAATTTCTAAATGTTCCAATAACATATTGTCCGCACTTATGCTAAAATGAGAAAAAACATTTTCAGAGGTGATGAAATGAACCATGACGAGCATTGTATTTTTTGTAAAATCGTGAAGGGCGAAATACCAGCCTATAAAGTATATGAAGACGAAAACGTGCTGGCCTTTCTCGATATCAGCCAAGTCACAAAAGGGCATACTCTCGTAATCCCAAAGGAACATTACAAAGATATTTATGCCCTGCCTGCTGAAGCAGCAGGAAAACTGTTCGCAGCTGTTCCGGCCGTTGCCGAAGCGATTAAAGAGTCATTTGATCCCATCGGTCTTAATGTACTGAATAATAACGGAGAACCTGCAGGACAATCCGTTTTTCATTACCATGTACATATCATTCCCCGCTACGGCAAAGGAGATGGCTTTGGAGCGGTGTGGGAAACCCATGATTACTCACAGGAAGAGTTCAGTGAGATTTCCAGCTCGATCGCTTCCCATCTTTCTTCATAACATTTGTATATCTGCTGCCTGAATCAAGGCAGTTTTTTATTTTATAAGCTCTGTTAGTCCATGTTGTTGATTTTTGGTGGGGTGTGATTGAACCGCCAGCTATCACCCCTTTTAAGTGGAGAAAAAGACTTGAGGGCCTCTTTTAAGCATCAGTATGCGATGTCCAATATGATTGAAATCAACAATCTGCTTTAACAAAGCCTTTTAATAAAGCATTGAAACCACTAAATAAGGGGAGGAATTGTATTCATGAAACAGGTATATAATTTTAACGCAGGACCTGCCGCTTTACCCCGGCAGGTATTGGAAAAAGCAAAAGAAGAATTTTTGGATTTCCAGGACACGGGGATCAGCATTATGGAACACAGCCATCGCGGAAAACACTATGAGGAAGTTCATGAAGAAGCAAAAAACCTTTTAAAAGAACTGCTTTCTATACCCGATCAGTATGAAGTTCTATTCTTGCAGGGCGGTGCGAGCCTGCAATTTGCGATGATACCCATGAATTTTATGAAGCCCGGCGAACAGTCCGGCTATATCTTAACCGGTTCCTGGTCTGAAAAAGCGTTAAAAGAGGCCGATAAATTTGGAGATGTAAAAGAGATCGTATCAGGAAAAGCTTCCAACTATGCCTCTATTCCTGATCTTCCTTCTTTTTCTCCTGAAGAATATTCGTATGTTCATTTAACATCCAACAATACCATCTATGGTACACAATGGGCTTCATTCGACGGGATTGACCACCCTTTTTTGATCGCTGATATGTCCAGTGATATTTTAAGCAGAAGGATTCCAGTAGATAAGTTCAGCCTAATTTATGCAGGAGCTCAAAAAAACCTGGGCCCTGCCGGTGTGACGGTTGTAATTTTTCGAAAAGATGCAGCCGAACGGGCAAATGAAGGGCTTCCGGCCATTCTTTCGTATGAGACACACATTAAAAACCGTTCGCTCTATAACACCCCTCCTACCTTTTCCATCTATCTCCTGAAACTCGTTCTTGAATGGGCGAAAAATCTGGGCGGTCTGGAGGAACTCGAAAAAAGAAACCAGGAAAAAGCGCAGCTCATCTATGAAGCCATTGATCAAAGCAGCGGCTTTTATTCAGGACATGCTGCCAGGGACAGCCGATCATTGATGAATATTACGTTCACCTTAAAAAATGAAGAGTTGACGAAGCAGTTTTTAAAAGAAGCACATGAACAAGGATTTTACGGGCTGGCCGGACACCGGTCCATCGGCGGATGCAGAGCCTCAGCCTATAATGCAGTTCCTCTTGAGGCCTGTCAGGCACTTAGGGATTTCATGGGAAATTTCCAGAAAAAACATGATAAATAGTCTTTATTTACTGTTCAAAACGCTCCAGATTTGTTATTATAGGTGATAACTTCTTTGCATAGGGCAAAAGTGCACCTATGAAAGATGAATTAAGAGTTGAGTTGAGGAGAGATGAGTAATGAAAACTAAATCATTAGCACTAACAGGTGTTTTATTAGCATTGGGGTATGTTCTTCATGCCATTATGCCGCCCTTCTTTTTAGGGATGAGGCCTGATATGATGCTTACTATGCTATTTCTAACGATTATCATGTTCCCGTCGCTTTCTAACGTCATTGTAGCTGCGCTGGCAACAGGAGTCATTACAGCCATAACAACAACTTTCCCGGGCGGGCAGATCGCCAACCTGGTCGATAAACCAATAACCGCACTCGTTTTTTTAGGACTTTTCCTACTCGTTTCGCGCTTTAAACTAAATGCATTAACAGCTGCGATATTAACTTTCGCTGGAACGATTGTGAGCGGATCGATTTTCCTCGGTACAGCTCTTCTCGTTGCCGGCCTGCCTGGTACGTTTTTGTCCATCTTCCTGGCGGTCGTATTGCCGACAGCTGCCGTAAACTGTGTCGTCATGTTCGTCTTGTATCCGGTAGCACACAGCATCAGAAAGCGTTCAATGCCCCCGCAATCGAAAGAGGCACAAGTATAATTCATTTTAATAAGCCATAAAAAAAGCCGGTACCTGATTTAAGGTGCCGGCTTTATGGTTTGCTCTTCTTCTTCCCATTCCATGTAATGATCGATTTCTTTTTTGATCGTTTTATATAAAAAAGCCAAAACAGCAGCATCATCCAATAGGCCAATGCCTACCAAAAAGTCTGGAACAGCATCGATTGGACTGACAAAATAAAGCAGGGCCGCAACAATAAGTATCATCGATTTTTTTGATACATGCCGGTATGAGCCATCACGATAATGCTTCACCAGCCTAATTAACGCTTTCACCTGAGAAGTCAGTTCCCGCAAGCTGCTGTTGTTTTGTGCAGATTCTGTTTTTTTCTCGGCATTGGTGATCAGTTCACCTGTTTGATGATCATCATCCAGAATAACAGAGGCCTTGCTTTTCATTCTGTTAAAATAATTACCGATGGTGTGACGTTCCATAATACCCTCCTCCTGACTTGTTGTTATTATACCTTTATCTATTATATTTCTAACATAAAAAAGCAGATTCAAAAAGAATCAGCTTTCCCTATTTTTCGTTATTTTGTGACAAAAGTGAGCAAACAGACAACTAGCCCCGTAATCCCGATCAAGCCGAAAACGACAGCGGTTTTTCTCTTTTTTTTGATGGAAGTGTTACGAAAGGAATACTGGCGGGTAGTGTTTAAGGAGTACATCATGCGCATAATTAAAAGCAGTCCTGCAATCAGCAATATTATGGTTTTCCAATTCATTGTCCATCCCCCCATTTTATAAATATGCAGGTGCCTGTCCAATCATGCCGAAAATCATCGTTAAATATTTATGTTTTCGGGAAATTTCTCAATAGGAATTCTTCTGATCCACCAAGAATGTAATACTAACTATAATAGAGGAGGAATTATTTATGTCTAAAGCAAAATCTTTACTTTACGGCTTCGCCATCGGAACAATCGTTACAGGTGCAACTACCCTGCTGTCTGCGCCTAAGTCAGGCAAGGATGTCAGACAGGACATTAAAGACAGTGCGAATAAGTTAAAGAACTCTGTCTCCCAAATGAAACGTGAGAGTATTACTCTTAAAGAAAAAATTATGTTTGTTTCCAAAGAAGGAAAGGACGCGTTCAAACAGGCTTCTGCTGACTTAAAGAAGGATATTGATCATTGGAAGGAAGATGTTCAGCCCAACATGGAAAGTATTCAGGAGAACGTAAAAGAGATCCAGGACACGCTTGAGGAAAGCAAAGCTACCCTGGCTAAATAATCACTGTACAATTGGGGATCTCCCTTGAACGGGGAGATTTCTTTTATTATTTAACTATTATGATCTTCCATATCTTATCATACTTAAGTTTCATGCCTTTATTACCAATTTTTCTTTTAGTTTTGAAAAATTTTACTTTCTTATTATAGAAAATACTGGCATAATGAGGGGTAGATTGATGTTCTTATATGTAGTAATGGAGGGCATTTAGTATGGAAAAGGACAATTTGTACAGTGTAAAGGAAGCGATGATTTTCAGTCATAAATTCGCGCAGATCAGCAAAGCATTATGGAAGAGTGTGGAAAAAGACTGGCAGAATTGGATTAAGGATTACGGATTAAACATCAACGAACATCACATTTTATGGATTGCACATCAATTGGAAGGAGCCAGCATTTCCGATATTGCAAAATTCGGAGTCATGCATGTGTCGACTGCTTTTAACTTTTCGAAAAAGCTGGAGGAACAAGGCTACCTTTCATTTTCCAAAAAAGAAAATGACAAGCGCAATACATACATTCAATTGACGGATAAGGGTGAAGAGCTTCTCCTAAAAACAATGGAAACCTATGATCCGTCAAGCTTCGGTGTCTTTTCATCCGCTTTACCGATCAAGGAACTCTTCGGAAAGTTCCCTGACTTCCCTGAGATCATGTGCATGATCCGAAACCTCTACGGTGAGGACTTCATGACGATCTTTAACAAACTTGAGTTGAAAGTTGAAGAAAGCTTGGAGGAAAAGCCCCCAAGCAATGTCATACCAATGACTCCTGAGCTGGCAGGCATTCACTCGTAATGCCGTGCCAAATCATACAGCTTATCCATAAGTTCAGGATAGACGCCTTGGGTACGAAGAGCTTGAACGGTTTCTCTTGGCTTCAGCTTTGGATTCAGCATTCCTGCAAAATGGAGAAGAAGAGGAAGGTATTGCACATAACCACTCTCCGTCTGGACCTCAAAACGTCTTTGGAGTTCATCGCACAATGAAAGGACATCTCCCACCTCGTCTTCGCTCAGGTGTTTTTCCATCACCAGCGTATAGAAGGGATATGTCCTTAAATTAATCGATTGTACAGTAAGCCGGTTATAATATTCCAGCCGTTCAACACGTTCTTCAATCGTTTCCATCTTCATCCTGCTTTCTTATAGTCGATCTTTAGTTTCTATTGTATAGTAAAGCCGCCTTTTTTGTAAGGCGGCTTTCTTCTTATCTTCTAAAATTCTCCATCTGTTTATTTTCCAAACACTTCTATCGAAATATTATTATGCGGCAGATCGACCTCTTTGGCCTTTACCTTAATGTGCTTCTTTATGTTCATCTTGGTCAGCTGCACGTGAATCATTTCTTCCTGCGGGTAAACCTTCACCCATCTGGGGAGGTCTCCACTGTTTGAAACAAGATTAAGCACCTGCTCGCCCGGCAGATTCAAACGTCCGACCTGTACATTTTTTTCATGCAGAGCCAGATCTCCATTCGGAAGAACTTCTGGCGCCATCGACATCTGGTATACTACTTCTCTTCCAAAAACGTCTATCCGCCCGAACAGTTTCATCTGATTCGTAAGCTTTACCTTTAGGTCCAGGTTTTTTTGTTCCTCAATTTGTTTGTTCATTAGAAACGCAGCCTGTTCTTTCCCCGTATGTATAGTGAATAGTTTCTTCCCCGCCAGTGATCCACCGGTTTGTTCAGCTTTATCAAAGTCCTTTTCTCCTCCTGAAAAAATCAACGAAGCAATGACAATGATAACGATGACGATAACGGCAGCCAGAGCAAAGAAGCTCCATTTCCATTTGTTTTTCATTTTCGTCCTCCAATAGTTGCATTTTTCTATTCTTATTCCCCAACTTTTGTTAAAGTAAGAATGGTAGCTTTTTATGGAGGTATTGTAACATGCCAGATGTGATATTTGTAATTCTTGCCCCTGTTTTTTTATTTGTTTTTAATACCCTCACCAATGAACTCTGTTCACGTAAATCCATTCCTGCTGAAACACAGCCCAATGTGTTCCGTACCATAAATGTTCTGATTACCATTCTTTTAATCAGTGCTTATGTAGAAAACATCTTTACATACTAATGAGGCATCCCTATGCTTCTACGAAAACAAAAGGGATGGCAGATGCCACCCCTCTCTAGTTTTCGTCAACAGAAACAAATGCATCCGATAATAATGAGTAGGATTATCAATACAACAATCAGCTCAAAGCCGCCAGAAAAACCGTTCATTGAAATACCTCCTCCGGCAGAAAAAGCCGGTTTACTACCGATTATGAGGAGTGATTAACACCATCCTCCCCAACATACACATCCGACGATGATCAACAGAATAAACAACACAACGATTAACGCAAAGCCTCTTCCATGTGTAGAACCCATGATGCCACCTCCTTTATTTCTTACGCTATCCTATGCAGCCCACCTATTGCTCGCATAGGCGAATGCCTGTAAATCGAAATAAATTTTAAACTTTTGCCTACGTCCTTGTCCTTACCACGTGAAGCAAGTACAGCCAATTATTATTAATAAAATGAAAAGAATGATCAGAATTAAAAAGCTATGTCCGAAACCAGCACCGCATCCCATCATCTATCTCCTCCTTTTTTCTTCTCCACATCATATAGTGATATGTCTTGGTTTGATTAGGCGAATGTCCCGGTTTATAAAAATTTCCTTGCTCAATTAAACAGTAAATTCGTGTAATTTTTCTCATAATTCCGAGTATGAATAGGATTTTATCCAATGTTTATGCTATAGTAGATACTGTGAAAATATTACTCGAACAGTGGGAGTGTGTCAGATGAAAAAATGGTTATTATCCCTTGGACTTGCTGCGGGAGTGTTGTCGCTGTCAGCGTGCAACTCCGGTGCAGGATCAGAGAAGGTTGTGGAATCCAAAGCTGGAGACATCACCAAGGATGAATTCTACAATGAGCTTAAAGCACAGTACGGAGATCAAGTTCTTAAGCAAATGGTAGATAATAAACTTCTCGAAAAAGAGTACAAGGTTACCGATAAAGAGATTGACAACGAGATCGCTAAAATCAAAAAACAGCTTGGCAGTGAAGACCAGTTCAAGCAAGCCCTTCAACAAAACGGCATTAAAAACGAAAAAGATTTACGAAAACTCGTTAAGACACAGCTTCTAAATAAAAAGGCAGCAACTGATGGTGTCAAAGTTACCGATGCTGAAATGAAAAAAGTATTTAACGAAAAATATAAAGAAGAAGTAAAAGCAAGCCACATCCTGGTGGATGATGCTAAAACAGCAAAAGAAGTAAAAGCGAAACTTGATAAAGGTGAAGACTTTGCCAAACTTGCTGAAAAGTATTCCAAAGACCCTGGTTCTAAATCAAAAGGCGGAGACCTTGGCTACTTCGGTAAAGGCCAAATGGTTCCTGAATTTGATAAAGTGGCATTCAAGCTTAAACCTGGACAAGTCAGCGACCCTGTAAAATCTCAATTCGGCTACCACATCATTAAAGTCGTAGACAAGAAATCCAACAAGTTTGAAGACAAGAAGAAACAAATCAGCGAAGAACTGAAACAGCAAAAAGCGAAACCAACAGACCAAGTCATCACTAAGCTTCAGAAAAAAGCTGACATCAAGATCAAAGATAAAGATCTAAAAGACGCACTAAAAAAACAAGACACTCAAATGCCAGCACAGCCACAGCAATAATGAAAGGCTGAAACGCTTTGCTCAGAGCCCCGTTGAACTGGAGCTCCTGAAATTCAACACGTTTTTTGTGTTGGGTTGAGGGAGTGAAGTTGGCGGGGCTCTAAGCGTTGAAGTTGGATCGATGAAAAGCTGAAGGACCCGTTCAAAGCCGATAGACGGTGGAACTCTTACACAGCAACAAAAAGAGGATGATTCCCGCAGGGATCATCCTCTTTTTTTATATGGGTTGGAATAAATGAATGGGTCGAAATTTATCGAATTGTGTTAATATAAACTGTTCGATAATAAAATAGAGTGTTTCGATTATAAAATAGTTTTTTCGATAATAAAATTACCCGTTTCGATAATATACTTCTAATATCGATAATATATTCTTTTAGCACTCCTAAATAAATGATAAATCATAATTTCCAAGTTGAATAATCTCTAAATGTCTGCTCTGACCAGCTATATTTCAACTAAAAAGAGAAAAAATACATAGAACTGGCAGATTTTTAACGCTTTTTACACCGATTTACTCGTTTTTCAGCCTGGTTAAGTGTTTTTCCACATCTTCACTACTGTTTACCAACCTTTCCCGCCCGTAAAAACAAAAAACCGCCCAACAAGGTTTCATACACAGTACCTTGCCGGCCGGCTTGTTAAACATTTACCCTATTTACTTCTGCGTTCACGTTCTTCAGCGATTCGTTTCATGAATACTTCCCCTTCTTGTTCAATCACCTTCAGGTCGAGAAGCTTTTGTTCAGAACCTAAATTGTAGCTCCGGTATCCGCTGAAGATGATGCCTGCGACCACAAAGTATACCCAAAATGGCGTTAAATCAAAGAAATATTGAAGAGGAGCAACAAATTCTTTTAAAACAAAAGCAACAATGAGTAAGACTCCAAGTCCCAGGGCTACATATCCTTTCATTCCTATTCCTCCTAAAGACAAGCTTCGTATTCCCATCTTATGAAGCATGGAAGAAAGATATGTCATTTGATTATTGTTTTTTTTAACCTGCCGCGTTGGGAGCAACTGACTTTTGTTTTTCTGTCTCTCCCATTTTTCTATCATGCAGACGGAACATCACGTGATATAAGCCTGCACTGATTACGGTTAGAACGAACAGCATAAAGAACGTCCATTGAAAACCAATCCACATGGTAAGCGGAATTGCTAACGGTGCTAAGCTTCGCCCGATGGAGAAACGCAGTCCTGCTGCGGCAAAATATTGTCCGCGCATATGTTCCGGAGCCAACTTGGAGATAAAGCTCTCCTGAATGCCGACGACCATCAGCTCAGCAGCTGTAAAGACAGTAATAGCCAGGAAAAGGAACCAGATGACGGTCGTGTTGCCGTAAAGCAGCATACCTACTCCATATAAAAGAGAGGAAATGACAAAGATGTTTCCTTCTTTGTATTTGTTCATCCACTTTGACATAAAAACGGTAAACAGCGCGACCAATAAACCATTTGTTGATACGATGTAACCGAACGCTTTTTCACCTGAAAGCGATAGTGACCAGTCACCGAGATGAAGCAGCGTCTGTACAGGAACCTTTTCTGTCGTATACACCGCAATCAATAAATCAAGCTGCATAAAGGTCTGTGCGACGAGCACACCTGCCAGAATAAACAATAGGAAAAGTTTATCTTTTGCAATTACCCGGTAATCTCTCAACTGATCCCAGACGACCTCGGACCATTTTTTCGGCTCGCCGTTCTTGTCTTCTACAATCGGCTTCTTCTCCGGCACGGTTTCCCTGATAAACCTCTGCAGGACAAAAGTCAGGATAATGCCAACAATCGTACAGGCCAGCAGCAATTCAAACCGGTAGTCGAAAAAGAAGATGCTTCCCAATGCCGGTCCGAACACAACTGAAATGTTAATGCTCGTATAAAAGACAGCAAACACTTCACTGCGGTTCTTCTCAGGCACTACATCCGCGATCATTGCATGGCTTGCCGGCCAATACAAAGATCCGAACAAACCTAATGCCGTAAACGCCAAAAAAGTCAGCACAGGCGAATTCAGCCAAGGAGAATTGGCCAGTGCGAACAGAGCAAAGGAAACTGCCTGCCCTGCACCGGCAACCACCATCATTTTCTTTCTTCCGAATGTATCGGCACAATAACCGCCGACCAGGTTGGTTACGACTCCCACCAACTGGGAAGCGACCAGCAGCATACCGGCTTGTTCTTTTCCAAGTTCATCGGAAAAATAAATCGCCATATACGGGAAAAACATCCAAAACAGCAGATTAATTACAAACTCTCCCAAAAGCCGAACTTTAATATTTCTGTCCCAATCTTTCCACTTCATCCCTATCACTCTCTTTTCATATGTTTCAATCAAATAACAATCAACCGATCTCTTGAGCGCTTATAATTGGAAAGTGCTGAAATTGGGCATAAAAAAGCCTATAGCTGCGCATTCCACGTCAACTATAGGCTTCTATTACGTGCTGAAGGCTATAGCGTGACAAATGGGTCCATCGCTCAAGAGAAAAGGTCATAACTAAATAAATCACACTTGTACGCTATAACGTAAGGAAACAGAGCTCCTTCAGCCGTCCGGTACAACATTTGATTTAGTTAGTTATTTAGCAGACACCTTTTCTTGAACAATGGGTTTCATTTGTCATTGCCTCCATCTCATTTATCTCTCTCTCTAAATTTACCATATTCAAATTGTTACGACAATTACTTTTTTGCTAATTCTCTTTCAAAAAGCGGTTTGTAGAGGCTGCGGTTTTCCAGAGGGAAGATTTTTTCCGTGAATTCCCCTGGTTCCACCTTGACCAGCGCTCTGTCCATCATGTTGATTTTCGCATCGAAATTATCAATCATATGAAGGATCTCCGCTTCACGGATCATCGGTGCTTTCGGGCTTCCCCATTCTGGTTTGCTATGATGGCTTAACACGAGATGCTGAAGGACCGTAACTTCCTCTCCTTCAATTTCCAGTTCTTTTGCGATAATCCCGATCTCATTCACCATAATGGAAATGTGGCCGAGGAGCTTTCCTTCCAGCGTATAGTTGGCAGCCACAGGACCGGACAGTTCAATCACCTTGCCCAGGTCATGAAGGATGATGCCGGAATAAAGCAGATCAGTATTAAGCGAAGGATACAGGGTTGATATTCCCCTGGCCAGATCAAGCATGGACACGACATGGTAGGCAAGACCAGAAACGAATTCATGGTGATTTTTCACGGCTGCAGGGAACTTTAGGAAATCATCCTGATATTTCTTTAAAAGGTTCCTTGTAATTCTCTGGATGTTAGGATTTTGCATCTCAAAAATGTACTGTGTGATTTTCTCCATCATCACATCTTGTGTAAGCGGTGCTGTTTCTACAAAATCACTAATCTTCACGCCGTCAATCTCAGATGCCGGACGGATATGTTTGAGCTTGAGCTGCATCTTTCCTCTGTAGTTGCTCATATCACCGGTAACTTTGATCAAAGCCTGAGGAACATATTGCTGTTCGTCCTCCGGGGAGCAGTCCCATAGTTTTGCATCGATATCCCCTGTCTGGTCCTGCAGGATTAGGTTTAAAAAGGGTTTACCGTTGCTTGCTGTAGATTTTGTGGATGATTTTATCATTAAATAGGAGTCTACCACTTCTCCCACTTTATATTGAGCAAGACCTTTTTTCATTATGCCACCTCATATTTTATTTTATATTGTTTAAACTTATGTCTGCCTGTCCTTTGGAAGAATGACTTCGAATAGAATACCATCTTCAATATTGGTCACTTTGGGTATTCCGCCATGCAGCTCGGCAATTCGATTCACGATCGCTAATCCAAGACCGAACTGCCCTTTATTGCCTTTACGGAAAGGCAGGAAAAGATTTTCACGGTCCCGGTCTGAAAGCTGCTCTCCATCATTCCATACGCCAAGGGTGATGTTGTTTCCTTCTTCTTTTGCCGATAATATGATCTCAGATCGTGCATACCTCATCGCATTTTGGATAAAGTTCTCAAAAACGATTGTGATCTGCTCACGGTCACCCCAGAATAAAACTTCATCACCAATTATGGAAAGCTCAATATCATCCCGCTGAAAACGGAAACGGCTGATAATTTCTTCCGCAAGTACTCCAAAATAGATCATTTCCCACTGAAGGGTCTGTTGTTTCAGTGTATCAAGCTTTGTATAATACAGCATGTTTTTTACCCGGTTTTCCATCCGGTCGGCTTCACTTAAGATTACATCCATCATATCTTCAATGTTATTTTTCGGCATGATGCCGTCCTTGACCGACTGGGCATAACTCTTAATGGTCATGACCGGTGTTTTCAGTTCATGTGAAGCATGCTGGATAAACGTCTTTTGAGCAGTATCGTATCGGATCAGATTCCGGCGCATGGATTCAAACTGCTGCGAAAGCTTCTGGAATTCATCGTCTTCATGCCAGATGAAGGGCTCTTTCCAGTTTCGCTTGGCGATCTGTTCAAACCGTCTGCCCAATATCGTCAATGGAGCGCGAAGATAGCGGGCCATCCAAAGGGCCGGGATAACGGCAATCATCCCTGTGAAGAATAAGATCCAGAGAAGCCGTGTCCATAGCCGGTCCACCATCTGGTCACGGTACGTATCCCACATATAGGAAATTAAATAAAAGTCGCCATGTGAATCAGTTTCCAGTCTTTTAACGATGTAAAACAGCGTGGCATCGCCATACGTCAGTTCATACTTCTGCTGGTCAGACTTCTGCTTATAGGCATGTGAACCCATTTCAGCCAATACGCGATCGGGAATATAGTCTCCTTTTGTGCCAAGATAATCATTTTTAATGACCACATGTCCGACAGAACGGCCTAATTTTCTGCGCTCAATAAAATCAATCGATGTATCAGGCTGAGGAATCTCTTTATCCTGATCCATAAGTTTATCCTGTTCGATTTTGATAATCTTATAGGTTTCATCTGTCATCGTTTTTTTAATAGATAGCGGAAAGATAATAGCAAGAATAAGCCCTATGAGAAGAATTAAAAGGGCGAACGATATCCAGATTCTCTGTGTCAGGTTTAAACGGATCATGAGGTAACGATCCTATACCCGTTACCATAGACCGTTTCAAGATTTAAGCGCGGCATCTTCTTTCTTACCCGCCGGATGACATCATCAACCGCACGTTCAGATCCGAAGTAATCAGAGCCCCACACGTGAGCCAGGATCTCTTCCCTGGCTTTTGAGGTACCAAGATTTTCAATCAAATACAGCAAAACGTCCATTTCTTTTGACGTCAGATTGATCAGTTCCTCGTCAAAGGTAATCTTTCTCGCGACCGGATCAATGATATACCCCGTGATTTCTATTTTTTTAGGAACCATTGCTCCGCTTTCATATACCCGAATCAGAAGTTTTTTAGCACGTATGACAAGCTCCCTTGGCATAAATGGCTTTGCAAGATAATCATCACTGCCTAATTCCAGACCGACGATCCGGTCGAGGTCCTGATCCCTGGCTGAAATAAAAATAACCGGAGTATCGGAATGCTGTTTAATCTTTCGTAATACTTCATATCCGTCAATTCCAGGCAGCATAATGTCTAATATCCAAAGATGAGGGGTATCTTCTACGTTTTTCGCGGCCTCTTCGCCATTGTCAAAAACGGTCACGTTCCAGCCTTCCTGTTCCATATACGCTTTTAAAACCTGTGAAAGATTCTCTTCATCTTCCACCAGGTAAACATTATAGTCACTCATTGGTCGTTCCCCTCCTGTGTGCAGGTTCAGCTCTGTAAGCACTTCTGCTACTCTTTTTATATCATAAACACGTCAATTTATAAAAACGCACCGTCGCCCGGTCTGACAGGCTGCGGTTCCTTTAAATGGATGACCGGTACGGAAGGCCTGTCACTGAACAGCGTTTCATGGCACGTAAAGAAGATGATCTGATGCTTTTCACCGATCTCCATGAGCAGGTCCAAGGTCTGTTTTGTACGGACAGGATCAAAATTAACGGTCACATCATCCAAAATCAGAGGCATTCCTTCTCTCTGGTATAAAGAAGCTAGGGAAAGCCGCACACATAAGTATAGCTGTTCGGCTGTCCCGCGGCTTAACTCCACGGGATTGAAACGGACACCGTCATTCCGCTCAATGATTAAACTTTCCTTTTCCCCTGCCAGGAATAAATCCGCGTATTTTCCAGCGGTGATGCGGGAGAAATATACTCCTGCCTTTTTTATAATGGCAGGCAGCCGCTCCGCATGAAACTGTTCTTTCGTTCGTTTCAGCAGATCCGCAGCTGTCCTGTAAACGGCCCACTTTCTTGCTTGATCCTGCAGAATATCCTTTAACGTTTCATATCGCTGCAGGCATTCCGAGTAGCTGCCCTCTTCCTGCAGCTGCTGCAGGCGAAGGGACAGTTCAGCACTTTTGCCCTTGAAGCTTTCTAACTCCTGCTCACTTTCTTTAAGATAGGCTTCTGCCGCAGCAATCTCCTTTTCCAGATTAAAAGATTTGTCCAGCAGCCTGTCCGAGAGATTGAAAATTTCTTCATCGCTGTATCCAAAAGCATAAAGCTGCAGCGAAGCCTGTGACAGTTGCTCCTGTATCTTTTTCCTTGAATCTGCCGCTTCTCCCTTTTTTCTGTAACTCTCTTCGTTATCAGCACCGGCTTGCTGAAAGAGCCGGGTTCTTTCTGCTGTGTAACTTAAACGCTTCGTCAGTAATTCCTGTTCATTCTCAACAGCTGCCCGTTTTGCTTCCTGAAGCAATTCAAGCTTCCGCTGCTTTTCCTTTTCCTGCTGAAGCAGCATACGCGCTTGCATTATTCTCTCATGATAAGAGGCATGCTCTGAAAGGCCGAGCTGTTTTGAAAGCTGGTTCACATCTTCTAAAATAACGGAAATATTAACTTGAAGCTGCGAAAGCCTTTCTTCCAATTGATATTTTTCGATCAATAGTTCCTTCAGTCTTTCAATCTTTTCAAAATAGCCAGGCAGAATCAGGTGCTGCCAAGGTCCATTAAATCCATTTTCCCTGCTCCACTCCTGGATGCTGGCCTCGTTGTCAAACTCCTCCAGCTCCAGCTTGTCATAGCCGGCTGCGGTTTGCTGGTAGGACTGTTCCAGCCGCTTTTTTTCTTCCTGAAGCCTATTGTACTCATTGCGCTGCGCTTGCTCCTCGATCCATTGCTGCTGTAGACGGTCAAGCTCTTCAAAATTTGAAATGCCCGCAAGCTGTTCTTCAAGCTTTTGCAGCTGCACCAAGAGAGCCGGAAGATTTTCCTTCCCCGTATGGCTGCCTCTTTCTTTCGTTCTGCTTTTCATCCAATACAGGAAACCGGCACCCAGCGCCAAAGCTGAAAGCAAAGCTCCAGCCATTTCGCCTTTACTTACAAGATAGATGATAATGACGGCAATAAAAACAAATAAGGCTCCTGCCGGAATCCAGTTCTTTTTCAGGGGAACTGAGCGTGACGAACTATTCCCCTCTGCATTTTTGATCTGCATCTGAAGCTGTTCTTTTTCGAGCATGAGCCTTCGATAGGTTCTATCCTGATCAGCATGTTCCTTCAGTTTCTGAAAATCCGCTTCATGGAGCAGCTTTCCTTTTGCAAGCTTCAGCCGCTCCTCTGCTGATTCCAGACGGCTGCGGGAGGCTGTCAGCTCCTGATCCATCCATTCTTTCTTCTGCTGCAGCAATTCATGGTTTTTTGTCATGAGAACAAGGCCGTTTTTTGCTGCAATTCCATTGTTCAATTCATAAAGGTTATTGTCTTCTCCTTCATAGCCTGTTTCATGAATAAGACGATGAATTTCTTTGCTTAGCAATTCAGCCTTTTGGAGCAAGCCCGCTTTGTCGCTCAAGAGACTCTCAAGATAATGGATTTTCTGTCCAACGGCTTCAATACGCGCCCCTTCTTTCAGTACTTGTTCATCGATTGCCAGAATTGCAAGCTGCTTTTCAATTTCATCGTTCTTATTCTTGCAAACTGCCAAGTCTCCTTCAAGATCAAACAGCTTTTCCTGCAAATACTCCAGCCGCTGCAGTCCATTTTCAGGAAACTCACCCTCTTGCAGCTGATCGAGCGCCAGTTTATTTTCTTTCCACTTCTGCAGAGGCGGAAGCACCGATTTCCACTTTTGAGCCTGATACCATTGTTCCTGATGATGAGCCTTTTCTTTCTCCGCTCTTTGTATAGAGTCCTTCACTTCTTTTAATTCCAAAGCGGCGGGCTGAAATTCTTCGTTTTTCCTTTTCCACTTCAGCAGATCTTCTTCTGCCCTGTGGAGCTCCTGAAGCATTTCGTTGATCACCGGCTTCCTGCCGCCAGGTTTAAAAAGCGCCGCCTGCTTTTTTTCCAGCAGGGCTTCAAGCTCCTGCAGCTCCTTACTGCCTGTCATACCCGCGCCGAGCAGATAGCTCCCCAGCTGATCCCGGCTGATTTTTTCGATTTCCTGGAGTCCATCGATGTCAAAACAATAGATTCCTTGAAAAAGCGAACGGTCCAGCCCTTTCAGCACGCTTTGCAGAAAATCTTCACCGGCCTGTTCACCATTCTCCAAATAGACTGTAACATCACCTGCCGCTTTTCCTGCTACGCGCTCAATGGCCAGTTCTCCGTGTGATTCTGTCATTAATGTAAGAGATCCGCCCATCCGGTTCCCATCTTTTGGCTCATACCTTCTTTCGCTGGTAAGCTTAGAAGGAAAACCAAAAAGCATACATTTAATAAAACTCATCAAGGTAGATTTACCCGCTTCATTTTCTCCAGAAATAAAGCCCGCTCCCTTGGACAAATCCTTTATTTTGAGGTTTTGAAACTTGCCAAAATGATAGATGTGCAGTTGTTTAATCCACATAGCTTCATACCCCCTATTCTTTCAGCAAAAACCGTAATAGAAATGTTTCTGCCTCCTTGATGATTTCTTCTTCCTCTTCTGATTCAAGAGGCTTTAAATATCGTCTGGCTCTTTTGTGCAAAAACAGCTCTCTCGTGGTTTTCAGCATCTCTTCGTATTCACTGCTGTTGTGCAAAAGGGCTCCGACGAACCCTCCATCGTTCAATAGCTGATCACGATTCCAGCTTCTTCTTAAACTATTTATAACAGCGAACGGGTAAACAAAAGATGAGTTCTCCTCTTCACCGTCCTGAAGGGTCTCCATTAAGTCATCCAGGAACAGTTCATCACTCAGCTCATGAAATAAAGAAGAATCGCCCTCTAAGATCAGTTTAAGAAGTATACCCTTTCCTTCTGTTCTGGCATTCTCTTTCACTTCGATACACGTTTCAATCACTTCCGACATGGCCGAACTTCCCGTAAGATCAATGAATTCTTCTTTCCATAGGATGTCTGCCATTGCGTGGAAGTCCCGTAGTCCGTTATTAGTGTCGACGATATAACAGCCTTTCTCACCCGTTTCCTTTTGATTTCTGCCTTGAATGTTTCCAGGATAGATAACAGAAGGATCCTGGCTAAGCTCCATTCTCTTATGAATATGCCCGAGAGCCCAATAGTCATATCCCTTCACTAAAAGCTCCGTCACTTTAAACGGCGCATAGGATTCATGTTCGCTTTGTCCATCTGCGTTTCCGTGCAGAATACCGATATGATAAGCTTCATCCTTTTTCTCCGGAAAATGAGGCACACGGTTCTCGGCTACAGACCGTTTCTCATAACTGAATCCATGCAGCATGGCTGCCAGCTTTCCGTTTTTATAAAAGGGCACCGAGCTTGGAAGCCCTCCCTGAAAAATATGAACAGTCATCGGCCATTCAATATCTATCCATGAACCTTCGAGATGATCATGATTTCCATGAACCATAAAGGTGTAAATTTCGTGTTTTTCCAGTCTCTCAAGCTCTTTCCGAAAATAAGTCTGCGCTCGTAAACTTCTGGAATCCCCATCATATATATCACCTGCAATCACAACAAAGTCCACCTTCTCCTTTATTGCAAGGTTTACTGTTGCAGTAAAGGATCGGAAGGTGCTGTTTTGTATCCGTTTAAAAATAGGTTTGGGCAAATATTTCAATCCTTTGAAAGGGCTGTCCAGATGAAGGTCAGCACAATGCAAAAACTTCAACACCCATCTCTCCTTTTTCTTACACATTCTAACCTTTATTTTACCATATATACGAAAGCACGTTCTCGTATTTGGGAAAATACCCATAATTGTGGCAGCTGTTTTGATAAGTGAAGGAAAACATAAAAAAAAGCAGGAAATTTGGCGAAAAACAAGAAATATAATTTAAGAATCTTGAAGGGAGTTTTCACACCATGAATAAGTATTTTCTTACCGTATACGATAAGAGCGGCGAAAAACTGCTCGACGAAACCATTCAGGCCCAAGACGACCAGCAAGCCAAAACACTTGGAGAAGAGCGATTGAAGGAGAAAGAGTACAGCGAGCGCACTCATCGCCTCACTTCTCCAGCTGGTGCCCTGCTTCTCTTTCATCGCTGATCATAGTTTCCGCAGGCCGATCTGGCTGCATATAAGCCAGACATCTCTGTATGTTCATTTCCTAATTTTCTTATCTTACCAAAAAGAGGTGCGAAGATGAGTGAAATTTTCATTCGGAGGGGGACGATTGAGGATAGCCTGTCTCTCTCTTATTTAATGGGCGATCTCGGCTATCCTACCACCGAAGAAGAAATGAGAGACCGATTAACGTATATTCTTCAGGATCCTTCCTACATTTGCTTTGTCGCTTGCTATAATGATCTTGTCATTGGAATGATCGGTCTCGTTAAGGGCTATTATTTCGAGAAGAATGGGACATATTTGAGGATTATTGCCCTCGTGGTCTGTGAGGAGTATCAAGGAAATGGATTCGGCAAATCGTTAGTGCGCCATGCGGAAGAGTGGGCAGAGGAACAAGGGTGCACATCCATCGTTCTCCACAGCGGAAAACACCGTACCGATACCCATGAGTTCTACCGTAACCTTGACTATGACGATACCGGACTTCGCTTTATAAAAGTTATGATTTAAAAACAACATAAAAAAGCCCGGCTGCTGGATCTAGCAGCCGGGCTTTTCGTTTCCGTTCAGTTATTGACCCCTTAATCATGTATATCTATTTGCCTGTGCCGAGTCGCTTCCCTGAATCACACATGCTTTTGCTTGTCTTTTTATTTTAGGTTAACCCACACACTTTTTACTTCTGTGTAGTTATTTAGCGCATAAGAGCCCATCTCACGGCCCATTCCGGATTGCTTGTATCCGCCGAATGGAGAAGCTGCATCAAACGCATTGTAGCAGTTAATCCAGACTGTACCGGCTTTTAAGTTATTGGATACATAGTGTGCCGTTTTTAAGTTTTCAGTCCACAATCCTGCAGCAAGACCATACTCAGAACGGTTCGCACGCTCGATAACTTCGTCCAGGTCTTCAAACGGCATCGCCGCTACAACCGGTCCGAAGATCTCTTCTTTAGCGATCGTCATCTTATCGTCTACATCCGCAAAAATAGTAGGCTCTACAAAGTAACCTTGCTCAAACGGCCTCGTTCCTCCCGTTAACAGTTCGGCTCCTTCATCTTTCCCTTTTTCAATGTAGCTCATGACACGGTTATGCTGCTCTTCGGATACAAGCGGCCCCATCGTAGTGTCCGGATCAAGGCCAGGACCCTGCTTAATGTTCTTCGCATGGGAAACCATGTCCGCCATTACATTGTCAAAAGCTTTCTTTTGAATGAATAATCGGGAACCTGCGCAGCAAACTTGTCCTTGGTTGAACATGATTCCGCCCAATGCACCAGGAATAGCACGTGTCATGTCTGCATCCGGAAGAATGATATTCGGTGATTTACCGCCAAGCTCAAGCGTTACACGTTTTAGTGAATCTGCTGCATTTCTCATGATCATCTTACCGACTTCAGTTGATCCGGTAAAGGCGATTTTGTTCACTTCCGGATGATCAACAAGAGCTGCTCCTGTTTCACCCGCACCTGTTACTACATTCAGAACGCCCTCTGGGAATCCTGCTTCTTGAGCAAGCTGTGCAAGATAAAGAGCAGACAGCGGAGTTTGCTCAGCTGGCTTCAGGACAACTGTACAGCCTGTTGCAAGTGCTGCACCAAGCTTCCATGCAGCCATTAAGAGCGGGAAGTTCCAAGGGATGATTTGTCCTACAACCCCAACCGGCTCGTGGCGTGTATAGTTAAAGAAACTCCCTGCAACCGGGATGGTTTGTCCGACGATTTTAGTTGCCCAGCCAGCATAGTAGCGGAAATGCTCAATTGCTAGGGGAACATCTGCATTCATCGTTTCGCGGATCGGTTTCCCGTTATCCAGCGTATCAAGCTGTGCAAGCTCTTCTTTGTTCTGTTCCATCAAGTCTGCAAGCTTATAGATTAAATAACTGCGCTTCGCTGCGCTCATTTTAGTCCAATATCCAGAATCAAAAGCTTTTCGCGCCGCATCAACCGCAAGATCGATATCTTCTTTTCCACCTTCTGCAACAAGCGCCAAAACCTCTCCTGTTGAAGGATTAAGTGTTTCAAACGTTTTTCCTGATTTAGAGGTTACCCATTCACCATTGATAAAAAGTTTCTTCGTGCCGTTTAGAAATTCTGCCACCTTTGGCTTCAAATTCAGGTTAACTGTTTTTTCCATTACAATCCTCCTCATATACTTGTTCCTTACATCAAAATGATTCGACAGCACTTTATGAAAACCCTTTCAAAATTTGTCGTTTTTTCAATCTGTAATAAAAATGAAATATATTTTACATTAAAACCCAAAAAAGCCCCGTTTCGGAGCTTTTTCGTTAATATAGTCCCACTCTCAGCTGCTTTCGGAAAACTTCTTTTATCATATATGGCACTCCGAGCTGATCGTTCGTCCTGGTGATCCAATTAGCAGCCTGTTTCACATCTTCAGGAGCATTGCCCATGGCCACTCCAAGCCCCGCCATCTCAATCATTTCCCTGTCATTATGAGAATCACCGACAGCCACCATCTCCTCAGGGGTCACATCAAGCTTCAAGCCGAGCAGTCTTAATGCATTGGCTTTCGTGACATTGGGGGAAGTAATTTCGAAATTGCACTTCGTCGAGGAGGTATACTCAAAATTGGCAAAATGCGTCCTCAAATGCTGTTCCGCTGACCGCCGTTCTCTTTCCTCAAAGAACTGAACATCAATCTTAGATGGGGTAATATCTTTTTCCAGTACATTACTGCTCAGGCTCTCCTGAAACGTTACCGGATAGAAAAGCGGATCCCCTGCACCCAATGTTACCTTCGCAACGAGCTGGTTTTTCTGCTGAACCTGGTTTCCGACTGAGAAACGTTCATGCACGAGCCGGATATGGCAATTGTAATTCTCTAAAATATTGACGATCCGATACGTGTCTTCTTTTGAAATATGTGATTCAAAAAACGGTTCATCCACACTAGAAGCGATAAACCCGCCGTTTTGGCTGATTAAATAACCATCAAGTTTCAATGCCTTAGCGATCTTTTTTGTAGATGGAAAATTCCTCCCTGAGGCCAGTGTGATATAAACACCCTTCTTCTTCACATAATCTATCGCTTCCCTCGTTTCCTTATCCATACGAAAATTGCTTCTCAACAGGGTCCCATCGATGTCAAGAATCAGCATCCGGTATACCATGGCAATCCCCCCTCTGTATCGAATAAAGACTCTCTCTGTCAAAATGTATTCCCCTATCGAAGAAGGTAGAACAGATAAAGAAAACACAGCTTGCGTATTGGGCAGGCTGATGTTGCAGTTATGCCCATCGAAAATGCTGAAGAACCTGTAACGGGGACGCCCCAAAAAGCGTTTTATGAGAATGCCCCTAAGAAGTTATCCGAATTTTCTAAAAGGATCAATTGTACTTCATTTTCGCTCAATTATTTTGAGTTCGGCGCAATTAATCTGAATTAGGCGCATTTATGCAATGGTTTGGCTCAATCCGCCCCCCGTGCAACAAAAAAAGCCGTCTCCCTGCACAAAATGCACACCGGGGACGGCTTTTTACATGATATATTTACTGCTCGTTATCTACCATTGGTCCGTAGATCTCTTCGAGCGGCTTAGTGATTATTTTATTGAGATCAGAAATGGTTAGGCTCATGCGCTGTTCAGTTGCCATGAGTTTGCTGATGATTTCATTTTGCTGAACGGCTTGGAACATGGCTTGAGCTTTTTCCACTTCCTCTTGTGTTACTTGTTCGCCGGTCATTTGTTTTTGCTGAAGGCCCATTTGCAGGTTGCGGAATTCTTCAAACATTTTTTGTGCTTCTGCATCGGCATTAACTTCTGCATAGCATTGTTTTAATGTTTGGAAATCCTCACTGTCGCGCAAAGCTTTTTCAAGGCTGTATGCCAAGTCATAAATATTAGACATGAATGTATTCCTCCTCAAATCTCTGAATCTCTACCACTATAACAGACCTTGCATGAACATCACAATTAAAGCCTGGACGAACCCGATGGCTCCTCCCAGCAATACGCCAAGCCAGGTAATCATTTTTAGTTCTTTTCTCGCATTTGTCTCCTAATTGTTAAACACGATTTTCATACTGCTTTCATAGTATACGATATCGGCATAAGCCTAATCAATCGAGAATGCCATCGCAAGGCGCACTTCTCGTGGGGAGGAAAAGAAATGCAGCATGTACTTCCAATCTGCAAAGGCAAGGATGATGGAAGCAGAGTCTATGTGCCGGAATATCTCTTACAACACGGCAGGCACCGCGTATCCTTGTCCTTTGGTTCAAGAACCGTTTTATGCGAAGCTGTTCCTCATTCCAAAAGGGAAATTCAATTATCGAAGTCCCTTTGGGATTTGCTGTCCATACCTTTTGAGGCAAAAATCCACGTACATATTGAGGATTCACGCATCCTGATCGGGCCGCTTGTGGGTATTTTTACATCAGGGGTAGGCCTTTTTCCTTCCCGTCCGGTTGGAGAGAGATCTGCTTTTTTCAGTAAGCTTCTCTCTGCAGACCGACAAGTCGGGGCTTATTATTTTGTATTTGGTCCTGAGCAATTACAGCAGGAAAATCGAATGGTTCATGGATTCTTTTACTCGGAGAAAGGATGGTCACAGCACCTCGTCCCCCTTCCCTCCATCATCTACAACCAGATTCCCAATCGGCGAACAGAAAGCAGCTTGAAATATCAGAAAGCTGTTCATCTGCTTGACCTTGAATGGGAGATTCCATTCTTTAACCCTTCTTTTTTCAGCAAATGGGAGATTTTTCGGTTTCTGCAAAAAGATAAGGAGATGAGGGACTACCTGCCCTATACGGTGATTAATCCAGGAGTTCAGCTAATTGAAAATATGTTAAACACGTATTCTGCTGTTTTCTTCAAGCCGATCGGGGGCAGCCATGGCCGAGGAATTCTTTCCGTGCACAAAGAGCCGGCTGGAGGTTACAGCTGCAGATTCCTTGAAGATCACCGTCCTAAAATCGAGCATTTCCAAAGTTTGATCTCTCTTCTGAAAACACGCAAACTCTATGGCCGGCTTCAGGATACGCTAGTACAGCAAGGGATAGACCTGATCACTTGGAAACAGCGGCCGGTTGACTTTAGAGTGCATACGAATAAAAACCGGGACGGAAAGTGGGTGGCCAGTGCGATGGCCGCAAAGATTGCCGGTACACAGGCCCATACCACACATCTGGCTTACGGCGGTGAAATAAAGCGGGCCGAAGAGGTAATCCAGCATGCCGGCCTCCCTTCAAAATCTGCTTTGAAACTAACAAAAGCCGCGTTACAGCTCAGCCATAAAATTGATGAGAACATATCGGGCCTCATCGGAGAAATTGGATTTGATTTTGGCTTGGACCAGCAAGGAAAGGTGTGGCTGATTGAAGCCAATTCCCGTCCAGGAAGGGGCATTTTCTCCCATTCTTCCTTTAGAGCAGAAGATTATTCGACGAGAATGCTTCCTTTGCAATATGCTGTTCATCTCGCCAAACAGGCCTTTGTTTCCAAAGGGCTGAACGTGACCTAAGTGCAGGTCCCCTCTTTTTTTGTTACATCCTGATCTGCACTGGTATACTAACAGTAGATTAAACAAAGGGGTTTTCGGCATGCTATCCAAACTTAAAGATTATTATGGAGACCATTTCACTATATCTGCCAGCCGCCCGGAACACTATTATTGGTTTGCTGATCAAGAGGGAAAAAGATTCGGGATTGCCAAATCAGCGGTTACCTCAGATGAACTGTGCTTATTAAACTCGCTGTTCTCACAAGAAGCTGAAGTACCTCTCTCTCAGCAGCAAATCTTTTGGAAGAACGTGCTCGAAGGAAATCCATCCGAAAAAGAGGCCGGTACCAGCTTCAGGTTCATTCATTTCTTTTTAAAAAGCCCCCTTTCCGATCAGGAAGCAGAAGCATTTATGGAAGCCGTATCTGGTATTTTCCCTTCTGAAGTAACCGTTTTGTTTATAAACGCTCATTATGGCGTTCTGATCGAACCGAAAACAGATGAAGCGAAAGAATTGCCCTACGATCAGGTAAAATCTGTCCTGACGGGTGATTTTTACACCGATCTGGACTTGTTCCTCGGGATGTGGCTTCAGGATTATGAACCCGCAGCTGAACAATTCAAACTGGAAAGGGAACTGTTCTCTTCAGTGCGGCCGTTTCTTCCACCACAAGAGGTGTACAGCCGTGAAGACCTTGTCCCTTATCTGCTGCTCACCCAGACGGACAAGCCTGCCCATCACTATATTTCCCAACTGATCCCGGATGAGCTATTTGACGACAGAGACCTCATCCAAAGCATCAAAGTGTTCCTTGAATGCAACATGAACCTGTCGATGGCGGCAAAGAAACTTTACATCCACCGAAACAGCCTTCAGTACCGGGTTGATAAATTTATCGAGAGAACTGGAATTGACGTTAAACAATTCAAACCAGCCGTTGCAGTGTATCATGCGTTAATCAGCCGTGAACAAGCAAGGTAACGTTTTAAGGTGGTTTTTTAGGCTTTACATAATTAAGGTGGTTTTTTAGGCAAAGCCTAAAAAACCATTTGTGCACTATGCACAAAAATAGCGCTTTCATTTCGGACAAGCCTCCAATATACGAAAGCCCTTACATTCGATACAATGAAGGCAACAAGCAAATGCTTTTCTTTTGCGAACTTAAGGAGGCAGTAACAATGGCAGAAATTAAACTTCAAAATATTGTGAAACGCTATGACAATAAAGTCACTGCAGTACATGACTTTAACCTTGATATTAAAGATAAAGAATTTATTGTATTCGTTGGGCCGTCCGGCTGTGGTAAGTCCACTACTCTTCGTATGATTGCAGGACTTGAAGATATTTCTGAAGGAGATCTTGTGATCGGCGACCGTGTTGTAAACGATGTCGCTCCTAAAGACCGTGATATCGCCATGGTTTTCCAGAACTATGCCCTTTATCCGCACATGAACGTATATGACAATATGGCATTCGGGCTGAAGCTTCGCAAATTCAGCAAAGAAGAAATCGATCGCCGTGTAAAAGATGCTGCGCGCATCCTTGGACTTGAACAATACCTTGACCGTAAACCGAAAGCTCTTTCAGGCGGTCAGCGCCAGAGGGTTGCGCTCGGACGTGCCATCGTTCGTGATGCTCAAGTATTCTTGATGGATGAGCCGTTATCCAACCTTGATGCAAAATTGCGTGTTCAGATGCGTGCTGAAATTTCCAAGCTGCATCAACGTCTTCAAACAACGACGATCTATGTAACGCATGACCAGACAGAAGCGATGACGATGGCAACTCGAATCGTTGTTATGAAAGACGGACACATCCAGCAAGTAGGATCACCGAAAGAAGTATACGATACTCCTGAAAATGTGTTTGTCGGCGGATTTATCGGAAGCCCGGCGATGAACTTCCTCCAAGGAAAAGTAGAGGACGGATTCTTCGTCATCAACGATATCCGTGTTGCCATTCCTGGAGGCAAAATGAAAACGCTGAAGGACAACGGTTACCTTAATAAAGAAGTAACCCTCGGAATTCGTCCAGAAGACATCCATGATGAGCCTGTGTTCCTTGAGTCTTCTACAAATACAAAGATCACTGCCCGCATTGATGTAGCAGAGCTGATGGGAGCTGAAACTTTCCTATACTCTACAATCGCTGGCCAAGATTTCATCGCGCGTGTTGATTCCCGTACAGATGTTCAGAACGGGCAAAACATTCATCTTGCCTTTGACATGAACAAAGCGCATTTCTTCGATAACGACACTGAAGAGCGCATTAGATAATTTCAAGTTCAAAACCTCTTTTCTTCCTAAGAAAGAGGTTTTTTTATTTTTTCTTCATTTCATGTGAAAATCGTTCTGAAATAGGGAATAATGTTTAATCATTGACAACAACTTAGTTTACTGATTAAAATGACTAAAGAATTCTGATGTGTTTTATCGGTTTAAACTAAAAAAATAATCCAAATTTGGATTTATAACGGAGGTTTTTTACATGAAAAAGCTGTGGGCATTACTCATGGTTTCTGTCATGCTTGCGGGTGTGTTAACCGCTTGCGGCAACAATGGGGAAAAGAAAAAAGAGTTGACGATCGGAACGGAAGCTACATACCCTCCATTCTCTTATCGCGACAAAAAGACGAATGAAGTCACTGGCTATGATGTTGAAGTCGCAAAAGAAGTGGCAAAACGCCTTGATATGAAGCCAAAAGTTGTACCAACCGAATGGAAGAACATGTTTAGTTCTCTAGGAAAGCGATTTGACATGGTAGCGAATCAGGTAACGATTACTCCGGAACGCAAAAAACAATTTGCTTTCTCCAGTCCTTACACCGTGTCTGGCGGGAAAGTAATTGTTAATAAAAACAACAAAGACATTAAAAGCATTAAAGACCTTAAAGGAAAAGTGGTAGGAACCACACAAGGAAGCAACTATGCAGCTCAAGCTGAAAAAGCGGGAGCAAAAGTTAAATATTACAAAGGCATTGCTCAAGTACTGACTGATCTAGATGTTAACCGTGTGGATGCTGCCTTAAATGATGAGCTCTTTATTTTAACCGAGCTTAAAAATACAAAATACAATGTGAAACCGGTTGGAGAGCCATTCTCAGAGAATAAAATGGCATTTGCTTTTAAGAAAAATGATAAAGATTTAGCAAAAAAAGTGGATAAAGCACTCGCTGACATGAAGAAGGACGGCACTCTTTCCAAGCTTTCCAAAAAATACTTTGGAGCAGATGTAAGTGAGTAGTTCTCTCCAATACATGGTGGACTCCCTCCCGTTTTTACTGGAGGGAGCCAAAATCACCGTTATCCTCAGCCTTGGTTCCATAATTGGCTCGCTGATTTTCGGCCTGATCATTGCACTTTGCCGGATGTCGAGCAACAGTGTGCTTGTCAGTTTTGCAAAGATTTATATCTCTTTTTTTCGCGGAACACCGCTCCTTATTCAATTATTGATCTTATATAATGGTTTTACATTTGCGATTACCCCTGAAGGATGGCAAGCAGCTCTCGTAGGATTGATCCTGCATTTCAGCGCTTATATTGCAGAATCATACCGCGGAGCCATTCAATCCATTCCAAACGGACAATGGGAAGCCGCCTATTCCCTCGGCATGAACTACTTCCAAACGTTCAGGGAAGTAATTTTTCCGCAAGCTTGGCGGATTGCTATCCCATCGATCTGGAATTCATTGATCGATGTTGCTAAATCCTCTTCTCTGGCTTCGGTGATTACCGTTCCAGAACTTACTTCCATTGCAGACCAGCGCAGTGCATCAAGTCTCATCGTCCTGCCGGTACTCTTGGAAGCCGCACTTATCTATTGGGGTATATCCACCCTGCTTGAATGGGGTCGCGAACGCCTGGAACGTCGATTGCGCCTGGTAAAATAAAAATCACCGCTCTTTTTAAAGAGAACGGTGATTTTTTTTGCCTATTGCAGTTCCTCTGAGTTCCATTCAGAAATAAACATAATCATTTCATGCCGGCATATCCGGCAATAATACATATGCGGGCACTGGCCTTCTTTAAAATCAGCCGGATAACCATTTTCAAGCTTTAATCCATCGGAATCCACATAAGGGCTGTAATCATCAAAGTAATCGCTCAGCTTCCCTAGATCTTCACTCAAATTACCGCATTCCGGACAGCGGAAGGCAACATTATGTAATTGATTGCAAACCGGGCACATACTCATTTTGCCTTCCTCTTTTCCTTATCAAAAAGGGCGGATTACTCCACCCTTCTACAGCCATGATTATAGAGTTATCGAGCTGATCCGCTGATTTGTTGTTGAGCCATTGCTACAAGACGTTTCGTGATTTCTCCACCTACAGATCCGTTAGCACGAGCAGTTGTGTCAGCTCCTAATTGAACACCAAACTCAGAAGCGATTTCGTACTTCATTTGATCAAGAGCTTGTTGAGCACCAGGTACTGCTAATTGGTTTGAGCTATTGTTGTTTGCCATTGATATCACCTCCTCTTGAAACATATTGTGCATCAATTAAAAAAGGTTATGCGCCGGTTTTTTTCCAATTTATGTGGAATGGCCCCAAACGCTGAAAATACAGCATCCTCTTTCCACGTGTGACATATCTTTGGGTTGAGGGTGAAAATATTAACGTGCTCTGTTACAGTGGGGGTGAAGAAATACAACGTTTTATTCGACCTGCATTTTTACAAATTTAAAGAATCGGGGTGGAACATTGAGTGACAAGTGGCTAATTAAAGAAGGGAAGACGTGGGTACAGGATGGAATTATTACGGAAGAACAATACAAACAGATTCTTTCAAAATATCCAAACGGGCATTCAAAGCAAGAAATCGGACTCATTCCCGTCTTTGCAAGCATTCTCATCGGCCTTGGGATTTTATCCTTCATCGCTTCCAACTGGGATGGAATATCACCTCTCTTCCGTCTGGTGCTTCTGATTGCTGTTCTCAGTGTGTTCTACACAGCTGGCCATGTTCGGCTAAAAAAAGGAAATCCTGTTCTGGGAAGAGCTTTTATAGCCCTCGGAATCGCGGCTTTTGGAGCTGGACTTATCCTTCTTGGCCAAACGTTTCATTTCGTATCCTATGATGCACGCACTTTTATCATTTGGTCCGTTCCAGCTTTGCTTTATCTTTATTTATTTCGCGGGAAGCTTTTGTTCTTTATTTCCTTCGCGATCCTGACCGGAGGCCAGCTTTATGCATTATCCGAATTCTCCAACTACAGCTATGTGATACTTATTTTGTTCGCGATTGGTCTAGGCTGGTTCGTTTCCGCTTCAAAAGACAAGCTGCTTACTTGGTTTTTTTCTGCCGGTCTCGTTTTGCACCTTGTCCTTTATGCCTTAACACTTGAGGATAACTGGCTCTGGCTGATTGTAATCTTGATCGGCTTATATGCCGCAGCTGAAGGATTGAACCAAAATCTCGCTTCACCGTTGCGTTTTTTTACAACGGGTGCTGCCTTTATCACCAGTTTGCTGCTTTATTTCTTCTTAACCAATACTGCCAGTTCGTTGGATTATCCTGATCCGTCATGGTTTGGCATCATATATGTTCTGTTGTTTGCTGCAGTTGTATCCGTAAAAATGAAAAAGGGCACTTTCCCCTCATTTTTGAAGACAGGATTATTATTTTTCCCCTGGTTTTATTCCACATTCCTCATTGGGGAATTCACAGCAGGCATCATTTATTTGATCACGGCATTCCTATTCTCCGGACTTCTTTTGACGGAAGGATATCAGAAAGAAGAACGGTCCCAGATCAATTGGGGAATTATCCTGTTCTTGATTGTAACGTTCATCGCATACATCAATCTGGCGTGGTCATTTATGCCAAAATCTCTCTTCTTCCTGATTGGCGGAATTCTCCTGTTTGCTCTTTATTTCTTTTTGCAGAAAAAGAAAAAGGATGTTCTGGAGGAAGGCGGTGATTCTCATGAAAAAAAATAAATGGTGGATAGGGCTGATCGTTCTTCAAGTACTTGTCCTTTTGGGAATTGCATCCAGTTATTATGCAGCAGATTACTATGGCAACGAAATTGTTTTAAAAACAAAGCCTGTTGATCCTTCCGATGTTTTCTACGGAGATTACGTAACGCTGAACTATGAGATCAACGAAGTCTCTTCCTCACTTTGGAATGGTAAATCCATCGTGGATCCAACCCCTGTTTATGCTGTCCTGTCTCCGGATAACGACGGCTCATATAGGGTAACCAAGGTAACTAGTGATCGTCCTGATGTTAAGGGGCAGCAAGTATATTTAAAAGGAAAAGCCACACCTTCTATGGAAGGATTCCTGCACCTTGAATATGGGCTTGAACGTTATTATGTAAAAGATAACACCGGAAAACAGCTTGAAAGGCCTCAGCGTGAATATAAAGTAACCGTTAAGGTCGCATCTTGGGGCAAAGGCGTCATTCAGAGGGTTCAGCCTTTAAATTAACCCTCTCACATACGATTTATAACGTGTACTCTCCTGGTAACAGGGTTTATTCTGGTGGTTTCAGGGTACATTGTTAAAGAGGTGAGCATAATGAGCGAATTAAAAATTATCGACGTAAAAGACCATATAAATAACTGGGCTGGACATCAGATTTCCATCCGAAAAGAAGAAAATGGAGATTTGGATCAGATCAACATTCAGCTGGAAGAGGCGACTTTTGAACAGCGGGATTCCATTGATGACTATCTATCCGATAATGTCATGTTCCTGCACGGTAGAGCTTACAGTACGGAAGATGGAGAGTCGACTGAACTTCCATCTGTTTTATATGAAGTTCCCCTTGATGGAATTAACGGAATCAATATTGATGGCAGCATCATTTCATTTATAACAAACAGAGGGCAATATGCCATCATAAAATCATAAAAAAGAGCCCAATAAGGGGCTCTTTTTTTATAGATGATACGTACTGTCTGAAAGGCTTTCTGCAGATTGAGCAATTTGGGCAATGGCATGTTCCATCTCTTTAATAATTTTTGCTATATCCAGTATCTTTCCTCCAACGCTGTTGCTCTGTTTTCTGCTTTCTTCCATGTATTATCTCAGAAAGCTGAGGTACGTGGGCAATTGTGCTGTAGAACCCAGTGACAACTTGATCAATATGCTGTGAAACAAAAGGCTGTAGTGCTCGGAGAAC
Source organism: Fictibacillus sp. WQ 8-8 (assembly GCF_024494405.1). Lineage (NCBI taxonomy): Bacteria > Bacillati > Bacillota > Bacilli > Caryophanales > Fictibacillaceae > Fictibacillus > Fictibacillus sp. WQ 8-8. The sequence continues at coordinate 264,486 of NZ_JAMXKG010000006.1, forward strand.
CGCCAGATCTTCCGGGGTCATTGAAATCATGGCTAACTGCTTTTCCAGACTGGATCCAGGGCTTCGTTCCATCACAACATGGTTCAATTCATGCAGCACTTGTTCCTGAAGGCTTGATTTCATTTCTTCCTTTTTAAAATACCGAATCATTTTAGTTTTCATTTTGTCTTCTCCCAATCTGCATTTTGGGTATACATTATCCCGTTTTTACATACATTGAATTACATTTATCTACCTAGTTATTATCGGTTAGTTATGGATAGGGTTTAATATGTTTTAATAAGGGTAATTCTCCACAAGCTGATTTTTCTTAACATTAAGTAGGAGGGTATTCATGCATCCTGATTGGAAAAAGAAAATCGTTATTACAGGAATGGCTGCTATATTAAATGTAACAGGGACCGCTGCCGCATCCGAGGGAAGCGATGGCTCTGGACATGAAAATAGTACAGACGAAAAGCTCGATACCGACTGTGCTGAAAGGGAACAAGAGGAAGTTCAATAGATTTTCCAAATAAAAAAGGGAGCCGGCTGGCTCCCTTTTTAATGTTATACTGCTTTACTCGCTTTCTGTCCTTGTTGAATTTGATACATTTGAAAATAGCGGCCTCGGGCTTCCATCAATGAAGTATGATCGCCTTTTTCAACAATTCTTCCGCGATCCAGGACAAGAATCTGGTCCGCATTTTTAATGGTGGACAGCCTGTGGGCAATGATAAAGGTCGTTCGTCCCCTCTTCAGCACATCAAGCGCCTCTTGAATGATGGCCTCTGTTTCAGTATCGATACTAGCCGTTGCCTCATCCAAAATTAAGATTGCTGGATTGAACGCCAGGGCCCTTGCAAAAGAAAGAAGCTGCCTTTGACCGGAAGAAAGAGTGCTTCCTTTTTCGATGACGGGTTCATCCAATCCTTTTGGAAGGTTTTGTACAAACGGCATCGCTCCTACATCATTAATGGCCTTTTCTACCATCTCTCTTGAAATCGCGGGGTCATCCAGGCTGATGTTCGAAGCGATGGTTCCCGTAAATAGAAATGGATCCTGCAGAACAATCCCCATATGCTCCCTGAGCACCTGCTTTGGCATTTTCATAATATCCTTGCCATCAATAAGGATTCTCCCCTGCTTAATATCATAAAACCGGAAAAGAAGGTTCATAATAGAGCTTTTTCCTGACCCCGTATGGCCGACAAGAGCTACCGTTTCGCCCTGCCTTGCTTCAAAGGTAATATCATTCAATACATTCTCACCTTCTTTATAAGCAAATGTAACTCCATTGAATGTTACATTTCCTTTATAACGCTCAACTTCCTGTACCTTCACATCCATACCCGGCTCATCCAGCAGGACAAATACACGCTCTGCTGATACGAGCGCCTGCTCAAGCTGGGCGAGCTGGTTAACCATCCCGGTGATGGGCTGGAACAGCCGGTTCAAGTAATCAACAAAAGCATAGAGGACACCAACGGAAATCAGGGTGTCCGTCTTAAGTGAGGCCCCTCCGAAGTACCAGATCAAGGCAACAAACGCTAAATTCCTAAGTACACTCACAAGGTTGTGAGAAGTAAGGCCATTTAAACTCAATAACCTATTTTGAAAAGAAAAATATTTCTCATTCATCTCTTCAAACTCTTCTGTCGTTTCCTTCTGCCGTTTAAACGCCCGTATAATTGGCATGCCTTGGATGGATTCGTTGACCATTCCATTGATGTCGCTCAGTGTTGAACGGATAATATGGTTATACTTAGAAGCCAGTTTTCGATAGAGTTTAATCCAAATAACCAGAATCGGCACGAGAATCATCGTGATCAGGGCGAGACGCATATCCAGAATGAACAGCGCTGTGAAGATTCCCGCCATATAAATAATGCCTGTGAAGAAATTAGAAAGTACATTAACGAACAGCTCTTTAATTGCTTCTGTATCATTCGTCACCCGTGATACTATTTTTCCTGCCGGCTGATTATCAAAATACGTAATCGGCACTCTCTGGATCTGTGAAAATACATCTTGCCGCAGCTTCTTGATGACCAGATTGGAGGAGCTCTGCAGCATATACCTCTGTCCGTACTGAAACAATCCAGCAAACAACAAAAGAACAAAATAAATGCCCGTCAGCTTAAACAGCCCTCTGATCTCGGGCTTATAAAATTTAAAAAGCTCACTGTTCTTCAGCTGTACTGCCGGATATTTAGTGGTTACACCTTTAGAAGTGACCATGATTTCCTTGTTTTTGTAACTCTTTTCCCCTTCTAATTTTGCGGGCTGATTAATGAAGTAATACTTTCTCCCAATCTGTGTAATCCTGGCCTGTTTTCCTTTTGGTTCACCGGACTGAAAACGATCTTCGCGCTGATATCGGCTCCCCTTATAAGAAACCGTGTCTTTATCTTGAGCAGTCGTTTCAAACCAAGGGTTTTCAATGCCTAGAATGTGAACATCAATCATGCGCTTGGCGATGAACGGACCGGTTAACTCTGCTGATACGGCCAAAGCCAGCAATAGCAGACCTATAATAAAACTTTTTTTATAAATCAGTGCGTAACGAAATAATCTCTTCCCTACGTTCAAATCTTACACCGCCTTTTCATCGAAGGTTTCTTCGACTTTTTGCCGTTCGTACTGCTCACCATACCAGCCTCCGGAGGAGATGAGCTGTGCGTGTGTACCTTCTTCGATAATCCTTCCTTCATCCATTACGATGATCCAATCAGCATGTTCTACTGCTGATAACCTGTGGGTCGTAATAAAAGTGGTCTTTCCTGCCCGTTCTCTTCTGATGTTTGCGATGATTGCTGCTTCCGTCTTAGCATCAACAGCCGATAGCGCATCATCAAGCATGAGGATTTCCGGATCAATAAATAACGCCCTGGCGATAGAAACACGCTGTTTCTGTCCGCCCGATAACGCTACTCCTTTTTCTCCGACAAGCGTATTCAACCCTTCCGGCAAATATTTCACGTCACGGTCAAAGGAGGCCATCCGAAGGACGTGCTGAAGCTCTTCTTCTGTTCCGCTGCTTTTTCCAAATAAGATGTTCTCTCTTATTGTTTTAGAAAATAGAGTGGCATCCTGAGGTACATAGCCGATCCATCCCTGGATATCTTCAATGGCCAAGTGATGAAGATCAATGCCGGAAATTTGGATTTCTCCTTCACCTAAAGGATACTCTCTGAGCAGCTGTTTCAGGAACGTCGTTTTTCCGCTTCCTGTGCGGCCTACAATCCCAAGCGTCTGTCCTTTTTTCACCCTTGCATTCACGGACACAAGATTATCTACCTCAGAAGAAGGATAGCGGAAGGTCACATCATGAAATGCAATCTCTCCAGGTTCTTTGAGAGGGATGAGGTCATCTTCATTTTTAACGTCCGGTTCATAAGCGAGAGTCTCGTTCACCCTGTCGAGTGAAGCATTTCCCCGCTGCATGATGTTGATCAATTCTCCAACAGCGAACATGGGCCAAATGAGCATACCAAGGTAAACGTTAAAAGAAACCAACTGCCCTAATGTGATACTGTTATGAAACACCAGATACGCCCCGTACCCAAGACCGATCAAGTAGCTGATGCCGACGAGTACTTTAATAGTCGGTTCAAACAGCGCATCGATTTTAGCAACGGCGATATTTTTACCGTACACATCGTCGGTAAGGTCATTGAACCGCTCGATGTCTTCCCGCTCTTTCACGTAGGCGCGAATAACCCTTACTCCTGAAATGCTTTCAAGCACCTGGTCATTCATGTCCCCGAAGGCATCCTGTGCTTTCATGAACCGCTCATGAACTTTCTTTCCATACCTGTTCATGGCAATGGCCATCAAAGGAAGCGGCAATACAGCAGCCAGCGTCAAATTCCAGCTGATGAAAATCCCCATCGTAAAAAGGATAACCAGCATAAATACACTGGAATCAACAAGTGTTAATATCCCGAAACCGGCAGTAACGGAGATCGCCTTCAAGTCATTGGTAGCTCTTGCCATCAAATCTCCTGTCCGGTTCTTTTCGTAAAATGCCGGTGTCATTTTCAACAGGTGTCGCATGAATTTCGAACGAAGAATCCGCTCAACAACAAACGCCCCTCCAAACAACTGATACATCATGAAATACGTTAAAATATAGGTTACTGTTAACAAACCTAAATAAAATAAGATCGTTTGTACAAGCGACTCTTTTGTCAGCTTGCCGAGATTGATCGCATCAATCGCATTGCCGACGATCTTCGGCGGAATGACTTCCAAGATGCCGACAACAATTAATAACAGAACAGCAATCGTATATCGTTTCCAAAGCTTTTTAAAAAACCAGCCTAATTTGCTCAGTACCGAAAACATAAATTCTCCCCTTTCCCCTTCATGTTACTGCAAACAAACGTGCTACCCCGATTCGAGATGGGCTTCAGAATTCAACCTGACCATAGAAAATACATACATAGTGCATTGCTCCTTTATGTGAAAAAATTTGTGAAACCAACTTGAAAAGCGCTGTAATTTTCGTCCTCCGAGGACTAGGGATGAAATAATGTTATGGATTTCATCATTATGCCGAAAACAAGAAATAAGTTTTCAGCCCTGGATGCTGGAGCTAGACAAAAGAAAAAAGCATACCGCCCCTGTGGCGATATGCTTAGAAAAACAGAAGACACCTCACAAAGGAAAATGTGACCGGTGCCTGTGAATAAACGAAAAAGAATGACTAGTGTTCTTTCATCTCTGGGTGGCCGGCCGCACTATGAAATTGAGAAACAGCGATATGACGAACATCATAGATTTTCACTGACTTTTTCATGACCAACCATCCCTTCAAAAATTTGGTATTGTTTTCGACTTCGCTAATATTAACACTATTCTAACTATAATGTCAATATGAAAAACACTGTATTTTCTTTACTCCCATCTTCCCAAAAAAGAAAAAAATCCGCGGTGTGCGGATTTTTCCCTGGTTAATCATTAAAAATTAAATTGTCGGTTCAAATTAGCCATTTCGATGGCTGCAGCAGCTGCTTCCCATCCTTTGTTTCCGGCTTTTGTACCAGCACGCTCTATCGCCTGCTCAATGGAATCTGTTGTCAGGACACCAAAAATGACAGGTACACCAGACTGAAGAGAAGCAGCGGAAACGCCTTTTGCCGCTTCGTTGCAGACATAGTCAAAATGAGGTGTAGAGCCACGGATGACTGTTCCAAGGGTGATAACGGCATCATATTTGCCCGCGTCTGCCATTTTCTTGGCGATCAATGGAATTTCAAAAGCTCCAGGCACCCAAGCGATGTCGACGTTCTCTTCTTCTACACCGTGGCGTTTTAAAGCATCCTGCGCCCCGCTTAACAGTTTTCCAGTAATAAATTCATTAAACCGACCTACTACAATTCCAACCTTTAATCCTGATCCAACTAAATTCCCTTCATAAATCGTTGCCATTATTAAAATTCCTCCTCTGATTAAAACTGCAGCAAGTGCCCTAGTTTTGTTTGTTTTGTTTTTAAATAATTTTCGTTATCCTTATTTGACGGCGTTTGAATCGCTATGCGCTCCACCACTTCAAGGTCATAGCCTTTTAATCCTGTAATCTTTCGCGGATTATTCGTCAGCAGGCGCATCTTCTTTATACCGAGCTCTTTCAAGATTTGTGCTCCGATACCATAATTTCTGAGATCTGGTGCGAATCCAAGCTTTTCATTGGCTTCTACCGTATCGTAGCCCTCTTCCTGGAGCTTGTAGGCCTTCATTTTATTAAGAAGTCCAATCCCTCTGCCCTCCTGCCTCATGTACAAAAGCACACCTGTATCAGCTTCCTGGATCTGGCGGAGCGCTGCGTGAAGCTGAGGTCCGCAGTCACAGCGGCGGGAACCAAATACATCCCCTGTTAAACATTCCGAGTGAACCCTCACAAGCACTGGCTGATCTGGGTCAATGGTACCCTTAACGAGGGCCACATGTTCTTTATCATCGATTAGGTTGGTAAAACCGATTGCCGTAAACTCTCCGTATTCCGTCGGAAGCTTAATCTCAACTTCTTTAGCCACCAGCTTTTCCTTCTGGTTTCTATATTGGATTAAATCCTTGATGGTGATGAACTTCAAGTCATGTTCTCGGGCGATTTCCTGCAGTTCAGGCACCCTTGCCATGCTTCCATCCTCATTCATGATCTCGCAGATCATCCCCGCCGGTTTGCAACCAGCCAGAATCGCCAGGTCTACAGCAGCTTCCGTATGGCCCGCACGCTGAAGGACGCCGCCTTTTTTTGCGATCAGGGGAAAGATATGTCCCGGGCGTTTAAAATCAGCTCCCTTCGACTCTTCCTCCACCATCTTTTGAATGGTAACTGCCCGCTCAAGTGCAGAAATGCCGGTTGTGGTACTTTTATGATCAATACTGATCGTAAAGGCTGTTCCATGAGGGTCTGTGTTATGGCTGACCATTGGAGAGAGCTCAAGCTTAGCAGCAAGCTGCTCATCGATAGGCGCACAGATCAGCCCTCTTCCATACTTGGCCATAAAGTTTACGGTTTCGGGTGTGACTTTTTCTGCAATGGCAACAAAGTCACCTTCATTCTCTCTATCCTCATCATCTACCACAATTACTGGTTTTCCCATAACTAAATCCTGTACGGCCTCTTCTATACTGTGAAACATGTAAAACCCTCCTTTGCCTCTAAAATCCGTGCTCCGTTAAATAGTCCATCGTGATGGCTGTTTTCTTGTTCTCCGGCTGAGTCTTACCGGACATAAATTTTTCAACATATTTTCCAAGCATGTCGCACTCGATGTTTACCGAATCTCCCTTTGCTTTTGCACCCAGTACGGTATGTGAGACCGTATGGGGGATCAAGGAGATCGTAAACGTATCATCTGTCAGTCCAAAGATCGTCAGGCTCGTTCCATCTACAGCAACTGAACCTTTCAGCAAAAGGTATTTCGCAAGGTGCTGCGGTACTTTAATGTCATAATAGATGGCATTTTTTTCTGGCCGCTTCTGGACAATCTCTCCCGTTCCGTCGATATGTCCGCTGACAAAGTGTCCTCCAAACCTTCCGCCGGACGCCATGGCCCGCTCCAAGTTGACTTTGGAATGGAATGACAATCCTTTTAGCCCTGTACTTCTGTACGTTTCCGGCATCACATCAACAGTGAAGCTCTTTTCAGAAAAGGTTGTGACCGTGAGACAAACTCCGTTTACAGAAATGCTGTCCCCGAGCTGTACATCAACGAGAACTTTTGCAGCTGAAATGGTGAGTACAATTGTTTCATTGCCTTTTTTTATACCTTCAATGGTTCCTAATTCTTCTATGATTCCTGTAAACATTCATTCACCCCCTGTCGTTTATTATTGAAATATCTTAATTTAAGGAATGGGCTGAACTTGATGATTAAGCATCAGAAACAAAAAACCCCCGGAAGACACAATTCTCCCAGGGGTTCCTATTTATTGTTCTGAATAAACTCGTAGCATCAATAAACAGTTATGACGAAATAAGCTTTCAAGGATTGTATTTTTAAACAATGCCAAATAAGCGTTCTTCATTCCTTCTCCCATCCAGACTATACTGTCGGCTCTGGAGTTTCACCAGATCCACCGTCTATGCACACTGCACAGCCGGGTCACGGACTAAGAGGACAAATCCTCATCACCGCCGGTTGGGAATTTCACCCGACCCCGAAGGAAACATATTTAATTGTAAAGCATGATTCAAGTATAACGTTGTTTTATTTTCATTTCAAACATCATATCTCAGAACTTTTTCTTGCTATTGTTTATCAAGCCCTTTCGACTCAATAAATTCTTTCATATAGGTCCGCTTTGGCTGCGCCATTACTCTCGCCATTTGAGTGGCCCACCCTTCATCCCGGGCTCCGCCTGTGCGCTCTTTATAGTACTCTGCCGTTTTCATCTCGAATTCCTTTAAGACCGGCAGCGCTTTTTCATCATCCTTGTACTGATTTTTGTGGAAGACGGCTTCTTGAGGCAAGCGCGGTTTTAAACCAGGGGAGGCATCAGGAAAGCCGACAGCCATGCCGAACAGCGGCACTACATGGTCAGGGCAGCGAAGCAGCTCGGAGACTTCCGGAAGATTGTTTCTAATACCCCCGATATAGACGATGCCTAAGCCGAGCGATTCTGCAGCCATAGCAAGGTTCTGTGAGGCAAGAGCAACATCGATCATCCCTACCATGAATCCTTCCTTGGATTGTACGGTCGCATCAACATTTCCGCCTGTCATTTCAGCCATAAGCTTATGGCGGTGATAATCAAGGCAAAAGACGAAGAAGTAGCCATTCTGGGCCACATAGCTTTGATTGCCTGCCAATTCAGCAAGCTTATCCTTTAAACTCTGCTCCTCCACTCCTATGATGGAATATACTTGCTGATAGCTGGAAGTGGAAGCAGCCTGAGCACATTGGACGAGCGTTTCAATGGTTTCTTGCGGAATCGGTTCATCTTTAAACCGGCGGATCGACCGGTGAGAAAGAATATTTTTTATCGTTTCGTTCATTCTCCACAATCCCTTCGTGTTAAAGTACTTAGTTATGTTTCCTAATCTATCACAAGATTAATCGTGACAGGAAGCGTGGCGGCTTAGTCGTGTTTCATCCTCTCATGCCTATTCGTAATATTAATGGTACCGTAATTTGATGTAGTTGGTATGCAATGTGATGTCACGGATGTACAGAGAAAAGCCGCCTCACAATTTATGAGGCGGCTTTTATTATTCCTTTATACTGGAAGGCTCTCCAGATAAGCACGAACGTTTTCTGGTGTTTTTGCATTGGCACTGTGAAGATGGGCGAGTTTCTCTCCATTTTTAAACAAAAGCAAGCTTGGGATTCCCATGACTTCGTACTTTTCAGCAAGTTCCGGAAACTTATCCCGGTCGATCTCATACCAGGCTTTGTCGTTGTGTTCTTCGATAATATCTCCAATGAATACTTCCAGTCTGCGGCAGTCCGGACACCAGCCCGCTGTAAAAATCATAATGGTTTCTTTATCCGCTGAAATGACTTCATTAAATTCTTCTAAAGTTTGAATCTCTTTCATTTTATTCCCTCCCTTATTTAGCTTACACTATTATATATACCACGCCTAATCTTGATCATGAAGCTTAATGCTCTGTAATTTCTATTATTTGATGTTAACATTTTTTTATGTTTCTTGTTATGATACTAATAAGAAATTCGGCGGAACGAAAGGACGAAGACCATTGAAAATTGACGTTTTAAAAACACATGGCTCCTGCAATGACTTTATTTTAATTGATGAATACAGCAATGATTACGGACTCGATGATGAAAAGCGTACCGTTTTGACGAAAGTCCTCTGTGACCGCAAAGGCTCTATTGGGGCGGACGGCATTTTGTTTATCCAAAAAAGCGAGAAAGCGGATGCTAAATACCGGATTTTCAATTCAGATGGCACCGAGCCGGAAATGTGCGGCAACGGGCTCCGCTGTGCAGGAAGATACATTACTGAGTTATTAGGAAGAGATCATGCCATCGTCGAAACGCTAAAAGCAAACCTCGATGTACAAAGAACTGAAAATATTTACGGCGATATTCAAACCTTTGAAGTTCTGATCGGACCTGTCTCGTTTGATGTTCACACCTTGCCCTTAATCCATGACCAAGAAACACTTGAAAATACGGTGATTCCTGAATTGTCTCCAGAAATAGCCTTCACTGCAGTAAGTATGCCGAATCCGCATATCATTACACTTGTCGATGATATTGATCAAGATCAAGTAGCTGAGATCGGGAAAAAAGCGAATGAATTAAAAAGTGTGTTTCCCAAGGGCGTGAATGTCAGTTTCGTCAAAGATTTGGGTGATTCAAAAATCTTTGTCCAAACGTATGAACGCGGTGTGGGAATCACTAACTCATGCGGAACAGCGATGTCCGCAGCAAGCCTGATTACGTGCCGGCTAGGCATCAATCATCCCGAAAAAGATATTACAGTGTTAAACAACGGCGGTATGGTGCGCTGCAAAGTGAATGAACTGAAAGAAAAAAGCGGCTATTCTGTACTGCTTAAAGGAAACGCAACCTATGTCTTCTCTGGAACGGTTGAATTTGACTTCAACTCTCCAGAAGAATTTGTCTTTGAACAAGAAGAAGAATTTACACAAGAAGAAGTAAGCTATCGCAAGCTTGAAACGTATGCTAAAAGCGCCGTATAAAACAAAAGGCAGTTGCCGTAAATGGCCGCTGTCTTTTGTTTATTTATTTTCGTAAAATCAATGACTGAAAGCTAAAAGAACCGCCAATCACATCAGGGGGAACCACATGGAACCTTTCAATGTGAAAAACAGAAGACACCGTCTCTTGAATGTCTTCATCCGTAAAGAAGGAAAAAAATCGCTTCGGATCATAGGAATCGCCTTCCCATACCCCTTCAGAATCAACGCCGCCATACACTCCCATAAAGAAGAGTCCGCCTGCCCTTAACACTCGCTTTATTCCTTCGAGTACATTTATAATCTCGCTTTTTGGTACGTGCAAAAGAGAATTCAATGCCCATGCAGCATCAAACGACTCATCTGCAAATGCTAAACTGTCAAAACTCATTACTTCTGCAGCCAGTCCTTTTTCCCGGCATAATCCAACCATCTCAGGTGATAAATCAAGAGACAGGGTGGACAATCCTTCTTGATGAAAAAATAGACTGTCACGCCCCGGCCCGGCACCAAGGTCCAAAAGGCTTTTTTTGTTATCACGCAAGAGCAGGTCAGCAAATATTTGTCTCTCTTCAACCTTCCATGTTTGCGTCTCCTGTCCGTTTCTGCTCATCGATTCTTTATCATAGGATTCTCGTAATTGCTGTTTTAGTCCTGTATTCATCTCTATACTCCTTATGTACTCTTTACGGTCACTTTTCTTTCTTTATCAGCCGGCCGACTTCCCCTTTGCCTCCCTATTCATTTCGGCACGCCGCTCCCTTTTTCCTCGTAAAAAAAAGGATATGTCAGCTGACATACCCTTTTTTCCATGAGCTTTAATTTGAAACTGTCTTGTTTGCTGATTTGGATGTTGGTGAAGCAAATCCCGTAAAGATTGAGACAAAAGCAATGATGAAATGCAGCACGTTGTCTGCCGCAAGAAAATGGATTCCCGCAAATTCATGTGTGAATAAAGATTGCAACAAGCAGATACACAAATCCGAACACTTTCGCATACAATTTCGCCTTCGCTTCTGTACCGCTCATAATGATTGCCACAATTCCTGAAGCTAAATGAACAATATTGTGGACCGGCGTCAGATGAAAGAGTCCCTCCATCGGTATAATGAAACCAACAATTCCTAATACGATAAAAATAATACCCAAAGTTCTAACAAATATTCGTGCTATCGTTTTCATCCTTTCATCCTAAATACTTTGTTTTCATCTAGCTAACCTTTCCATTCTTGATTTGGATCACAAAATAGTTAAAATTTTCAATCGTATTTGATTGACGAAAAATTCCATTAAAAATACAATGAAAATAAACCACATAGTCAGTTTAATTTTAAAACTACTGAGGAGGATCCCATGGAAGCATCATTTTTTATTGAAAACAGAAAAAAACTAACAGATCAGCTCCCTGCTGAATCAACAGCTATTATTTTTGCCGGCCAGGCCCCTTATAAATCTGCCGATGAACGATATCCCTTTACTCCGAACCGCAACTTTTATTATTTAACGGGGATTAACCGTCAAAACATCATCCTCGTCATGAAAAAGACGGAGACTTCCGTGGAAGAGACGCTTTTCATCGAGAAAGCAGATCCTGTGATGGAAAAATGGATTGGCGCGTCACTGACAAAAGAAGAAGCTCAGAACCTTTCCGGGATAAAAAGCATTTCATATCTGGAAAGCTTTGAAACGTCCATGGCAAGAACATTTTTTGCAGAATCCGTAAAGAATGTATACTTAGATTTGGAGCGCAGAGAATGGTCTGAAGCACAAACCAAGGCTTTCTCCTTCGCAAAGCATTTACAGGAGCATTATCCTCATCTTGCGATTCAAAATGCGTATCCTCTCATTACAGAATTAAGAGTGTTCAAAACCGAAGAGGAAGTTCAAAAGATTAAGGAAGCCATCAACATTACGAAAGAAGGCATCTATAACGTACTAAAACATGCAAAAGCCGGTATGATGGAAAACCAGCTCGAAGCGCACTTTGACTTTATCCTCAAATCATCAGGCGTTAAGGATTTTGCCTTCCATACCATCTTGGCAAGCGGAAAAAACGCTACTGTTCTGCATTATGAAGACAATGATTCTAAGATCAATGATGGTGATCTCATATTACTGGATCTTGGTGCTCAAAAAGACTATTACAATGCTGATATCAGCTTCACGTTCCCTGCTGATGGAAAATTCACTTCCCGTCAGAAGGAAATCTATAACATTGTTCTTAAAGCATTGAAAGAAACAACAGCCCTTATTAAACCAGGCCTAAAGTTCGCAGAATTAAATGAACACACGAAAGCCGTTCTCGCAGAAGAATGCATAAGAATCGGCTTATTTAAAGAAAAAGCCGAGCTGTCTAATTATTATTACCACGGCGTCAGCCATTTCCTCGGACTCGACACTCATGATGTCGGTTCATACAAAGACCGTGTTCTTGAGCCAGGAATGGTCCTTACGATTGAACCTGGTTTGTATATTGAAGATGAAAGAATCGGCATCAGGATTGAGGACGACATTCTCGTAACCGAAGACGGATATGAGAATCTTTCAAAGGACATTATTCGTACAGTAGAAGACATTGAAGCGTTCATGTCTGACAAATAATCAATCATAAAAAAGAGAACCGCAGACGATGGAGTCTGCGGTTCTCTTTTTTTAAACAGGACAATACTGACACATTAATTACCACCAGAAACGTCTAAAACCTCTAAATCCGAAGAAAGGAAAACCGAACAAACCGAAGCCCGGGAAAAAAGGTCCTACGAAAAACGGGTTGAAACCAAAACCTCCGAAACCAAAACCAGGGAAGCCTCCGAAGCCAAAACCAGGGAAGAAGCGTTCAGATGCTTCGTCTCTGTGCTGCATGGGCATGATGAGATAAATGTTGTCATTATCATGGCTATGAATCTTTCCATGATAAATCTTACCGTCTGCCATCTCAATCTCACAGTTGGCTCCTGCATACTGCTTGCAGAGATGCATCCAGTGCTCTTTGTGGCTTGGGCTTACCTGGTACGCTTTATTGTCTTTCGGCATGTGATAGCCTGGCTTAATATTACTCATGTGTTCGTACAAGTATAGATCCTCCTTGTGTGGTATATAGCCAGTTTATTCTCTGAGACAAGGTTGGTTACCAAAATGGTTGTTTCACCTATACGTTAACTATCATTCCAAAGACACCGGCACATTTCACAGCTTGCCTAAACCAATTAAGTCAAGCCATCATATTCTAAGTTGAGGAGGTGTAAACTATGAGTTTTTTTGGCGGCGGAGCTTCTTTTGCTTTAATTGTCGTATTGTTCATTCTTTTGATCATCGTTGGATGCGCGTGTATCGGCTTCGGAGGCTTTGGGGGCTTCGGAGGCGGATTTGGCGGAGGCGGTTTTGGTGCAGGAGGAATTGGCTACGGCGGAGTCTATTAATTCATGTTTTACCGTTAAGTATAGTAGAAATCAAAGAAGATGTTTCTCATCAAGAGAAACATCTTTTTTACAATATTGATGTTATTCCTCCCGTTCACCCTGAAAAAAAATCATGATGAATTTCAAAAGTTCCAGGAGAGAGATCAATGCAGCGGCCACATACGTAAGAGCCGCAGCGTTCAGTACCTTGTTCACTCCTCGCTCTTCCTCATTGCGGATAAATCCTTCAGTCACAAGATAGCGTTTTGCCCGTGAGCTGGCATTAAACTCCACGGGAAGCGTAACGAGCTGAAAGAAGACAGCGAATGAGAAAAGCACAATTCCGATACCGATCAATGAGAACTGGTTAAGCAGAAATCCTCCAAGCAATAAAAATGGCGCCACTCCCGAGGTCAGGTTCACTAATGGAAACATACGATGACGCAGCGCTAATGCACCATAGGATTGCTTATGCTGAACGGCGTGGCCGACCTCATGAGCAGCAACAGAAACAGATGCGATGGAATCCCCGTAATATACCGGTTCTGAGAGGCGCACCACTTTCGAAACAGGGTCATAATGGTCGGTTAGCGTCCCGCGGACCGCTTCAACCGGGATATTGTGCAACCCGTTGTCATCCAGGATCGACCTTGCGATTTCAGCCCCAGTTTTCCCGGAATGAGCCTCTACTTGTGACCATTTCTTAAAATTCCCTTTAACTTTAAACTGCGCCCACAACGAGACAGCAAATGCAATGATGATCAAAAAATCCATCGGGTGAAAAAACATATCTTTATAAATCCTCCTTTTTTGTGCTCCGTATATTAAGAGATGTTTCAAGCCTTAGCCATATAAGCCAGTTTAGCTTTAAGCTCGTCTTCAACGTCTTGTCGGTTTCTTAGTTTTTCATTCAAAAAAAGTGTTCTTTCCTATTTATCACGCCTTCACGGCAATAGGTTTCCAGTAAAATTCGGATTCCGCTATTTTCACTCCCCGCCTGGATATGCACTTCTTTTATTTCCTCTTTCCTCAGTACAGCCGGGAAAAAAACAAACGTCTGAAGTGAGCCGTTGAACTCTCCCGATTCTGCGCTTTCACGGAATCCGAGAGCGCCAAGTCCATAGAAAATCTGCAGGAAAGCATCCGTGCCCTTAAGCGTAACAGTTTCCGTATCCCATACATCCGTCCCATCCTCCAACTCGAGACGCGTACAGAGTGAATAAGAAACAGACTGGCAAGAGATCGGCAAATCTTCTGGCAATGGGTAAATAAATGGAAGAGTAATAACTTCATCTGCATCAATGACAAACTGTTCAGCTACCGAAACAGAGCCCATCACTTTGGTAGAGGGGAGGCCCTTTATTTCATACTCAACGAGCAGATTCACTGACAGCGAGTGGATCATCTGAGGAACTCCTCCTCCCCTTACCACAATCTGGCCTTCTAATGTCCATCCAAGCACATAAGTTGAGTCTGTAAGCTGCAGATCCACAGCGGCCCCGCCTTTACCAATCTTTGAAAAAATCGATTTAATCACAATCAACCTTCCTGTTGAAATGAGTGTTTACCGTTATATATACGGACAACACTCTCTAAGGTTTCATTTTTGCACAAAAAAGCAGGCAACGGCTGGGCCATTACCTGCTGCTTAACGTTTTATCCGATAGGCTGCTGTCAGCATTACAAAAGAAATACTGATGCTTGCGAGGACGAGAAGCCAAGCCTCCCTCATGTTCCCTGAATCAATGGCAAGATAGATAGCGCTCGGAATCGTTTGAGTCTCACCCGGGATATTTCCGGCAAACATTAAAGTTGCTCCGAACTCGCCAAGCGCCCTTGCAAAGCTTAAGATCGCTCCAGAAATAATGGATGTCATTGAAAGAGGAACAGAAATAAGAAGAAAAACCTTCCATCTCCCGCCTCCATCTACCCTGGCTGCATCCTCGATCTCATGATTGACACCTTCAAAACCTGTTTTTGCCGATTGATACATAAGAGGAAAAGCCACCACACTTGAAGCAAGAACAGCCGCCCACCATGTAAAAATGATCGGCTGATGAAACACCGCTTCGATCAGCTGTCCGGCCGGACTCCTCTTCCCAAACACAACAATAAGTAAAAATCCAATAACCGTTGGAGGAAGTACGAGCGGCAGCATCAGCATCGTTTCAATGATCACTTTTCCTTTAAAACGCCTGCCTGCCATAGTCTTACCCAGTATAACCCCGATGATTATCACGATGAGCCAGGCTGTTGCCGCAATACTGATGGACAAAGAGATCGGCGGCCAAATATCTGCTAACATAGTTCCTCCTCAGGATGAAAATTTTGTATGTAACATGATACGTCGATATTTATTATAGCGAATGAGGAAGTGATTTTACAAAAACTTGCCGCATCTCTAAAAAAGCCGAGCTCACAACCATGAGGTTAACTGAGCTCAGCTCTTTCGGATTAGTTACAGTGATCCCCCTTTTTACAAGGATGGCCGCCTGCATCAATCTGTATCGTCGTGTGTTCAATATGGTATTCATCATGCAGCAGGCTGTTTGCTTGTATTAACAACGCTTGTTGATCAATCCCGGTATCCGTAACCAGGTGGCAGCTGAAGGCCGGAAAATCTGAAGTGATTGACCAGACATGCAGATCATTCACCTCTTTTACTTCCTGAATGGATAATAGTGTTTGTTTAACCTTATCTATATTGATGTTGGCTGGAGTCCCTTCCATTAAGATGTGGATGGATTCTTTCGTTACCCGCCAGCCACTTATCAATACAAGGACAGCTACTATAACACTTGCTGCCGGATCCGCCCATCCCCAACCGAAGAACATAATAAGGAGGGCTGCGATAATCGCACCTACAGATCCAAGCAGATCTCCAAGCACATGCAGAAAAGCACTTCTTACATTTATGTTTTCGTCTTTATCGCCTCTCATCAGAATAAATGCAGCTATGATATTCACAATAAAACCGATGACTGACACAATCAGCATGCCAGAGCTGACAATACTGACAGGCTGTAAAATACGATGATACGCTTCCCAAAAGATATAGATAGCAATCGCAATCAGAGCAATTCCATTAATAAAAGCTGCTAAAATCTCAAAACGTTTGTAACCAAATGTTTTAGAATGAGAAGAGGCCCTCTTACCATACGTCATGGCTAAAAAGCTTAATCCAAGTGCCGCTGAATCGCTCAGCATATGCCCTGCATCTGATAACAGCGCCAGGCTGTTGGTCATTATTCCACCGATGACTTCAACCACCATAAACAGAGTAATGATAATGAAAGCCCACTTTAATGCATCCTTATTTCCGCTGCCGTGATGATGGTGGTGCTGGTGATCATGAGAATGTCCCATAGCAATAATTCCTTTCATATATGAATATATGCTCATATATATATTATGGCAATGCATCCTGTTATGTGCAACCTTTTTAGGATGGATATAGAAAAGCAGCCTTAGACGGCTGCTTCTGAAATTTCAATAAAATGGTCCTTCATATAACGACGATTTAATCACAGGTTTAAACGGAAGCCTGTATTTTTCCAGAACGGACTGTACTACCTCCCTCAGCCATTCAGGGCTTGTTGGCGATACATACACTTCATCAATTAATGTGTTCAAATTACTCTGTACATATGCCCCGTCTTTATGGTCAAAAATGCGGTTATTCGGATTATCAAATGCGAGCAGTCGGATCTCGTTCTCATGACTGAAGGAACGGCGTTTGTAAAAGAGTGTTTCATAGGGATTCAGGCTTGCCATTTCAGAATTAAAGTTGATGTACTGAACCTGTCCGATATACGTATGAAACCTCTTATCCGATATGCTGCTGTATAATTTCTCCACAGTAGAGCAGATGGCGATGCCTTCATCGGACTTCAAGTACAGATTCCACATGGCCGCAGATTCCTCTTCGTTCAAGTGCCAGCAGTTCACTCCGACATAATCATGCATCTGCTTGATGTATTCGTGAAGCTGTCTTCGCTTCTCTTCTTTCGATAGTCTTTCATCCACAGGTATGGTCAAATAAGATAGAGGATCATTCAAAATATTATTAACATCCAGCGCCGAATAACTGCCTTCATGATTATCCACGAACAGCGAAGGCTTTGGAAAGAACAAGGATTTTTGATATAGCATACTGACAAACTTAGCAAAGTCCATATACTTCCATACCTTTGATTTTTCTGATAGCCGTCTGTTGTTTTTTATGTTGTATGTGTTGTTTTGATCAAACTGAGATTCGAATTTGACCAATGCCTTCTCAGCCCAGTATTCACTCATAAAACAATCCTTTCTACGATATCCCTGTTCATCGTTTATATTTTAATTCACCGTTTTCCATATCATCCAATCACGCTATATAGAAAAAAGCTTCTGATTATACAGAAGCTTTTCATGGTTTATACTTATGCCTATCTTTAGCCTTTTATGAGGGGTTCAAAGACCTCTATTGCTATCCTATCCATCTAGCCGTTTGAGCAATTGCAAACGTAACGAGAATAGCGATCGCTGTAGGAATAATAAATGACAGGAAGGTCCATTTGGCACTCTTTGTTTCTTTATAAATGTTAACCAGTGTCGTACCGCACGGGAAATGAAGCAGGGAAAACAGCATCATATTCAACGCTGTCAGCCACGTCCACCCATGGCTAACAAAAATCTGTTTTAAATCACCGAGATTATCAACTTCTGTCATGGCTCCTGTAGAGAGATAGCCCATAATCAAAATCGGCAAGACAATCTCATTTGCAGGTAGCCCTACAAGAAACGCCATTAGGATGTAGCCATCAAGTCCGAGCATTTGCCCGAACGGATCTAAAAAATTGACAACATGCATTAAAATACTCTGATCCCCAGCATTCACGTTGGCCAGGACCCACGTCAAAATTCCAGCCGGTGCCGCCACTTTCACCGCTCTCATCAATACGGATAAAGAGCGCTGAAGTGAAGAACGGATCACTGTTTCCCAGAACTTAGGCCTACGGTAAGGCGGAAGCTCCAATGTATAGTGAGTTGGAACCCCTTTTAGAGCGGTTTTGGAAAGAACCCAGGAAACCAGAAAGGTCACTAGAATTCCAAAAAGAACGATTCCAACAATGACCGCTGTCGTCACAAGCGACTTTGCGCCGCCTGTATAGCCGGCCGCCATAAACAGCGAGGCCAGGACAATCAGCGTTCCCCATCTTCCATTACACGGAACAAAGTTGTTGGTTAAGATCGCGAGCATCCGCTCTCTTGGCGACTCGATAATCCTTGAAGACAGCATGGCGGCCGCATTACAGCCGAATCCCATCGCCATCGTTAAGGACTGCTTTCCGTGCGCCCCGACTTTTTTAAACACTCGGTCCATGTTAAATGCTACTCTTGGGAGATATCCGTAGTTCTCCAAGAGTGCAAACGTCGGGAAGAAGATCGCCATCGGAGGAAGCATCACGCTGATCACCCAGGTCGTTCCCCGGTACAGTCCTAAAACCAGCAGTCCGTGCAGCCAGTCTGGAGCATTCATGAACTGAAAAAGTGAGGTGATGTAATTCTCCAGCCATCCAAAAAAACTGGCAATCATGTCAGATGGAATATTGGCTCCGGCAATCGTCAGATAGAACACGATACCCAGCATAACGATCATGATGGGAAAACCCCAGATCGGCGACGTGAAGATAGCATCAAGCTTCTCCGTATGCTTATCACGTTTTGTCTTTCCATAGGAAACACTATCTTCACATAACTGCTTGCTCTCCTGATACAGATTTTGTACGATCTTGTCGCGAAGGTTAGGTGACGACATCTCTTTTGCTCTTTGGTACAACTGGTTTAAATCACCTGAATGGCCAGCTAGCTCTGATTGCATACTGTTTCCTCCTTCGCTTTTAATCTTTCATTCAGCTCGTTCAGCAGGGATTCATCTCCGTCCAGCAAACGCAATGCTACCCATCGGGATGAAATACGGTCATCCACAACTTCTTTTACGAAGGGCTCCAAAGAAGCAATCCCGGCTTCAATTTCACCATCATATTTGACTTGTGCAGGTTCACACGTGATCTTTCCGGATACAATCCGATCAATCGTATCAAGCAATAAAGGAAATCCAGCCCTGTTTCTTGCGGATAGTTTAATAACAGGAACCCCGAGGCGCCTCGCCATTAAACGTTCATTGATCGTGATGCCTCTCTTATCTGCCTCATCGATCAGATTAATGCAGATGACCACATTCTTTGTCATCTCCAGGATTTGAAGAGCGAGGTTCAGGTTCCGTTCAAGAGAGGTAGCATCAACGACAACAAGTGTAATGTGAGGTTTTTCAAAAATGATATAATTTCTGGCCACTTCTTCATCAGCTGAATTTGAAAAAATGGAATAAGTGCCCGGCAGATCGATAAACCTGTACTGCTTATCTTTATGCCTGAAGGTACCTTCAGCAAGCGAAACCGTCTTGCCTGCCCAATTGCCGGTATGCTGCTTCAGTCCTGTTAAAGCGTTAAATAAGGTGCTTTTACCAGTGTTCGGATTGCCGGCTAAGGCTACACGAAATGTATCAGTCATGCTGTATCAGCTCCCCCTGTATTCTTGTGCTTTCTTCTTTCCTTAAAGCAATCGTCGTCTGGCTCACCCGAAAAGCAATGGGATCTCCCAAGGGGCTTTTTCTTATAACCTCCACAACGGCACCCGGCACAAAACCAAGATCCAGCAGCCTTCTTCTCATCACACCTTCGATCTCCATGGAGGTGATTCGAATGAAGTCGCCTTTTTTGCCATCAAACAAATTTCCACATTTAGTCCCATCCATTTATTTTTCCTCCACTCTTATTTGTTTCCCAAGCGCAACATTTGCTTATATCATATGTATATACACTGTCTTTGTCAATGTTTCTAAAAAAATAAAAAAAGGGTGTCCCAAAAGACGTATAAAACGACGACTTTTTTAGGACAGCCAAGTAAAAATTCGCAAATAAGTTATTCTTTTTCCTTTTTGGGCCTGAATGTGTGGGTTTCAGGGAGTTTAATGCGCTTCGGAGTGTGTTTGGTTGGAGTTTATAGGGCACTGCATACCAAACTCTCCTTCAATCCCGTTACTGGCCAGAACATGGAATTTACTGGCCGAACTTACTGATTTACTGGCCAAACTCTAAAAATACTGTCCAAAACTCAACTTTTACTAGCCAATGCTTGATTACGGTAAACTAGCCACACTGCAACATGCCCTTAAATCAAAAAAGAACAGCAGATTTATCTGCTGTTCTTCTCCATTAGAATCTCTTTCAATTCTCCCCAGTCTGTGACGCGTTCGGCTTTGTAATGCCTGTTATACGACTGGTCCTTCACAAAGATCTTCAGTGTATCGCTGGACAGTGTCTCCAGGACTCTTGGTTTATCATCGAAATAATAATCCAAACCTAACTCTTCGATGATTTTTACCTTTTCATGGTCCTTCATCCCGCAGAAAAACTTTTCTTCCTCTACTGGAAAGCCTTGCTGAATCATCCATTCCATTGTACGCTCGCCATGTTCTCCGGGACGGGCAGTAATGTAATAGATTTCATGGCCCTGCTGATGAAGCTCCTGCAGCGTTTCTACTGCCTTTGGATATGGAGGACAGGATGTAAAATATATTTCTTCGAGCGAGCTGTTCCACATCTCTTTGCCCTCCCGATCACTGAGACCGAACGGATGATGAATCTCCACCGTTTTCAATTCCTCAAAAACATCCAGTGCAATCTTTTGATTTAATTTCTTATTGTAAATGGAAAACGCGTAGCCTCTTAAATTAATCAATGTATCATCTATATCAAAACCGAATTTCATGTGACTCTCCTTACTTCCCCTGATACACCGGGTAACCGGTGAATTTAAAATCTTTGCCTGTTTTTTCGACGCTCAAATCCCGCAGTTCAACCGCATCACTCATCTTTTCGATGCCCGTTCCTTCAAGAAAAGTAGGAGCAAGGCTTCCGCCCACCAGTTTGGGTGCCATATAAACCACCATTTTATCAACGAGCTGATGTTGAAGGAAAGACGCAATAACGGCTCCTCCCCCTTCGATCATAAGTGATGAAATGAGCTTTTCTCCGAGCAGGTCAACGACTTCTACAGGGTTCACCTGATCGCCGGGGCTTTTTGTTACAAAAACAGAGACCCCAGCATTTTCAAGCTCTTTTCTTTTCTCTGCACTGGCGCGCTCGGTCGTAAAGATCCACGATTCTGCTTTGCCGTCCTGAACAACCTTTGATTCAAGCGGGATTCTTAACGTTGAATCGAGGATTACCCTGATCGGATTGCGGCCGTTTGGAATCCTTGTTGATAACTCAGGATCATCCTTGATCACCGTATTGACACCGACAAGAATGGCCATGTTTTCGTTACGGATGTGATGAACGTCTGTCCGTGCTTCTTCCGACGTAATCCACTTGCTGTCTGAAGTGTAGGTGGATATTTTGCCATCAAGTGTAACCGCTGATTTAGTCGTTACGAACGGCCTCTTCTGGACGATAAATTTGTTGAATACTTCATTCATGGTTTGCGATTCACGCTCAAGAACACCAGTTATGACCTCTATACCCGCTTCTTTTAAAATGGCGACGCCTCTGCCTGAAACGAGCGGATTGGGGTCGAGACTTGCGATCACTACCGTTTTAAGACCGGCTTTCACAATGGCTTTGGCACATGGCCCTGTCCTTCCGTGATGAGAGCAAGGTTCAAGGGTAACATAAATCGTTCCTCCTATTGTCTTCTCACCCGCCATACGGATCGCATGAATTTCAGCGTGTGGTTCACCCGGCTTTAAGTGTGACCCAATTCCAACGATTCGGTTATCATTAACAATGACCGCTCCGACCATGGGATTGGGATCCGTTTGGCCCTTCATCGCTCGTGCGTTATCAAGTGCCAGTCTCATATAAAATTCATGATTAGCCATTTGGGCAGCCTTCTTCCTCTTTTAAGTGTCCGGAGCGGGCTATCTTTGTATTCAGGTAAGTCTCATTAAACTCTGAAACATCTCCCCATAATGGTGTTCGACCTGACAGATGCATGCCTGAGTTTTTTAAGGCCTCCAGCTTTTTAGGGTTATTTGTAATTAACGTGACGGGTTTTTTACGCAGCGCTTTTAATACATGTATAGCGTCCTCATAGTTCCTTGAATCATCGACGAATCCTAAGTTCAGGTTGGCTTCTACTGTATCGTAGCCGTTTTCCTGAAGAACGTAAGCCATCGCTTTTGAGAATAAACCGATGCCCCTTCCTTCGTGATTGGCAAGGTAAAAGAGAGCGCCAGTTCCATGTTCCTTAATCATCTGCATGGATTGCTTTAATTGAAATCCGCAGTCGCAGCGTTTGCTTCCGAAAATATCTCCTGTATGGCAGATGGAATGCATGCGAATTAAGGCATCTTCATTGTATTCAAAGTCTCCGTACACCAATACGCTTGACTGCTGGTATTCGGCCAGGTTGTCAGAAGACAATTTTTCAATAATTTTTTCGTAATCATCCGTAATTTCATCTCTTTGAAGCCAGCAATACCATTGAAAAACGACTGTTTCCCCGTAGAGGTTCACAGGCAGTCGAATCGGTCCGACCAAATAGATGCCGCCCCCTTCAGGTGTTTTGATCAGCTGAATTTTATCTTCAAGTATGGAAAGAACTTTAGATTCAAGTTTCGATTGTTCCATTATGTTTAATCCCCTTTTATATGAAACAGATGTTTGCTTTAAATTTTATCATTCTGTTCTCTTATTTTGCAAAGCTGACTGACTGACTATCCCAATTAAAGGAATGTTCCTATGTATTATATACTACCAACAAATAAAAAGTAAGTAGGTATTAAAAAGTATTAAACAAAAAAACCGCCCTTTTAATAAAAGACGGTTTTCTATCATGTCATTAAAATAGCGATCCATATTTTTAATGCTGTTGCGATGATCAGCACTGCAAGAATATACTGCAAGACTTTTGAATTCATTTTCTTTCCTGCCTTAACTCCAAACGGAGCAGCAATTAAACTAACAATCAGCATGATGACAGCCGGATGGTACAGAATCTGCCCGGTCGCCATTTTTCCGATGACTGATCCGATGGATGATAGAAATGTAATTCCCAGGCTTGTTGCAATTGTCATCCGGATCGGAATCTTTAAAACCACCAGCATAATGGGGACAAGGATAAATGCTCCTCCTGCACCTACAATACCTGCAAATACCCCGGTAACAAAAGCTAATATTCCTGCAAGTTTTTTGTTGAAAAGTACTTCTGCTCCTGAGGCCTTCTCTTTTTCTTTTTTCGGGAGCATCATCATGATGGCTGCTGTAACGGCCATCAATCCATAAATGATATTAATGCCGTTCTCAGGCAAAAGGTGAGAACCATATCCCCAATAAAACTGCCTGCAAGGGAACTCGTTCCCATGATCATTAACAGCTTTCCATTAATATATCCACCCTTTCGATAGGCTAGAATCCCAGCAAGTGTTGAAAAGAACACTTGTACAGCGACAATGCCTGAAACATGATGTGCCGTAAATCCGGCAAATCCCAACAAGGAAGGAATGTACAATAGGATGGGATAATTTATAATCGCTCCGCCTATGCCCAGCATACCTGAAATAAAAGAGCCGATGAATCTCTATTTTTTAATTACATAACTTAAAAAACTTATACCATCCAAAAATGGACTGCCATCTCCCTGGCAGCCCATTTTTTTATAGATATTTCCGATGCACACTCTTCCCGTCATAAGTAAACAAAACAGGCTTCTCTTCAATTTTCGTCTCGATATGCACGGGTCTGCCCCACAGCTGGTTCACATAAGGCAGTACTTTCTCCAAATATTTCACATCCAGCTCGATTCCTTCGAACCAGTGCTTCAAGTACAGCTCGCCATTTTTCAGGTAATCCCCATCGTTTACCGTAATATAAGGAAAGCCGCCGTTGACGCGCATGCCGACTAGCTGGTCGCGCACGCCTTCCCAATCTTTATCCACGACCTTGTAGTCCCTCCCCTGCTTTTGGAAAAGGTACATGTCTTCACGCTGACAAAGATCCTTCGTCAAGTAGTTGCGGATGAAGGACATATCGGATTCCAGTTCACGGACTTCAAACATCTTCTCACGGCCAGATCCTGGTTTTGCTCCCTGCTTGAGCAATTCTTCATCCGGATCATTATACCGTTCTTCGATGTCCTTAAAAATCTGCAGCCCCATATAGTAAGGGTTGATGGAGGTTCTTGACGGCTGAACAACCCCCGCGTTCAATTTGGCAAACTCAATGGTCTCATGAGTGGTCAGATCCATCTCCTGGAGGATTTTAGCGTGCCAGTAGCTGGCCCAGCCCTCGTTCATGATTTTCGTCTCCAGCTGCGGCCAGAAATAAAGCATTTCTTCTCTCATCATGGAAAGAATATCACGCTGCCAGTCTTCAAGCTCTCTGCTGTATTCTTCAATAAACAGCAGGATATCTTTTTCTGGCTGAGGAGGAAAAAGCTTCTTTTTTACATTGGATGTCTTTTCATGACTGGTTTTCGGTTTATCAATGTTCCAGAGATCATCGTAAGGCGTTTCTCTTTTTACAATTTCCTCTTCTTCTACATCTTCAAGGTTATAATTCAGCCGATTTCGCATAATGGACGGATCAATGTGTTCTTGTATGGCGAGTACAGCATCCAGGAATTCCTCGACCTCCCGTTTTCCATGAACCATTTCATAGTGAGAGACTCTTTCTGCTGTGGCCGTCATGCTTTCTACCATATCCCTTCTCGTGTTGGAGAAGCGGACATTGTTTTTAAAGAAATCACAATGAGCAAGAACATGGGCGATAATCAGCTTGTTCTGGATCAAAGAGTTCGTATCCAGTAAGAACGCATAGCATGGGTCAGAGTTGATCACGAGCTCATAGATTTTGCTTAATCCCAAATCATATTGCAGCTTCATTTTGTGGAATTGTTTCCCGAAACTCCAATGAGAGAACCTTGTCGGCATACCATACGCGCCGAATGTATAAATAATATCCGCAGGGCAGATTTCATAGCGCATTGGATAGAAATCAAGGCCAAAACCAGAAGCAATTTCAGTAATTTCCGAAATTGCCATTCCAAGTTCTTTATTTTGCTGATCCCAGGTCAAGATTGTTCCCTCCTCTATCATCTCTTTCTTCAATTTATGATGGAAAAATTGATTTCATGAGGAAAGGACAAAAACTTATGTGGCCAAGTATGAATATTTGTCTTTTCTGTCCATAATATTTGTACGCTTAAAAGAGGAGACACTTATGGAATTTTTTTATCGAGCATTCATGATATTTCTGTTTGGCTATTTGTTTTTAAGATTTACGGGAAAAAAGGCTGTATCTCAAATGCACAGTTTTGACATGCTTTTTATCTTGATTATTGGCAATGTGATCAGTCAGCCGCTTCAAAAGGACAGTGTTTGGAAAGCTCTTTTGTATACGTTTATGATTGTGGTGTTTTATAAAATTTTCATGTGGATTTCTATGAATAATAAATTACGGTGGATTCTTTATGAGAGCCCGACTGTCCTAATCCGCAACGGGGACATTGACCGGAAAGGCCTGAGAAAAGTACGTCTCCCGGTTGATGAACTTCTTGCACAATTAAGAGTACTGGGCTACACGGATACCCGGAATATTGCACTGGCCGCGATGGAAGACAACGGCCAGATCAGCGTCATCCCAAAAGCCAATTACAGGCCTGTACAGCCCGGGGATTTAAAAGTAAAAGTGAAAAAGGAATTTATCCCTATTCCTGTCATCATGGATGGCCAGATCATCGACCATAATCTAAAATACCTTAAACTGGAGAGAGACTGGCTGTTAAAGAGAGTAAAGCAAAAAGGAGCGGAAATACAAGATATTATTTTAGCGACCATTACAGATTCAGGAACGCTTCATATCGATACAAACAATCCGCACAACGAGGATAAAGGTCCCTATTCCTACAAACCCGGAGAGGATAATTAAAAAAAAAGCAGCCTAACTTTAGGCTGCTTTTTTTATGTAAACGAAATTAACTTCTTGGTGCCCAAAGAAAAATCGAGACTCCAGCGATGCAAACCAGTGCTCCGATCCAATCGTAGATGTCTGGCACTTTCCTATCCACAAGCCATCCCCAGAGAACAGATAAAACGATAAACACACCGCCATAGGCAGCATACACTCTTCCAAAACTCGGGAAATTCTGAAGCGTAGGAATAATGCCATATAGTACAAGAATTAGACTCCCGGCAATCGCATATCCAATCGGCCTGTTCTCTTTGATTGTAAGCCAGACCAGGTATCCGCCTCCGATTTCAGCCAGTCCCGCGAGTATAAACAAAATTGCAGCCTTCATGCTTGTCTCCTTCCATATCACTCGTTTCTCAATTATCCATGAATCAACCGTTCAGCACCAGCATGACATAAAGTCTGCCCTCATTTCGAATATAGTAATGGATTTTAATAGAATGAATGTTTAAAAAGCAAATTAGCGTGGGATATTACATTATGACTAAAGGAGGTTTCACTCAAATGTCCTTTTTATGCAGTGTACTTGGAGTTTTGGGAATCGCCTTATGCAATGAGATTAAGCATTCCTATATAAAAAAAGCAAAAGCGAAACCGGCAAAACGCCGGCTTCAGACAAAAAAAACAATCGTATAAAACAAGCAGCCCACCCTGTCATTCAGGGTGGGCTTTCACCTATCTACTTTCATGTTGATTCTCTACTAGTCCTCTCAGGACTTCAAAGAAAATCTGGCCGTCATCCACACTCAGATGGACAGTATCCACTTGTTTTGTAAACCCGAATGCCATTCTAACGGTCTCAGGCTTGATCAGCTTAATCTCAAAAGCCGGCTTTTCCTTGGAGAACTCCTGCAATACAGCATCAAATGTCCGCTTTTCCTCAACTTTGGTTAATGGTTCAGGTCCAGTGTACCGCTCTATACTTCGAATGTTAGAAACAGCTATTGTTAATGATTTTGCAAGGCCAGGCTGTAAGACCAATTCCTTTTCGTTAAGAACAAAAGGACAGGACCTGATCGCCTGGATATCTCCAAGAAAAAACAGGATCGTATACACATTGAGAAGCAAAAAGGCCCAGGCTGCCAGTCCACTCCATTGCATAAGCAAATAATGAAAACCAATGGACTCAATCAACAAAGCATGAATAAGCATAAAACGAAAAGCGATTGCGGCTGTTTTTTTATGATAAGTAAAGATTTGGCCGCGTAATCGCCTTTCTTTCTTCTTCCATGAGAAAAAAGCATAATAAAGGACCGTCATCTCAGTGAGGATACACTCCATCGCCCTCGTCATGGTCATACGTAGAGATAAAGTCTGCCTCATTCTGTTATTAAAATAAGCTGAGATTGGTTCTCCCCCACGTACCGCTGATATAGCTTTCATCAGTGTGATTGCCGTATAAAAAAGGATGTAGAGCTCATAAATGATTAAAATACCTTCAATACTGAATAACAAAAAAGGGAAGCCATTCGTTTGAGGAAGTTTTTGGGCTGGAACAATCATTTTTGCCAGCCAGCAGGCGGCGATCACAACAAGGGGGACATATTTTAGAGAGTATCGTTTACGGATAATGAACACGTAAGAAAGCAAAGGAATCACGATCAGAAAATCAAAGAGAGTGGCAAGCCCGATGTTTTTTGGCAAAGGAGCCATAAACTCAAGCCGATATAAAGAAAAATGGCAGAGGATAATGAGGATGCTTAACGAGAAAAACAAAAAAAGGTTTTTGTTTTTAGAGAGAATCATTTATATCACCTCTTCTATTTCCATTATATAACATAAAAAGAAGAGGAGCTGGATTGTCACGATATTGCCATCATTTATTTGTATGCTTTTGTGCAGTGCGAAGCCCATTTTTAGAGCCTATCGCATAACCCAGCGTACCAAATATGAGAATGGCAGTACACACAAAAGGCACAGCCCACTGAAAACCTCGAAGATACAGGTTCAGTTGAAAGATGTGCTTTCCGTACTGAGACCCGATCGTAAAGTAAACGACTACCCAAAGAAAACCCGCAGGATAGGTACCACAAACGGCATAAGCAGCCTTAACCCCGGCACGAAAAAACTGAAGATGAGAATTTTATCTCCCCACCGATGGAGCATAGACGAACCCTTTTGAATACCTTTTTTTAACCTGCCGTTCCGGGACAATACACGAAGAACAGCCGTTCCTCCGTATTTTCCCAATGCATAACTTAGTGTCAATCGATTGATCTATTCCTGATCAAACCATCCCTTTTTTCTAAACCAAAAATACATGCTTAAGCCTAAAGCAGTCATGCATCCAAGGATGATAAAGTACCCATTATGCCAGTTAAGCTCGGGCATATACCGAAAGTTCATGCCGTAAATTCCCGCAATAAACGTCAACGGCATGAAAATGGTTGTGATGACCGTCAGTGTTTTCATAATGTTATTCATTTTATAGGAATTAAGTGATATATAATTATCACGGATATCCGAGGTCATTTCCCGATTGGAATCAATCATCTCGCTTAATTTTATGAGGTGGTCATAAATATCATGAAAGTAGGCCTTTTTATGCTCAGAGATCATAAACCGTTTAGATTCCAAGATGCGGTACATGAGATCGCGCATAGGAAAAATAGATCTCCGCACTTTCAGCAAATCACCTCGTACATCAAATGTCTGCTGAATTAAAGAGTGTTTGTTCCCTCTCTCATAGTTGTTCTCAATATCAAGCAGATGATCCTCGATATTTTGAACGATTGGAAAGTACGTATCAACGATCTTATCCATAATTTTATGTCCAACTTCAATCGGGCCGATGGCAGAATAATCACGAACCGACTGAAAATAGTTCCAGGTGGAATCCAGCTCTTTCAATTCATCGAAATGAAAAGAAACGATAAAATTTTCTCCAATAAAAAGGTCCACTTCTTTTGCTGAAAGAGAATGGGAATCCAAAGCATGCATAACAAAAAAACTATAGCCTTGATAATACTCCAGTTTAGGGCGCTGAAGGAACTGGAGACAGTCCTCGATCGCCAGGGGATGGAAGTGAAAAAGAGTACTGAGAAGCTTGATTTCCTCTTCACTAGGATGAGTGAAATCTACCCAGTACCATGCAATTTGATCATCTGATAATGATTCAACGGACGGTTGCAGCAAAACTTCGTGATCTTTTGTGACAGACATTATTCTAAGCATTTCGGTTTTTCCCCCGGTTACTTCAGTCTATTAAACGGGCTGCATCTGCAGCATCGTGTTCTCATTAAGCAAATTTAAAACCACTTCATATGCGCTTTTTTCTTTATGGTTCTCAAAATAGCTCATTTTGCGCAGGATGCCCTTTACTTCAGGCTCATTTTCTAATACAGAAGCGATCTGTTCTTCGAATGGATTTTCCTCGTTGAGCTGAATGATTAAGTTTTCACTGATCAGCTTTTTCAGGTTGATCTGTTCCTGGCCCGGCAATGCGGAATGAACAAAAATAGGCAGTCGTTTCTTCAAAGCCTCACTGATGGTAATACCGCCCGGCTTTGTCACAATGGCATCAACCTGTTCGTACAGATGGTTCATCTCTGTCCGGGTGGAAATATACCCCTTCGGCCTGATGTTAGGATGATTCCAGGAAGACAGTTCTTTATATAGTCTCTGATTTTTTCCGCAGAGAACCGTATACCGGTAATTGGAGTCCTCCTTTATCTGTTTAAGAAATCCTTTGATCTTGCCAAGCCCGATGCTACCGCCTGAAATCAGGATGTGCTTCTTCAGTACCGGACGCCAAGAGAAATAAGCTCTAATATCTTCATTAACAGGTATTCCTGTAATAATGATCTGATCCCTTTCAATCTGGTGTCTGGCGACAAGTTCTTTTTTCATTGAAGAATCGCTGACCAAATGATAATCGATCCCTTTTTTTCCCCAGATGTCATTAATAAAGAAATCAGTATACACGTTAACGACCGGAACCTGGATCAGTCCCCTTTTCTTCAGGCGGTTAATAATTGCTGAAGGGAAACAGTGTGTGCATACGATCACGTTCGGTTTCTCTTCCCGAAGCATGCGCAGCATCTTGTGTTCAAAAAGGAGCAATTGATGGGGCATAGCACCCCTTTTCTTAGCCGGAGTGTACATCACGTGATGATAGATCCAATCATACGTTTTAGGCATGGTATGAATCCATTTTAAATAGGTCGTTGAAATCACTTTCTCTAGCGGTTTATTCCAGTAGCTCAAAAAGTCAATTTTCTTGCAGATAATATGCTCATCGCTGCTCTGCTGTATGGATGACATTAAAGCATCAGCAACTTGATGGTGACCAGAAGGCATTTGGAACAAAGGCAAAAATAATATTTTTTTCATAAAAAACCCTCCCCTACAAACCTTCTAAATCCTGTTTGCAAATTTCTTTCTAAATACTGTTATCAAAAATAAGAGCAAAGCCGCTGCAGCAATCCATGGCAGGTACTTCAATTTAATCTGATCACCAAAAAAATAGCCAATGCTGACAAAGGTAGTTGTCCATAATGCACTCCCAATGAGCGAAAGCAGGACGTAACGATAAAAGGAGTATCGGCTGATTCCCGCAATATAAGGAGCAAGCTGGCGTAGTCCAGGCAGATAGAAACCAAATAAAACAGTCGTCTGCGCATGCCGATGAAACCGTCCCTCGACCACTTTCCATCGATCTGGTGTTATTTTTATATATTTTCCGTATCGTTCAATAAAAGGCAGACCGAGCTTTCTGCCGATCCAGTAGGAAACGAGCATCCCTGCAAACGTACCGAAAAAAGCATAAAGAAGACTGGTCCCAAATGCAAAATGGCCTTTTGCGACGAGCACTCCAATCAGAAACATAAACGATTCTTCAGGGGCAGGAATACCTACGATTCCACAAAACAAAACGATAAGAATAATCCAATGCCCATAACTTTGCAAATAAGATATGACGCTGTCTAGACTCATATTAACCTCGTTCATTGTTTTTCTTAAGTTCTTCAAGTGACACAAACCGGTACCCTTTTTGCTGCGCAAACTCTAGAAATTCACGCAGAGCTTCAAGCATAACCGCCGGTGCCTCATCATCCGCTCCCGGATTGTCTCCGCTATCATGAAGCAGATAGATCCGTCCCCCACCAAGATCTTTTTTCAGCCGTTCTGCCAATTTTTCTTTTCCCTGTGATGCCTTCCAGTCTTCATTAATCGATGACCACATAATGGTCTTGTACGCCCTTGAAGCAGAGAGTGAAAAAAGATTAAAACGGCCCCAGGGCGGGCGATAATACATCGGGGTATTCCCTGTAATTTTTTTTATCGATTGAGCACAGCCTGATATTTCTTCATGCAGGCGATGCGGAAGTAAAAACCAGCTGTTTGAATGAGTCTGGTGGTGAATTCCAACAGCATGTCCTTCTTTACTCATCCGCTCTACCAGATGAGGATACCTTTGTGCCCGTTCTCCTACGACAAAAAAAGCAGCTGATGCATGGTATGACCGCAGAAGATCAAGCAGCTTCTCAGTGTAGACGGGGTGCGGGCCATCATCAAAAGTCAGTACAATCCTGAAATCCTTATCTCCGGACTTCATAATACGTAACGAGAAGGTCCTGATCAAAACAGTTGGCAAGATGCCATAACACAGGAAAAGCAACAATAAGAGAGAAACAATTAATACGATCATCATCATTCCGCGTGATAAGCTCCCTCAAGCTCATAGACTGCTTCTGAAAAAGAATACAGCTTTTCTTCACATCTCTTCAGGCATTCTTTAGAATGGAAGGAAAGCTCATGTTTGAAATAATCTCTCTTCATGATCTTTCTGTGCCACCTTTTCAAGCGCATGAGTTCCATTTCATTTTCTTCGATGTCGCCAAATTGATCCTGGCCTGTTTTGATTTCGTCTTTGATACTTTGCAAGAAGCGGCTGCAGCTTTCAAGCAGTTCCTCATACTCCATAGCTCTCTGCGCATTAAACAATTGTATGAGTTCTTGCTGTGAGTAATGAGAGAACTTTACGATCTCAACCATAAAAGACTCTCCGCGGTGCTCACCAATCAACGTTCTTAATTTAGCCAGCTTATTTTCAATATCGGGTGTTTTGGGCACCAGACATACTGATTGCTGGATATACAGCACACCAAGTGCTTTTAAATTCCGCCAGATCCTTACTCTCAGAGTAGAAGGCTCTGCAGGAACTTTATATGAAAACAAATACCATGTCCTGTTTTCTTCCATAGGGTTCACACCTTATATTATTTAGATATCATGTTGCCATAATAACATAAATAACAATTGTTGCAACAAAAATCGCAACAGTTGTTTCATTTATGGAGAGCTTTTGATATTCCCATCTTTCAAAAGAAGGTGAAAGAATTGAAATCATTCATTATTAAATGGAAACAAATAGCCAAATCATTCAAACAGAATATCGCTGTATTGTATTTTGCCTATCGGAATCCAAAGACTCCTTTGCCGGCACGCATAGTGCTGCTTATTGTCATTGCTTATGCTTTCAGTCCCATAGATCTAATCCCTGACTTTATTCCTGTAGTCGGTTACCTGGATGATTTAATTCTTCTTCCAATTGGAATATGGTTTGCAATCCGGCTGCTTCCAGCTGAGGTCCTTATGGATAGCCGAGAAAAAGCAGCCAACCATAATAATACCGGCAAACCTTCCTATTGGATTTCCGGAGTGTTAGTCATCATAATTTGGATTGCTCTGGCATGTTGGCTCTTCTACAAAGTTATTCATTAACTAAAAAAATAGGCTGTTTTCGTAACCTTTGTTGCTCTTAGGAGTAGTTGATTTCCGTTTCAGGAGGCTCGCTTTCCGCGGGGCGTGCGGTGAGCCTCCTCGGCGCATGGCGCCTGTGGGTCTCACCTGTCCCGCTGCTCCCGCAGGAGTCTCGCACCTTCCACTCCAATCAACTTATCAATGAAGGTTCTTTACTTGTTCCTAAAGCAAAAATCTTTTAGAAAAGAGCCAAAAAATAAAAAGAGGAGGACTATTATTAGTCTTCCTCTTTTCAATATGATTTTTACTGACCGATGATTATTTTTTCTTTTGGGTAATGAAAATGCTCCACAACCGTCTTTCCGCGGATAATGAATAGGAAGGAAAGAACGCCGATCCTTCCGATAAACATGAGCACCATAAGGATTATCTTTCCTCCCGTACTCAAGTCAGGTGTAATTCCTAAACTTAGACCTGTCGTCCCAAATGCCGAACATACTTCAAACACAATTTTTTCGATAGGCAGCGGGTCGGTTACTGCCAAAAACAGTGAGGCCGAACTGCAAATCAGAAATGCCACAATCAAAACGATAAAAGACTTCTGAACGTCTTCAGTCATCACTTCTCGGCCAAAAACTTTTATTGAATTCCGGCCTTTTGCATAGAACCATATAGCAAGAAAAGCTACGGCAACGGTAGTTGTCCTGACCCCGCCCCCTACACTGCTTGGCGAAGCGCCGATAAACATCATTGCGCTCAGAAATAGATTCGTGGGTGTTGAAAAATGATTCATATCCATTGTCGAGAGCCCGCCGCTCCTCGTTGTCACCGACTGGAACAGAGAATAGAATAACGTTTCATGCCATGTCTTATCGGCAAGAAAATGTCCTGCTTCAAACACATAGATTCCCACCGTCCCCATTACGACAAGGATAAAAAAAGTGACCGTCGTAATTTTAGTAAACAGCGTAAAGTTATATCGTTCCTTGTATTTCCTTTCGGCTATAAAATTCTTTACTTCGATCAGCACTGGAAAGCCTATAGCGCCAGCTGTAATTAAAATCATGGTCAACAGCTGAATGAAATAATCATCCTTAAATGGAATTAAGGACTGGCCCGTAAGATCAAAGCCCGCATTGGTCGTTGCGGTAACTGATGAAAAGAAACCATGGTATAACGCTTCTTTCCAGGACGGATAGTACTTTAAAAACAGAACAGTAAAAAGAACCATACCAATGAACTCAATAATCATAATTAAGCCAAGGATTTGTCTCATGAGGTTTACAAGTCCGGACAGTGTGGACTGGTTTTGATCGGTCATGATTAATTGCCGCTCTCTCATCCCGATTTTCTTTCCAAGCAATATCCACACCGCTGTTCCCATCGTCATCACACCGACACCGCCGATTTGGACGATCATCGCCAAGGCAATGACACCGCCAGAGTTGAAGGTCTCATGTATGGTTACAACCGAAAGGCCGGTGACACTCACCGCACTGACTGCCGTAAACAGAGCATCAACAAACGTCACCGAGACGCCAGGATTGTGAAATGCCGGCAAACTTAATACACCTGTCGCAATGATGACAGAAATAAGATAAAAAAGAACGATGATCTGAACTGAGGTTAAAAAGAATCCTCTTTTGGTTTTATCCTGTTTTACTCCAAGCACTATTTTCACAACCCTGTCTAATCATATATCTTGTTTAAATGATACCCTATTCCAAACCTTGGACAACAGTATCAGTGAATATTTTTCTTTTTAAATCTGCCGCCCTTTACATCATGAATATTTCCCACCGCTAAGAAGGCCGTCGGATCAATATCATTGACGATATTTTTCAGTTTCGCTTCTTCCAGCCTGGTGATTACGGTAAAAATAACTTTTTTATCGTCTCTGGAGTATGCACCTTCCCCATTCAGATAAGTTACACCACGGCCAAGTCTGGCAAGAAGGGCTTCGCCTATCCTCATATGTTCATCACTGATGATCCATACAGATTTAGACTGATCAAATCCATCAATGGTAACATCTATGACCTTAAAAGCGATATAGTAGGCGATCAAGGAATACATAGCGCGGTCCCATCCAAATACAAACCCTGCGCTTGCAAGAATGAAGATGTTAAAGAACATCACCACTTCACCAACAGAAAAAGGTGTTTTAGTATTGAATAAAATGGCTAAAATTTCTGTTCCATCAAGAGATCCTCCATAACGGATGACCATACCGACGCCCACCCCTAAAATAACACCGCCGAATACTGCGGCCAATAAAGGATCATCGGTTAAAACGGGTACAGGATGAAGAAAGGATGTTCCAATAGACATGATAATGACACCGAATAATGTAGAAATGGCGAAGGTTTTTCCGATTTGCTTGTAACCGAGGAAAAAGAATGGAATGTTTAACACGACAAGAAACAAGCCAAGATTCAGCTTTGTTAAATGAGACAAAATAATGGAGATACCGACGATTCCCCCATCAATGATCTGATTGGGAACGAGAAAAATTTCAAGGCCTGTAGCTACGAGCAATGCCCCCAGGGCTATAAAAATTACCCTTTTAAAAAGATTGGTCTTTGTAATTTTCTTATGAGCCGTTTGTTGTTGTTGTAGTGATTCCAACAGCACTCCCCCTCTAGTAATAAGTTTCTCTTATGGTATATTTCAATTATAGCAGTTTTTTATTGATACTTTAAGCAATAAGCCTTATTAAATGAAAAAAGAAGCTCCTGCTTTTGCAGGAGCTTCTTTTTATGATGCTTGTTTAACTTCGTTGATATACGCTTCAGCTTTTTGATTATCAAATTGGCCTTCCCACTTGGACATGATGATCGCAGCGAGAGAGTTACCAACTACGTTAACAGCGGTTCTTGCCATATCAAGGATACGGTCGATACCAGCAATAAACGCTAAACCTTCTACCGGGATGCCAACTGTTCCCAATGTAGCAAGGAGGACGACGAACGATACTCCAGGAACACCTGCGATTCCTTTAGATGTTACCATCAGCACGAGAAGCAGTGTGATCTGAGAGGAGATCGGCATGTCGATCCCGTACATTTGAGCGATAAACAATGCCGCGATAGCCTGATAAAGAGTTGAACCATCTAAGTTAAAGGAATACCCTGTTGGGATAACAAAGCTCGCGATGGCTTTCGGGCAGCCCATCTTCTCCATCTTCTCCATTAATTTCGGAAGAACCGTTTCTGAGCTGGATGTTGAATACGCAAGGATCAGTTCATCTTTTAATATTCTGAAAATATTAAATATATTAACACCCGCAATTTTTGCAACGAGCCCGAGTACCACTATAACAAAGAACGCCATAGTCAAGTACACAAGAATAACAAGCTTGCTTAATGGGATCAAGGATGTAACACCAAACTTGGATACCGTAACACCAATCAGTGCAAAAACCCCGAATGGAGCAAACTTCATGATCTGGTTGGTCACGTAAAACATCGCTTCTGCTGTACCTTGGAAAAACCTCAGAACCGGCTGACCTTTTTCACCAATTGCTGCCACACCAAGTCCGAACATTACCGAGAAGAAAATAATAGCAAGCATATCACCGTGCACGAGAGATTCAAACAAGTTTTGAGGAACGATATTAACGAATGTCTCCGCAAATCCATGTTCACCAGCGGTTTTAGCTGTTTCTACATAACTCCCGATATCTGTTTTGCTCAAATGTTTCATATCTACGCCTGCACCAGGCTTAAAGATATTTGCTACCAACAACCCAACAGCGATGGCAATCGTTGTAATGATCTCAAAATAAAGAATAGTTTTTCCGCCGAGTTTACCCAGCTTTTTCATATCACCTACACCGGCAACGCCGACAATTAGGCTGGAAACTACAATCGGAATGACAATCATCTTAATGAGCCTGATGAAGATATCTCCAATTGGCTGCAAATACTTTTCAATTCCAGGATTGCCGTAAAAAATAGCTCCGACCGCGATACCCAGAATCAAACCGATAAGAATCTGCCATGCTAGTCCAATTCTTTTCATAATGTATATCACCTCTTGTTGTTTGTAATCGTTAACACAATAATCTAATTGTATATTCTTTATAAAATGTTTGTCAAAGTTAATAATTGCTAACTAGATATATTTCTTTGATAAACTAAGCAACAACGCGGTTTTAAACGTCAGAAAAAAATAAAAAACATCCCTGAAAAAAGGATGTTTTTTAACTGTCGAAACCCAGTTAGATCGGGAAAATCGCTACAATCTCGCATATACGGATAACAACGCGGAATGTACAATTGTTTCTTCTTACACGCAGTACGATGACATCCCGGCCAACTGCAACCAATCTTCCGCGGAATGTCTGGTTTACGGTATCTACTTGTACACGTTCGTTAATTAGCGCAATTGCTTCTCTTCTAAACGTATCTCTCCGGCGGCGGCCAAAGCCGTCTCCGCCATCAAAACCAAAACCCATGACTTACTCTCCTTTCATCACCGATTTTATTACCAACCGATGGTACTAATAGTAGATGCAGGAGAAGGTACTTTGGTGTGGACAAACATCACGGGCAACCGCTGATATTTATCGATTAAACAGTTGTTTAAATTTTTCTTGCTGCGGGAAAAATGAATAGATAAACCTGTAGAAGGGATGAGTTCAATGAGACAAGCTGAGTCATTCGATGACATACTTGAATTCTCCAAAACGCATACGTCACAAGGTACAATGTATCTCAGCCAAAAGGAAACATCACCAGGAGGAATTTTGTTCAGTGATGAAGATTCAGGGAAACAGCCATTGGAACTTGAGATCAAACTTCTTTTAATTACGAAAGATGACTCTATTTATTTTTTTAAACGATATATGGAAGAAGAAGAAGAGGAATTTGAACAAACGATGAATCAATTGGAAGAACTAAAAAATCAATTTAGTATAAATATGGTAAACTCCAGTGAGTTTGATTCCATTTTATCCAAAAAATAATACTTAGGCAGTTTTTGTGCAGTAATTGATCCCTGTCCCGCTTCATAAAGTAGTAAAAAGAGGGACAGGAGGCAAATGATGCTTGCAAAGATGACAGCCGTTTTCATCGGCAGTTTTTTAATGGGAATCGGTATTAATGTGTTTATCCTGCCCTTTCATTTATTAGATGGCGGCATGATTGGTATCGGCCTGCTGTTGAAGTATGTGTGGGGGTTTAAGGTAGGAATGACCATTATTCTTCTGAGCATACCGATTTATTTTCTGGTCTGGAAATTTGACCGCAGCTCTTTTATCAACAGTATTCACGGAATGCTCATTTCTTCTTTTGTTATTGATTTGCTCCTGCCTCTCAAGGGATTTATACATCTTCCAGTTATGGAAAGCGCCATCACCGGCGGCTTACTGATTGGCACGGGTATCGGCATTATGCTCAGATACGAAACAAGTACAGGCGGGACGGATCTTCTCGCACTTTTTATTTCTAAACGTTCTTCTCTTAACGTAGGAGTCATCATCTTCATTATTGATGCAGCCGTTATTTTGTCAGGGTTGTATTTTATGGGCGAGGGCATGTTTTTCTACTCTCTCATCACCATCTTATCTGTGGCATTTGCTACAAGTACACTTACACTTATCCATTCCATTTCCATATTTTTAAATCCTAAACCATAAAAAAGTGCCCGCCATCTTATTTAGACAGCGGGCACTTCATATGAATGTGTTACTCTAAATCGGTAACTAATTCAGGGGCTTTTACTGATCCCTCTATATCCTTCGAGATTTCTATTTTACTAACCTCAATGCGTTTGATCTGGTGGCCGTCAATTTCCACTACTTTGAAGATCAAGCCTTCATACTCAATCTCATCCCCTTCAACAATATCGGAGTTTTGAGAAAGCATCCAGCCTCCGATCGTATCGAGATCGGAATCATCAATATCAAGGCCATACAGATCATTCACTTCAGAAATCAGAACTTTCCCATCAAGCACGGTAACTCTAGGGGTCACTTTTAAAATCATCGGGGTTTCATCTGTATCGAATTCGTCCCTGATTTCCCCGACGATCTCTTCAAGTATATCTTCAACTGTAAGCAGACCGGCAGTTCCCCCATATTCATCCATGAGGACGGCCATGTGGACCTGCTGTTTCTGAAGCTTCACTAAGGTTTCCTGAATAGGTATGGTTTCAATCACGGTTAAAATAGGACGCAAGTAGCTCTCCAATGATTTTTCCACACCCGACATCAGGTCATAGAATATTTCTTTTACGTTTACCATGCCAACCACATGGTCTTTATCCTCATCAACGACTGGATAACGTGTATATTTTTCACTCGTAATGATGGAAAGATTTTCTTCAATTGACTTATTAATATATAAACAAACGATTTCCGTACGCGGTACCATAATCTCTTTAGCAATACGGTCATCAAATTCAAAGACTTTATTCACATAGCTATACTCTGACTGATTAATTTCTCCGCTCTTGTAACTCTCTGAAAGAATCAGCCGAAGCTCTTCTTCAGAGTGGGCCATTTCATGCTCCGAAACGGCAGACAGCCCAAACATTTTTGTTAAAAGCCGCGCACTTCCGTTTAGCACCCAGATGACTGGATACAGGACTCTGTAGAACAAGATCAGCGGCCCTGACAGCATCAGGCTGATCTCCTCTGCTTTTTGAATGGCAAAGGTTTTAGGTGCAAGCTCACCAAGTACAACATGGAGAAAAGTAATAATGGCAAAAGCAAGAATCAAAGTGACCGTTTTAGTAAGCGCAGGACTCAAGCTCAGCTGTTCAAAAACCGGCTGAAGCAAGTGATGGAGAGTACCCTCCCCAAGCCAACCAAGCCCTAAAGCGGTGATTGTAATTCCCAGTTGGCAGGCTGATAGATAACCGTCCAGGTTTAACAGCACTTTACGCACTGCAATGGCTTTTTTGTTCCCCTCTTCTACAAGC
This sequence comes from Fictibacillus sp. WQ 8-8, assembly GCF_024494405.1. Taxonomy (NCBI): domain Bacteria; kingdom Bacillati; phylum Bacillota; class Bacilli; order Caryophanales; family Fictibacillaceae; genus Fictibacillus; species Fictibacillus sp. WQ 8-8. The sequence goes on from NZ_JAMXKG010000006.1 coordinate 304,694, forward strand.
TGGTCGATTCTTGTGCGGCGGATCTTTACGATCGCAAATTCAGCGGCCACAAAAAAAGCGGTTAGTACAATCAGTAATGCTACTACGAATAACTTAAATATGTCCAAATAGACTCTTTATTCTCTCGTATAATTGGAGAGATAAAGATGTCACCTCCTGATTTATTTTACTGGATACTTTCGGCGTTCCCTTAAATAAGCGGCGTTTCTCCAATAATCAATAAAAGGCTGTGAAGTAAAGTTGCACGTTCGGCAGGCATATGTTTAACAGCAAGTTTTAATTGCTCCTTGTTTAGCTGTTGAAGAAGAGGCTTTAAATCCTGAACATCTTTTTCAAGTGTGTTGAGCTGCATATCGACTTTTTGCATCGTTTCTGCATACTGTCCCGCATTTTCATTGAATGATGCCATTTTTTCTTTAATCTTCTCTAAAGGCAGATGCTGTTTCTTATAATAATTGATCCACGTAAGCTGCTGTAGGGCTTCTTCACTGTAAAACCGATAATTGGATTGGGAACGTTCAGCCTTTAACAGGCCTAGTTTTGTATAATAATCAATGGTTCTTTTTGAAACGCCTGCTAATTCTGCTAGTTCGCTGATACGATACTTCCCAAATCAATCACCCCAATGCATAGATAATAAGTAATTTTACAGAATTAGAACCATACAGTCAAACGTTTCAGTTACTTATAGAATATTCCGCATGAGAAAATAACTTACCATCAGAATACTCATGACAATAACGAGGGAAATTGAAACCACAAAAACCATTCGAATCGGTGACTGGAACGTTTGATCATTGATTCGTTTTCGTTTATTGAAATAATCGACAGTCGCAAAGATAATGGTAGCCATTCCTAGCAAAAAAGCGATAAACCCAACAGCTGCCACCACCTGATCCTCAATCCGAAAAACTTTGATCTGCATTGTAAAGTGAAGATTTAAGAATACAAACCCTATGCCAGCCATAGCAATGGCCGTCCGAATCCAAGCGAGATATGTCCGCTCATTGGCCAGATGCTGCTGGATGTACCTAGAATCAATCGTTGCTTTCCTGTCTTGTTTATCCATATGAAATCTCCCTGTTATTGTTCCTGATCTGAAAAAAGCAGTTCCGGATCCCGGGACTGCTTTTTACTATTTTTACTGGGCTGCTGCAATAAGCTGATGGACGTGATTCATAACGTCAGTCTTCAGCTCACGCAGCAAGGCTTCACTGCTGCTGAAGGAGTCTGATTTGACGGCAAAGTAAAACTTGATCTTCGGTTCTGTCCCTGAAGGCCGCAAACAGAACCATGAACCGTCACGCAATACATATTTTAAGACGTTGGATGCTGGCAGGTGAATGCTGCTTTCCTCTTTAGATGCCAGCTTGGTTCTCGTCCCTGTGCTGTAATCCTCAACAAACAATATCTCTTTACCCGCCATTTCCACTGGGGGACTGGCTCTGAACGAGTCTAATATATGGTGGATCTGTTCGGCTCCTGCTTTGCCTTTTAGCGTTAATGATTCAAGGCCTTCTAAGTGATATCCATAAGTATCAAATACATCCAAGAGGCCCTCATACATGGTTTTCCCTTGTTTCTTATAGAAAGCTGCAACTTCAGCAGCAAGGAGGCAGGCCTGTACGGCGTCCTTGTCGCGCACAAAATCCCCTATTAAATATCCGTAGCTTTCTTCATATCCAAACAGAAAAGTATGCTCTCCTGTCTTCTCATATTCCTTAATCTTCTCACCGATGAATTTAAATCCGGTGAGTGTATCGATGGTTTTCAGGCCAAACGAGCTCGTGATTTCTCTTCCCAGCTCTGACGTTACGATGGTTTTAAGCACAACCCCTTTAGGGCAGAGCGAGCCTTGAGCCTGTTTTTGTAAAAGAAGGTAATGAAGCATGAGTGCACCTGTCTGATTGCCTGTAAGAACAACATACTCACCTTCCAGGTTTTTCACCGCTACACCAACACGATCTGCGTCAGGGTCGGTAGCAAGCAGGATGTCTGCATCTTTTTCTATTCCATATTCAATAGCAAGTTCAAATGCTGCATGCTCCTCAGGGTTAGGTGATTTTACAGTAGAAAAATCCGGATCTGGCTGTTCCTGCTCTTTTACAACAGTAACATTTTTAAAGCCGATGGCATCAAGTCCGTTCCTTACGGGGTGATTGGCAGTCCCATGAAGAGGTGTAAATACAATGCTCAAATCCTGCATCTCATGGACGAGATCCGGATTTACGGTAATTCTTTTTAATTGCTCAAGATAAGCCTCATCAATTTCTTCTCCGACCATTTGGATGAGCCCTTCCGCTTTTAACTGCTCTTCAGGCACAACAGAGATAGCCAGTTCATTTTCGATTTCTTCAACTTTTTCTGTTAAGAGATCCGCTTCATTCGGTGGAAGCTGCCCTCCATCTGCTCCATATACTTTGTATCCGTTATACTCAGGAGGATTGTGGCTGGCTGTAATGACGATTCCGCTGAACGCCTTTAAATAGCGGACCGCAAAAGAAAGCACAGGTGTTGGTCTCAAGCTTTCAAATACATAGGTTAGAATTCCTTTTGATGCTAATGTACTTGCAGCCTCCATCGCAAATTCAGGTGATTTATGCCTTGAGTCATAGGCGATGACCACACCCCTCGCCTTTGCTTTCTCCCCTTGTGATTCAATAAAACTTGCAAGGCCTGCTGACGCCTTGCGGATTGTATATGTATTCATACGGTTCGTACCAGGGCCGATTTCGCCTCTCATACCTCCGGTGCCAAATTCGAGGTTCTTATAAAAGGAATCCTCAAGGCCGGTTTCCGTTTCTTTTAATTTCTCGAGCTGAAGCTGAAGCTCTTCGCCAAGATTCGGTTCATTCAGCCATTTTTCATATGCAGTCTTCCAGTTCATTACGGAATCTCCTCCTTTTAGGTGCGGGTCTACTCCCTCTATAATTCTTTACCGAGCATGTTTTCCCTTCTCATTCGGGAAATTCTCAATAGCATTTTTATTATAACGCAGTGCTAAAGCCACGAAAACTGCTTTCGACACGCCGTTATCTTTTGCCTTATGATCTGATGTCCTGCGACAATATTTCCCGGTAAATAAAAATTTATAAGCAAAAACGACAGGGAATTTCCTGCCGCTTTATTTTTTTTCAACCTTTACTTTTACTCTTTTGAACCACTTCATAAAGATCCAGTCTGCGGTTACGGAGCTGAGTGACGTTTCCTGTCTTGCGCTGTCTGCGCAAGATCTCAAGGTCAACGTCCCCGACCACCACTGTTTCGATGTTCGGATGGCACTCACCAACAATTCCGTCCCGAGGGAAAGCGAAATCAGAAGGCGTAAAGATTCCAGACTGCGCATACTGGATATCCATATTCTCAACTTGGGAAAGGTTGCCGACCGTTCCTGCTATGACAGTGTAGATCTCATTTTCAACTGCTCTTGCCTGTGAGCAGTATCTTACCCGGACATACCCCTGTCTGTCTTCTGTACAGAACGGCGTGAAGATAATGTTAGCTCCCATGTCTGTAACAATTCGTGACAATTCAGGGAACTCGATATCATAACAGATCAGAATGGAGATCTTACCGCAATCTGTATCAAATACTTGTACCTTGTCCCCAGGTGTAATCCCCCACCATTTTCTTTCATTCGGCGTAATGTGGATCTTATACTGCTTCTCGATTGTCCCGTCTCTGCGGAATAAGTACGCCACATTATAGATGTTTCCATCCTCTTCAACGAAGTGGGAGCCGCCGATAATATTAACGTTATAACGGACAGCGAGATTAGTAAAGAGCTCAATGTAATCCTCTGTAAACTCTGTTAAACGCCTGATGGCTTGGCTAGGGCTTTTTTCTTCACAAAATGATAAAAGCTGAGTTGTCAGGAGTTCAGGAAAGACCGCAAAGTCAGAGCCCTGATCGGCTGCAACATCTGTATAATATTCTACTTGTGTAGCAAAATCTTCAAACGATCCGATGGTTTTCATCATGTATTGAATAGCCGTGATACGGATCGGTTCACTCGTTTTAAAATGCCTTCTCGTATTATGCGGATGATAATCAACGTTATTCCATTCCATTAAAGTCGCATACTCTTTAGACTGTTTATCATCCGGAAGATAATGGCGGTTGATCCTCATGACAGTAAAACCATTCATCAGCTGGAACGTCAGTACCGGATCGTAGATATTGTGGTGAATCACTTCTTTTACATAATCTCTCGGCGTCATTTCACTCGAATGTTTGTAATAGTTAGGAATGCGTCCACCAAGGATAATACTTTTCAGGTTCCACTCTTCAGCCAGTTCTTTTCTCGCTTCATAAAGACGCTTTCCGATCTTCATCCTTCGGTATTCCGGATGGACCATAACTTCTATGCCGTATAGGTTATAGCCATTGGGGTTATGGTTGGTAATGTACCCCTCATCAGTGATCTCGTCCCAAGTATGCTGGTCATCATATTCATCAAAGTTAACGATCAGACTTGAACAGCTGCCAATGATTTTTCCCTCGTATGTAACTACAAACTGACCTTCAGGAAAAATGTCCAGATGGCTTTCAAGCTGCTCGCGCTTCCACGGCTCCATGTGATCTGGGAAACAAGTTTTCTGCAATTCAAGTATTTCATCTATATCATTGTATTGTATATTCCTAAGCTCAATCTTCTTTTCAAATTTGGAAACATCAACTTCGCTCAATGGATTCACTCCTATCCTTTTTCATGCATCAGATCCAATTGCTCATTCTCTCAGCCAAAGAGCCTGTGTTGAGCTCCAGCTGTATGCCATCAGGATCCAAAAAATTAACGCAGCGTCCTCCGCCTCGTTCTAAAGGGCCTCTGATAATTTTTACTTCGTTAGCTATAAGGATTTCAACTGCTTGATCAAAATCTGCTTCAAGTACAGTGAAAGCCGCATGGTCTATACCTGCTGATACCCTATCCGCTTTCTTAGCTTCTCCCCGTTCCAGTAAACAAATCCACACTGGCCCCCACTCGAGATATGCGTCAGTCCGCCCTCTGTGAACAAGCTCAGCTTTTAATATATTTTGATAAAAAATCAGCGATTGGCTTAAATTTTCAACAGCAAAAGTTAGGTGATTGACCCCCTGGATTTTGATCATCAGAATCTGTTCATCAGTTCCTTCAACTGTACTTCTGCCAATGATTCCATCTGGTGATCTACATCTCCAAATACAAGTCCCTTTGTTACTTCATTTGGAATGACCACGCAATAAAGCCCTGCTGCCTTTGCTGCTCTCGCTCCATTTGCCGAATCCTCAAACGCGATCGCTTCATTGGGTTTAACCCCAAGGCATTTTACGGCTTCCAAATACAGTGCCGGATTTGGTTTTACATGTTCCACATCATCCGCTGTTTTAAGGCAGTCAAAATAGGAAAGCAAATTTAATTTTTCCAGGTGCCCCGTTACCCACTGACGTGAGGAACTGGTTGCCAATGCTATTTTCAGACCGAGTTCTTTAGCAGCTTCAAGATAGTCTTCCACTCCCGGCAAGGGTTTTTCACCCTCGAGCATGGATAGTACCCGCTCATGATGCTTGGCACGCAAGCCCTTTCTATCGACCTTCTTGTTGATTTGTTCTTCAAGGTATTCAAAGGGATCCAGAAAATCTTTTGTTCCGATGCATTGCTGCCATAACTCTAAGGGCATATTGCAAGAATGCTCAGTAAAAATTTCTTGAATGGCATTATATACACTCGTCTCCGAATCTAAGATAAGCCCATCAAAGTCAAAGACTACAGCTTTTATCATTTGCTTCCCATCCTCCCTTTTCATATCTTTATTTTCTTATCCCTGCCCCAAAAGTGCAAGGGAGAAGCCTTTTTTAGAAAAACGCAAGTGCCCAGCTAAAATCCGACAAGCGCTGGAGCTAGACATTACTCCTATGCAAACTATATTTTATCCTACCTTAACCTACAAAATCACAAAAAAACAAGACAGCCCAAAGCAGGCTGCCTTATTTAAATCCGTTCGTTCGAAACGTAATTTTATTTCCGTTGCTGATAGCCGTTATGACTCCGAGCTGATCGGTTCTGTAGATGGTCATATTCAGTCTTTCCAGACGGAACAGCACTTCTTTTGATGGATAATGATAGGGATTATTGTTTCCTACCGAGATCATAGCTGTCTTCGCATGGACTGCTTTTAAAAACGCCATCGTTGTTCCCGTATTTGCTCCATGATGACCTATTTTAATGACATTTGCTTTTAAATCCTTTTTGGATGACAGCAGTTCCTTTTCCGATTCCATTCCAGCGTCAGCCATCAGCAAAAAGCGGTTTTTCCCGTGTGTAATTCTTAAGACCGCAGAGTAATCATTAATGTATTTATAATAAGCAGAACCAGGTGCAAGCATATCAACCTTCACCGAAAAACCAAAACGGAATTTGGTTCCTGCCTTGGCACGTTCTACCGGGATGTTCTTTTCGTTAATAATTTTGAAAAGATCGTGATAATAAGCGGTATCATACGGAAGATTGGGCATATAAATCTTTTTCACATTAAAATTGCGGATCACATCGTCCATCGATCCGATATGGTCATGGTGAGGATGCGTGGCCACCAAAACGTCTATGTCTACAACTCCCTGGCTTTGCAAGTACCGGATGATCTCAGGTCCATCATTTTCATCGCCGGCATCAACAAGCATACTTCTCCCATTCGGCATCTGAATCAGGATGCAATCCGCCTGCCCGACATCTAAAAAATGCACCTTAAGCGGTTCAAACCACGTGGCACTTGCGATCTTAGGGGAGATGCACAACACAGCAGCAGATAGAATAACCGCTAACACTATCTGCTTCATGATTCGAATAACATTCAACGACTCCGTCCCCTCCCATTTGGTTATGAATTAGTTATATGTAACTTTCCTGCATAATAAAAGAAAACCCATTATCCAATACATGGATAATGGGTTAGCAGCTTATTTTGCTGCTTCTCTTTTTCTGAAAAAGCTTTTCATGGAATGATATACATCTGCTTTTTCTTTAAGAATATAATAATTGAATTTAGGATCTGTGATGTTTTTATACACACTCATCAAAGTGGAATGGCGGTTATAGGCATTGACCTCGCCATATCCAAACATATTACTGTGCTCCATAATTTCCTGCACAAGCTTAACGCAACGAGCATTGTCGCTTGTCAGATTATCGCCGTCTGAAAAATGAAAAGGATAAATATTAAACCGTGATGGTGAATACTTTGTTTCAATTAATTCCAGGGCTTTACGATAAGCTGACGAACAAATCGTTCCCCCGCTCTCCCCTTTTGAAAAGAAATCTTCTTCTGTTACAACTTTCGCTTCTGTATGATGAGCAATAAATTCAATTTCCACTGTTTCGTATTTGGAACGCAAAAAACGGGTCATCCAAAAGAAAAAACTTCTTGCCATGTATTTTTCCCAAATCCCCATTGATCCTGATGTATCCATCATAGCAAGGACTACAGCTTTTGATTCCGGTTTTACGACTTCATTCCAGGTTTTAAAACGCAGGTCGTCGTTATAAATGGGTGCTATTGCCGGTTTTCCTTTTAAGGCATTGCGCTTAAAAGCAGTTAGAATGGTGCGTTTCTTATCTACGTTCCCCATTAATCCAGTCTTGCGAATATCGTTGAACTCAACCTTTTCCAGAACGATATTGTCCTGTTCTTTTTGTTTTAAATCCGGCAATTCCAGCTCTTTAAACAAAAATTCCTGAAGCTCTGCAAGTGATACTTCCGCTTCCGAATAATCGGCTCCCGGCTTGTCGCCTGCCTGGCCTTTGCCCTTTCCAGCTCCAGCCTGGTTTCCGTTCCCATCTCTCGCCACCACGTCTCCTACCTGGCTGTCACCGTCACCCTGCCCTACATGCTTATTCTTCTCATAATTGTATCGGATTTTGTATTCATCCAGGGAACGGATTGGTATTTTAATAACATCACGCCCATTGGATAGAATAATGTTTTCTTCACTGATTAGATCTGGCAGGTTGTTTTTAATGGCCTCCTGGACCTTTTCCATGTGTCTCTGATGATCCTGATAGCCTTTGCGGTGGAGGGACCAGTTCTCTTGAGAAACGGCAAAATTGTTTTTAGCTTCCTCGCTCATTATTTCCCCTCCTTCTTTTTTAATTGGCTCATTATTTTATTTGAATGAAATCGGATCAATTGATAAAAGAACCACCCGCTTTTGAATTGAAAAAGGGTTGGTTACTTTATCCTATGCAGTACAAGATGAGAATTGCTAAGTAATTGACACATTTTTCAATCTATTGAGATAAGCGTAGGTTTGCTCAACAAGAAGCAGGACCCTTAAGTCTTTTTCTTTGGGTACGGGGGGCTGTATCGCAAGTGAAAAAGTCTGAATTTCCAGTTAGTTACAATTAAGCGCTAGTTTGGCTCAATTATTTCGAATTAGAATCAATTAATCATCCGATTGGCTCAATTTAGATTTTCGCTCAATTCCATCGTCAAACGGCACAAAAAAAGCACCCCATGAAGAACATGGAATGCTTTGAAAGTTATTTATTGTAGTTTGAAAAGGCAACTTTATCATCCATCATATCACTGCATGCGGACTGGCAGCCTTTCTTCAATGCACAGGTTGCGCATTTTCCTTGTTTGCTCTTTTTTACAAATCGGAAAATGGTGAAGCCTGCATATCCAAAAATAAGTAAGCCGAGCAAAATATTAAGCAGCATTCATTATCCCTACTTTCCGTTAAAACTTAAAAGCCGAGCAGCTTTCCGCCCTGGTAGATCACCAATGAAACCAGGTAAGCGATGAGAAGGGCGTAGATAATCGAAAACCATGTCCATTTAGTTGATCCGGTTTCCTTTTTGATTACGGCAACCGTTGCAAGACAAGGGACGTACAGCAGTAAAAATGCCATGAAGCTATAAGCCGCCAATGGAGTGAAGTGGTGCGCCATCACGCCCTGCAGTGTATGAAGATCAGGTGCCACATAAATAATATTCATCGTGGATACGACAACTTCTTTGGCGAGGAATCCTGTCAGTAAAGCAGCTCCCGCCTGCCAGCTGCCAAATCCAATCGGTTCAAACAGTGGAGCGAGCACTCCGCCGATCATGGCCAGGAAGCTCTTATTCATTTCAACGTCAAAACCGGACGGACCTGCATAACTCAGGAACCAGATCACGACCGATCCTCCAAAGATAAAGGTTCCGGCTTTCCTAACAAACCCCTTCCCTTTTTCCCATGTATTCCTCATGAGCGTACGCCATTGTGGAATGCGGTAAGGAGGAAGCTCGATCACGAACATCGAACTCTCTTCCTTAAGTATGGTTGAAGAGAAAAGCTTGGCCAGAGTCAGTGCAATCAGAATTCCCAATAGGTAAAGAGAGAGCACTATAAGCGCCTGATTTTGTGTAAAGAACGCTCCCACAAACAGGCTGTAAACAGACAGCCGTGCGGAACAGGACATCAACGGCGTTAATATAATGGTTAAGAGGCGTTCCTTTGGCTGCTCAATCGTTCTCGCTGCCATAATTCCAGGAACGTTGCATCCAAAACCGATAATCATGGGGATAAACGCTTTCCCGTTCAACCCGATGCTCTCTAACGTCTTATCCATAACCATGGCAATCCTCGCCATGTATCCTGAATCTTCAATGAAAGAGATCAGGAAGAAAAGGATCATGATCTGGGGTACAAATACAAGAACTCCTCCCACTCCAGCCACGATGCCATCCAGAATCACTGCCTGGATAAATGAAGAAGCACCGGCTGCTTGCAGGATGGATTTCAATGTATCTGTTAAAGGACCCGTCAGGAATCCATCGAGCATATCAGAAATTGGACTCCCAAGCCAATCAAATGTGAGTTTGAAAATGAAGTACATGAAAAAAATAAAAATAGGAATACCTAAAAATTTGTTCGTTACGATGTTATCAATGCGATCGGATAATGTATATTTTACGTCTTTCCCTTTTATTAAGGAGACGTCCACAATATCCTGGATGTAGGCGGCTCGGACAGCTCGTATAAAATACAGCAATGATTTAGCTTTTTCTTCGCTTTGAATACGTTGTTCTGTCTCTGCGAGCAGCGTCTGGAGCTCTTCCTCTGCAATGTACGATTGAAGCAATGTGCGCACCACATCATTTCCTTCAAAGAACTGAAGAGCAAGCCATCGCTTAGGCGGCAAGCCGTCAATGTCAGGAATTTTAGCCGCTAATTGATCCATTGCTTTTTCAAGTATACTGCCATAGGAAATATATAAAGGCTGATTCTCTTGCTGCTCATTGGTCAACAGCCCCGCCAGCTCTTTGCAGCCAGAACCTGTTCTGGCGACGATTGGAAGAACAGGGCTATTCAGCTTTTCAGACAGCTTTTTTTCATCAATTGAGATCCCGCGGCCTTTAGCAACGTCCACCATGTTAAGGCCAATGACTACGGGCTTGCCATATTCGAGAAGCTGAATCGTTAAGTATAAGTTACGTTCAAGCTGTGAAGCATCAACGATATTTAAAACCATGGAAAATTGTTCTTCAATCAGGAAACGGGTTGCAACCCCTTCATCTTTTGAAAGCGGGTTAAGTGAATAGATTCCGGGCAGATCAATCAAGTGCCCTTTTTTATTGTTCAGCATTCCGACTTTCTTTTCTACGGTTACACCTGACCAGTTTCCTACATATTCGTAAGAATTCGTTAGGATGTTAAACAAAGATGTCTTTCCGGTATTCGGGTTACCGGCTAGTGCGATTTCAATCATGAATGGCAGACCTGAATCATTTTTGCTTCACTTCTGCGAATCCCAACCCATTGTCCGCCTGCTTCAACAGCAAAAGGCCCTCCAAACGGAAGAATTCTTTTGATGATGATTTCCGTTCCTTCCATGATTCCCAAATCAAGCAGTCTTCTGCGTACCAATGTATTCACAAGCTCTGTATTTATGATTTTTGCTTTTCCGCCAGCTCTAATATCCGTTAAAACCATATTTTAGCACCCCTGAGAGAATGATAATTATTATCAATGTATATTCTCATTATATGAGATTCATTCTCAATAGTAAACAGGCAATTTTCATTCTAATCAAAAAACCTGCTTCGGTTACCCGAAACAGGTTTTTACTGGTTATTCTTCTTTTTATTGTTATGTTCATACTGCGCAGGGTCAGGCGTTTTTCCGCGTTTCTCTACATCCTCATTCGTGGACATTTTCTCCATTACCTTTCCATGTTCCTTCATTTCTTTAAAGTTTGGAGTCATGGAGCTGTTTTTTGGTTTTTCTGTATAATCCTGTTCTCTGGACATATACCATCACCTCTTACGTGCACTATTCCCTTATTCCAATCTCAATAAACTTACTTGATAACTTCAAGCTCTTTTACAGGCCAATAGCGCAGGTTTACTTCACCCACTATTTTTTTCATATCGATCAGCCCGATATGGCGGCTGTCAATGCTGTGCAGCCGATTATCTCCCATAACAAAGACTTTTCCTTTTGGAATGACCTTTTGGCCGGTTACTTCTTCCAATGTAAAATCACCTGTCAGATTCCCGCTTGTAATATGCTTCTTGTAATCATCTAAATAGGGCTCATCAATTTGTTTGCCATTGATATAAAGGTGATCATTTTGATAGGCAATCCGCTCACCCGGCATGCCAATCACCCGTTTAATATAGTCCTCTTTCGCATTCGCATGAAACACAATCAAATCAAACCGTTTAGGCTCACCAAGATTGTAGCCTAATTTATTTACAATCAGCCTGTTTCCATTTTGAATGGTCGGCATCATGGATTCTCCATAAACTACGTACTGTTCAAATAAAAATTTCTTTATCAGCAACGCTAGTATAAGTGCTATTCCAATGGCTTTGATCCAATCCCATAATTGGCTGCTATCCTCCCTGGAACTCATCCTTTCACTTCCTTTTTGTTAGCGTTTAGTATCAATTTACCACTATAGTTTATCATAATACAAGGTATTCTCTTTCTAAGTCCCCTTTATTCTTTTATAATCCACATATTCTTTTGCCTTGGGCCATACTTCTGGGCAAGACTTTATAAAAAAAAACGCATCCTATGAAATCATAGGGATGCGTTTTTAATAACTAGCGGTTTAAAAGGCTTCCTACATACCTTAGGAGTTCGTTCGCTGATGTCGTATTGTACCCATGGTCTTCGACGAGGCGGGCTATGACTTCATTTACCTTTTTGAGCTGTGTTTCATCAGGTGTCTTTGAAGAAGTCGTAATTTTAACAACATCTTTCAAATCTGCAAACAGCTTCTTCTGGATTGCTTCCCTTAAGCGTTCGTGGGAATTATAATCAAATTTCTTTCCTTTTCTCGCATAAGCGGAAATTCGGATTAAAATTTCTTCCCGGAATGCTTTCTTCGCATTTTCAGAGATTCCAATCTGTTCTTCAATAGACCGCATCAGCTTTTCGTCCGGGCTCATCTCTTCACCAGTCAGCGGGTCTCTCAGTTTATTTTTATTGCAATAAGCTTCCACATTGTCGAGGTAATTATCCATCAGTGTTTTTGCAGATTCTTCATAAGAATAAACAAAGGCTTTCTGAACTTCTTTCTTCGCAATCTCATCATATTCCTTTCGTGCCAGGGAGATAAAATTAATAAAGCGCTCTTTATCCTCTTTCGTAATCGAAGCATGGTGGTCCAGTCCATCCTTCATAGAGCGGAGAACATCGAGTGCGTTGATCGATGGAATGTCTTTGCGGATGATGGCAGAAGAGATCCTGTTAATGACGTAACGAGGATCGATTCCGCTCATTCCCTCATCCGAAAACTCCTTCTGCAGCTCTTCCAGATCGATATGGTTGAAGCCTTCCACGATCTCACCGTCATACAGCCTCATTTTCTTGATCAGGTCCATACCCTGCTTCTTTGAGTCCTTCAAACGGGTTAGTATTGAGAAAATCGCTGCAACTCTCAAGGCATGAGGAGCAATGTGGACATGGGACATATCACTGTCTTTGATCATCTTTCCATAGATGCGTTCTTCTTCAGAAACCCTTAGGTTGTACGGAACTCCCATAACGATAATCCTGGAGTGTAAAGCTTCATTTTTCTTATTGGCGATAAATGACCGGTATTCCGATTCATTCGTATGAGCGACAATCAATTCATCCGCAGAGATCAGCGCAAATCGTCCCGCTTTAAAGTTGCCTTCCTGAGTAAGAGATAATAAATGCCAGAGGAACTTTTCATCACACTTCAGCATTTCCTGAAACTCCATCATCCCCCGGTTCGCCTTATTCAGCTCTCCATCAAAGCGGTACGCACGGGGATCTGATTCTGATCCGAACTCTGCAATCGTTGAAAAATCAATACTTCCTGTTAAATCAGCAATATCCTGTGATTTCGGATCGGATGGGCTGAATGTTCCAATCCCTGTCCTTTTATCTTCGGAAAAAAAGATTCGTTCAACCATCACATCTTCAATGCAATTATCATACTCTTTTTCAAGCCTCATCGTGTTTAAAGGGGACAGGCTGCCTTCGATCCTGATGCCATAATCTTCAAAAAAATCCTCACGCAGATGATGAGGAATCAAATGCAATGGATCCTCATGCATCGGGCAGCCTTTGATGGCAAATACCGCTCCTCCATCTGTTTTCGAATATTTCTCCAGACCTCGTTTCAGCATGGTAACAATCGTGGATTTCCCTCCGGAAACAGGCCCCATCAGTAAAAGTATCCTTTTTCGAACATCCAACCGTTTAGCTGCAGGATGGAAATACTCCTCTACCAGCCTTTCGATTGAATCCTCTAGCCCAAAAATCTGGTTGGTGAAAAAGTTATACCTTTTGGCTCCATTCACTTCCTCTATTCCTGCATCTTTAATCATATTATAGACTCGGGAATGAGCGGACTGAGCGACATAAGGGCGTTCCTTTAAAATCTCAAGGTATTCTCCGAAGGTACCTTCCCAGGCAAGACGCCTCTCCTCTTCACGGTGCAATTGGATTTTACTTAAAATATCCATGTGTACCCCCTTGCGTAGTGTTTGCATCCTTCGTTTGTTAATCTACTTTATGCGAGGATGTCCCCAATCATTCAAGTTGTTTTTTGTTTTTCCGATAGAAAAACTTTGTTGTAGCAGTACCAAAAATGATAGTGGTTTTAGTATTGTTATGTGTCATGACGATGGATTAGTCTTGATATTTTCAAGCTTGTTTTTTACACCAGTTTTACGTTGTGCGGATACAGTGGTTTCGATATAATAAAGAAAGGATATGGAAAATTGCACCCAAAGGAGGAGATCGCATGAGTTTCATCCTTATACTAGGAGTTATGCTCGCGTTCTTAACCGCCATTTTCACTGCGGGATACAATGACAATCCCGGAGCAAAATAAGCTGTACATATAAAAAAACGCCCCAATATGGGACGTTTTTTTATTTTTTTTGCGCTAATCCAATGTTGGAAACTCCTGCTGTCTCAATGCTTCATAAATTAAAATCGCTGCGGTATTGGACAGGTTCAGTGAGCGAATATTCTCGTTCATCGGCAGTCTGAAACAGCGTTCCTCATTTGCCTTAAGCAGCTCTTGCGGCAATCCGGTCGTCTCACGGCCGAACACAAAAAAGTGATCGCGTGATGACTCGCTGTAATTCATATCGCAGTAGCGCTGTTTTCCGAATTTGGTAATATAGTAATACAATCCTTCTGGAAAACACTCGAACAGTTCCTCCAGAGAATCATAATAATGAACATCAACGTGTTCCCAGTAATCCAGTCCTGCCCTCTTCAACTGTTTATCATCCGTTGAAAATCCAAGCGGACGGATCAGATGCAGAGATGTTCCTGTTCCCGCACATGTACGGGCAATATTTCCGGTATTGGCCGGAATCAGGGGCTGATAAAGAACGACATGTAAACCCAAAACTCTCACCTCGAATGCTTATTCCTCCATTATTATAGCACTTTTATCGGAATATAGCCTTGAGGCACACGTTTTTACACAATATGAAAAAACTTATATTTGATTTGCGGGGTATAGGCGGTGGAATCCTCGTACTTCCAAAACCTCATCCGGCTGTCTGTTGAATGTGCATTGACCAGCGGCTCTCCAGAAGAATCCTTGGCTACCACAATCGTTGTATGCTGCCAATGCCCGTCACCATCAAAATCATAGCAGATGACGTCACCTGGCATAAGCTGGCTCGCTGAAGACACCTCCCTCGCCTGCAGCTGTGATTTGGAGCCGCTCAAATACCATCTCATGGCGTTAGCTACCGTCCAGCTGTAGCTCCAGTCATGATGTTTAAACCACCATCCCTTTGAACGGGTGCCATGATGGACCATAGGAATGCCCCCGCCAGCATGAAGACACTGTGAGATATAGTTTGTACAATCGACATCAAAGGATTTGAAGGAAGGGTTATACGTATTCCACCATCTTTCCGCGTATCTTACTGCCGCCAGCCGGTCATACGGCTGCTTTCGAAGGACGGGAGACTCAGTCTCTCTTTCGATCTTTACTTTTTCTTTATGCTGCCCTTCAGGATTTAACACTTTATCACTGATCAGCTGATCTTCTTTAAAGACCGCTCTCCTCTCCTGGGTCCATTCTTCTACATAAAAATCATAACCATGCCTGATCAGGTTACTGAAGTGAAGAATGTAATCCACCTGACGAAGATCATCAAAGTTGGAATGCCTAAGAACCTGTGCTTCTACATTATTGTTAACAAGGACGGCATTTCTCTCATGCAATGCCTGTTTTTTACGGGCAAAACTCTCCCTTTCTTCCAATGGCAAATAAACACTATCAGTCCACTTTTCGTTGACCATCCAATCGGTCAGCCGCTGAATATAGAACTTCAGATGCTCCAGCCAGTACATAGGCCACCCCCGTGTTGCAAAATTAACGTACTATCAGCATATGAAACAGAGCCAAAAAAAAAGAACCGTTTAAAAACGGTTCATGAGGTCTTTGGTATAATGTTTTGAAGTTCAATGTTTAAAAGAAGTTCTTTTTTATCCAATCCGCCGCCATAGCCTACAAGCGCACCATTGCTTCCAACTACCCGGTGGCATGGAATAACGATGGGGACTGGGTTTTTATTGTTTGCGCTGCCTACAGCTCTCACTGCTTTCGGGGCGCCTATTCCCTGTGCGATATCCTTATAGGAGCATGTAGCGCCATAAGGAATTCCCTTCAGTTGCTCCCAAACTTTAATTTGAAAGGGAGTGCCATACAGGTCTAATGGAATAGAAAACTCCTGCAGTGTACCGCTGAAGTAGCTCTCAAGCTGCTCAACGACCTTCTGCAGCTGTCCTGGTGAATGAATCAGTTCCCCCTTAAGGTAGTTCTTCGACATCCAGGATTGAAGGGATGGTAAATTTTCTTCAAGGCTCCCAAAGTCAATCCGGCAAACACCATTTTCGGTTGCAATAATAGTCAGGAGGCCAATCGGGCTTTTCATTTCCTCATATGAGAATAATGTTTTTATATTACACATAAAAATCCCTTCTTTTATTTTCTTAATGATTTCTATACTAACGGACATGTTCCTGTGACGCGATTAGTAAATTCCGTGATTTTCAAGCAAATTCAGCCCTTTATCGATTTCTGCAGCCACATTTCCGTCTTTTTCTCGTTCTTTTGCCGCATTAAGGTGATTTCTTGCGTTCACTGCTCCTATTTTCCCTAGAGCCCAGGCAGCTGTTCCCCTAATTACTGGTCTAGGGTCTTCATTCATCAGCTGGACGAGTTCATCTGCAGCTGATTCATCTTTAAAATGAGCAAGAGCAAGAATAGCATTTCGCTGGATCGGTTTTTTCCCTCTCCATGAGCCGGAGACATGGCCGAACTTTTCCTTGAACTCCCGGTTGCTCATATGAAGGATCGGCTTTAATAAAGGCTTCGCTATCTCAGGATCCGGTTCCATCTCCTGATGAAGATGGAAATCCTTCCCCTTATTTTTCGGACATACCGTCTGGCAGGTATCACAGCCATATAAACGGTTTCCTATTTTTTCACGGTATTGGTCAGGAAGAAAATCCTTCGTTTGTGTTAAGAAAGCAATACATTTATTGGAGTCCAGCTGTCCTCCCTGTACAAGGGCTCCAGTTGGGCATGCATCGATACAAATCGTGCAATCTCCGCATTGATCGGTAATCGGTGTATCGGGAGGCAGGTATACGGTAGTCAGCAATTCGCCCAGATACACATAAGAACCGAACTCCGGTGTGATGGTGGCACAATTCTTTGCGCTCCATCCAATCCCCGCACGCTCTGCAGCAGCACGATCGGACAATTCCCCGGTATCGACCATTGACATCACCTCTGCTTCCTGAACCTTTTCTGTAATAAAGGCCTCTAACAGCCGGAGCTTCTCACGCAAGATGTGGTGATAATCCACTCCCCAGGATGCCCTGCAGAAAATCCCTCTGCGTGCACCTTTTACACTGCGGGGAGCATCTTTCATTTTTGAGGGATAAGCTAGAGCGATGGATATAATGGTATGTGCACCTTCCATCAAAAGCTGAGGGTTCGTTCTCTTTTCAATGTCTTCTTCTTCAAACCCTGATTGATAACCGAGCTCCTGCTGCTGGATAAGCCTTTCCTTCAATTCAGTAAAAACATCTGAAGAAGCAAATCCAATTTTGTCGATACCAATTGATTTACTATATGCAATAAGTTCTTCTTTAAACTGGGCGCCTGTCATAACTGTACCTCCTTTCTTCATAAAAGGATTTCTTCATCTATGGTAAACTATCTATAAAATACATTGATAAGCCAAGGTGATCTGATGATAAAACTAGCAGAGGATATTAAAAAGCTTGTCCCTTCCTTTAAACTGGGAACAATACTATATCATGATATCGTGATTGGAGAATCACCGCAAATGCTAAAGGGCAGATTCCAATTATTTCTTGAATCGCTGAAATTGGATGCTGAGCAGCTCAGTGTATCTGACAACCCCGGGGTTCAGGAATGGAGAAAAACCTTTAAGATGCTTTCCATGGATCCCTCCAGATACAGACCTTCTGCAGAAGCCCTGCTTCGAAGAGTTTATAGCGGAAAGGACATAGGTTTGGTCAATTCAGCGGTAGACGTTAATAATTTCTTTTCTCTTCAATATGGTGTACCTATCGGGATTTATAATGCAGCAGCGTTAAGCGGTGAGGTTGAAGTAAGGCTTGGCAGTCCTGAGGATCAATACGAGGGATTAAACGGCCGTTTAATGAACATGGAGGGCAAACTGCTATCCTCTGATGCCAACGGCCCGTTTGGCAGTCCAATCGTTGACTCCAAGCGCACAATGACTTCCCCTGATGTGACAAGTGCGCTCCAGATCGTTTACTTGCGCCCTTCCATGTCAACAGAAGAAGCAGCCAAACTACTGGCTGCGATTGAAAAAATGTTTATCCAGATTCATGGCGGTTCTGCAGAATCTTTTATCGTTCAATAAAAAAAGCGCAGTACTTCATTTAAAACGAAGTACTGCGCTAAAACCTACAACTGCCTTGATTCAATATAGTCCCAAACTTCAAATAATATGACAACCTGTTATATTATTTTTTTATGCTCTCAGTCCTGCTGTGTCATCTTGTGACTTATAACTTCCGCTGCTTATAAGCATGACTGCAAACGCCAGAAGAGCAAATACTGCAAGATAGATAAACAGGACACTTGCATTAAATAAGGCGGTTCCTGGAGCATCCAGAGATAGAACAGACTTAAATCCTGCAATGCTGTACCTAAACGGCAGGAACTCACTTAAAGTCCGCATATTGGCAGGGAGCATGTCAATTGGAAGATTCGCTCCTGTAATGGAAAGCTGGAGCACAACAAATGCCAGTCCAAGAAACCGTCCAATCACTCCGAGTGCAGCAAAGAAGCTGACAATTGCAGAAAATACGATACTAACAAAAATAGCGAATAGAACAAATCCTGCCGGGTTCTCAACGTTTACTGCCAAGACCATAACAACAATGGAAAGCAGCAAAGCTTGAGCAATAGCCAGAACGGATAAATTCATAAACTTTGCACCGAACCAGGCAGCTGCTGATACGTCTTCCGGTCTTTTGAAATTCATGAACATGGACATGATCAAAATTCCGGCAAACAATGCAAGAGTTAATACATAAGGAGCTGTTGAATCACGATAATGCGGATATTTGAACACCTTATCGCTCTTTAATTTCACTGGTGAAGCAAACATGTTGAAATTCTTCTGATCAGGGGTTTTCAGGCTGCTTGTTTTAGCTGCTCCATCTTTCAATCCCGAAGCCAGTTCAGCTGAACCATCATTCAGTTTTTGGGCACCATCATTTAACCGGGTGACACCTGAAGTTAAATCTCCCCATCCTTTTTCCACTGTTGCATTTCCATCACTAACCTGCATCGTTCCTGAATGGATTTTATTTGCACCTGATGTGAGGTCTTTCCACCCTTTATCAACGTCTGCGTTTCCATCGCTGACCTGTCCAGACCCGGCATATAGTTTACTTGTACCGTCAGTCAGCTTATGCCATCCTTTATTGACATCGGCATTCCCATCTCTCACCTGGACTTGTCCATCATGGATTTGGGTTGTGGCACCTTTTAGGTCCTTCCATCCTTTATTCACTGAAGCATTTCCGTCTGATATTTGGCCTGCGCCTGCATCAAGCTTCGTAACACCATCCGTCATCGTCCCCCAGCCCTTATTGACGGTTGCGTTGCCGGCTGCAATCTGTGACGTGCCTGCATGAAGGTCACCGACTTTAGTTACCATGGTATTCCAGCCATCTTTAATTTGCTGAGTTCCATTTTTTAATGCTGGCACCTTCTCGTTGAGCAGTCCTACACCATTATCAATAGTTCTTTGGCCTTGAACCAGTTGCTTTATCCCATCTGCAACTGATAAATTACTTGGTACATCATGTTCAGTTAGTGTTGCAGCAATGCCATTTGCACCCTGTTGTAGTTTTTCTAACTTTATCTTATTTTCCGGTTTATTGGCGGCATCAGATAAAGCTTTACCTGTTCCTACGATTTTTTGCAATTTAGGATCATTTTGCAATTCAGGGTGTTCTTTTAAAAATGCCTGTAGATCAGAGGATAATTGCTGCAAGCCCCCTCCTAATGCTTGTGATTGAGCGGTAACATCACCAATGCCAGCTGCAACCTGCTGACTTATAGGCAATACCTTTTCTTTAAGAGCACCTTGTGTCTGTTCTAAACCTTTTAACAGGTCAGATGTTCCTTTTTTAAGGTCAGGTATCTTTTGATTTAGCAAATCTGCACCAGCTGCCAAATCCGCAACACCTTGCTGTTTTTCCTTGAGATTGTCTAGCAGCAATCCTGTCCCCTCATTCGCGGCTTGTGATCCTGCCGCTAAAGCAGCTATGTTTTTTGAGCCGCCTTTTAATGAAGTTAAAAGTTCATCTGTTCCATTTTTAAGAGTCTGTGAGCCGTCAGCAAGACGTTTGATATCCCCTTGCTTATCAGTCAAGGATTGGAGCATTTGTCCTGTGCCTTTTTCCAAATCACTCGTTCCGTCCGCTAGCTTTTTAATATCACCCTGCTTGCCTGTCAAGGATTGAAGCATTTGTCCAAGGCCATTGTTGACCTGCGCCGAGCCATTGGCTAATTTGGTAATATCATTCTGCTTTCCAGACAGGGATTGAAACATCTGCCCTGTTCCTTTTTCAAGTTCTTTCGCTCCTGCAGCAAGTCTGGATATATCGCCTGATTTATTTGTAAGCGATTCCAAAAGTGTGCCGGTTCCTTTCTGTAAATCAGATGTGCCTCCATTTAGCTTTGAAGAACCGTCTGCAGCCGTCTGAAACCCGTCAGACACATCTTTCAGGCTGACAAACATATTGTTCACGTATTTCTCCGTAATCCGGTCTGCCAGCTTTTCCCGGATCTGTGCTGTCGCGCTCTTTGTAACCTGTGCAGCCATAAAGTTTAAACCTTCATTCTGCACATACTTCAATTCCGGTTTTTGAGGATCGGTTGAGAGAACGGTCGTTACCTTCTTAGAGAAATCTTTGGGGATTTCAATGACCATGTAATACTTCAAACTCTTCAACCCGCTTTTCGCCTCATCGGAATCAACAAATTTCCAGCCGAGGTCTTTTCCTTTTTCCAGATCAGCGACTAAATCCTTTCCTGCATTAATCGCCTCACCATCTGTATCAGCTCCCTGATCTTTGTTAACGACCGCTACCGGCAGGTTTGACAGGTTGTCATATGGCCCCCACCTAGGAGACAAGAGTATCCCGCCGTACACAACAGGTACGAGCAAGGTGATAATGACTGAAATCAGCAGCCCCTTTTTCGCTGCCAAACCAGCCATCTCCGCCTTGAACAAACTAAAGACCTTCATCCGCTATTCCCCCATGCTTAAGATTAAAATAAAATACAGGCGAAGGGCTTATGACCAATCACCTATACTAGCACTAAGTATTCTAATAAATGACAAAAAAATCCTTTCTTTTTATGTCTGAAAATTAAAAATATTTTTTATGAACAAAAAAAGAGATCTGAAGTTAATTCAGATCTCTTAGCAGCCCTTTAGACAAAGGGAATATTCATTATGTATGGTACCGGTGGTCGGGGTCGAACCGACACTCCGTGAGGAACACGATTTTGAGTCCCTATCCAGAACCAAACTCTGGCTAACAGCATTATATATGAACTCGTACACTTTTAAGTAAAATCGCGGAATAAGATTCCATTTAATTATACCCTTGTTTTTAGGAAAATTCAAAATTTCTTCTTATTGAACTTACATAACCCCTGCTTTTTATATTTCTGGATAAGCCCTACTTCAAACTTCCTTGCGTCGTCTTCTTCATCAAACTCTCCGACAAATTTATACATCAATTGTCCATCCTGCATTAATTGCCTGTGTTCCGAGTTTCTTCTATTAGAATAGCGCCTACACCGATACCAAACTCCAGAACCCACATACACAACTTCCTCACCCAACCAATGCTCATAAACAACAAACTTTTCAGCTTTTCTGTAGGCAGCTGAATTGAGTTTGTTCCTTATTATATGTTGTATGATTTTTTGAAAAGTCGTTCCGTAGATATTAGCAATGTCTTGATTTGTCATTTTATCTGTCAAATGTCGAATTAGTTGTTCCCTTGTAGGTAACATTTAACCACCTCCGATACCTTTATATCTGAGGATTTTTAAATGTAAACTTTTCAACTCAAAGATGAAATAAAATGGTAAAATATTCATTGATAATAAATAGAAAAGGTGCGAATAAATGGCTGATAAATCGGATGTAACTTTAATTAATTTAAACGGCACTCCCGATATCATCACTGATTTAAGCTTTATTAGACCCAAGCAAAGTGCCAATGTATTAATTAAATTTATGACAAAGTTAGACTATATTAAAGATATATTATCAAAAAGAGCTATCATCCCAAGATATTACGAAGAAAAAGTAGATTATTTAAACCTTTCTAATATAGAAAAGGTCGCGTTTCCTATGAGTTGTTTTTGTGATATTCATTTAAATAAATTAAAGCCACATATGCGACATTACGGTGATTATGGTATTGGGCTTAGTAAGGAATGGGGAATTCAACAAGGCATTCAGCCTATACATTACATAAACAACTTTTCCTTTCTTACCCACGAATTCACTGAAATATTTAATAGGTCTTTAAACTCTTCTGAAGAACAAAGAGAAAGTTTAGAGATTTACAATGATTTTGTGCTTCATACTTTGTTGTACATGAAACCAATTGAGGGAGAAATGATTCTTTCAAACTCCGAGTATGAAAAGCGAAATTTTCATGATGAAAAAGAATGGAGGTTTATACCAGACTTTACTAATGTTAAAACAGACCTGCCTTTACTTATCGACCAAGAACAAATGAATCCCAAAAGTTATAACACATATTCTGACGGATTAAGACAAAGAGAAGAATTATGGTTGAAATTTAATTTTGAAGCAATAAAGCATATTATCGTAAAAGATCAATCCGATAGAAAAGAACTAATTGAATATATTTTGGAAGAGAAAATTTGCGAATCTGAATTTGAAAGGTATGTTTTATTTTCTAAAATTTTGGTGTTTGATGAATTAAGAGAGGATTGGTAAGAGGGATGTTTGCTAATTTTGAAAACGCGTTTTTCAAGAAAAAAGAAGCCAAAATGAAAATACCCAAAGAAGTCATAGCATCTTTAAGTGAAAAATTACCCAATGGCTTTGTTTATGCTGACTTTGGAAATGGCGCAGTAGGTATAACTCCTGAATCAGGAAAGGTCACATTCAGTGGACTTCAGCCAATTTTCCCAGAAGATTTCCCAAGTAATTTTAAACCAAAATCTTTAAAAGAATTAACCGAATATATGTATCGAACTCAAACTAGCATAAAACTAAAGGCTAATGATAATAAATTCACTATCAATGGCCAAAATTTCGACGTGGATGAAGTTATTAAATTTCCTTTTGAGAATAGTAAAGCTTCTGAATTTGAACTTTATATGTACCCTTCCCCTTTTCAACCTGCATTTGAAATTACACTTAAAGGGATAGGTGTGACAAAAAATCTATTTATTGAACGCCAACCATACGACAACATGAATATGAGCTTCTTTAAAAGTACTGGTAATAGATCCTTTGAAATATCATATTTATTGGACGAGACTGATGGCACTATAAAGTTCAATTTCAACTTAAATATAGCGGTTGCTAAGAGTGTTAATGAAGCTCTAGATGCATTAAGATTATATGTCTCATGTATAAAAGGAAGTCTTTTGATAAACGGAAACATACTATTACCAAAACCTTCATCTCCTGATTTTGAAGAAGAATCAATTGATGAAACCATTCTATTTTGGGAAAAAGTAAAAACTCTACAGGAAATCCTAAATGTTGTGTTTATTCCTCAACGGCAAACTGAAGAAGAGGATGTAATTTTAATTGAACAGCTGTATCGTTCATTTTATGAAAAAAAGCCCTTTAAAGAATATATCCCAATTAAATCTTTTACGGTGAATGGACTCGAAAGCGAGAAATTTGAAGATATATTAAATAAAGATGGTCTGTCTCTTCAATTTACAAACCCTATTAGTGCTGATGTATTTGGTGTTAAACTAGACTTGTATAGTCTCGTCGCTTATTTTGACCTTAAAGTTGTAGACATCAAACCCTTAGCGGATAACAATTCTAAACATCAAATAATAGTGCAGCCCATAGAAGGTAAAAAGATATACCAATCCGTACTGTATTTTTTAAATGCAATTGATGCTAATACTTACAGACAACAAACAAATATATCTGATTTACAAAATGCTGAAATTATAAAAATCTAAGTTATAAAATCAAATAACCCCAACCACATTACTATTCATTGTAGTGTGGTCTTTTTATACAATTCCTAGCACCTTTAGAAGGGGATCCTGACTTAAGTCTTCCGGCTTTGCTTGTTCCTCTTTGAATTTTTGAGAAGCATCTAATCCTAGCAGTTTGAAACTCTCAATAATTTTTGACTGAGCTTTCATTTGTGTGCTTACAGAAGGATGCTCTTTTTTGCCATGAGGACCCATTACCGTATAGCCATCTTTAAAAAGTTCTCTTTCACAAGCTTCTACTGTGGCTAGGTTAAATGCCAGGCGTTCAATTATAATCTGATTAGTTGGGTCGAGCTTACCGATCTTTTCTAATTCATCCGTGACATACTCAAAGTAACGAATTGCAGTTTGATCAAAATGTTCTGGTGCTTTCATATACCAGGTCTCCTTTACAATATTTTACATAAAAATAGTTTTTATAAAAAACTCAGGTGTTGTGAGTAGACCTTTCCCCGTTATATCTGTGTGTTTTAACGTTTTTTCTAAAAAGGAGAGGCGATACTCCTCAACTTCCCAGAAATTTAAAAATTGAAATTGAACTCAATACCATTTGCGCAAGTATCCATAAGATACTTCATCAATGCCTAACGAACGCAGCTTTAAGTTCACTCGTTCAAGTAGTTGGTAACGATCAACCTTCTTCTCAGTCTTTCTTATCAACATGATGTAGTACTTGGCAACAGCTTCAGCTACAACGAATCGATACGTCTGTTCGTCGAGGCTATCTTCAAGTGCTTTAAGATGTAACATTATTTCGCTCATTCATCTATCCATCCTCTCTGTTAGTTAGTTATGTGCTTATAAAATAAAAGAAGAAAGGATCATAAAGATCCTTCCTCAGTTGATTAGATTAAACTGCTGGTACTAATGCTAATGCACCATTACCCTCGAAGCTAAGACTGTAATCCACGAGGTCATCATATGATGGGAACTCCAGGTAGATATCTACATTCTCGCTATTAAGGAAGGCTGTCTCTAATAGAGCGTATGCTTCATCTGATTCAACAAATGCACCATCTGCGTCCACACTCCAAGATTTAAAACCTTGTAAGCTCTCCTTCCAATAACCGGCCGTGTCCTTACTGGTCGCGTCAATCGACTCCGCGCTGCGACTTAGTGAAGCATTTTTTTGACCTGCAAGCAGTTTTCCGGTTGCTACGTCCATAACGAAAAGTTTGACTTTCATTCCTGACATTTTCATAAGTTATTTCCTTCTTCCTTTTGATTGAAATTAAAAAAGGAAGCCAGGATTACCTGACCTCCAAATCTTTGTGAAACATTGAGCATGATTAGATAAAGTTAAGCAGTAACAGTCCCTTTTGCGATGGCGTCATAGTTGTGCACTCTACCGTCGCCTATGAATTCTGCAGCAAATGCAATTGAACCACGCACAAGTTGAATAGTGTCAGGAGTTACTTGTTTAACCTCTAGTTCCTTAGCAACCCCAACGGTGTAGCAGTCAGCAATGCTACCAAATAGAACTGGAACTTCTCCGACATTTCCTGCTGCTAATGCAGATGAAATTTCAATCTCATGGCCGAATAAAGTTGGAACATTTTTGTCTCCTACTTTAACAGTCTGGACAATGTATTCTCCATCTCCACCCGTTGCAGCAGCAACCTTTTCGTAAAATGCTCTACTCATGTACCAAGATGAATTTCCAACATAGTCTTCATTGACTGCAAGATAAACTTTCCTAAGTTCTGAAATAACAAAAGCAGAATTAGAAATGTTCTTTGAAGTAACATTTGTATCTGGAGCAATTCCTTTGAACTCATTTGCAGCTGCGCCAGCTAAGATCGATTTCTCAATTCTCTTGATGGTACGCCTTGCTAACAATTCTTTTGAGTAGCTAGACAAGTCTGTTCCTGAGTCAAAAACTAACTGTTTTGAAAGAGAAATTGCTTTTGCTACTCTACGTTTTTGAAGCTTAGCGAAGTTGCTTAGATTCAATGCAAGTTCTGATGCTGAAACATCTTCATCAACAAAATCTGCATCGCCTAAAGCTGTTTCGTAAGGAATTTGTAATTCTGCACCAGTGAATGCAATTTTACGAGCTTTTGAAAATACAGATGATGTGCTTTCAGCTTTCCTTACGATTTCATCAACTTGAACACCTCTGCCAACTGTTACTTGTGCAGTTTGTTGAAGCACACGAAGTTCTTCAATTTCTTTTTTCAATTCTTGTATCATTTTTTCTTCCTCCTGTAGTTGGGTCAATTTTCTTTGTTCCTTTTCAATCAATGAGCCAACATTGACACCAAGTTTCTTCATGTCTCGAAGATTCTCGATGGATCGCTGCTGCTTAGAAATTTCAATTAAGTAATCAACTTCTGATTCACGTTTTTCTTCTTTTAGTTCTGGTACGTTGACTTCTTCTACAACATTGATACCGCGAGCTGCAATACTTGACTGGCTGTACGCTGGATCGCGAACAACAGAAACTTCAAACAGTTCAAGCTCTTCAATCGTTCTTTCAAAAAGACCGTTACCAAGCGACTTCCATGAATCTCGAACAGTTCTAAATCCGAATGACATATTTCGATGAATTCCAGATTTGATCAGCTCATAGTAATCTTTACCGTAAGAAGTTGGAGCGATCGTCGCTTCCATGTAAAGGCCTTCTGCATCCTCTTTAAGATGAAGAGAATTATTTCTCGTTGATGATAAGATTTGTTTGCTGTCGTGCTCTGCGAGAAAGTCTATATCTCTTTGGGCATTACTAATTGCTTTTGAGAAAGCACCTTTAGCGATCTTCTCAACGAATCTTTTAGCAGTTCCGAGCACTTCACTCAGCTGCCCTGTCTTGTTCACGTAACCGGATACTGTCATAGTCCCGTCTTCTTTAGCACGAAGTTCGGCATCCTTGAAACGTAATTCCATGTCTTTCATAAGCTCATCACCTCCATAAAATTTGTTGTTGCTTCGGCAAGCAACTAAATGGCAAAAAAATAAAAAGACGCATCCCCTGCGGTGGATACGCCTAATTACTTTTTCAAAATCAATAGGAAAGATAGATATGGTTGTCTCAGACGAGTGAGACATCTATTAGATGCAGCGAGGACAGTGCTGCACAGAATGTTTAAAGTAAGAAGACGTATCTAAGATACGTCCAGAAAGAAGATCACGCAGATAAGTACGATATTGCAGCATGATACGAGAGTGATGGCTCTCGTACAAATTTTTATCCTTATTAAAAACTAAAGAAAGGAGGTTGCCCAAGAGTATGACGGGCTCTTGAGCACCAATGACAACTACTAAAGGCGAATCGGAGTACGCCTCAATTTAGTCTTTAATAAGAATAAAAAAAAGACTTCCTCGCATAGGGAAGAAGCCTTTATTTGTTAACAATCAGTCGCTCGAGTTTTTCAACTGTCATGGCGTACTTTGATTCTTAACTGCAGCAACTGTAGGATTTCGCGTATATACAAAATAGAAGAGACGCCGAGAAAGCAACTTCTTCTATTGCGTCCACAAAGGACGCTAAGTTTATATTCTTGTTTAACGTGGATTTAGCTTGTAACTTATAAGAATTCGGAGAGAAATTCTATTATGATCTTTTTACCTGGCTGTGATGGTTACTACCGTAGAGGACGTTTACGTGTAATGCTAAATCCACTTAAACAAAAATACAAAAAAGATTCGAGAGAACATCGCTGAACTCTCGAATTTCGTACTCAAGCTCGCAGATCCCACTCTGTTCTGAATACGTTTTGAAAGACTGAACCAATGATGAAAAAGAACATGATGCAAAGAAGAAAGAAAGGAGTATTAATGACAACTCACAATCGTGTATGTTGGCATCCGAAGATGCACGAAAATTCACCCTAAAGAGCCAGGGCTGGTACATAGCCGAGGCTCATTTTGGGGGAGTGCTAACAGGGAAGGAGTGGCCCTGTTAGACTCGGTCTTACCCAACTTAGAAACTCGTCTAGAAGACAGAGAGAAAGAGAAAAGCCATTGCTTGCTTAAGCAACGACTCTCTAATACATATATATACCAGAAAGCTTTACTGTACACGTTTTTTGGAAGTTTTTGTAATTTTTTTCCTAATAAAAAGCAAAAAAAATAAGCCAGCGAAGTGACTTAGTCAAGTCGATCTTTCGCTGAGCTTTTAATCGTTCTGTTCAATAATGTGGAATTTTATTTGTCTTCCATCAATCCTGGTCTTTCCGGGCTCAACTTTGAATCCATTTTCAACTAACATCTTGCTGATGCTGGTCCATTTCAGTCCTCGTCCATGTCCATTAATCAAATTTAATTCTTGAACAAATTCATCTTTCTTTTCTTTTGTTAATGGAATTCCGATATATTTTTCAATTTTTGTCGGACATAGTTCTACAACTGATCCATCTCGTTTGATTGTTTCAATCGAACCACTTTGATTCAAAGTTACTAAGTTTTCAATGTCATGCCTGATTCTTCCTCGTACTTGAGTAATGACCTCCGAGTTTCTGCTATGAACTACAACTGTCTGAGCATTGTTTTCTTTGTCGAAAATGTTATATCCTGTTTCATAGGCAGCATTAATGATTACTACATCAACATAGTCTGGAATTTCTTCGAACTCAACAATATGCTCACGAACTTTTCTGGACAAGTTGTCCATCTTCTTTTCATTGTTAATGCTCCATAAGCAAGCTACATTAAAACCATCTCGTTCTAATTTTTCTCGAACTTCTTCAGCTTTCTTGATAGTTTCAACATACATTAGAATCTTATTATCTTCAGATAGGTCGGATTTTCTAAGCTCTTTCAAAATGTTGTTTATGTTCGTATATACCTTTTGACTGTTGAACAAATACCCTCGTAGTTCATTCTCAGAAACGATCTTGTTGCAAGTATAATTGAAGCTTTCTTTAAGAAGTCTGATAATCCTGTAAGGAGTTGCTGTCATAAACAAAGTTTTGAAAGTTCCTTTATCAGTTGCCATAACAATTTTTTCTAATGCTTTGAACAAAACTGTTTCTTCTTTCTTGGCTCCAAGTTGTAGATCGTAACCAATGTATTTTGCTAAATTATGAACTTCATCACAGCAAAGAAATTTGATGTTGTTCAAAAAGCTGGTATCATTACTTTTATTTAAGATATGAGCAAATTTTTGATAAGTCATACAAATGGCTCGATTGTCTTTCTTAAGATCTTCGTTTAATTGAATTCCAAATCCATGTCCCAGAAGCTGATCTTCATTAAAAGACATTGTTGCTCTTACAGAAGAGTCATAAGGTTTCAAGTATTCATCATACTTACTTAGCAATGATTCTTCTAAAACCGAAGTATCAACTAAATACAAGATTCTTTCTTTATTCTTTGCCTTTTTAACTACTTCATCTATGAAGAAAGTTGTTTTTCCTGTTCCACATGGAGATTCAATCAAATTAATGATGCCATCAATTATTTTTGAATAAGTAACTAATTCAGATACATATCGAGCTTTAAATCCGTTTGCAAGTTTCATAGATTGCCAGTACATTTCATTGTGAGATTTCATTTCAATTCCTCCGATTGATTCATTTCTCTCTCTCTTTATTACTATATCTGAAGAAACAAAAACGTAAATCAACCGGAGAAACTTTTGGAATTTTGGTACTAAACTGTACTTGTGTATATATACTCATGTACAAAATGGTACCAATTGCGATCAAGCTTCGCTTGTCGCATGGCAAAGGCTTTGCCTTTAGCCAGTACATAAAATGAGAATTTTATTTCTTATTTAACTAACGGGGCAGTTTAAGTGAAGAAGGAAAAATTGGAAGCGATGTAGAAATACTATGAATAATACAGTTGTAAATAATAGATGATATAGATTTTATTCCGATCTAATTTTATTAATACTTGAGGTGCCACAATGCATTTGCGTTTTTTACATATTTCTGATGTTCATTTTCAAGTTGAAAATTATCAATCTAGAAGAATGAGGATGAGGTTGTTAACAAAAATAAATGAGTTAAATCAAGTAAACCCATTTAATTTTGTTATTTTGACAGGAGATCTCTCTCATCAAGGGCAAGGTTTTAACGAAAATCAAATGAGATTTTTCGAAGAAATTTTACGTATCCTTAATTTATCGAAAAAACAAATCTATATTATTCCTGGAAATCATGACATCAGAAGAAATGATGATAGAACTGATTTGATAAATGAAATCGTTGAATCAAACAATCCTTCGAACACATTAGATGAATATCTTGAAGATGAGGAAAATAGGTCTAAAATATTGAGTAGTTTCGATTCTTTTTCAACCTTCTATTTTGATTTTTTAACAAAAGAATATCCCTTAAATGATATTCACTTTTTACTTGAAACAGAAAATTATAATATTGTGCATTTAAATACATGTCTCATTGCAAATAGAGCTGGAGAAGAAGGGGCATTACTTATTGGGAAGAATAAATTATTGGATTGTTTATCTATTTTAGGAGTAGATAATAATAAATTATCTATTGCAATTGGGCACCATACATTAGAATGTATGGCTGATAGTGATAAAAATGCTATGCTAAGTTTATTTGATGATTTTAATATTGATTTGTACCTTTCTGGTCATGTACATAGAGCAGCATACAATATAGAAGCAAATCAATATAATAATCTTTTAAATATTGTTAGTGCTGGAGTTCACTCGGATGAATATGCATTAGGAGGTTTCGGAGACTTTTTAATCCAGGATGGAGTTGCAAAAGTTTCCCAATATATTTGGAACAGTGAACATGAATATTGGACTTTAAATAATACGTTGGGTAGAAAAATGGAAAATGGCGTTTTGGAGTATCGCATCCCAAAATTCTCAAATAATAACAATAGATCTGAAGATGTAATAAATTATAATAAAGATAAAATAAAAAAAGAATTAAGTGAACTATTTTCAGAAAATGAACGAATTTTTAAGCAATATGGACCATTTAGTATTACAGCCCAGCATACCCCAGTTTCAGAGTTTGCATATATGTGGAAAGAAAAGTGCATTACTGATATTATTCCAAATAATAAAAAAATTTTAGAAATACTAGAAAGTAATAAAGAATTAATATCAGATGACAAATTATTTATTCTTGGTTTATATAAGAATCATATAGAAGGGTTTGAAATGAATCATATATCTAAATATAAAAGTTCTGACGTTCCTACATTTCCCAAAGAAATACTAACAATTCTAGACTAAATAAGGAGGAAGTTATTTATGCCTGAGGAAGGAAGATACAAAAAAATACCTAGACCAGAAAGTATCCAATATTTTTTAGATGCTATTGGTGGACACAATAAAGTAAGAAAAATTGAACAAGTCGAAGAACAACTTTTTAAGATTACCAAAACGAACGGAAGAAAAGTGTTGGTTCACTTGACCAATATTTATGCCGTAAGTGAAGCGGAAGTTATAGAAATTATGTCAAGTCATAGTCATATTGATGCTATTGTTACCATTAGCAATTGGAATAGTTACTCGGTAAGTGGAAAGGAAGTTGCGAAAGCTAACAAAATTGGGTTATTTCTCATGGATGAGTTTATGGGGGCTTTAAATTTTGAAGGAAACCTATTCATTAATTACCTTACTGCGTACCAGCGTGAACAACTTAAAAAAGCAAAACGTTCTTTATTCTAATTTAGATTTTTATCTTTTTGGTTCTTTACTTTATTCCAATTCACCCAATGATATTGATCTAATAATAGTTTATAATAAAGACGAAATTTCTATACAAGACATACTTCTTTTGAGAAAGAATTTGCATTGTTCTTTTTTTCATGAATTTAAAATAACCTTAGATCTTACTTTGTTGACTAAACAGGAAGAAAAAAGTTTAAACTTTATCCAAACAGAAAAAGCAATACCTTTACTCTAAACCACAAAAAAGGGTTTTCATTAAATGAAAGTTTTTTTCTTTGTGAAACATTGTACTTAAAGTAACGGGTTCTTTAGTTAAAGAAGCCAAGAGGGATCCCGCGGGGTCCTTTTTGTGTTTAGTTAATAAAATATTGATTTCATTACTCTCTATATTAGTTGCTTATTTTTCACAAATAACTCAATAAATTCATCTGCAAACTTCTTTACAAAATCTCTATCAAGTGCAGTTGCCAGGGTTTCATCGTTATTTCTCGCATTATTACTCCAATTATAAGAACCATGCATCACATATTCTAAATCAATTATGCAAAACTTATCGTGCATTCGATTAAATAACCTATCACCCTTTAACGGCACTTTTACTACTTCGAAATTTTGCTCTAAGACTGATATTAGAGATTGATTTGATTTTTCAGAAGAAGTTATTATTCCAATACTTACCCCTGCTTGCTTTCTTAGTAATAACTCCTCAAAAATATCTTTATCTGTAAACCATGCAACCGCAGCCCAAATTAAATATTTTGCATTTCTAATACCTTCAATTATTTCCTCTTTAATATCATCAAAAAAAACATCATGTTTATTAATTGGCTCTATATCAAGTTCGACAGGTTTAGGTTTGATTTTTAAAGCCCAAAATTCATAGTCTTGATAAGTATCCGTCGGCTTTATATATACATCAGATGCCACATCTTCCAGTACCTCAATTAATTCATTCGCTGTCCTCATCAAAGGGATAGGTACTCTTAAATAAACAAATTCACGATATTGATTTGGTTTACTAGCATAAGTACTTGTTCTCTCATATGTAATGATAGAGTTCCTTAGTATAGTAAGTAGTTTGTCTTTATTCTCGTAATCATTCCATTTAATTGTCTCAACCATTGTTTTTAAAAATTGTTGTTCTTTCATTACTTGAACCTCCTTAATCGCGATAACCATAATATACCATAAAGTAATGAAAAGACTGGCATTCAGCCAGCCTTAAATCGTTTTTATCTTCTTAATCTCCAAGTACATTTCTAGGTCCTTCCTTATACCTAAAGGGAATTCATTCAAATCTTTACCAGTTAGTTCATGGTTCAAACTAGCTTGGATGGTATTAAGAAATCTATTATAAACAACTTTACTGTCAATAAGATTTTGAATACTCCTTTTTTCAGATTCAAGTGGTCCAACATGGGTGAAATCGTTAACTCCATGTTTTGTGAAGACGGTATATTCTTCAAGGTATATCTCATGCAGCCTATTTTCAAGTTGTTTTTTTGTCATTTGGGCAACTTTGTCCTTTGCACGTGGATCCATTTTAAACTGTTCCTTATGTAGTATTTCCATTTTGATTCCTCCGTAGTGTTTGTTTTTTAATACGGAGTCATTATAGGTTCTCAATCAAGAACGTAAAGCGAAATCGTAAAATTTTTTTATTTTTCATTTTGAAGACGATGTAATATCATTTCAATTTCGCCAATTTTCCTTGCTAGAAAATCCACATCTTTTTTTAAAATTCTTCTCATTTTTATCCGATGGTTTTTCTGAATCTACCCACTCTTTATTGTAGTATTTATCGTACATCATCCCGAGCAACTTCCATCTCTGTTCGTTTTCCATTTCACTTATCAATTGCCGCGCTCGTCTGACTAGGATTCATTTATAAAAACTCCTTTTAATCGTCGGATTCTAAATGGCTTCGAATGTAATTTAAATTTCGAAATAATATATTTTATTATCCCTCTTTGTTTTGTTTAACACGGGTCAATCTAGAGCCTCTGAGAGCTATCAAAATGAATCTTTACCTCTAGATAATGCCAAGCTATTCAAAAGGTTGTTTAATTTTAAATCTATATAGTTAAATCGATTAATCATGTTGCTCTCGATTTCTTTTATAGCAAATAATACTTCTTTCGTGTCTTTCAATTCAGAAGCAAGCTGCTTTACTGCGTTTGACAACGTTATACCTGGTTCATTTTTTAGCTTTATTAGTTTTTTAAACATTTCAATGTCAGAGCTTGAAAACATTAATTTTCCTTGATTACTTCTTATAAATCTAAAGTTATGTTGTTCAAAAAGTAAGTAATACTTCTTCACTGTCGATGGTTTGATATCTAGAGTCTTAGCAACTTCCTCAACGTTTTTATACTCAGACATAATAAACACAATCCCTTCTAAGAATTTGTATTTATAACCAATTTGGCGTTCTGCTTTCCCTGTATGTATTACTACTTTTTGTTACAATTTCCTTCATTGTTTCCTCATAAGATAAAAATTCCTCAGAATGCTTATAATCTGAATTACTTGCCATTGTTTCAAGTGATTTATATACGTACCCATTTATTTTGTCTTGCGGTATTTTTATGGATCGTCCACTTTCTACAGTATCAGAAGCGAACTTTTCAATTAG
Source organism: Fictibacillus sp. WQ 8-8 (assembly GCF_024494405.1). Classification (NCBI taxonomy): domain Bacteria; kingdom Bacillati; phylum Bacillota; class Bacilli; order Caryophanales; family Fictibacillaceae; genus Fictibacillus; species Fictibacillus sp. WQ 8-8. The sequence goes on from NZ_JAMXKG010000006.1 coordinate 339,238, forward strand.
TGTATTCCATTGCTTTTTGGTCCACCTGTTTAGAGAAAACTGAGTATAAAAATCATTAGCACAATCAATCAATACCTTTTTGAATTCATTGGAATCAAGGTTCTTGTAATTACAATCATTTATCTTTTTATTTTTATCTTGTTCTTTTTTATTTTTCTTTTTAATACATGAGCCCTTTGGTAAAGGCTTGCTGTGCCCTTTTGTCAATCCTAGGGTTTCCCTTTGGTCAAGGCTAGGATCACTTTCTGATGTCTCTTCATCTGTTGATACATTCAGGTCTTCCCTTTTGTCATTCCTAGGATTTCCCTCTATAAACACATCAAGAATTTTGTCAGTAATACGGAAATACTTCTTCGAAGGAACACCCATTACCTTTGTTTCAATATAGCCTGCTATCTCCAATTCCTTTATAGCCTTGAGCTGTTGTTTGTATGTTAATGCTGTTTCTTCCTGTAATGTTTCACTCGTCAAAAAGAAATATTCTTTATCCTCCTTTACTGTTAACATGTTCTTGCTGCTAAAGCTTTCATAACTTGAACAGAGTTGTCCAAAAATGATTGCACCATTTACAGATACCGAACGAGCAAGATCTTTATTGAACATCACAAACCCATTGCCACTTAACATTGATATAAGGTTCATTTTCCTGTCTCCTTCTTGACACAAAAGAAAAAGACTTGCTATCATCAAAGATGTAGAAGTTAATTCTTCTGCGTGCTTTTTTGGAGATGGTAGAGCCGCCAAACTCAAATACCATCTCTTTATTTATATTTTATAACACGAACACCAGTTCGTAAAATTATAGTTTCAATCCTTTTAATGCTCCAAATTGATTGTGTTTACGTTCAATATCCTCTCCCCAAAGATTGACGTAGCGTTTAGTTATGGTCATGTCTGAATGGCCTAATATCGTCATTAATGAGAAAGCATCTATGCCTGCTACAATCATTCGTTTGGCCATTGTATGCCTAAAGGTATGAGGGCTTACTCTTTTGCTTATTCCAGCCTGTAAACCGTACTTAGAGAACTTTGTTTGAATGCTATGTGGTTTCAGTTCCTTATTGTCATGGTTAATAAATAAACGATCTGTATTTACTGTTCCTCTTAGCTTTATATACCTGGCTAATTGCTCCTGAGTTACCTCTGACAAGTAAACAGTCCGTTCAAATAAATTCTTTGTCTGCCTAATGATGATTTTGTTTCCCCTAACATCTTCTACGTTGATTCCAACTAACTCCGATAATCGAACCCCAGTATCTAAAAAAACAAGCAGTATAACTTCATCCCGAAAACAAACAAATGACTTTTTCTTTCTAATCGTTCTGATCAATTGCTCAATTTCTTTATTGTCTAAAGTCTCAATTGTCTTTTGACGATCCCTGAGTAGCTTTATGTTCTTCATTGGACTGGAAGGAATGTATTTGTTCTTTTTAAGGAAGTTGTAGAGCGATCTAAGAGCCCTTAAACGAGTGTTTATTGTCGTTACCTTCATTAGCCTTTTACTTGTCATGATTAGCTCTTCTAGGTCCTTCTGTGTACATTCGACAAGAGACTTATCTAGAATCCGTTTAGCGGCATGAAATTCATTTTTGTAATACTCAATAGTGGCTGGCCGTAAATTCCTTAAATAACAGTCTCTAAAAAATAAATCAAACGCTTCTTCATCTGAAATCTTCTTCTCAATGACCTTTAATTCATCATTCGTTAATTTATTTTGTCTTCTCACTTTTCAACCTCCCAAGCAAATATAAGGAACACGATTTTAGGAACACGATTCTTACTTATTTTAGTCGTATTGATGAACGCAAAAAAAGACCTCTTACAAGTGTAAGAAGTCTTTTATATACATGCTGATTAGTTATGTAATGGTACCGGTGGTCGGGGTCGAACCGACACTCCCAAGGGAACACGATTTTGAGTCGTGCGCGTCTGCCAATTCCGCCACACCGGCATGCAATTAATCATTAGGCAGTTAAGTTATAAAATATTATGGTGCCGAGGGCCGGACTCGAACCGGCACGATAGTCACCTACCGCAGGATTTTAAGTCCTGTGTGTCTGCCAATTCCACCACCCCGGCGCTGGGGAATTATGTAGTGGAGGCGGCAACCGGATTCGAACCGGTGGATAAGGGTTTTGCAGACCCTGGCCTTACCACTTGGCTATGCCGCCAGAAACAAACAAGATAATATGGAGCGGAAGACGGGATTCGAACCCGCGACCCCAACCTTGGCAAGGTTGTATTCTACCACTGAACTACTTCCGCATTGATGGCTGGGCTAGCAGGATTCGAACCTACGAGTGACGGAGTCAAAGTCCGTTGCCTTACCACTTGGCTATAGCCCATCATATGGGGCGACTGATGGGAATTGAACCCACGAATGCCGGAATCACAATCCGGTGCGTTAACCACTTCGCCACAATCGCCACATGGCAGGGGCAGTAGGAATTGAACCCACACCAAAGGTTTTGGAGACCTTCGTTCTACCTTTAAACTATGCCCCTAAATTGTTAATGTGCAACTAAAATTTAGATGGTGGAGGGGGACGGATTCGAACCGCCGAACCCAAAGGAGCGGATTTACAGTCCGCCGCGTTTAGCCACTTCGCTACCCCTCCATGAGAGACAAATCCTATTTTAATACAAATTCATCTATTCTTCAAGAAGAAATTTCTTACAGTTCTTGAAAAGAAAAGTGGTGCCGGCTAGAGGACTTGAACCCCCAACCTACTGATTACAAGTCAGTTGCTCTACCAATTGAGCTAAACCGGCAAAAAAAATGGTGGCTCGAGACGGAATCGAACCGCCGACACGAGGATTTTCAGTCCTCTGCTCTACCGACTGAGCTATCGAGCCAAAATGGCGGACCCGACCGGGGTCGAACCGGCGATCTCCTGCGTGACAGGCAGGCATGTTAACCACTACACCACGAGTCCATTTTGGTTGCGGGGACAGGATTTGAACCTGCGACCTTTGGGTTATGAGCCCAACGAGCTACCAGACTGCTCCACCCCGCGATAATATTAAGCTTACGGACGATATGTCCGAGTTAATGACTGTCTCTTCCTCTACAAGCAAATTCTTGAATGTAGAAAAAGTTAAGTATTAATGGTGGAGGATGACGGGTTCGAACCGCCGACCCCCTGCTTGTAAGGCAGGTGCTCTCCCAGCTGAGCTAATCCTCCGAAAAAGTTATATGTATAAAAAATGGTGACCCGTACGGGATTCGAACCCGTGTTACCGCCGTGAAAGGGCGGTGTCTTAACCGCTTGACCAACGGGCCATATGTTGAAAAGTTATGGCGGAGAGCAAGGGATTTGAACCCTTGATACGGCGGTAACCGTATACACGATTTCCAATCGTGCTCCTTCGGCCACTCGGACAGCTCTCCAAAATATGGCTCCACAGGTAGGACTCGAACCTACGACCGATCGGTTAACAGCCGATAGCTCTACCACTGAGCTACTGTGGAATAATATAAGCCTGGCAACGTCCTACTCTTACAGGGGGAAGCCCCCAACTACCATCGGCGCTGAAGAGCTTAACTTCCGTGTTCGGTATGGGAACGGGTGTGACCTCTTCGCTATCGCCACCAGACATATTTTGAGGTATATTCCCTCAAAACTAGATAACTTTCCATCCAAACTTTCACTGATGCTAACGTCCAGCTCCATGAACCATATCCTCGAGGTCGTTTCAATCCCTCCTACGAACACCAAAAACGTGTTCTCGTCAGGATCTCCAACGCTTGTCGGATATAAACGGTTCATACCGCTTTTGTTAATAAGGATAAGCCCTCGACCGATTAGTATCTGTCAGCTCCACGTGTCACCACGCTTCCACACCAGACCTATCAACCTCATCATCTCTAAGGGGTCTTACTCA
>NZ_JAMXKG010000007.1:0-254861 GCF_024494405.1 Fictibacillus sp. WQ 8-8
ATGCCTTCACGAAGCCTTTAGATCCCAAAGTTACTCTATCTACCCGTTAGCTTAAATTCAGTGGTTTTGAAATCCTGTGAATAAGCGAGTATTCGCAAGAAAATCGTATTAAACTGAGGGAGTTGAAGTATGAGCTTAGAAAACTAGAGATAAAAAGTTTATTTAGAACATAGAAACATATAAGAGGGAATATTGGAACCGAGTAAAAACAAAGGAGGGTTGTAATGAATGGTGACCCCATAGAATTTATATTATCTTGGGTGGCTTACATTAGCCTTGCATTTCTTGTTTGTAGAGTGCTGTGGGAACTATTCGCATTTATTTGGATAGTCATCTTGCAAAAAAAAGATTATGACCGCTTTCTTTTCTGGATAAAGCCAAAGTTAAAAAGAAAACTCAATAAAAAGAAAAAAAGAAAAAAGCTCTAAGGATGAGTACAAACTTATATTGTATATACCAGAAACATATCCCTTTAAATTAAGAATTTTCTTAGATAATTTAACTGGAAAAGTAAAATCCTTATTCAAGTAACGGGTGCGTTAGTTAGCACCTAATTTTTTAGGTGCTTTTTATTTTGCTCTCAATCAGCCTTTAATTTAAAAAAACAACTAAGAGCTGTTATATTATGTAAAGAAAATACACAAAACGCCGTTTCTATGCGGGCATTGGAACAAAAAGTTATAAAAGACGGAGGTTATACATCTAAAGACATTATAGGAATGAAAGCCTGTCAGGCTATTGAAAACGGAAAATCAAAATTTGCAGGGGACTACATTGTTAATTGGAAAACTAAAGCTGGCTAATCGATACATATTAATTTATTTTATGGTAGGTAAATTAGCGTTCGCTCTTCTCACAGATAATTTTGATTTACGATTCACCAGATATATGCTGGCAATGATCAGGAGTAATCCGATTAAAAGTGTGTTGGTGAACGGCTCATCCAAAAATAAGATACCAATAAAAATAGAGATGATCGGCACGAGAAAATTAAAAGAAGCAATCATGCTTGCATTTCCTCTGGAGAGCAAATGGAAGTAGATCAACCAAGCAATGGCTACAGAAAATAAAGCTAAAAACAACATGGTCAGAACAAAGGGAAAACTCCATGTAATGCTGGACCATTTCTCCACTCCGCTTCCTGCTCCTGTCATGATCAGTCCGCCGATAATACTTTGAATGGTAATCAGCCAGATCCCATCGACTTTTGTGCTGATTGATTTCATATAAACGGTACCGATTGCCCAGCTTAAAGCTGTACAGACCCCGAGCAGTATGCCAATGAGAGAAATATGAGAAGATAATCCTCCAAGGCTGACCGTAGCCACTCCGGCAAAACCAAGAATCAAACCTGTAAGTTTACAAGCTGTCATGGTTTCTCCAATCCATAACCACGCAATAATACCAATCAGCACAGGTTGTAAATAAACAATGACACTAAACAATCCTGCTGGCATAAACATCAGTCCAATGGTTTGCAGGCCATAGAACAAGACCGAATTAAACAGACTGGAGAAAAAGTACATCTTCCAGTTTCTGTTAATGTCCATTTTTTTATATCGTGGCAAAGCAAAAAGAAACAATAGAATTCCGGCTCCAAGTGATCGGAAACCCGATAAGAGTACAGGAGGGCAATAATGAAGTGCTACCTTGGAAATCGGCCAGGTAAGGCCCCATATCAATACTAGAATAGCAATGAAAACGATGTTTAATAAGGGGACTGAATGATGTTTCATCGTAGATCCTTCCTTAATGTTTGACGTGAAAGGTGAGTAAGTTAAATATATCTAGTAATTAAGCAGATTAAAATATATATGAAAATTATTATTTTCCAATTAGACAACCTTGACGGAAACATGATTCATTGTTCTACTATTGAATCAGCTGCAGAGACATGAAGAAGACACAGCAAAATAAAGCAGTGTCTTTTGTTATGCAGTTATTAAATTGAAGAGGGATATTTCTGATGGATGACCTGAAGAAAAGCAGAGACGTTTCTGTTTTCCTGGACAATGGGCGAATAAAGGTAGGAAAATTTTCGGTTAAAGAAGTGATTCTGGATTTTTATAATAGACAGGTTGCCGTACTGTACATCCCGTTCGATCACGCTGCCGGAAAGAAGTGACAGCCCCAGCCCATGAATGACGGACTCTTTAATGCCTTGATTGGAGCTGATCGTCAGCAGAGACTTTGTTTTCAAACCATTGGATCTGATGACATGATTAAGATAATCGCGTGTTCCGGATCCCGTTTCCCTTGAAACCCATTGCTGATTTTGCAGATCATCTATGGTCACTTTGTCCTTGGAGGCAAGGTAGTGGCTTGGGGAAGAAACGATAAAGAGTTCATCACTCATAAACGGATGGACAGAAAGCTCCTTTTCGTTTGTTTGCCCTTCAATCAATCCAACATCCACTTTGTAGTTGCGCACGGATCCAACGATTTCTTCCGTATTTCCAATCAGCACTTGCAGCTGAAGCTCTTTGTATTGATTTTGCAGCTCATAAAGAAGTGAGGGGAGGATATATTCTCCGATTGTAAAACTGGCCCCAATCTTCAGCTCACCCTTAATCGTTGTATGGTGCTCTCCAATCTCCTGCCGGGCTTGTTCGTAAATCGTAAGGATCAGTTTTGCCCGGTCATATAATATCTCACCTGTAGGCGTAATTTGCAGAAACTTGGGTGAGCGGAGAAAAAGCTTGGTTTGAAACTCTTTTTCCAGATTTTTAATATGCAAACTGACACTCGGCTGAGACATCCGAAGAAGTTCTGCTGTTTTTGTAAAATTTTTTACCTCGGCCAGGGTGACGAACGTTTTTAATGCATCATAATACATTTTTTAAAACATCCTTTATTATTAGTAATCTTAATGGCAACGATAATTAATATGTATTTTACTAATGTTTTGTACTGAGGTAAAGTAGAGGATATAAATTTTTTAAGGGTTCTGACTATTTTTAAGATTAAAACCGAGTTAATGGATAGAAATAATTTAGTCTTAACCTAGAGGGAAACTTTTAAAGTAAAAAATGACGGAAAATTATGTATGTGAGGTGTTATCATTGCAACTTCAGGCAACAAACAGTCCATTCGATCAGGAGCAAGCTGAGCTCCTTAACAAGCTGATACCGACGTTAACTGAAGCACAAAAGCTTTGGCTTTCCGGTTACTTAGCGGCTTCTCAGTCACTTGCAGCACCAGTGGGACCAGCTGCTGTTGTAAAGCACGGCTCCATTTTGCCCGTTTCAAAAGAAGTAACCATCCTTTACGGATCTCAAACCGGGAATGCTCAAGGCCTTGCGGATAACAGCAGTAAAGTTCTCAAAGAGAAAGGTTTTGAGGTAACGGTTTCTTCCATGAGTGACTTTAAACCGAATCAGCTAAAGAAACTCAATAACCTGCTGATCATTGTTAGTACACATGGAGAAGGAGATCCGCCGGATAATGCGATTTCTTTCCATGAATTTGTTCATGGCAAAAGAGCTCCAAAACTAGAAGATCTTCGTTTTTCAGTCCTTTCTTTAGGTGACAGTTCCTACGAGTTTTTCTGTCAGACGGGCAAAGATTTTGATAAGGTCCTGGAAGAGCTTGGGGGTAAACGCCTGGCTCCGCGTGTGGATTGCGATCTCGATTATGATGAGCCGGCAGCAGAATGGCTGTCAAAAGTAATATTAGGTTTAAATGAGGCTCAGGGAGAGACTGCAAGTGAAGCCTTTCAAGAGGCTTCAGCAACCCTCGCAGAAGAGGCAACGTATACCCGGACAAATCCATTTCATGCGGAGGTCCTTGAAAATATTGATTTGAACGGACGCGGTTCGAAAAAGGAGACCCGCCATTTAGAACTTTCACTTGAAGGGTCGAATCTATCTTTTGAACCGGGCGACAGTCTTGGAATCTACCCTGAAAATGATCCGGAACTGGTTGATTTGCTTCTTGAGGAATTACATTGGAATCCTGAAGAAATTGTAACAGTGAACAAGCAGGGAGATGTGGCAGCTCTGAAGCAGGCGCTTATCACCAATTTTGAAATTACAGTTTTAACAAAGCCGCTGCTTCAGCAGGCAGCACAGTTAACTGAAAATGAAAGACTGCATGAACTTTTGTCAGCAGGGCATGAGAGCGAGCTGAAAAGTTATCTTTCAGGCCGTGATCTTCTGGATCTCGTTCATGACTTTGGCCCATGGGCCGTTTCACCACAGGACTTTGTCAACATTTTACGTAAAATGCCAGCTCGTTTGTATTCGATTGCTTCGAGCCTGAATGCCAATCCGGACGAGGTTCATCTAACCATCGGCGCTTTGCGTTATGAATCCTTCGGACGCAGCCGCAGCGGCGTTTGTTCCATTTTATGTGCGGAAAGGCTGGAGCCAGGGCACACACTTCCGGTTTACATCCAGCACAATCAGAATTTTAAACTGCCAGCGAACGGAGAAACACCGATCATTATGGTAGGACCAGGAACAGGAGTAGCGCCATTCCGGGCGTTCATGCAAGAACGTGAGGAAACAGGTGCAGAGGGGAAATCATGGATGTTCTTTGGAGATCAGCATTTTGTCAGTGATTTCCTATACCAGACAGAATGGCAAAAGTGGCTGGAGAATGGCGTTCTGACAAAAATGGATGTGGCGTTTTCCCGCGACACCGAGGAAAAAGTATATGTACAGCATCGTCTGCTTGAACACAGTAAAGAACTCTTCCATTGGTTAGAAGAAGGTGCTGTTTTATATATATGCGGCGATGAGAAAAACATGGCCCATGATGTTCATCAAACACTGATCGGAATCATTGAAAATGAAGGCAGCATGACCCATGAACAAGCGGAAGAGTATGTGGCCCGCATGCAGCAGGAAAAACGTTATCAGCGTGACGTGTATTGACCGGCAACAGAAAGGAGTTTAAAGAGATGTCAAACCCATTATTAAAAGCACCGGAAGGCAAACCGAGTGATGTGGAACGTATAAAAGAAGAGAGTAATTATTTACGGGGTACGCTGAAGGAAGTGATGCTTGACCGGATCAGTGCAGGTATCCCGGATGATGATAACCGCCTCATGAAGCATCATGGCAGCTATTTGCAGGACGACAGAGACCTTCGTACAGAGCGGCAGAAACAAAAGCTTGAACCAGCTTATCAGTTCATGCTCCGCGTAAGATTGCCAGGGGGAGTGGTGACGCCTTCTCAATGGCTGGTTTTGGATCAGCTGGGCAACCAGTATGGTAATGGAACATTAAAATTAACCACACGCCAGACGTTTCAAATGCACGGCATTTTAAAATGGAACATGAAAAGTACCATTCAGGAGATCCATGCATCAATGCTCGATACGATTGCAGCTTGCGGTGACGTAAACCGTAATGTGATGTGCATCTCCAATCCTTATCAATCAGAAGTTCATTCTGATGTGTATGAATGGTCCAAAAAACTCAGTGACTATCTCTTGCCAAGAACGAGAGCGTACCACGAGGTTTGGCTGGATGAGGAAAAAGTAGCAGGCACTCCAGAAACAGAAGAAGTTGAACCGATGTACGGACCGCTTTACTTGCCGCGTAAATTTAAAATCGGCATTGCAGTTCCACCTTCCAATGACATTGATGTCTTTTCACAGGACCTCGGTTTAATCGCCGTAGTAGAAGATGGGAGGCTAATTGGATTTAATGTGTCCATTGGTGGAGGCATGGGAATGTCACATGGAGATAAAGCAACCTATCCGCAGCTGTCAAAAGTGATTGGTTTTTGCATACCGGACCAGATTCTTGAGGTGGCTGAAAAAGTCATTACCATTCAGAGAGATTATGGAAACCGTTCACAGCGTAAGAACGCCCGCTTTAAATATACAGTCGACCGGTTAGGTCTTCAAACCGTTAAAGAAGAGCTGGAAAACCGTTTAGGCTGGAGTCTGGATGAAGCGAAAGACTTTTCTTTTGAAGATAATGGAGACCGGTATGGCTGGGTACAGGGTGTGCAGGAGAATTGGCATTTTACTCTGTTTGTTGAAGGCGGCCGTATCGCGGATCTTGAGAACTACAAGCTGATGACCGGTTTAAGGGAAATCGCAAAGGTCCATACAGGGGAATTCCGTTTGACCGCCAACCAGAACCTTATAATTGCCAATATTACGAGAGAGAAGAAACAAGAGATTACAGAGTTGTTGGAACAGTATGGAATGCTCGACAGCCAAAAAGTTTCTGCGATCCGGCGCAATTCCATGGCTTGTGTGGCCCTTCCTACTTGCGGTCTAGCCATGGCGGAGGCAGAACGCTATCTTCCGGTGCTAATGAACAAGATCGATAACATAGCTGAAGAAAACGGCTTGAGAAACGAAGAGATTACCGTTCGGATGACGGGTTGCCCCAATGGATGTGCCCGCCATGCGCTAGGTGAAATTGGGTTTATCGGTAAAGCCCCAGGAAAATATAACATGTATTTGGGTGCAGCGTTTGACGGCAGCCGATTGAGCAAAATGTATCGTGAAAACATAGGGGAGGAAGAGATTTTAAAAGAATTGAAGATGCTGTTCCCTAGATTTGCGAAAGAACGCGAAGAAGGCGAGCACTTTGGAGACTTTGTGATTCGTGCGGGCATTATGGAAGCAACGACGGACGGTACAAACTTTCATAATTAATATTATCCTTATAACTAAAACAGCGACCCAGCCATGTTTGCGGGGTCGCTGTTTTTTGCTTTTCTTTATTGAAGTGTTCGATATACACCGATTACTTTACCAAGGATGGTCACGTTTTGCAGCAAAATTGGAGATAAAGCGGCGTTTTCCGGCTGCAGGCGAATGTGGTCTTTTTCTTTAAAAAAGCGTTTTACAGTCGCTTCATTTTCTTCTGTCATGGCCACAATGATGTCACCGTTTTCAGCTGTTGGCTGCTGCTTGACGACCACGAGGTCCCTGTCGTAGATGCCAGCTTCTATCATACTGTCTCCTTCTACAGTTAACATAAAAACATTATCGTCTCCTACAACGTGTTCTGGCAATGAAAAATATTCATCAACGTTTTCGATTGCTGTAATCGGTGAACCCGCGGTAACTTTACCGATGATCGGTACATTAACTGATCGCGTTCTGTTTATGATCTGATCTGATTCGAGGCCGAGCACTTCAATGGCCCTGGGTTTGGTAGGATCACGCCTGATCAGTCCCTTTTTCTCAAGCCTGGATAAATGGCCGTGTACGGTTGAGCTTGAAGCCAGTCCAACTGCTTCACCGATTTCCCTGACTGATGGTGGATAGCCTTTCGCGTTTACTTCTTCCTTAATAAAATCCAGGATATCGATTTGTCTTCTGGATAATTTTGTCATGATTACACCTCATTCACTGAATACTCTTGAAAAAAGTATAGCATGCAGGAACAAGATATACAAACATAAGTTCGAAGAAAACCCTTGTAAAGAACAGGTGTTCCTATTATAATGAAAATTAATAAGAACACATATTCGCAAAGGGGAGATATACGATGAAGGGATTTTCACCGGTATTTATGCTATTATCTATTGTTGCAGCAGGTTTTATTATGTTCGCTTATCAGTCTCACGCAGAAGGATCCAGAGAATATATGGAGATTACCGTTAATAAAGGTGATTCACTTTGGGAGATCGCCGAAGAATATACGAAGGACAAAGGTTCAAATTGGGAATTTGTCAACTGGGTTGAAAAGAATAACGGAATACAGGCAGGAACCATTACCCCAGGACAGAAATTAACGATACCGATCAAGGCAGAAGAAGACAGGTGAGGCACAATTGAGATCGATCATTTATTGCAGAGTAAGCACCGAAAAGGAAGAGCAGACATCCTCTTTATCCCGGCAGGAAGATGAATTGAGACAGCTGGCAGTGAGCCATGGGTTCGGCATTGTCTCTGTTATAAAAGATAGAGAAAGCGGATACAGCCTGGAACGGGATGGTTTGTTTGAGGTAATCGAGCGGGCCCAAAACGAAGAATTTGATGTTCTTCTTGTAACGGATGATACCCGCTTAGGCAGGGGGAACGCCAAGATCGTTCTTCTTCACGAACTACAGAAGAGGAGCATTAAAGTTTATACCTACAGCAGCCAAGGGGAATACCATCTTTCCGAAGCGGAGTCTATGGTGCTTGAAATCGTTGCCGTTGTAGAGGAATATCAGCGCAAGCTACATAACTTAAAGATAAAAAGAGGAATGAGGAAGGCTGTTCAAAAAGGCTATAAACCACAAAAGAATTTAAAGAACATCCATCATGGAGGAAGAGACCGGAAGGTGCTTCCGGTTGATGAAATCATCCGGCTTAGAGGAATGGATCTTACGTTTGCAGAAATTGCCGTTACGCTAAGGGGTTTTGGATATGAAGCATCAAAAGCGACAGTTCACCGCAGGTATAAGGAGTATTTAGAAAGTGCTCCGACTGGAAACTCTACTTAATATTCGTTACGATAGGGATATCGAAGAAAAAGGAGAGGTGTTCCATGCTTACACCAGATAAACTGGAACGGATAAATTTTCTTGCCAAAAAATCTAAACAAGAAGGTTTGTCAACAGAAGAAGCCAAAGAACAAAAGCAATTAAGGGAGGAGTATCTGAAAAACGTCAGAACTTCTTTTCAAAATAGATTGCATTCATTGAAGTTCATTGACCCTGAAGGCAATGATGTAACACCGGATAAGCTAAAAGAAAGTAAAAAAAGCCAGAACAATATGAAGCATTAAGGAAAAAGTCCTGATTTCAGTACAAAGAAATCAGGCTTTTTTGTTGTTGCAAAATTCAGAATTTCGTATATACTGTTATATAACAACTGTGAAAGGGGAGAACACCTTGGCCTTTTCAATAACGGATTCTGTGGTCAGACTGTATAGTGAGATCGATCTTAATGAAGGTGAGGCACTCCGGTTATATGCGCGATATGCCGGCAGTGCAAGCAACGGCGGATACTCATTAGGCGTCATCCCAGCTCAGCCGGCAGACGGTGATGATATTCAGGAAATAAGCGGATTGAAATTTTGTATTAAACCGGATGACCGCTGGCTCGTAGATGATATGAAACTGGACTATGACGAAGGGGAAGATATCTTTTATTGTGAGTTCCCTGCGTTAAACTAAATAAAGGAACCTGTATTATAACAAAAAGTTATAAAGTTATAATGCAGGTTTTTTTATTTGTATCAAAGAAAGATTTTATGGGACACTATTGGTGGGCATTGTGCTTGTATAAAATGTCCAATATGTTTATGATGGTATCGAGAAATCTTTTACATATGTAGATGAAGGGATGATTAAATAATGTCTACTGCTTCAATTGACCAATTATCAATCAACACTATCCGTACCTTGGCTATAGATAGCATTGAGAAAGCCAAATCTGGACACCCTGGTATGCCAATGGGTGCTGCACCGATGGCTTACAGTCTTTGGACGAAATTCATGAATCACAACCCGGAAAATCCTGAATGGTTTAACCGTGACCGTTTTGTGTTATCTGCAGGGCATGGCTCCATGCTGCTTTACAGCCTGCTTCACCTTTCAGGCTATGACTTGTCCATGGAAGACTTAAAACAATTCCGCCAATGGGGAAGCAAAACGCCAGGACATCCTGAGTACAAACATACGGCTGGTGTAGATGCTACAACAGGACCGCTTGGACAAGGGATCGCGATGGCTGTAGGTATGGCAATGGCAGAACGCCATCTTGCTGCAACTTACAACAAAGACGGCTTTGAAGTTGTTGACCACCATACGTACTCTATCTGTGGAGACGGAGATTTGATGGAAGGCGTATCAGCTGAAGCTGCATCTTTAGCAGGTCATCTTGGACTCGGAAAACTTGTTGTTCTTTATGATTCAAATGATATCTCTCTTGATGGAGATCTTCATCTTTCGTTTTCTGAGAGTGTAGAAGACCGCTTTAAAGCATATGGATGGCAAGTACTTCGTGTAGAAGACGGAACAAACCTTGAAGAGATCGAAAATGCGATCGCCGAAGCAAAAAAGGATACTTCACATCCGACGTTAATCGAAGTGAAAACAGTAATCGGATACGGTTCTCCTAACAAGTCCGGTAAATCTGCTTCTCATGGTGCTCCTCTTGGATCAGATGAAGTAAAACTGACAAAAGAAGCATACAACTGGGTGTTTGAAGAAGACTTCTTCGTACCTGATGAAGTAAGTGATCACTTTGCTTCATTGAAAGAAGATAGCAAAAAGAAAGAACAGGAATGGAATGAGTTATTTGCACGCTATGAAAAAGAGCACAGTGAAGCTGCAGCTCAATTGAAAACAGCGATCGATAACAAATTACCAGAAAACTTTGATGCGAATCTTCCTGAATTTGATAAAGCTGTTGCGACAAGGGCTTCTTCAGGAAAAGCATTGAATGCTTTTGCAAAAAATATTCCATGGTTGTTTGGAGGATCTGCTGACCTTGCAGGATCAAACAACACGATGCTTACTGGAGAAACAAACTTCAGCCGTGAAAATTACAGCGGCCGCAACATCTGGTTTGGAGTAAGGGAATTTGCGATGGGTGCAGCTGTTAACGGAATGGCGCTTCATGGCGGACTGAAAGTATTCGGTGCAACGTTCTTCGTATTCTCAGACTACTTGCGCCCGGCAATCCGTCTGGCTTCCATCATGAAGCTTCCGGTAACCTATGTGTTTACCCATGACAGTGTAGCAGTTGGTGAAGACGGCCCTACCCATGAGCCGGTAGAACAGCTTGCGTCACTCCGTGCGATGCCTGGGCTTTCTGTCATCCGGCCAGCAGATGCATATGAGTCTGTTGCTGCGTGGAAGCTGGCTCTTGAAAGTGTAGATCAGCCAACTGCACTAGTATTAACAAGACAAAACCTTCCGATTCTAGAAGGGACAAAAGAAAGTGCATATGAGAATGTCAAAAAAGGTGCATATGTTATTTCTGAAGCTGAAGGTACACCTCAAGGGTTGCTGCTCGCTTCTGGTTCTGAAGTCAGCTTGGCGATCGAAGCACAGAAACAATTAAAACAAGAGGGAATCCAAGTTTCTGTTGTTTCTATGCCTTCATGGGATCGTTTTGAAAAGCAATCTGCAGAATACAAAGAGAGCGTTCTTCCTTCATCGGTAAGAACAAGACTCGGTATTGAAATGGCGGCATCTCAAGGCCTTCACAAATATGTTGGTTTGGATGGCGACACAATTGCGATTGACAAATTTGGCGCTTCAGCACCTGGAGAAAAAATCATTGCTGAATACGGCTTTACAGTCGAAAATGTATCCAATAAATTAAAAGCTTTATTGAATAAATAAGCTGTATAAACCCCGGAGAATATTTTCTCCGGGGTTTCTTTTTCGACAAAAGAAGTGGCCTCATGCTACAGCATAAGACAAGTATTTTGTAAAGAATCCATTATACTAATTGTAAAAAAGGGAGAGAGGTGGCGGTTTTGAGAGAGTATTTGATCTATAAGATAAAGGAAGATGTCGCCGAAGAGTATTTTGGGAAAGAAATCAAACTCTTTCAGCTGTTTTTGGAAGAATACAAAACCTTTACTCAGCAAAAAGAAGTATTGATGAAACAAATCCTTTACATCACCTCTCCGCTTCAGCTGAACCCTCTTCAATCGTTTATAAAACAGATGCTGCTCTCATCAAAAGGATTTCAGGCGGAAGTCCACTCTTTCCTTCTGGAGTGTGAAAAAAGCTCTGCGCGGCTCAGTTTTTCAGAACGTTATATGCTTCTTCAAAGCGTAGGCAGTTTTGAGGCGGAAACAGCCATTTTTGAAAACATACGAAAGTTTGAACGCTGTTTTTTTGCGATGGATTTTAAGTATTACCGCTATGGCTGGTTGAATCCGTTAAAGGCTAGGTCAGGCTATGGGTCATAAATATTTTGGCGTGTATCTTGTAACTGATTGTCTTTTTATAGTAAACTAGTGCTAGACAACACGAAGGAGGAAGTTTTACTATGTTTTATTATATCCTTGTGGGCATTTTAGCGCTTCTTGCAGGAGTAGCAATTGGATTTTTCATTGCCCGCAAATACATGATGAATTACCTACAAAAGAATCCACCAATCAATGAAAACATGCTGCGTGTGATGATGATGCAAATGGGTCAGAAGCCGTCCCAAAAGAAAATCAATCAGATGATGAAAGCAATGAACAACCAGATGAAGTAAAAGGCCCGTACCAGCAGGCTTTTTTCATCAATTAAGATTAATCAGTTGATCATTCCTTAAGTCATTGGTTAATTTTTCTTATATCACGACAACTACCACTTTTTCTGCGTAAGATTCAGCAGAAGGGTGGTTTTTTTAATGAAATTAGAAGATTAATGGAGGAGTATTACTAGCAATTGAAAAAGGAAGTTGATTTTCTTTCAGTTAAAGGAAATTAATTCCTTTTATCGAATGGAGTAGATATAGAGCCGAGTCGGCTAGACGTATAGGTTTTACTTTACAGGGAGAAAAGTGAGTTAGTTAAGGATGGGGGAACTCTATGATAAAAATTTATTTGCATTTATACTCTAAAGGCGAAGACCATGGAGATGCTGGATATTACGAATTTCAAACTGTCCCATCGCAGGGAGAATACTTAACTGACAATGAGAATCTGTACAAGGTTGAGATGGTAATTCATGCTCCAGGAAATGATTCAGCTGCAGCTGAAATATTTGCTGTTAAAGTGGATTTAGAGGAAGAGTTGTCGGAGAATATATCTTAGTTATATATTAAAGAAAATGAGGGCAGGTAGAACGACGATCGCAATCGCTCACCGTCTGTCCACTATTCAAGATGCTGATCTGATTCTTGTTCTTCATCAGGGAGAGATTGTGGTAAGAGGAACTCATCAAGAACTGGTGGAAGCACGAGGCTTATATCACAAAATGTATTCCCTTCAGCTAAAAGGAAAGCTCTTCTATGATGCCAGATGATCCTCCCTGAGGAATTTTTCTTCATTTTCATTGAACTAGCGGTCTTAAATCTATAAACTAAAAGTATTACATAAAGAGGAGTAGACTTGATGGCAGACTTGAATATATGGCTGGCTTTTGGAGCTGGTTTACTGTCTTTTATCTCCCCGTGCTGCCTGCCGCTTTATCCGGCTTTCCTTTCTTATATCACAGGAATTTCAGTCAGGGAGATCAAAGAAGAAAAGGGAATGAAAAGAAAACAAGCCATGCTGCATACGGCTTATTTTTTGCTCGGTTTTTCGATCGTTTTTATCGTCCTGGGGTTATCGTCTTCATTCATCGGCAATATCTTTGTTGAATACAAAGATTTTCTTCGCCAGTTCGGAGCGATTATCATTGTCATCTTTGGCTTGATCATTTTAGGCTTATTGAAGCCGGCGTTTTTAATGAAGGACAGAAAGCTGGCTTTCAGAAACAGGCCTGCGGGATACATGGGCTCCATCTTGATTGGAATCGGTTTTGCTGCAGGATGGACACCTTGTACAGGCCCGATTCTAGGTGCAGTGATCGCTCTGGCTGTGTCCAATCCAGGAGCGGGCATGCTGTATATGGCTTTTTATGTTCTTGGTTTTGCGGTTCCTTTTTTCTTTTTAAGTTTCTTTTTGGATAAACTAAGCAGCATAAAGAGATATAATGTTCAAATAATGAAATCTGGCGGTTTTCTTATGGTCGCTATGGGGGTCATGTTATACTTTGACTGGATGACCAAGTTCACTTCGTTTCTCGTAAATCGCGTTTTTGGCGGCTTTCAAGGATTTTAAGAAGGATCACTCCTGGAAAGAAAGCAGCAACGATCTTATTTTAAAAACAACAACAATTTTTTGAGCCATCTGAATAAGAAAGAAGGAAAAGATTTTGTTTTTTATTGCAAGCAGTATACTGGCAGCCGTCATGGCTGTCACCGTTATTTTTGTACGTTTGAAGGCTACGAAAAAACCTGCCTCACTTAAAAAGATTATACTTCCTCCTTTTTTCATGTCCACCGGGTTTCTCATGTTTGCATTTCCTGAGTTCCGAGTTACCTGGTGGGAGGCAGGGGAGGCGTTCCTGGTGGGCTGTCTCTTTTCCATATTTCTTATAAAAACAAGCAAGTTTGAAAAGAGGGGAGGGGAGGTCTATCTTATCCGCTCAAAAGCTTTTGTGGCGATTTTGATTGCTCTTTTCCTCATACGAATGGCGATGAAGACGTACCTTGGCCATCAGATCTCCTATACAGAAACGAGCGGTCTGTTTTTTATCGTGGCGTTTGGGATGATTCTCCCCTGGAGAGTGGCGATGTATTTCGGATATCAAAAAGTGCTGAAATCATAAAAAAACTCGATCACCAAATGGTGATCGAGTTTTTTTATCCTAAAAGGCTCTTATAGGGAGAGAGGTCAATGTGCTTTTCGTTTAACTTTTTGATAAGCCATTTATGATCTCTTTTCGGTGTAGCGATAATGTATCCCCGTACTATAAGATCCTGCGTCATCACAGATGCTTTTTCCTGTATGGCAAGTTCGCCGATTTTTCCTGCAATCTTTTCACGGGCAACATCACGGAAAAGTTCGGGAACAGGTGTGACGAGTTCCTCCAAAAAGGCCTTTTGCGGCGGAGTCCATAAATGGATCGTCTCCTGGATATAGTAATCCTGCCAGTCCAAGATTGATTTTCCGTCTTCTTTCGGAAGCCGTTTCAAAAACTTTCGAAACATAAAATAACCGCCGATCGCAAACATTGAGATTAAAAATATTGTCCAGGCTGCAATGAATAGAAAAAAACCTGCAGACATGCTGTCCACCCCGATCAATAGGTTTCTTCAACCTTATAATGTATTCTCTAACAATTATATCTTGAGAAACAGGACGAAATCAATAAACATCTGGAAGTGTGTGAAGAGGGGAGGGAAAGATCGATTACGGGAAATAATTTATACGACAAAAAATGACATCCTCCACAGGATTATAACAGTTCGAAAATGGAACTATAACAGTTTATTCATTGGTACAGAAAGTTATTAACACTATAACAGGTCTTGTTGTGGATAACTGTAAATAATTTAAATTGTGGATAAACCTGGGATAACTAAGCCTGCATAAATATTCATATGTGCATAAACGCTTGGATAACCTGCTGGAAAAAGAAGTATACCTCCCTACCGTTTATGGATGCTGGGAAATAATGATCATGGCAGCAAGCGGGATGGCTTGACTTCACCTTAAAAATCACGTTACATTATCGGACAGAGAGTAATCTATTATTTTGGAGGTGCCGTACATGCGGTTAGCGGACAAAAAGGTATTGAGTCTTGTACATCATGAGTTTGAAGATCTGGAATTATGGTATCCTATTCTGCGTTTGCGGGAAGAAGGAGCTCAAGTCGATCTTGCCGGGGAGAAAGCGGGAGAAACCTATAAAGGAAAATACGGAGTACCTGCGGAATCGGATTATTCATTTGACGAGATTGATCCCTCAGACTATGATGCTTTACTCGTTCCAGGCGGGTGGGCACCCGACAAACTGAGACGTTTTTCAAAGGTTATAGAAATCGTTCAGCATATGGAAACTCATAAAAAGCCAATCGGTCAAATTTGCCATGCCGGATGGGTCCTGATCTCTGCAAAAATGCTTCAGGGTAAAAATGTAACGAGCACACCCGGGATAAAGGATGATATGGAGAATGCCGGAGCAGTGTGGCTGGATGAGGCAGTAGTCGTTGATGGCCACCTGGTCTCAAGCCGCCGTCCGCCAGACCTGCCGCCATATGTGAAAGCATTTGCTGATGTACTGGCCGGTGAGTATAACTAACAATAAAAAAAGAAGGCGGCATCTGCCGTCTTCTTTTATATTTGGTTCATTCATTTTCAATGGCGGGACCATGTGGGAATCGAACCCACCGGAGACGGCACGCGCCTCCCAAGAGGTGTTGAAGACCCAGGCGAGCACCAGCTGCACTTCTGGCCCCGTGGAAGGAAGTTATTTCTTAACAAGTTCTTCCTCAAAGTAGAATGTTGAAGGATTTTCTTTCACAATGTAAGAATAGCGTTTCATGTTCTTAATAAACTTGCATCGTAAAACAGTGACCATTTCATCGGTAGCTTTAATTTTTACGGATTCACCGGCGGCAAACAGATTATTTTTCAGGTTGGTTCTCTCCCTAATTCGTAATAAAGTATTGCTTCAGCCCTAAGTAACAAACAAAAAGGAAAAAAAGAGTGAAAGTTTCACTCTTTTACTACCTTCCAGTCATAAAGTTCTTCAATCTGACAATCTAATTCTTTTGCGATGGTCATAGCATTGCTTAGACTCATTACTTTTTTAGACTGGTAATCGTTTAACTGGTCAACAGAGATATTGGTTTTTTTTGAAAGAGCTTGGATCTTCATGTTCTTATCAGCAATTAAAGATTTAAGATTGCTTTTTTTAGGTTTATAAACGTTCAAAACGCCACCTCACTTTTAAATAGTATAACACAATGGCAATGGAATAGATAGTTTCACCCGAATAAAGCTTCACCGCAGAAGCCTGTCTGCAAATAAAATGGTACGATATGATAAGAAAAGAGAAAATACAGGGAGGTGTCTGCGATCGGAGCACAGCATATTACGATTGGAATTGCCGGCCATATTGACCATGGGAAAACAGCACTGACGAAGGCGTTGAGCGGCGTGGATACTGATACGTTAAAAGAGGAAAAAGAGCGAGGCATTACAATTGAACCCGGGATCGCTCATTTTCACCTCGGTGATGGAATCCAATCAGTTATCATTGATGTTCCTGGGCATGAACGGTTCATCCGCCAGATGATTGCTGGCTCAGCAGGAATTGATATGGTCATCCTTGTGATTGCAGCAGATGAAGGAATTATGCCGCAAACCGTTGAGCATCTTGAAATTCTTCAATTTCTGGGAATCACGAATCTAGTTTGTGCAGTTTCCAAGGCAGATAAGGTTAATGAAGAATGGAAGTCATTGCTCCTCGAAGAGATCGAAGAGATGATGAAGAGCTTCTCGTTCCTTAACCATTCTGTTCATTTTGTCGACAGCTTTTCAGGAACAGGGTTGGAAGAACTGAAGTTGGAACTCCTCGGCATGGCGGAAAACGTAACCGCTAAAAATGTCTGCGGTCCATTTCGGCTGCCGATCGACCATTCGTTTACTGTAGCAGGACAAGGAACGGTTGTAAGAGGAACGATTTTAGAAGGTTCCGCCTCTGTCGGTGACACACTGCAAATGGAGCCGGGCGGAGATATAGTAAAAGTAAGGCAGCTGCAGATACACAACAGACAAGTGGATTATGCCCTGGCGGGACAAAGGGCCGCCCTGAATGTCGCGGGGATCAAGCATGAGGATGTTAAAAGAGGGCATGTTCTTTTTTCTCCAGGAGAGTATCAAGTTACGGATACATTGGACATCATGCTGCTGTTAACCAAGAATCATAAGAAGATCAAGCAGCGCCAGCTCATCAAATTTTACATAGGAACTACAGAAATCATGGGTAAGATCGTATTCTTTGACAGAAACGAATCTACTGAAAAAGCGGGAGCTGCTTATTGTCAGGTTCGGTTAGTCCACCCGGTCATAGCCAAGCGGGGTGACCGGTTCATTTTGAGGCGTCCTTCTCCTGAACAAACGATCGGCGGCGGAGAAGTGATCGATCCAAATGGTGGAAAATACCGGTTTGGAGAGGAGACTGTTGCATTCCTGAAGGAGAAAAAAGAGGGTGCTCCAGAAGAATGGATCATCCGTCACCTGCAATCACATCATTTGCTGCACGTGGATGAGATGGCAAAATTGACGGGCATCCCTGCCGTTCTGTCTGGCCATCTACAGCGTTTACTGGCAGAAAAGCACATCGTTGAGGTTTCTTCAGAACAATATGCACTTTCAGAGAGCGTTTCGGAGATAAAAAACAGGATCGTAGAAGAAGCAGCTCGCTTTCATCAGCTATATCCTTTGCGGGAAGGGTTGGATAAAGCCGAACTTCTACAGCGGCTCAAAGGATATCCTGCCTTGCTGATTGAATATGTTTTAAAAGAACTGCTCCATGAAGCTGCATTGCGGCAAAATCAGAATCTGATCGCAAAAAGCAATTTTCAGCCGGAGATTCCAAATCAATGGAAAGTGCGTTACCAACAGTTGGAGCAAAGGCTGTTTCAGCAGGGAATTGAGTCAGATCCTTTTGATCAGCTTTACGAACAGGCTGGACTGCCGAAAGGAATGCGACTGGACATCTTATCCTATTTGCGACGCACAGGCCAGGCTGTGCAAGCAGGGGGAGACAGGCTGATCCACAGCAAAGCCCTGAATTTGCATATGAAGACATTAAAGGAGAACTGTGCACCGTCCTTTTCCATACAGGAAGCAAAAACGGCATTGAAGGTATCCAGGAAATTTCTTATTCCGTTTCTTGAATTACTGGATCAGCTGGGATATACAGAACGTGCAGGTGATCATAGAAGATGGAATAAGGCATGAAAAAAACTCCGCAGTAATCGGAGTTTTTTTAAGGTTCAATGATGATCAATCTTTCTTTTCGTTCAGTAACACTGCCGATCTTTGCTGCTTGCTTTAATCCTGCGCTATGCAGATCTCTAAGATAAGCATCGGCCTGGTTCTCCGGCAGACTGACTAATAATCCGCCGGACGTAACAGCATCACATAATATCCATTGCTGTGTTTCTGTCAGCGACTCATCATACCTGATCAAATCTTCAATCCATTGATGGTTCGCTTTCGTGCCGCCTGGGACGACTCCCTGCATGGCAAGTGCTTCTGTTCCTTCGACGACCGGTGTTCTGGAATAAGAGAGAGCGACCGAAACTGATTCACTGCCTTTAGCCATCTCACTGGCGTGTCCCAGCAAACCAAATCCGGTCACATCGGTCACAGCATTAGGCTGATAGTTAGCAAGGCATTCTGCCGCGGTTTTGTTCAATGTGGCCATGATCTCCGAAACATACCGGACTTGCCCCTCATTAAAACGGTTCTGCTTGATGGCGGTTGTCTGAATGCCGATTCCGATCGGTTTTGTAAGAATAAGAGCATCGCCGGGCTTTAATCCTACATTTTTGTAGATCTGCGCCGGGTGGGCAAAGCCTGTAACAGATAAGCCGAATTTTGGCTCCTGATCATCGATGGAATGTCCTCCAACGATAAGAGCACCAGCCTCTTGCACTTTGTCGGCCGCGCCTTTTAGAATCTCCGCTAATACTTCATGGCCCAATTTTTTTAGCGGAAAACCGACAATATTTAAGACGGTTTTTGGGGTGCCGCCCATCGCATATACATCGCTTAAAGCATTGGCTGCAGCAATTTGTCCGAACATATACGGATCATCTACAATGGGTGTAAAGAAATCTACGGTTTGAATCATGGCAACTTCTTCACTCAGTTTGTATACTCCTGCATCATCAGAAGTTTCCAGGCCGACGATCAAGTTAGGGTCAGCTTCTCTTTCTGGTAAATGGCACAAAACTTGTGCCAGGTCCTCGGGACCGATTTTGCAGCCTCAGCCGCCTTTGGTTGAAAACTGGGTCAAACGGATTTTATCCTGGCTTGTCATGAACTCCACCTCCTTAAATGTAGTATAAACATTTTTGAGGCGAAGTGCGAAAAAGTACAATTAAAAAAAAGAGAAAGAAGAAAGGAGCAGGAACGTGAAGGAAAAGTTGAGGAGATTGCCTGCTGTGAATGCTGTTCTACAGGCCAAAGATTGGCAGGCGGAGAAATTGGAAGTTCCGGCAGAAATAATTACACGATGGGTTCAGGAAGAAATCAGTAATCTCCGGGAAGCCATACTGAAGGGCAGCTATAATGGAAAAGCCGAAAATACAGAACTACTATCCCGGGTATGTGAAGCAGTCAGCCGCAGGCTTTACGAAGAAGGTCCCTATTTGTTGAAGAAAGTAATCAATGCAACAGGTGTTGTTTTACATACGAATCTAGGGAGGGCAAGGCTGAGCAGAGCTGCCGCAGAAAGGGTGGCCGAGGCTGCGTCTTCCTATACGAACCTTGAATACAATCTTGAAGAGGGATCGAGAGGATCTCGGAATGAGGTTATTGAGAAGCAGATCACATCCATCACTGGCAGTGAAGCGGCATTGGTGGTAAACAATAATGCCGCAGCCGTTTATTTTATCCTGAATGTTTTAGCGAAAGAGAAAGAAGTTATCGTTTCGCGGGGAGAGCTTGTGGAGATTGGCGGCTCCTTTCGAGTGTCATCCATCATGGAAGAAAGCGGTGCCCGCCTGATTGAAGTGGGCACGACTAATAAAACGCATATGGCAGATTATGAACGAGCGATCACAAGTGAAACGGCTATGATTATGAAAGTCCATAGCAGCAATTTCAAAATGAGTGGCTTTACAAAAAGTATTCCTGCAATCGAACTGCTGAAATTGAAAGAAAAAAATCCGGGACTTATTTTATATGAGGATATGGGGAGCGGATCGCTCTTTCCGTTCTCGCGGTATAAGATCGGAGACGAACCTGAGATAAAGCCAGCCGTTCAGGCAGGAATTGACTTGATCTCTTTTTCCGGGGATAAATTGCTTGGCGGCCCTCAAGCGGGGATTATCGCTGGAAAGAAGGAATTAATAACCGTATTAAAAAACCATCAGCTTGCGAGGGTGCTTCGTGTAGATAAACTTACACTTGCTGCTCTGGAAGCCACTTTGCTCGCTTATCATAATGATGAGAAAGCGAAAGAGATTCCTGTTATCCGGGACATGCTGAGAACACAGGAGGAAATTCAGACACAGGCCGGAAGGATTGCAAGAAAGCTGGAAGGCACGTTCAATTGTACGGTGAAAAAAGGGTTTTCCATGCCGGGAGGCGGAACGATGCCGGATGTGCTATTGCCTGCCTATATAATAGAAGTAACGGATCGTAATCTGTCACCCTCTGAGCTTGCGGAGAAGTTAAGAAAGCAGAGAGTTCCTGTGATCGTAACGGTAAGAAACAATAAATGTGTCATCGATCCGAGGACTTTGGATGAAACGGATGAAAAGGCTCTGATTCAAACGTTCTTAAACCTAAACTAAAAGCCAACGCTTAGGTTGGCTTTTAGAGGAATTACATTTTTCCGCCGTGCTTCTGGCGGGTGTGGTTTCTGTTTTTCACTTTTTTTGATCCGCTCAGCGGTTCAGGCTGTCCTGGATTTTGACCTTTTGGGGCATTTTTGCGAATATCATCAAACCTATTATGCTCTGTCATAAGACCCTCCGTATTGAATAAATTATTCTTTGTTTTGGCATAGTAAAGACATTATGACATCAAACAAAGGAGAAAGAACAATGCCGTATCACAAAGATAAACAACAGGCTTTTCAAGATGCAGAAAAAGGATATTCTCAGGCAGTTTCTGCAAATCAGCTCATTCAAACCCAAGCTGCCGATTATGGCAGAAGGGTAAAAGAACTGAAAAAAGAAGCAGAAGAAGCACTGCAGCAGATCGATAATGCACTCGAAGTGTCCTCTGAACATCAAAGACAGCAGCTCGAGCAGTACCGTTCAGAGCTCCAAGGGTTTATTTCACAATATAACAGCTGATTTATTTTCGTTTTTTTGTCTTTTTATTGTTCTGTTTCTGTGCCTCTGTCAAAGGTTCGTTGGAAGCGTGAAGCTGTTCGTTGCCAAATTCCGTCTCATATCCTGCGCCGCCGCCTTGAGCTTTAGCTGCATTCATTCCCGGACGGATATGATTCGCTTTCCCTTTTGCTTTTGCCATAAGATCCACCCCCCTTGTTCCTTTAGTGTGTGCAGAACAAAGAAAAAAAGCACTCCCTAATTCTGGAGTGCTTTTTATAAAAGAACAGACTATTTTTTCCTGAACCAGTCGACAAGCAGCCAGAGACCGCTTAAGCCAACCAATACATAAATGATTTGCGTTAATGCGGAACCGCTTCCAAAAATTGCGGTAACTACGTTAAAATCAAATAAACCAATCAGACCCCAGTTCAGTGCTCCGATAATTGCAAGAAGTGTAGCAAGCTGTTTTAGAATAGCCATGTGCCCTCAGCTCCTTTCCCAAGAGAGTTATTTAAGTCTCTATATCATACGAAAACGCAAATCTTTGGTGAATGGAAACGAACATAAGATTTTCTTATATTGTTTAATAACATATCTGTTATTTACTTATTGAAAGCACTTTCGTATGATAGGTAAGGGAAGGAAATTGTAGAATGAGTAAAGAGAGAATTTTGCAGTATATGTGCAACTTTTCGACAATTTTTCTCTTGTTTGGTGTATGATTGGTTTGAAGGAGGAGAGTGGAGTTATGACTAAACAACAAAATGACATTTTTAAAGCGCGTTCATCATTTAGCGCAAATGGAAAAACGTACAACTACTATCGACTGAATGCACTCGAAGAAGCGGGTGTGGGCAACGTTTCTAAATTGCCGTACTCCGTTAAAATTTTGCTTGAATCCGTTTTAAGGCAGCATGACGGCAGAGTAATTCTAAAAGAACATATTGAGAACCTAGCGAAATGGGGAACTCCAGAACTTAAGAATATCGATGTTCCTTTCAAGCCGTCACGTGTAATCCTGCAGGATTTTACGGGTGTGCCTGCTGTTGTTGACTTGGCTTCTCTTAGAAAAGCCATGAAAGATATGGGTGGAGACCCTGCTCAAATTAACCCTGACATTCCGGTTGACCTTGTAGTTGACCACTCTGTACAGGTTGATAAATATGGAACAGCTGATTCTTTAAATGTAAACATGAACCTTGAATTTGAACGAAACGAAGAGCGCTATAAGCTGTTAAGCTGGGCTCAGTCCGCGTTCGATAACTATCGTGCGGTGCCGCCTGCTACAGGAATTGTCCATCAGGTAAACCTTGAGTATCTTGCTTCTGTCGTGCAAAGCTACGAAGTAGAAGGGGAACTTGAAGCTTTCCCTGATTCACTTGTTGGAACGGACTCCCACACAACAATGATCAATGGTCTTGGTGTATTAGGATGGGGTGTCGGCGGAATTGAAGCAGAAGCTGGAATGCTTGGACAGCCATCTTATTTCCCAGTACCTGAAGTAATCGGCGTGAAGCTTGTCGGTGAACTTCCTGACGGTGCAACCGCAACTGACCTTGCGTTAAAAGTGACACAAGTTCTGCGCGAAAAGAAAGTAGTCGGCAAGTTTGTTGAATTCTTTGGACCTGGGCTTGCGGAAATGCCGTTGGCAGACCGTGCCACGATCTCCAACATGGCGCCTGAGTATGGCGCGACTTGCGGATTCTTCCCTGTAGACCAAGAAGCGCTAAACTATCTTCGGCTTACTGGAAGAAGTGAAGAGCAGATCACCCTTGTTGAAGAATACAGCAAAGCAAATGGCTTATTCTACACACCGGGAGCTGAAGATCCGATCTTCACTGACGTAGTTGAAATCGATTTAACACAAATTGAATCCAATCTTTCCGGTCCTAAACGCCCTCAAGACTTGATTCCGCTGTCTAAGATGAAAGAAGCTTTTAATAAAGCGCTTGTTTCTCCACAAGGCAACGCAGGATTCGGTTTAACAGACGAAGAGATCAACAAGGAAGTTAAAGTGAAGCATCCGAGCGGAGAAACATCTGTCTTGAAAACGGGAGCAGTTGCTATCGCTGCGATCACAAGCTGTACAAACACATCTAACCCATATGTAATGCTTGGTGCCGGGCTTCTTGCAAAAAAAGCCATTGAAAAAGGACTTAAAGTTCCAGCTTATGTGAAAACATCTCTTGCTCCTGGATCAAAAGTTGTTACAGGATATTTAGAAAAAGCAGGACTTATGTCTTACCTTGACCAATTAGGCTTTAACCTTGTCGGATACGGATGTACGACTTGTATCGGTAACTCCGGCCCACTATCTCTAGAGGTAGAACAAGGCATCGCTAAAAATGATCTTACGGTTACCTCTGTACTTTCAGGAAACCGTAACTTTGAAGGACGAATCCATCCGCTGGTAAAAGCGAACTATCTCGCTTCTCCTCCGCTTGTTGTGGCATACGCGCTTGCGGGAACGGTAAACATCGATCTTCAAAATGATTCATTTGGCAAAGACAGTGAAGGCAACGATGTTTATTTCAAAGATATCTGGCCTTCTTCTGCTGAGATTAAAGAAGCGATGAACCAAGCGGTTACACCGGAAGTGTTCAAAAAAGAATACGAAAGTGTTTTTGATGAGAACGCTCGCTGGAACGCATTAAAAACAAGTGCTGAAAAGCTTTACAGCTGGGATGCAAACTCAACCTACATTCAAAATCCGCCGTTCTTTGAAGAACTTTCTGCTGACTTGAAAGAAATTCAGCCGCTGAAAGATCTTCGCCTGATCGCGAAGTTCGGTGATTCAGTTACAACTGACCACATTTCTCCAGCAGGTGCAATCGCTAAAGATTCTCCAGCAGGAAAATATTTGATCAGAAACGGTGTAGAGCCTCGCGAGTTTAACTCTTATGGTTCACGCCGCGGTAACCATGAAGTGATGATGCGCGGAACGTTCGCCAACATTCGTATCCGCAACCAGATCGCACCTGGAACAGAAGGCGGCTGGACAACATACTGGCCGAAAAATGAAGTAATGAGCATCTATAAAGCTGCAATGAAATATAAAGAAAACAACACAGGCTTAATGGTCATTGCCGGGAAAGATTACGGAATGGGAAGTTCTCGTGACTGGGCAGCAAAAGGTACAAACCTTCTTGGTATCCAAACGGTTCTTGCTGAAAGTTTTGAACGGATCCACCGCAGCAACCTCGTGTTGATGGGTGTGCTTCCTCTTCAATTCAAAGAAGGCGAAACTGCAGAAACGTTCGGTCTTACAGGAAAGGAATCCTTTACTGTACAAGTTGATGAGAATGTAAAGCCGCGTGACGTAATTAAGGTTACGGCCGTGACTGAAGAAGGATCAAAAATTGAGTTTGAAGTCATCGCACGCTTCGACAGTGAAGTAGAGATTGACTACTACCGCCATGGAGGAATTCTTCCAATGGTTCTTCGCAACAAAATTTCCAACAAACAGCCTCAAAACTAAATGAATATTGAAGCTCTCCTTTGGGAGGGCTTTTTTATTTTTCTGAAATTTGAATAATAACATTTTTTCCTGTCCATAACAGTAACAGAATATGGATGATGGAGTGATGATTTTGAGGAAGAACAGACACATCTCGTTTAAGGACCTGGTCAGAGAAAACAAGAGGGAACTGCTGGGCGATCAGGAAGCCATGGAACGAATTGAGAAGAAACTTGAAGAAAAGCATACAAAAAAAGCCTAATGGAGACAGGAAGTTCCTGTTTCTTTTTTTATTTTGAGTAAATATTATGTAATGAAGGAGGCAGATAAATATGAGCAACCCGAAAAGACATCCGCAATCCTTTGTACCCAGCCATCTGGGGACACAGCCAAGAGAAGGAAAAGGCAATAAGGGAAAACAAATGGCCAACAAAGGCAATGAACATCCTGATTATGTGCCCACAAAAGGCTGAATAAAAAAGAGGTTCTATTGCCTGCACGTCAGCGATAGAACCTCTTTTTTGCCATTTTCCGAAAGAAAACCCTGGCATTTCCTTCTTGTTTTGTTCACTACCACCATATAAATCAACATATTTAGCGAAGTATGTAGTAGATGAGAAATAGGAGGGGTACGGTTGATAACTGCAGAAGTGAAACCATTGCCTGTCTCAACCAAGAAGGAAGATCAGGACGTTTTATATCGGGAGCTTGAATTACAGATGCAGCGTCTCGGTCATCTTGTTCCTTTTCGTGAAGAATTAAATTGGGGAAATGAAATAGGATCGGTTGAGATTGGGCCTGACTCAATCATAAATAAACTTAAAAAAGCTGCCGCTAAAAGCGACGGTGTTCTTTTGCTTTATGCAAAATTAACAAAAGGCACAGTCTATCAGCACATTATCATGCATCCGAATGTGGAAGGGTTCTATCTCCCGTTCCGGTTTGAAGAGCCATTCTTCATAACGGTGAAAAATAAAAAAATTTGGATTGGTTCCTCAGTCAGGCTTGCGGAAGAGCTTAATTGGCTCGGTATTACCATGCAGAACCTGGAGGACAAGGAAGTGGTGGATTGCTGGAACGCTTTTAAAGAATTATGCGAGCTCAGCATCGAACATCATTCGCCAATCATTATGAACAGAAATTAGCCCGGAATATTTTTTCCTCTTTGATACAAACTATGTTTGATTCAAATTTAGAGGAGGGAATCCCGATGGCTAAACCAGACGACAGAAGCAATAATGTTGAAAGGCTGCAGCAGATGGTAGAAAATACGCAGCAAAACATTCAGGAAGCAAATGAATCTGTTCAGAATACAGATATGACTTCCCAGCAAAAAGAACAGATCAAGAACAAGAACGAGAGAAGAGAAGAAAGCATTCAATCGTTTCAGAGCGAGATTGAAGATGAGCAATCTTACCGCAATAACCAATAGATAAAAGAACCGCCCCCTGCTGTAACATTCGTTGCGATAGGGGGTTTTTTGCATATTGCTTCAGCCGTGCACCTTTACTGTGTTACACTTTATTGGAATGGCGGATAAAGGAAAATATAAGACAGGTGATGACAGAACATGTTAGTTTCAGAAGCAAAAGTGGACGTAAGGTATGCAGAAACAGATCAAATGGGTGTCGTCTATCATGCCAATTACTTAATTTGGTTTGAGATTGGCCGGACGGCATTTATTGAAGATCTCGGATTCAGTTATGCACAGATGGAGAAGGATGGAATTTTATCTCCAGTCACTGAGATCCATGCCAATTATAAGAAGCCTCTAACATATGGCGATCAGGCCAAGATTTTCACATGGGTGGATGAATATACAGGACTGAAGGTAAAATACGGTTATGAAATCAGAAATTCCAAAGATGAGCTGTGTGTGACTGGGAATTCGACACATGTTTGTGTCAAAAAAGATTCATTTCGTCCCATTTCAATTAAAAAAGTTTTTCCGGATTGGCATCAGGCTTATGAAGCACAGAAAAAACAAAAGCAGGGATAATCATGGCATTCGGTTTAGCAAGACAAGAGCTGAACAATTGGAAGAAACAAGCGGCCAGCGGCAAAATTGCTTTTATTACTCATTTTTGGTATGATCCCCGCTTTCCTGATATGAAAACGGTGACGAAGGTTGGCTGTTCAGATCTGATAGCCTTAGAAGAATGGGGTAAGAAGTATGGCCTAAAGAAAGAATGGATCCATCACCGTCATGGCTATCCCCACTTTGATCTGATGGGGCACAGGCAAACAGCAATTCTTCGGGCAGAAAACAAAATGGATCAGGTAGAAAGGCTGATAAAAAAGACAGAAAAGAGGAATCGGTAATCACGATTCCTCACATTTGTTTATTCATACTGAAAATCGATCGTTTGACCGTCTTCATCCACGTCGATGTTCAGGTTATGATCATCGAAATACCACATGTCATCTCGTTCAACGTAGAATGTAATTCCATCCTTCTGAACTTCAGAACCTGCTTCTTTCGGCTGTTCTTTTGCAACTCCCAGTGAAAAGCCGCTCTGGACTGTACTGCAGCCGCCGAGCCTCACAAAAAAACGCACAAAATCTCCCGTTTTTATTTCCATTTCGTTCTTATACCATGCAACAGCAGAGTCCGTAATGTTCATCTTCATAGTAGTAAGTAAAACCTCCTTGAGAGCATGATTGTAACATTCCATTCCTCATCATTGCTACTATAGCTGAAGCCTCTCATCAAATAAAGAATTTTGTTTTAAATGAAACATGTTATAATAATATCGATACATACCGGACAGAAATACAGGTAACATATAAGGGGACAATAGTGTGAAACATAGAGTAGCAAAGGTTTTTATTTCCATGCTTCCGCAAAATGGGATCTCCCGTATTGCCGGTTCCTTGGGAAGAACAAAAATGAGCAAATGGTATGTTAAACCATATGCCAAAATGTATGACATTAACTTATCAGAAATTGAAAAACCAATACAGGACTATAAGCACCTTACTGAATTTTTTTCAAGAAAATTAAAGATCAATGCGCGCCCGATTGATAATTCGGCTGACTCGATCATTTCTCCGGTTGACGGAGTGGTATCTCAGTTTGGACGAATTCAAAAGGGGACGATCATCCAGGCGAAAGGAATCGATTATTCGGTTCATTCTTTATTGGGTGAGGCGAAAGAGGACTTTGAAGAAGGAAGCTTTATTACGATCTATTTAAGTCCAAAAGATTATCACCGCATCCATATGCCGCTTGACGGAAAAATCACTTCGAGCACGTATATACCGGGGCGTCTGTTTCCTGTCAACGATATCGGCGTTAATCATGTCAAAGGGCTCTTTACGAAAAATGAAAGACTCGTCACCTATGCTGACACAAAAGCAGGGGAGATCGCCATCGTGAAGGTCGGAGCATTCATCGTCGGAAGTGTGCAAGTGGCATACTGCGAGCCGTATAAACGGGCAAGAAAAAAGGTGCTAAAAACGGAGCATCCCTCTGAACGATATAAAAAAGGGGAAGAAATCGGCCATTTTGA
This sequence comes from Fictibacillus sp. WQ 8-8, assembly GCF_024494405.1. Lineage (NCBI taxonomy): Bacteria > Bacillati > Bacillota > Bacilli > Caryophanales > Fictibacillaceae > Fictibacillus > Fictibacillus sp. WQ 8-8. The sequence continues at coordinate 28,403 of NZ_JAMXKG010000007.1, forward strand.
ATTCGGTTCGACCGTCATCTTAATCTTTCAAAACGGAAAAATGGAGCTAGATCCATCTGTCAAAGCCGGTTCAGCTGTTAAAATGGGCCAAAGAATAGGAAAGATTAAAGCCCGTTAATTACGGGCTTTTTTGCATCCTTTTAAAACGGGTATAGTGGCTTGAGCAGCGAAAAAATAAAAGAAGAAAGGAAGGAAAAGTTCATGAGCTTCTTAACAATGGAACAATTATTTCAGCAGGCGAAGGCGAATTTTTCAGTGTCCGACATCATATCACCTCATGTACGAATTCTGTTTATCCTGGAGTCCCCGCATCGCGAGGAAATCAAACATCATATACCGTTGGCCGGTTCTTCAGGGAGGTCGGTAAGCAAAGTTTTATTTGAAGGGAAACAAAGCCTGCCCTTTGGATTGCTGCTGAAAGAAAATAGCGATAAGAAACCTTATTGCCATCTTGGCATCTTGAATGTTTGCCCGTTTCCGCTGCAGAGCGCAGCGATTCCAGATAGCAAATGGGGTGATAGCCACCCTGAATTTGTGAATGCTGCAGAAAAAGTCCGTGTGGGGAATGATAAAGATGTGTACAGGGACGAAACATGGAATGCTTTCCAGGAAATCATGCAGCAGGATTTTAACCAAAGGTTAACCGAACTTGTCAATCAGCCTTTGGTCATCGTCCCGTGCGGACGGTTTGCACAGAAACAGTTCCGGCTTGCTGATGTCCAGTCTTCCAACTGGAAAGTTGTCAGCGATGTCCCTCATCCTTCCTATAATTCCTGGTCAAAGGATCGGTATAGTGCACAGATAGCCGAGGTTACTGAGGCCGTGGGTTACATTTAAAAAAAGAAAAGCATGCTTACACCATACAGGACGGCAGTAATTCCTGCAGCAATAAGCGCGGGCTTCAGTTTGTATTTCGCATAATCAATGACTGGAAGATTCAATATCCGGGCGATCGTGTTCGTATCATCGCTGAGCGGTGATGCAAAGGCTCCGAACGTTCCACTCGCGAATACAGCTCCGATCACAAGAGGAAGGGAGATGCCGGCAGCTTGGGACATGGAGATCCCGAGCGGCATCAGAATGCCCCATGTTCCCCAGGCTGAACCAATAAAATAGGACACTGCTGCACCGAAAACGAATAGAGCAGGAGTCACGAATGCGGAAGGAATCCATCCTGAATGGTCGGTAATAAACCGCGAGAATCCCAGCTTGTCGGTCACGGAGGACAAGCCCCAGACGACGGTAAGCAGTACGATAACAGACATCAGCTCATTTCCGCCGGCAATGAAGCCCTCCATCAGGGGCCCCGTTTTCACACCTTGAAATCGGTAGTAGACGAACGAAAACAATATGGTGATGATAAGAGCCATCACCATGGCATCTAGTACATCCGCTTTAATGAAGGCGTTAAAAAATCCTTCACTTTTTTTGCTCCCGTCCCACCAAGTGAGGAATAACGTGAGAGAAACGGCAATAATCAACGGAATGAGCAAGTTCCACGGCTTGACGGGAAGATCTTTTGACACAGCAGGGTCACAGTTATGCCAGTCATCTTCCTCAGTTTCGATGGACTCATTGCTGCTCATGGGCTGTGAGCTGGAATGGTGGAAAAAGCTTAAATAAATGCCAAGGATGATCATAACAATTGAAAAAAAATTATAGGGAATGCTTTGGATAAAGAGGGAATAGGCATCGCCTTTTATCTTTTCATTCTCTAAAGCCATATCAACAATGGAAGTCATATAGCCTACAAAAGCGGTCGCGATCGGGATGAGTACAATGATCGGCGTAGCTGTAGTTTCGATGACAAACCCCAATTCCTGAGTAGACATTTTTACTTTTTTCATCAATGACCTCATGATCGGAGCAATGGTTACGAACCGGAAGCTGGGTGCGCTGAAAGTGCCGATCGTAGAAACGTAAGTTAAGAACAACGCTCCTTTTTTTGTCTGAATCCTTGAAGAGGCTGCTTCTACGAAACCGCGAATACCGCCTGAAAGTTTAATGATGCCGACCAGTCCTGAAAAAGCATAAAGAAACAACAGGATTTTCAGGTTGCTTTTATCGGTTAAGCCCTCAATGACAAAAGTGATCATTTTTTTGAGGCCGCCGATGAGGGAAGGCTCCAACAGGTAGCAGCCCGCCAGAAAGCCGATAAATAAGCCCGGCAGAACTTGCCTCGTTTTAACCGCTATGGGAATGACAACAAGAAAAGGTATGATGGACAGCCAAGTTTGATTCATAATGCCCCCCGATTCATCTGGATTGACTAATCATTATCATGTGATGCTCAAGGGAAATTATTCTTGATCGTTCATGAATCGCCAACAAAGCTTTACCGGCATACACTATTATGTATGCGCAAGATCTGTTTGCAGCATGTAGAGGTTGCATTATTTCTTCTGTCATGTTAAGGTTATGTTCGATAATAAATTGGAAGCAAAACTGTTTATATATACTTCTGTATAGGGGCATATTATATCTAAATATGTGCCTTTTTTTAAGGCCTACTTTGTTTAATAATCTTTATTTTGAACACTAAACCAGTGATTTTTAAGATTGTAAAAGATGATTTCAGGAGATTTACTTGGAAGTATAAGGAAATGGTTTTGACGAAAAAGGAGACAGTTACACATTGACAACATTCAGTGAATTAGGTTTAAGTCCCGAATTGCTAAAATCAATTAACAATATGGGTTTTGAAGAAGCTACGCCGATCCAGCGTGATACGATTCCAACCGCTCTTAATGGAACGGATCTTATCGGACAGGCTCAAACAGGAACAGGAAAAACCGCTGCTTTTGGTATTCCGTTGATCGAAAAGATCGACGTAAAAGCCCGTAAAATTCAAGGAATCGTTCTTGCTCCAACACGTGAACTCGCAGTTCAGGTTGGTGAAGAACTAAACAAGATTGGCCAATATAAGGGGATTAAAACCCTTCCGATCTATGGTGGACAATCAATCGTCAGACAGATCAAAGCACTAAAAAACAATCCGCATATTATTGTGGGTACACCAGGTCGAGTGATCGACCATATCAACAGAAAAACATTAAAGCTTGAAGACGTTCATACTGTTGTTCTTGATGAAGCAGATGAAATGCTGAACATGGGCTTTATCGAAGACATTGAAACAATCCTTGAAAATGTCCCGACTGAGCGCCATACGATGCTCTTCTCTGCTACAATGCCGAAACAGATTCAAAAGCTCGCTGAGCGTTTCATGAAAGATGTTCTTGTCATTCGTGTGAAAGCAAGTGAGATGACGGTTAAAAGCATTGAACAAGAGTATGTAGAAGTTAAAGAAAAACAAAAGTTTGATGCTCTTACCCGATTGCTTGATATTCAATCTCCAGAGCTTGCCATCGTTTTCGGCCGTACGAAGCGCCGTGTTGATGAATTGGCTGAAGCATTGAACAAGAGAGGCTATTCTGCTGAAGGAATCCATGGTGACCTTCCGCAATCGAAACGTGACATGGTTCTTCGCGCGTTTAAGAACAACACGATTGAAGTACTGGTCGCTACTGACGTTGCAGCTCGCGGATTAGACATCAGCGGTGTTTCTCACGTATATAACTTTGACATTCCACAGGATCCTGAAAGCTATGTTCACCGTATCGGACGTACAGGACGTGCGGGAAGAACAGGATATGCGGTTACATTCATCACTCCTCGTGAGATCGATCACCTCTATACGATTGAAAAAATCACGAAGCGTAAAATGGTGAAACGTCCTGTTCCTTCACTTAACGAGGCGATTGAAGGCCAGCAGCGCATGGCGCTTGATAAGCTTCTTAACGTGATTGAAGACGGAGATATCCAAATCTACAAACAAACAGCGATGGAAATGCTTGAAGAGCATGATTCCGTATCCCTGTTGTCTGCAGCATTAAAACTGTTGACTAAAGAGCCGGATAGCACTCCGATCGAATTGACATTCGAACCGCCACTTTCGGTGAAAAAACGCCGTGACAACCGATTCGGAGACCGCCGACGCCCTCAGCGCGGCAGCAGCAACGAATCAAGAGACAAGAGAAGAAACGGAGGCAACCGCAGTGACAAACAGCGTCAAGGCGGCGGCAACCGAGACATGTCATACCGTGCGCCAAAACGCATGAGAGAAGACAAAAAAGCAAGATAACATACGAAAGGAATCTGCGAATCAGCAGGTTCCTTTTTTATTTTTTGGTTTCAATGACCCGATTTTGGCATACTAGCTATAGGAGGGATAACGATGGAAATGATCGGTTCAACCTATACATTTAATGCCAAGAACGGTGAAAAAATAACCTTGAGACCTGTTGTTATGGAAGATGCCGGGCAGATCGTTGATGCAGTAAAGGAAATCGTTGATGCAGGAGAATTTTTACAAAAAGAGAGGCCCCGCACAAAAAGTGAGGAAGAAGATTTTATCAGTGACTGCCGGATGAAAGGAAATATGTATACCGCCATCGAAAAACAGGGAACTGTGATCGGGATCGCCCGTATCATTAAAGGTGAACTTACGATGAAAAAACATACGGGGATGTTTAGAACGTGGATTAATTCAAAAGGACAGGGTTTAGGGATAGGCAAAGAGGTAATGGACTATTCCATCCAATGGGGGAAGGAGAACGGACTTTATAAGATCTGGCTGACTGTCTTCTCAGAAAACAAAATCGCCATCAGGCTTTATGAAAAAGCTGGTTTTACCGTGGAAGGCGTTCAAAAAGGACAAGTGATCATCAATCAAGAACTGCAGGATGAATGGTATATGGCCTGTTTCCTTAAAAAAGAAAGCGAGTAGCGAAAAACTGGGCAGCCCCAGTTTTCTTTTTATAGATTCATTCATAGAGAATCATACATAATTATGGTAAAGTGAAGAGGACTAAAGGTATTGGAGAAGTGGAGAGTTCAATGAATAGAGCAGGAATCACCGAACAAAGTGAACAGCAAATAAAGAGTGCGGCTTCATCCATTGCCGCAGCTTACCGTGAATTAAAAAAACTCGGTTCTGGGGGCGAGGCTGGTGCGGTCTTGGATCTGTATGAAAAAGTGAAAACCCAGCAGTTTGCCATCGCGTTCTGCGGCCATTTTTCTGCCGGTAAATCCAGCATGATCAATGAGCTCATCGGGGAAAACATATTGCCCTCAAGCCCGATTCCAACAAGTGCAAATGTGGTGAAAGTTCAAAATGGAACACCTTCAGCAAAAATCTTATTAAGAAACAAAGGAATAGTGAGTGTAGATCCACCTATTGATGTGTCAGAGATAAAAAAATGGGCAAAGAACGGCGAAGAGATCGAGAGTATTGAAATCAATGTGGACCGTACTGTTCTTCCCGACCGAATCGCCATCTATGATACACCAGGCATTGATTCAACGGATGATGCCCATAAGGTTGCAACAGAATCTGCCCTTCATATGGCAGATGTCGTATTTTATATCATGGATTATAACCATGTTCTTTCACAGCTGAATTTTACTTTTATCCGGCTGCTGAAAGAACAGGGAAAGAAATTGTACCTGATCGTGAATCAGATCGATAAACACAATGAAAAAGAGATCACGTTCCGTGAATTTACAAACAAAATTAAGAGCGGATTCAAGAGCTGGGACATTGAACCGGAAGAGATCTTTTTTACCACCATCATGGATCACAGCCATTCCGGGAACCAGCTTCAGGAGATCAAAACGCTCTTCCAAAAATTTTATTTGGCGAAGGACGAATGGATTCAGGAAAACGCCTTCAGCGAAACTGAGCGCTTGATCAGAAAAACGGTACAAACTGGTCTTGACCTTGATGAAGACCGCTATAGAGAAGCATTTGAAACAGCTGAAGGAGAAGAAGAAAACGCGAGTGAACAAAAAGCTGTTCATTTTCTTGGTAAAATGGAAACGTTGGAAAGAGATGTGGTACAAAAGAAAGCGGATGCCGCGAAACGGTTTAAAGACATCCTGGACAACGCTATCCTTATGCCCTTTCAGACGAGAGAACTTGCCAAGAACTACATTGAGAGCCGGCAGGATAGTTTTAAAGTAGGCGTTCTGTTCGCCTCTAAAAAAACTGAAGCCGAACGAAATGCACGGCTTCATGCCTTTTATGAATCAGTGCAGGAGAACATAAAGACACAGATCAACTGGCATCTTAAAGATTACTTTCATGCACATTCCGTTGTAATGAAAAAAGAGCCGGTACTGAGTTCAGACCGGCTGGCTGCTCTTATCAAGCCTGGAGCTTCATTAAACGGCAATTATGTTTTGCAATACTGCAATGATGTCGTGGAAGATATCAAGCGTACTTTTATGTCGCATTACCGGCCGGAACTTGATCAGATCACTATTGAGACAGACAAAAACGCGCAAGCAGAGATTCAACAGTACAAGGTGCTGATCTCAGAGCAGGAAAATATTTTAGCCGCACTGCGAAAAACAAAAGAAGTGAGACAAAAATGGATATCCACAGAAAGCATGGTTTTAGATGCCTTGTACAATGAACAAAACCATGCAGTTGCGATGGAAGAAGCAGATCTCGTCCTTGCAGCACAAGTGGAGGAGGTTTCTAAACTTACCGTTGAAGACTTAAAGAAAAACGCCAATCCTTCTGAAGAAACCGAAATACTGGATAACGTCCCTATTGGAGAAACAGCAGTGAACCGCGCAAAGACCGGGGAGTCGTCCCGTCTTGAGGATGAAGCAGAAAAGCTTGAATCCGCAGCAACCATCCTGTCCAGGCTTGAGATGATGAAAAATCGTTCTGATGATATGAAACGTTTTTCAGAACGGCTTTTAAACCGGGATTTTACGGTCTCGCTGTTTGGTGCTTTTTCTGCTGGAAAATCATCGTTTGCCAATGCGCTGATCGGGGAAGAACTCTTGCCCGTTTCTCCGAATCCAACGACTGCCACGATCAATAGGATTGTTCCGCCTGATCAAGAGCATCAGCACGGCACAGCACTCATTTATTTTAAAAAAGAACAAGATCTTTTAGATGAGATCAACCTGTCACTTTCTCATTTTGGAAAAAAGGCAGGAAACATTCTCGAAGCCATACAGGCAGCGGGCCAGATTGACAGTCGAAAAAGCTCTGATAAGCTTCGTCCACACCTTCAATTTTTAATGGCGGTCCATAGAGGGTTCAGTGCCATAGAAAAGCGGATGGGTACCGAAATGTCAATTACTGCTGCAGAGTTTAAGGCATTCGTTGCCGATGAAGAAAAGGCATGTTTTACAGAAAGTGTATCGGTTTATTATGATTGCGCGCTGACAAAGATGGGGGTGACATTGGTGGATACACCGGGAGCTGACTCCATCAATGCCCGCCATACGAACGTCGCTTTTGAATTTATAAAAAAATCAGACGCCATACTATATGTAACCTATTATAACCATGCATTCTCAGCCGCTGACCGTGAGTTTCTGATCCAGCTCGGACGTGTCAAAGACACCTTTGAACTGGATAAAATGTTCTTCGTGGTCAATGCATCAGATCTGGCGAAGGATGGTGAAGAGCTCATCGATGTTGTGGAACACGTCGGTGATAATTTGCGCCGGTTCGGGATTAGACATCCAAAGCTGTATCCGATGTCGAGCTATTTTTCATTGCTGGGACAAAAACCGACGGGTGAACTGTCTCAGGAGGAACGAAACCGGCTGGGAAGCAAATACCAAGAGTTACAAGGGCAGGAACTATTGCAGCGGACAGGATTCCTGCCGTTCATGAACGCCTTTATGTCCTTCTTAAAAGAAGACCTTGCAGATGTGCTGATGAATTCAGCGATTAACCAATTCCAGCAATCCAAGTTTATGCTGGAGCGGCTGATCGACGAAGCAGCCTCCAGTCAAAAGGACCGTGAAAGAAAAACACAAGAGCTTAAGAATACATGCACGAACGTGCTGCAAACGATGGAAGGCTATTTTCTGCAGCAAAAAGAAGAGCTTCTTCAAAAAGAGATCAATGAGCTGCTGTTTTATGTAAAACAAAGAGTTATGCTTCGGTTTACCGAATTTTTTAATGAGGCATTCAACTCCTCTGTGATCACAGGATCGGTAAAAGAACAAAAGAACGCTTTGCCTGAAAGCTGGAAAGAACTGCATCAGAGGATTCAATTTGATCTGCAGCAGGAATCGAGGGCAACCATGCTCAGGGTAGAGAAATACATTCTATACTTGCTCAGTGAGATGCACGTGGAAATGGATCAGGCATTGAAAAGGTTTAATGGTCCGGAGTATCACATGGAAAAAGAGGAAATTCAGTTCAAGAGCCTTGAAATTGAAACGAAGCTTCACGAGGCCGAGGGAAAACAAACGATTCTTAAAGAATTTAAGAACGCACGTCATTTCTTTGAAGAAGGGGGAAAGAAAAACATCATGGAAAAGATGTACACCATGATGGAAAACCCAGTTCAAACTTTTGTGGATGATAGTGCAGGAGTGTTCTATATGTATTATCTTTCAGCATTTAATGATTCAGCGCGATCCGAAATCAGCCGTAGAAAAGAAGAAGCTGTCCTTTATTATGAAGGGCTGCTTAAAGCGCTTGAAACTCCTGGGCTTCTGGAAACGATGAAGAAAAGCTTACTGGAACTGAATCAATTATAAAAAAAGGAAACCGTTTAGACGGTTTCCTTTTGCTCTTATTGGATCTCACTGACAAAGCTTGCTTCGATCAATCCTAGTTTTTTATGGATTTTATTTACTTTTTCGGCAAAAGCACTGAACTGTTTGTCAGCTTCTGCTGTTTTCGCTTCATCTCCTAGGCCTTCAGCTCTTGTCTTATACGATTGGCTAAGGTCTTTGAAAGCTGTTTTGAAGACATCTTGATCTTCTTTCGTCAAGGAAGATGGAACCTTCAGCTCAGGGATTTCTTTCGCTGCTTTCTCTCCAGAGTCCTTGGCTGCTGCAGCTAATTTTTCAAGGTCTGCTTTTGGTGTTTTCTTTTCAGGATCAAGAGCTGCTGCATAGGCATTGAACGGCGCATGATATTCACGCAGTTTTGCTCCTAATTCAACTTCAAAATCCAATACTGCGGATTTTTCTTTGTTTTTGTCCGATGAAGTTTCTGATTTTGGTTTTTCCTGGCCTTTTGCTTCTTTTTCCTGGCTGCATCCTACGCTCAGCACAAGCAAAAGTACTGCGGCAATACTCATAAATTTCTTCATATCACAAAACCTCCCTAAATATGTAATTTTCTAGAAATCGGCCGGCAAAATCTAGTTTATTATGTTTTCAGTCAGTTGTAAAATGATAAATTATTTAAAATGTTATGAAAAATGAATGTTGATCAATCACATGGTATACTAAACCAAAGATGAGGTTTGAGGAGGAAAAGGAATGAGTGTACATCAAGAGATCAGCAAACATTCCAGCAGACAGCATGCGATTGTATCAGAATTTCTGATGCTGGAACAAAGAAGAGAAAATTTGATCGATATCGCGGTTGAGCAATGCGGAAAAGGACTTCCTTTCAGTGTGAAAGAGATTAATGAAGTAAGTAAACAAATGAACCAGCTAGCTCAAAAGGGGATTGTTCCTCAGCGAAAATTGATCACAGAACAAATGGTAAAGGAATATGCGCACAAGAAAAACCAGGCTTAAATGCCTGGTTTTTTTTGTGATTTCCTAAAATAATTAAGGATTAGTGATGGATAGGGATTTTAAAAAGGATTCCAGCCTGTCTAAACCGGCAGATAGCTGTTCCATAGATGCTGCATAAGAAATCCTGATGTAGCCTTCACCCAGTTCAGAAAAGGCTGAACCGGGAACTACGGCTACTCTTTCTTTTTCCAATAACTTTGTGGCAAATTCCAGTGAAGTGATCCCATATGGAGAGATATCAGGGAAAATATAAAAAGCTCCTCCTGGCTTTTCGGCGTGCAGTTTCATTTCAGTTAACCTTCTGATGACAAACTCTAAACGCTTGCTATATTCTTTTTTCATGGGAAGCGCATCGTCTTTGCCGGCTGTTAATGCTTCAATCGCAGCCATCTGTGAAATAGTTGAAGCGCATGTCACATTGTATTGATGCACCTTTAATAGATGTTTTGAAATCTCTGCGGGGGCAAAGACGAGGCCGATCCGCCATCCGGTCATAGAATGTGACTTGGAGAGCCCGTTGATAACAATCGTTTTTTCTTTCATCCCTGGCATCGATGCGATCGAGACATGATCCTGCTCGTAAGTGAGTTCGCTGTAGATTTCATCGGATAGTACAAAAACATCCTGATCTTTTAGCACATCTGCAATTTCCTTGAGCTCGCCAGGAGATAATATACAGCCCGTTGGATTGGAAGGATAGGGCAGGATCACGCACCTTGTATTGGGGGTGAGGTGTTCCTGAATTAGCTCGGCGTTAAGTTTAAAGCCGCTTTTTGTGGTATCCACATAAACTGGATTCGCTTTGCACATCTCGATGACAGGAGCATAGCCTGGGTATACTGGACCGGGCAGCAGGACATCACATCCTTCATCTAAGATCGTGCGCAGAGAAATGTCGATTGCCTCACTGGCACCGTTCGTTACGATCACTTCATGTTCTGGATGATATTCCATTCCATATTTTTCATTCAAGAAGGAAGAGGCGGCTTTCCTTAACTCTAAATAGCCGGCATTATGAGAATACACGGTTTTGTTTTCATCAATGGCCTGTTTGGCAGCATCTTTAATATGCTCCGGAGTAGGGAAGTCAGGCAGTCCCAAGGTAAAAGAAATGGCGTCCGGATATTGGCTGACAAGGTTATAAAACGTACGGATCCCCGATATTTGAATATGTCTGACCGAGGGATTCAATAAATGTTCCAACTCATTCTTCCTTTCTTTATCCGTTTGCTTTTAGCAGCGGATGTCTGTTGTTGTTAAGTTTAGCTTTAAACTCCTTTTAGAGTCAATGGTTTGAATTTCTTGTATGTAAAAAGCTGTGAAAACCATACTAAGAAAAAGCCTGTATGCTATTTGGATCTGGAGGAGAATATGGAATCGAAAAAAAAGCTGGACTTAATTTCACTTGCATCAATCCCGCTGGTAATGACGCTGGGAAACTCAATGTTGATCCCTGTACTGCCCTCGATTGAAAAGAAACTGCATATATCTTCTTTTCAAGTCTCGATGATCATTACGGTATATTCTATAGTGGCTATCATCCTTATTCCTATCGCGGGCTACCTGTCCGACCGGCTGGGCAGAAAAAAAGTCATCATTCCAAGTTTGATCATAGCAGGTATTGGAGGGCTCGTAACAGGCTGGGCTTCTTGGAAAATGAATGATCCTTATTACATTATCCTGGCCGGACGGCTGCTGCAGGGGATCGGTTCAGCAGGAGCAGCTCCGGTCGTACTCCCATTGGTGGGGGATATGTTTGATGATGAAAAGGAAGTAAGCTCAGGTCTCGGCCTGATCGAAACGAGCAATACGTTTGGCAAAGTGTTGAGCCCAATCGTGGGGGCTATATTGGCAACCTTCATCTGGCATCTTCCTTTTTGGTTTATTCCCATTTTCTGCTTGATTTCCATCGGCCTTGTTTTTTTTCTTGTGAAGACTCCAAAGAAAGAAGAACAGGCACCGCCGGCTTTCAAGAAATTTTTACGATCGTTTAAGAAAACGTTCAAGAACAACGCCAAATGGCTGATCGCTATCTTTGCAATCGGGGGGATCATCATGTTTGTGCTGTTTGGCATTTTATTTTATTTATCCACAACACTTGAAGAAGAATACGGCATACACGGGATTAAAAAGGGATTCGTATTAGCCATTCCGCTTCTTGCGTTATCTATTTCTTCATATATTGCTGGCAAGAAGATCGGCCAGAACAAGTCTTTCATGAAATGGCTCACTTTCGGGGGAATCATGCTGCTTGCCGTTTCGATCTTGAGTGTTACGTTTACAGATGGACTCTATTTCCTGCTTGCCATTCTTTTTGTCAGCGGAATAGGAATTGGATCAGCCTTGCCATGTCTGGACGCTTTAATCACAGAAGGTATAGAGAAAGAAGAGAGAGGGACCATCACCTCATTGTATAGCTCAATGCGCTTCGTCGGGGTTGCTCTCGGACCTCCCATTTATGCGATCATCATGAAATCCGATCATTCCATCGTATTTTATACATCCGCGGGTGTCAGTCTGTTTGCTGCACTGCTTGCTTTTTTTGCGATTAAACCCGAAAAGGAAAAAGGTGAGAAAGGCAAAAAAGAAGAAGGGCAGGCAAAACCGCTGAACCCTGCATTGCATTAAAAAGCTCACGGCATATGCCGTGAGCTTTTTACTTTTCATCGCGATCAGTTCTAAGGTTTGTTGGCGGCCACCAAGTGTAGCCGTCTTCGTTCAATAGTTCTTCCGCTTCAAGAGGACCCATTGTTCCTGAAGAATATTTGTAGAGAGGAATATTTCCATTTCTCCAGGCATTTGTAATTCCATCAATAAATTCCCAAGAAAGAGCCACTTCGTCCCAGCGCGTGAAATACGTTGAATTTCCGAGGAGGCAATCGTGCATCAGTTTCTCGTATGCCTCAGGACTGTTCAACTCATTATGGCAGTTGTTGCAATAGCTCATGTTGATCGGCAGAAGGGCAGGGAAATCACCTTGAGGCTTCGCGTTCAGCGAGAGACTCAAGCCCTCATCCGGCTGAATATGAATTCTCAGAAGGTTTGGCTGATAATGGTCAACATGCTCGTGATAGAGCGCCATTGGTCCGTTCTTAAACTGAACCACGATTTCTGTTGCCTTTGTTGCCATACGTTTACCTGTACGAAGGTAGAACGGTACACCAGCCCAGCGGAAATTATCAATAAACACGCGAGCCGCAACAAATGTGTCCGTTTTTGAAGCAGGATCGACATTCTCTTCATCCACGTAAGCAGGAACGGTTTTTCCGTTCATTGTGCCTTCCTTATATTGTCCGCGAATCACGTTTTTAGCAACTTCTTCTTCATTGTAGAAACGCAGGGCACGAAGCACTTTAACTTTTTCATCGCGGATTAATTTGGGATCCAGTCCGCCGGGAGGCTCCATAGCAACCATCATCGCCATCTGCAGCATATGGTTCTGCAGCATATCCAATATCGCACCGGATTTTTCATAATAGGATGCGCGGTCTTCAACACCAAGTGTTTCACTGGAGGTAACCTGAACAGAGGATATGTACTTGTTGTTCCATATCGATTCAAAGATCGCATTTCCGAAGCGGATGACCTGAATGTTTTGGACCATTTCTTTACCAAGATAGTGGTCGATACGGTAGATGCTTTCCTCAGGAAAACTCTTCTGAAGCTGCTCATTCAGTTCAGTGGCTGATTGAAGATCGTGTCCGAAAGGTTTTTCAATAACCAGGCGCTGCCAGCCTTCCGTCTCAGTCAGTCCTTCTGATTTTAAGAAGGAAGGAATGGTACCGAAAAATTGCGGAGCCATCGCAAGATAGTACATACGGTTTCCGCCAAGGCTGTATTTGCTGTCGAGTTCATCAGCAAGAGCTTTTAGATCTTGATAGCTTTTTTCGTTGGTTACATCCATTTGAAGGAAATAAAAATGGGAGATGAATTCATCCACTTTGTCATTTTGGATGTTTTTCTCTTTAGATATAGAAAGTTTCACATCTTCCTGAAATTTTTCATGTGAAAATTCTTTTCTTCCGACACCGATGACAGCAAACTTTTCGTTGAGCTTTTGCTTTTGGTACAATTGAAAGAGTGCAGGGTACAGTTTACGGTGAGCCAGATCTCCTGTTGCACCGAAAAGTACGATACAGGCTTCTGGAATATGGTTGTTCATGATATCAATCCTCACTTTGCTAATATTGCGTATGACATCAGTTTCCCCTATGTTTCATAAAAATAACGTGAATTATTTATCGAAAGGAGTCGCCTCATGAAAAATATTGTAACACAAGAATGGCTGGAGTCTCATTTATCGCGCTCAGAGCTTGTCATATGTGACTGCAGGTATAGCCTATCCGACCCGGAAGCCGGAAGGAAACAGTACGATTCGGGACACATTCCAGGTTCAATTTATGTGGATCTAGAAAAAGACTTGTCAAGGAGTGTCACAGAGCATGGAGGTCGCCATCCGCTTCCGTCAAAAAAAGAAATGTCGCAAGTGTTTGGACGTTTAGGAATTGATGAAAAGAAAACCGTTATTGCTTACGATGATCAGGGAGGCTCATATGCTGCAAGGTTATGGTGGATGCTGAAGCTTCTTGGCAGTGAGAAGGTTTTTGTCCTGCAGGAAGGTTTTTCTGCCTGGGAAAGGAAAGGGTACCCAGTGACGTCCGAGAATACGGTTCTGCAGCCAATGGTTTTTACTCCTCAAGAAAGCAAATGGAGAACGGTCAGTATGGAAGAAGTCAGACTAGCATCGCTCAAAGATGGTAAGGAAGCCATTGTTGTTGATTCCAGGGACCCTGAACGGTATAAAGGTAAGCATGAGCCGATCGATAAGAAAGCGGGGCATATTCCAGGAGCGGTGAATATTCCGTGGCTAAAGAACGTGAGTGAAGGAAGTAAATGGCTTGACTCATCAGAGCTGAAGTGTGTTCATAAAGGTCTGAAAGAAAAACCTGAAGTGATCGTCTATTGCGGATCTGGAGTAACGGCGTGCGCCAATATACTCGGCATGGACGAAGCCGGCATCGAGAATGTAAGATTATATCCTGGAAGCTGGAGTGACTGGATATCTTATCCGGAAAATAAAATTGAAAAACAATAAAATAATTTCACGTACCGTAATTTAAAGTATGAATGAAAGGAAATAAATATGGCAAACATCGACATGCATACTCATTCAACCGCATCAGACGGAGTAAACTCGCCTGCTCAGAACGTCAGACTTGCCGCAGAAAAAGGGCTTGGCGGGCTTGCAGTTACCGATCATGACACGGTTTCAGGCGTTTCTGAAGCACTAAGCGGGGCTGCGAGTCATTCAAACTTTTTATGTATCCCAGGAATTGAAATCAGTACGCTCGACAACGGACAAGATATTCATGTTCTTGGTTATTTCATTGACCATGAGAATGCTGAATTCCTTTCAAAGCTGGAGGAACTTCGTACTGTCAGAAATAAAAGAAATGAAAAGATCGTTAACAACCTTCAGGAGCTCGGAATTTCAATCACCATGGAAGAAGTAACAGCAAAAAGGAAATCATCCAGTGGTAATATTGGCCGTCCTCATATTGCTGAAGTACTGATGGAGAAAGGAATCATCAGCTCTTTGAGAGAAGCATTTGATAAGTATTTAGGCAAAGGGAAGCTGGCTTATGCCATCACTGAGAGAATATCACCGGCTGATGGCGTTAATATTATTCTTGATGCCGGGGGTGTCCCTGTTCTGGCTCACCCGGGTTTATATGATCAGGACGAACTGATTCCGCAGTTGAAGGAGCATGGATTAGCAGGGCTCGAGGTTTACCATTCGGATCATTCAGCCGAGCAGGAAGTGCATTATCGAAACCTTGCTGAGCGCTACCAGTTAATTCCCACAGGAGGCAGTGATTATCATGGAATTCGAAACGGAAAAGTTTTTCACGGAGACCTTGGTAATCGATACTCTGACTTAATAACAGTAGAAAAGTTAAAAAGCTTATCAAAAAAATATCGTTAAACTGCCAATTGGCAGTTTTTTCTTTTCGCCTTTCCTTTTAAATTTTTAAAGGAATAAACAAATGGCTATGGAATAAACAAGGTAGAAATGGGGGTAATAATCAAATGCAAACTGAAACGTTTTATAAACAAACAGAAATTAATAAAGAAGATGTAACAGCTGAGATATTTCTGGATTATTTTAATGAACGATTGAGAGTGGATGATTATCGGGGAAATATTTCTTCCTTGGCCGCTGAAGTCAACGAACTGGCTGTTCAGCATGATTTCTCAAAAGTGATCATTAAGGCAAAATCAGAACATGTCGGAGCTTTTCTAGCATTGGGCTTTTTGCCTGAAGCGGTATTCAGCCAGTATTTCAATGGAAGCGATGCTGTGGCGATGTGCCGATATTACACAAACGAAAGGAAGAGAAGTGACTATTGGGTTGAGGAAGATAAGATTATGGATCGAATTTTTGAACTTCCAGAGGGTAAATCCGGCGGATATTCTCTGCCAGAAAACTACTTTATCCGATTAGCTGACCAAAACGATACAGAAGGCCTATCCACTTTATATGGAAAGGTATTCCAAGTATATCCCACTCCAATGAATGATCCTTCCTATATTAAAAATACAATGGAGCAGGGGACCATTTATTATGTGATCGAACAGAATGAAGAAATTGTAAGTGCTGCATCTGCGGATATTAATCTGCAATATCACAATGCAGAACTTACAGACTGTGCTACATTGGCTGAACACCGAAAATTTGGTCTGATGAAAATCTTGATTGAGAAGCTTGAACTGGAACTGAAGAACCGTAAGATCTATTGTGCCTATTCCATCGCACGCTCTTTGTCGTTTGGAATGAATGCCGTCTTTTTTCAAAGAGGCTATAAATATCATGGGAGATTCACAAAAAATTGCCTGATTTTTGATAAATACGAGGACATGAACCTCTGGATGAGAGATCTGTCAGCAAAATAGTGCCGAATTTTCGGCGATCCTGATGAAAATTGAGCAGCTTGTTCTTTTGATTCAGAGTGGAGGTGCCTATGTTTAAAGACTCGGTTGAAACCATTGAGATGCTAAAAGCCATATTGAAGACGATTGATGAAGGAATTCATGCAGTGGATGCCAGCGGAATGACCATTTTTTATAATGAAGTTGCCGCAAGGCTTGATGGTTTAAAAGTTCCTCAAGTGCTAAACCAGCACGTACTATACTCTTTTCCTTCATTAAACCAGCAAACCAGTACATTGCTGAACGTTATTAAAACAGGAAAACCGATCATCAACCAGCATCAAACGTATACAAACGTAAACGGCAAGCGGGTGGATACTGTCAACACGACGCTGCCGCTCATAGTTGACGGGGAACTGATCGGTGCGATTGAAATATCAAAAGACCTTACAAAAATAAAACAATTGTCCGAGAAGCTTCTTGATATGCAGGCGCAGTTCCATAAAGGCCGTTCCGTTACCATAAAAAATGGCCATTATGCATCTTATCACTTAGAGGACTTTATTTCAGCTGATCCTCAGATTGATCAGTTAAAGTCACTGTCGAAGAAAGTATCTGAAACTTCCTCACCCGTTCTGATCTTCGGGGAGACCGGAACCGGAAAAGAAGTTCTTATTCAAGGTATACATAATCATTCATTGAGAAAAAACAAACCATTTATTGCCCAGAACTGTGCTGCAATTCCATCACAGCTCTTGGAGAGTATGTTATTCGGTACAGTGAAGGGAAGCTTTACGGGTGCTGTCGACCGGCCGGGCCTTTTTGAACTGGCGGATGGTGGAACCCTGTTTCTAGATGAGATCAATTCTATGCCTCTTGATATCCAAGCAAAATTATTGAGGGTCCTTCAGGATGGGGTAGTCCGCAGAATCGGTGCTGTTCAGGGCAATTTGGTGAATGTAAGGATCATGGCTGCATTGAATGAACACCCTTCAGAATGTGTTAAATCAAATAAACTTAGGGAAGATTTATACTACAGGCTGAACGTGATTTTTTTTGAAATCCCTCCATTGCGGTATCGTATTTCAGATATTCATCTGCTTGCGGAGCACTTTATTTCTCAATATAATGTTCAATTCAAAAAACAAATTAAGGGGCTTTCAGAAGAAGCATTCCATCTTTTTCAGCAATATCCATGGCCAGGAAATGTCAGGGAGCTGAAACATGTGATCGAATATGCCATGAATATGGCGGATGATAATGCGGAAATAAAAGTTGCAGACTTGCCTCATCATCTCCTGGCCACTCCTTCTCTTGCAGGCTCTATTGAGCAGACACCCATTCCTCCTCTTAGGGAGGCTCTCGCTCATCGGGAACGCGAGCTGATATCCAAGGCTCTTTCTGCTTCGGATGGAAATATTCAGAAAGCTGCACAACTGCTCAAAATACCGAGACAGACACTTCAATATAAATTAAAAATTAATGCACACTGAACTGCCGGATTTTCGGCAGTTTTTTCTTTTTCCCAAACAAGTGGATAGGCGCATACATTAGCATTATCAGAATAATCAGGGATCTAAGGCTTTTTTTCAGTATCATTCATTTTGGCACGGAACTTGCAAGTATAGATTAACGAGCTAAGTATACAAGGAGGTAACGCAATGCCTATCATGAATGGATTGTACCAGCCAAAAAGACATTGGAAAGAAATTGAGTTATGGAAGGACGTCACAGAAGAGCAGTGGAATGATTGGCTCTGGCAGCTGACGCATACGGTAAGAAATATTGAAGACTTAAAAAAAGTCGTAAACTTAACGCCTGAAGAAGAGGAAGGCGTTCGTATATCCACCATGACGATTCCTTTAAATATCACCCCGTATTATGCATGGCTGATGGACGAGGATGATCCGCGCTGTCCGATCCGGATGCAGTCCGTACCGATCGGAAAGGAAATCCTGAAAACAAAATATGATCTTGAAGATCCCCTGCATGAGGATGAAGATTCTCCAGTTCCTGGACTGACACATCGTTATCCTGACAGAGTGTTATTCCTAGTAACCAATCAATGCTCCATGTACTGCAGATATTGTACGAGAAGACGTTTCTCCGGACAGATCGGAATGGGTGTACCTAAAAAGCAGCTCGACGCAGCCATTGATTATATTGCAGCGACTCCTCAGGTGAGAGATTGCCTGATTTCTGGAGGAGACGGTTTATTAATCAATGACAACATTCTTGAATATATTCTAAAAAGGCTAAGAGAAATCCCGCATATGGAAATCATTCGGATCGGAACACGTGCTCCTGTCGTGTTCCCGCAGCGAATTACCGAAAATCTGTGCAACATCTTAAAGAAATATCATCCGGTTTGGCTCAACACCCATTTTAATACATCCATTGAAATTACAGAGGAATCCAAAAAGGCATGTGAAATGCTGGCAAATGCCGGTGTACCGGTCGGTAACCAGTCTGTTATCCTGGCTGGAATCAATGACAGCACGCATATTATGAAAAAGCTGATGCACGATCTCGTAAAGATCCGTGTACGCCCTTACTATATTTATCAATGTGACTTATCTGAAGGCATCGGACATTTCCGTGCACCTGTCTCAAAAGGGCTGGAGATCATAGAAGCATTACGTGGCCACACGTCCGGATATGCTGTTCCGACTTTTGTTGTGGATGCACCGGGTGGAGGAGGCAAAATTTCTCTTCAGCCAAATTATTTGATTTCACAGAGCCCTGATAAAGTAATTTTACGAAACTTTGAAGGAGTTATCACGTCTTATCCCGAACCTCAAAACTATAAAGCCGGATTGGCAGATGAGTACTTTAACCAGACCATGGGTATTACAGAGCAGCCGGCCGCAATAGGAATTACAGCACTTATGAAGGATGAGAAATTCAATATCGTTCCTGAAGGCTTAAACCGATTTGACCGAAGAAAAACATACGAAACGAACCCGGCACATGCCACGCTGAAAGATAAACGTGAAAAACGGGACGAAATGAAAGAAAAGAAATTCAAACATGAACTGAAAAAAGAAACAGCCACTCAGGATGATGGCACAGTGAAAGAAGCATAGGAGGCCGCTCATGAAGGAATGCATGTGGTGCAATGATCATTCAGCCAAAGACATTACCAAGACGGGATACTGGGAACTGCATGACGGTACCCGGGCACTTCAAATAAAAGAAATCCCGGCTCTTTATTGCGAGTCTTGCAGTATGGAATATCATGAAGATGAAATCGTAGAAGAAATTGAAGATCAGCTTTTATTGATTGATACAAAAAAGCTGAGTCAGGTTTTGACGTTCAAAGAATTAATGGCTCAAGAACGTTTTTTAAAGAAAAATTACTTTAAATCCTATTAAATATGCATTCAATGAAAAGCAGCGGATTTCCGTTGCTTTTCCATCATGATTGGAAGGAGTGCCTTTCATGGACAAAACAGGAATTATTAAACCGGTGCTGGATGCAAGCTATCCCATGATCAGTCATGGAAAGGGAATCTATTTATATGATGAAAAAGGCAATCGGTATATCGATGGATCCTCAGGAGCCGTAACCGCAAACATCGGCCATGGTGTAGATGAAATCGCGGATGCGATACAAGAACAAGCAAAGCAGGTTGCCTTCGTTTACCGTTCGCACTTCACAAGTCTGCCGGCAGAAAAACTGGCAAAGAAGTTAGCAAGTATGACTCCTGGTGACTTGAACTGGACCTTTTTTGTCAACAGCGGATCGGAAGCCACGGAAACCGCATTAAAGGTAGCGATCCAGTACTTCCAGGAACAAGGAATTTACACGAAAACAAAAATACTTTCCCGATGGACCAGCTATCATGGCATAACACTCGGAGCTCTGTCGATGTCCGGCCATCATATGAGAAGAGAACGATTCTCGGAGCTGCTTGAAGATTTCCCGGCTGTTCCCGCACCTTATTGCTACCAATGTCCTTTGCAAAATACATACCCCGGATGCAGATTACAATGTGCTGACGAATTGGAACGTGCAATTGAACAGATTGGGCCTGAAAACATCGCTGCGTTTATTTTTGAACCTATCATTGGCGCTGCAGGCGGCGCGATTGTACCTCCACCGGGCTATTATGAAAAAGTGAAAGAGATCTGTGACAAGTATCATATTTTAACCATCGCCGATGAAGTGATGACGGGGATGGGCAGAACAGGAAAAATGTTTGCTATCGACCACTGGGGAATAGAGCCTGATATTATGACCCTCGGCAAAGGGCTCAGTGCAGGATATACCCCAATGGCGGCAACCGTGGTGTCCGACCGCATTATTAATGTGATACGAAAAGGATCCAGAGTGGTCATGAGCGGGCACACCTTCAGTGCAAACCCTCTTTCTGCTGCGGCATGCTGTGCAGTCATGGAATATATGGATCAACAAAATCTTGTTCAGAATGCCGAGGAACAAGGAGAACGTTTATTAAATGGATTGAAAGAACTGGAGCAAAAATACTCTTTTGTCGGCAATGTTCGCGGTAAAGGTCTCTTATGCGGATTAGAACTTGTCAATGATGCGCTGAACCACGCGCCATTTTCTGTCAGCGACCGTGTGGGGGAAAAGCTGATCTCCATTTGCTTCAACAAAGGACTCATCATATATCCTGCTTTCGGAGGAGTTACCGGATACGAGGGAGATGCTGTGTTAATTTCTCCACCATTAATTGTTACTTCTTTTCAAGTTTACGAAATATTAAGAATATTGGATGAAAGCTTGCAAGAATTAATGAACCATCTTGTATCTTCAGGAATTGTGATTCATCGAGCAACGAGCTAGAAGAAAGGAGATTAAAACCATGCTGTCCAATACCAATGAAACAACATTAAAAACAAAGCTCATCACGATGGAAGAAGCAGCTGCTCTTTTTTATGATGGCATGTCGCTGATGGTAGGAGGGTTTGGAGGGGTGGGGGCTCCGCCCTGCTTAATCAATGCCATTCTTGACCAAAACATCAAGGATATTTTTATGATCAGCAACGATACCGGCTTTCCTTGGATCGGACCTGGCAAACTGATCACTGAGAAGCGGATCAGCCGTCTTATCGCTTCCCACATCGGTTCCAATCCGGAAGCGGGTAAACAGATGCACGGCGGTGAACTGGCTGTGGAGTTTATTCCTCAGGGCACCCTGGCCGAGAAAATCAGGGCCGGCGGGATGGGCCTTGGCGGAATTTTAGTGGATGTAGGCCTTGGAACGGTCGTTGAATCCGGCAAGCAGAAAGTGGATATTAACTCAGCGACTTATATGGTAGAGCCTGCCCTTACAGCCGATGTTTCTATCGTTTATGCACAAAAAGCCGATACCTATGGAAATTTAGTCTACGATAAAAGCGCGCGGAATACGAATCCTCTCGTGGCTATGGCAGGCAACATAACGATTGCAGAAGTAGAAGAAATCGTACCCGCAGGTGAACTGGATCCGGAATGTATTATAACGCCTGGTGTCTTCGTGGATTATATCGTTCAAAGCAAGGGGGTGGATTGGGAATGGGTTTGGGAATTGAAACAAGGCACCGAATAGCACGCAGGGCAGCACTTGAAATCGACAGAGGAACGATCGTCAATTTAGGCATCGGCATACCTACGCTAGTTGCGGATTACATTCCGAATGACCACGGTGTCATGCTTCATACAGAGAATGGAATTCTAGGCATGGGCGGATCACCAGAAAAGGGAAAAGAAGACGGCAACCTCTCCAATGCCGGAGGTTATCCAGTCACCTTGATCTCAGGAGCATCCTATTTTGACAGTGCCACAGCTTTTGGCATCATAAGGCGCGGACTTCTGGACATTACCGTATTAGGAGCTTTGGAAGTCAGTGAAAAAGGGGACATCGCCAATTGGATTGTACCCGGAAAAAGGGTGCCGGGCATGGGGGGAGCCATAGACCTTGCACAAAAATCCAAAAAGGTCATCGTTCTTATGAATCACACGGATAAAGAAGGCAATCCAAAGATCGTAAAACAATGCAAATTGCCGCTTACGGTGCAAAAAGGCGCTCACATGATCATTACAGAAAAAGCTGTAATTGACGTGATGGATGGAAAGCTTGTATTAAGAGAAATTATGCATCCCTATACCGTTGATGATGTGGTGAAATCAACGGGTGCTCCTTTAGAAATTCTCGATCAGATCGGAACTTTTCAGTAAAAAATGGCAGGAGGGTGAACATGAAAAAGGAAATTCAAAAGTGGATGGACAGCAATAAGCCAGAAGCCATCTCATTTTTGCAGAAGATGGTACGTTCGAACAGTGAACAGGGAAAAGAAAAAGAAGTCCAGATGCTAATCGCAGATAAGCTTCAGGATATAGGTCTGGAAGTAGATGTTTGGCATCCGGATGGCGAAGCGTTTTTCCGGCATCCTTATTTTTGTGCGACGAGAACAGATTTCTCAAACAGCCCTAACGTTGCGGGGATTTTAAAAGGAAGCGGAGGAGGGCGGTCGATCGTTTTGAACGGGCATGTGGATGTCGTGCCTCCAGGTGATCTCAGCCAATGGGAAAACGATCCCTATAGCGGTGAAATTAAGGACGGAAAACTGTATGGCAGAGGCGCGACAGATATGAAGGGCGGAAATTTATGCCTGCTTCTAGCAATACAATGCTTAAAGGATTTGAACGTTCCGTTAAAAGGAGATGTCATTTTCCATAGTGTAATGGAAGAGGAGAGCGGAGGGGCAGGTACACTTGCCGCTATTCTTAGGGGATATACGGCAGATGCTGCTATCATTCCGGAACCGACGAATATGAAGATATTTCCAAGCCAGCAAGGATCCATGTGGTTCAGGATAAATGTGTACGGCAGATCCGCCCATGGAGGAACAAGATACGAAGGGGTCAGCGCGCTTGAAAAGGCGATGATTGTTGTTAAGGAGCTGCAAGACCTTGAGAAAGCAAGAAATGAAAGAATTACAGATCCTCTCTATCAAAATATTCCTATCCCTGTACCGATTAACTTAGGGAAAATATCAGGCGGGGAATGGCCTTCATCTGTTCCCGATCATATTGTTATTGAAGGGAGAATAGGTGTGGCTCCAAGTGAAACACTTGAGGATGTGAAAGGCGAGCTAGAAAATCGAATGGCGAGCCTCAACGATCAATGGCTTAAAGAACATCCTCCCGCTGTGGAATGGTTTGGAGCACAGTGGCTGCCTGGCAGCATTGAACAAGACCATGATCTCATGAAGCTTTTGTCCAATCGTTTTACTGAAATCTGTCAGAGTGAACCTGTTATTGAAGCATCACCATGGGGAACAGATGGAGGGTTGTTAACATCTGTCGGCCATACACCGAGCATTGTATTCGGGCCTGGAGTAACTTCAGTTGCCCATTATCCGGACGAACATATTGAGCTGGATAAAATTTTTCAGGCAGCTGAAATTATCACTTTAACGATTATGGATTGGTGCGGCGGGATTGAAACAGAAACAAAAGAAGATCTGCTCGTCAAAAAAGATACGTAAAACCTGCTGAGGCGGGTTTTTTTTCTTTAACTGTGGAATGAATGAGAAGTGAAATGATCGGTGATCGGAGGGAGTTTGCTCCAATGAATAGTAAGTGAGGTGATATGCTGTTTCGTGATTAAGGATGAACAATGGGGCGGGCAGGGAGCTGCAAGCATTTCATAAACAAAATTTAATCCAAGAGGAAGCAGAAAGGCCGGAACATGCAGAGGATACGACTGATTCAGCTCGTACGCAGCACCGTATGTAATGCCGAGTTCATAAAGGAGATAGGGTGTTCCTAATTTTGAAACGATAAATGTTCTGTACGCCAAGTATTCGCTTTCATAATATTGAGAGACAATTTGAAACTCATCGTTTTGAATGCTGCATCTCGGTATTTTAAACAAATGGGATCCTGGACTTTTATCGTGCAATCGCTTTATTCCTCCTTTGGTATTTACTCTACATTTCGCCGCCGTAGAATGATTTCCTTTTTCAGCCAAAAAAAAGATGAACAAGACTGTTCATCTTTTTAACGAGGGTTGTGCTGTGCTCTTTTAATAAATGAAGCTTCTTCCCCGATGACTCCGCAAGCAGCGCACTGCACAAGCCTTTCCGCTCCGTTATACGGAATATGGAAGGGATCCAAGTCATCAGCATTTTCGTACTGATTGACAACTGAGCCTGTTGACGGATCTAATTTTACAGACTGCGGAACTTGCGCGATCAGATTAAACCTTGTACGATTGGTTTTACAGTTTGGGCATAGATAAGCATTTGACATTGTACATCAACCTCCTGTTCATAGGGTTACCATTGTCAGGAAAATTATGTTACGCATTTATTTTTGACGAATGGAAACAATAGTTATACTCTATATAACAGGAGCTGAAAACATTGGGAAAACAGAAAAAAGGAAATGCCAATGCCCAGCGCAACAACAATGCGAAACAAATGGCACAGCGAAGCGATTCTGAATTTGCTGCTATGGAAGATTCCAGAAGCAGCGGCCATCGCCATGGCAAGAAAACGAAGTAAACTTATTTACAAAATTTAAATATGGCGTTATAATTACAGTCTGCGATGTTAGTAGCTCTTATTTTGTCTTAAACCGATATGAGTAATAAGGGAATCCTAAATGTCTGTTGAATACATCGTGCCTCTCCATTCGTTAGAGGAAGATGAAAATACAGCTGCGGATACCCACCTGTGAGAACGGGTTTTAAGACAGGATGAGTTACGGCAGAGCGGACATACATAAACAGCTTATTTTACAACTACGTAAAATAAGTTTTTTTTATGAAATAAAAATAACTTGGCAGACGAGATGGCCGGGTATGCGGGACGGTGAATGAAATGGTTGATGAAAAACATGAGAAACTATTGCTGATTGATGGGTTTAATTTACTGAGCAGGTGTTATTTTGCTACGGCTTACGGAAAAGAACTTCATCAGCTTCAACGCAACTCTAAAGGGTTGTTTATAAATGGTCTGCGCGCTAAAATTCAAAAATTGCTGCAATTGTTGAGGATCCACACACCGACTCACTTAGCCATCGCTTGGGATGTAAAGAGAAATGAAACGCTGCGCAAACAGAAATATCAAGATTACAAGGGAACCAGGAATGAATTGCCGGAACCATTGATCCAGCAATATGAAACAGCAGTTTCCCTATTTAATAGCTTAGGTATTCCTCAGTTTACGGTTCCAAAATATGAAGCCGACGATATCATTGGGACGTTTGTTCAAAAATGGAGAGATGAAAAAGACGGGGAATGCATCATTTACAGTAACGACAGGGACTTGCTTCAGCTGCTATGCGGAAAAACATCTCAGCTTATCGCTGCAAAGAAGGGTGAAACCAAGTATACGCTGACTCATTTTCAATCAGACTATGGCATTGAACCGTCTCAATGGGTGGATGTAAAAGCACTGTTAGGGGATAAGAGCGATAATATTCCCGGTGTTGCCGGTGTAGGTGAAAAGGCAGCTCTGCCTCTCATTCAGCAGTATGGAAATGTTGAGGGCATCTATCATAAGGTAGATGAACTGGACGAGAAATACAAAAGGTATTTCAAAAAGCTTCAGCTTGGAAGAGAAATGGCGTTCCTTAGCAAGGATCTTTGCAAAATATATACCGATGTTCCGGATATTCTTGAGCTTGATTTTGATCAGATACAGATCAAAGTAGATAAATCAAAATTGTTGGACGAGCTTACTGAGCTTGAGATAAATGTAAGAGTGGGTTAAGAATTTACCCACTCTTTTGTTTTTCTCTTCTTTAAAAATTTAGCAAATGGAAATTCAGCAGCGATCATTCCTGCAAGGATAAGGATACATCCTGTGATCCCTTTCGCACCAAGGGTTTCATTTGCCCAAACATAAGCTGTCAGAGCACCGAAAACGGGCTCGAGAGCAAAAATGAGAGCCACACGGGCTGGAGTAGTGTAGCCTTGAAAATAGGTTTGTGCTAAAAACGCGAGAGCTGTAGCAAAAATAGCAGTGACGACCAGAGCTGTTATCACTTCCTTTTGGAGCATGATGTCCCACTTGAAAGCGGGTTTCCAGTTTTCAATGGAGAGCGATGTGATCATGCTCAGGAATGAGACGGTTGCCAGCTGAATGAGTGTTAACCATAAAACGGGGGCACCGGAAGCGAATTTGGCAGTCATCACAATATGCATACCAAATGAAAATGCACAAAGCAGGACGAAAAAGTCGCCTTTATTCATAGCTAAGCCGCTTCCTCCTGTTAGTAGATACAGACCAGCTACTGCCATTATTACACTGATTGCAGAGGAAAGATTCAGCCTTTGTTTTAAAAAAAAGACGGCCATAAGGGGAACGACAATCACACTCAATCCCGTGATGAACGCAGTCTTCGACGATGTCGTGTAGACTAATCCGACAGTTTGAAATCCATATCCCAGGTATAGCCAGAAGCCGAGTGAGATCCCTTTATGCCAGATGCGTTTACTCTTGAGAAACTGCTTCTTGTCAGGTGCAGCAAAAACGATCCAGCCTCCCAATATTATAGCAGCCAAAAAAAAACGGATACTGTTAAATGCAAACGGAGGGAGGAAGGCAACCGCGTTTTGAACGATGACAAATGTTGTTCCCCACACCAATGCAACAAGAAGAAGACCGGTATCTGCTATTTTTCTTTTCATTGCACTTCATTGAGCTGGACAGCTTTTCGAGCAAGATCATCCGCCACCTTATTTTGTTTGCTCGGTATCCATTTCAGGAAGAACAACTGCAGCTGATCAATCATATGTAAGGCTTCCTGCAATAAGGGATCATATCGTTTGTCTTTGGCAAACCGTTTTTCTACCGCTCTTTCCACCGCTTGAGAATCGGTCCTGAATGAAACCGGGTCATAGTTCTTTTCCACACAAATCGTTAAAGCAAGAAGCAGGCCGCGGAATTCCGCTTCATGATTGGATAAGCTTCCGAGCGGAATGCTGTGTTTTTCAACCGTTCCATTTCCTAGTTTTATAAAGATGCCTGCCCCGGAAGGACCCGGATCTCCTGCGCTTGCTCCGTCAATATACACTTCGATCAATCCGATCCCCTCCTGTTTTTTTCTATTATAGCGAAATGGGATACAATAAGAAATGAGATATTACAAATTCAGGGAGGACCTGCGATGAAAGTTACGTTGGAATGGGAATATAAGCCCTCAAGATCAATGAATATGATACGGTTTGTTTCAGATCCCGTGACGGTGGCGCAAGCGGTTCAGCTTGCTGCTGACATTGAAAGAACAGGCCGTCTTGGAAATCTTACGTTTCTTGACGAAACTGGTGTTTATTGGTCTAAAAAAGAACTTCAAAAAATGGTGGATGTTATTGAGACAGAACCATCGGATATCACAGCGTTTTTTGATGGCGGGTTTCAAAAAGATGAGCTTTTATCCGGGCAGGGAACAGCAGTTTATTATAAACAATCGAATAAAAATTACCGGGTACGCTCCAATGCCTCTTACCATATGATTGAATCGAATAATGAATCGGAATATGCGGCGCTTTGGCTGCTTTTAAATGAACTGGAACGTCTGGGTGTACAGCGGACACCGGTAACGATTAAAGGGGATTCAATGGTGGTTATTCAGCAAATGAGCGGGGAATGGCCTTGTTACGAAGAAAATCTGCAAAAATGGATGGACA
The DNA here is from genome assembly GCF_024494405.1 of Fictibacillus sp. WQ 8-8. NCBI lineage: Bacteria > Bacillati > Bacillota > Bacilli > Caryophanales > Fictibacillaceae > Fictibacillus > Fictibacillus sp. WQ 8-8. The sequence continues at coordinate 56,557 of NZ_JAMXKG010000007.1, forward strand.
AAATTGAAGAAAAACTGAAAATACTCGGAATCAAACCATCCTATGAGTTAATCTCCCGGAAAGAAAATAAAGAGGCAGATTCCCTTGCGACACAGGCACTTCACAAGAACATGATCCATGGTAAAAAAGAAATCATTGATTAATGGTATTTTTGACTGATACAATTTACATGAATCTTCAAAGAATAGGATGGGATGCAATTGTCTCAGTTTTCAATCGAGGAATACTTCCGGTACCTGGCTTCAAAGGGGATTAAATTAAAAGAAAGTGATACTGCATTTATTGAATTCGGTAAGCACTTTACTGGAATGAGTGATTATATGGTCAGCGTCGCCATTGAAATTACGTTAAAAATCCAAAGAGAGTTCGACGGAAGCTACTATATTGCTCTTTTAGAGGGATTTAAGCAGAATGAAATTAAAACAAAAAGAAAAGCGTATACATATGTGAATGATCTTGAAGAAGAGGTTAACGTTTCTTATTCATAAAAAAAAGCCGGATATCCGGCTTTTATTGTTTTAATGCTTCATTGATCTGCTGTTCGCAGCGTTCTAATGTTTCACGGGCATTCTCCAAAAACATGCCATCCATTCCTGTCTGGTTGTTCATCATGGCATCGTAATGCTCTTTAGCAGTATTCAGCGCTTCTTTGGCTGCATGAAGCTGGCCGGGATCCATACTCATCGTAGCATGTCCGATGATTCGTTGTGCACTCTGAATGGACATGTCTACCTGTTTAAGATCGTTATACGGTTCTGACATATAATTCACCTACCTGTTTTACTTTTAGTATGTCTTTTGGAACAAACTTTTATAATGAGAAAGGAAAAATTCAATGGAAAGAAAAATTATTGAAGCTGCCGAGCGGTACGTTCAAGAAACTTTGCGCGGGGAAGGCAGCGGCCATGATTGGTGGCATATATACAGGGTGAATAAGCTAGCTCTTACCATTGCAGAAAAAGAAGGTGCGGATCCCTTTGTCTGCAGCTTGGCAGCACTCCTGCATGACATAGCTGATGAAAAATTTAATGCATCTGAAGAAGCAGGACTTGTAAAGGTATCCTTATGGCTAACCAAGCATGAGGTAACAAACCCCGAAAAGCAACATGTTCTTGAGATCATTTCAACCATGTCATTTAAAGGCGGAAATTCAACAGGGATGAAGACAATTGAGGGAATGGCAGTCCAGGATGCCGATCGTTTGGATGCCCTTGGTGCGATCGGCATCGCAAGAACTTTTGCGTATTCCGGGCATGTCGGACAAATGATCTATGACCCGGATATTCCTGTACGGAACACAATGACAAAAAGTGAATACCGAAATGGAGTGTCAACTGCTATCAACCATTTTTATGAAAAACTGCTGACATTGAAAGACCGAATGAATACAGAGCATGGAAAAAAACTTGCAGAGAGCAGACATCAACAGATGGTATCGTATCTAGATGTGTTTTTTTCTGAGTGGGAAGGCATCCGATAATAAACCCTATAAACAAAGGAGGCTCATTCTAAAAGAATGGAGCCTCCTTTGTTAAAGCTTATTCGGCAGGGCGCGGACCTGGATCGAGCCCATCTTTTGAAACGGTCATCGCAGGACGGATTTCAGCATCTTGCTCAACCCTTACCTGACAAGATAAACGAATCCCTTCGCCTAACCCTTTCGTTTCAATGATATTCCGTTCAAATTCGTTCATCTCACCCAGGTCACCGGAGACAACCTCTACCCGGCAGGTTGTACACTTTGCTTTCCCGCCGCAGCGGTGAAGAATATCCACTCCATTGTCTTCAAGTCCGATTACAAGTTTTTTTCCATTTTCAATTTCATAATCACCAAAACCCTGTACAGTGATTTTTGCCATGAATCTCAATTCCTCCTTTTAGAATTGCAAGATCAATTCCTTTCTATTATACGATAAACTAATCTCGGTAAAAACAAAATTCAGGATAAACTAAATCGATAGGACAACAAGAATGTTTACATTTTATAAATGATTTTATGTAAAATGATAATATGTACGTATTTTACAGGGGGTACCTTACACATGACAAAGGAAGTCAAGCATAAGTCCGACATTGAAATCGCACAAGAAGCGAACATGCTTCGAATTGAAGAGATCGCCGCTCAATTGAATATTCAAGAAGAAGACTGGGAACCTTATGGGCGCTATAAGGCAAAACTTTCACTGGGTTTGTTCGACAAACTCAAAACGAAGCAGGAGGGTAAGGTTGTACTCGTAACATCCATCAATCCAACTCCTGCTGGTGAGGGTAAATCAACGGTAACGGTAGGCCTTGGACAGGCTCTTAACCGAATCGGAGAAAAAGCCATTATTGCTCTAAGAGAACCTTCGCTTGGCCCTAGTATGGGACTTAAAGGCGGTGCAGCTGGAGGGGGATACTCCCAAGTTATTCCGATGGAAGATATCAATCTTCACTTTACTGGCGACATTCATGCGATTACAACTGCCAATAACGCTTTGGCAGCAGTCATCGATAATCACATCCACCGCGGGAATGAACTGAACATTGATCCTCGGAAAATTGTGTGGAAGCGTGTTCTCGATATGAATGACAGAGCACTTCGGAAAATTGTCATCGGTCTTGGCGGACCCGTGCAGGGTGTGCCGCGTGAGGATGGATTTGATATTACAGTAGCTTCTGAAGTCATGGCCATCTTTTGTCTTGCCAAAGATCTGGATGACTTGAAGAAGAAACTTTCCAGAATGGTTGTTGGCTATACCTATGAAAATAAACCCGTAACCGTTTCCGATTTAAAAGTAGAAGGTGCACTGACCCTGCTTTTAAAAGATGCGATCAGACCTAATCTCGTTCAAACGCTTGAAAATACTCCAGCTATTATTCATGGAGGCCCGTTCGCCAATATTGCCCACGGATGCAACAGCATCATCGCGACAAAGTTAGCCAGCAAACTTGGAGATTATGTTGTAACAGAAGCAGGGTTCGGTGCTGATCTCGGGGCGGAGAAGTTTTTAAACATAAAAGCCCGCTATGCTGATCTGAAACCCAGTGCAGTCGTAATCGTCGCTACAGCACGTGCATTGAAGATGCATGGAGGACAGAATAAAAATCAATTGTCAACGGAAGATCTTAAAGCATTGGCTGATGGAATGGCCAATCTTGAAAAACATATTGAAACGATCCAGGCATTTGGGGTACCTTTTGTGGTAGCTGTCAACCGTTTTGTGTCCGATCATGATTCTGAAATTCAGTATATCTTGAAGTGGTGCAGCGAGAAGAATATACCTGTTGAACTATCCGATGTTTGGCTGAAAGGCGGAGAAGGCGGTGAAGAGCTGGCAAGAAAAGTACTCGATATTATCGAGAATGGAACCAATGAGTATCAGCCGTTGTATACACTGGATCAGCCACTTGAAGAAAAAATCATAACGATTGCCGAGAAAGTGTATGGTGCAAGCGGGGTTCAGTTTTCACCAAAAGCGTTGACACAGCTTCAAGAGTTTGAACTTCAAGGCTGGTCAACCCTTCCTGTCTGTATGGCCAAAACCCAGTATTCACTTTCTGATGATCCGAAAAGACTTGGACGACCTGAGGAATTTGTGATCACTATTCGTGAATTAAAAGAATCAATTGGAGCAGGCTTCATTGTGGCACTGACCGGAGATGTGATGACGATGCCGGGATTGCCGAAAGCACCTGCAGCATTGAATATGGATGTTACAGAAGACGGGAAAGCAGTGGGATTGTTTTAAAAGAGAAGCAGGTTTGGTATACTTAGCGGAGGGGAGGCTGCACATTATGAAACCATTGCAAATTTCAGCAAAAACAGCTCTCATGCTGTCCAAGAAGCTGAATGTTCCGCTTGAACAGATTATGCATATGCCTCAGCATATTTTAATAAAGAAACTCATGGAAATTTCTGAGGAAGAAGAGACAAAAAAGGAAGAATAAAAGGCGGAAACCTACTTTACGGATTAAAAGTAGGTTTCTATTTTTCAATGTTAACGTCCATACTATTATAAAAAGAACAAAGGAATTGAGCTGCGATGGAAAATAAATTAAGAGCCGGAGAGGTATTTACATTAAAAGTTGAACGGTTGAGCGATTTCGGCTATTTTTTAAGCCTTGGAACGGAAGAAGTTATGCTGCATAAAAGAGAAGCTTCTAAAGAGCTGAAAGAAGGAGAAACGGTCGAAGTATTTTTATACCAGGATCATGAAGGCAGATTGGCAGCAACCATGACCCAGCCAAAAGTCCGTCTGGATACATTGGCATGGCTCAAGGTCGTTGGCTCTACGAAACGATTGGGTGTATTCCTGGACATTGGCATACATAAGGATGTATTGCTGTCAAACGATGATCTGCCCGGCCCTTTAGAGCAGTGGCCTGTAATTGGAGACCAATTGTACTGCGGTCTTCGCCTGGATAAGAAGGGAAGGCTGTTTGCAGACCTTGCGAATGAACAGGAAATTGTTGAACAGGCAGAAGCTGCGAATGAAAGCCATTTTAATCAAATGGTTACTGGACATGTGTACAAGCTCAATGATTCAGGAGCATTAATCTTTACAGAGAACAGTCTGATCGGCTTTATCCATCAAGATGAAATGAGCCACCGGCTCCGCCTCGGTGAGCGGGTAGAATGCCGCGTCACATTCATAAGGGAAGATGGAAGAGTAAATCTTTCGATGAAGCCGAGGAAAGAACAAGCATATAGTGAGGATGCCGAAAAAATCTACACCTATCTAAAAGCAAATAAAGGCCAGATGCCTTATACTGATAAATCCAGTCCGGATGAGATTAAAAATGAATTTGATATAAGCAAGGCGGCATTTAAACGGGCCCTGGGCAAATTGATCAAAGAAAATAAAATCAAGCAAGAGAACGGAAAAACGTACCTTAAGATTTAGAATGTTCATTCAACAACATGGACTAACAGAGTTTTTTATAAAGCATGCAGAAGATAAACGGTCTGCATGCTTTTACTTTTGCCCTGATGATGGTTAGCGTTCATGAAATACGGAAATATTAGGGGGGTATTATTTATTTTTCAGGAGGTTGCTGAATTGAAAGATCATAAGCTTGGCCTGTGGGTATTGACGGCCCTGGTTGTTGGAAACATGGTAGGTTCAGGGATATTTATGCTCCCTCGGTCTTTAGCTGAGGTCGCAAGTCCTGGAGGTGTACTTGGTGCATGGATCCTGACGGGTGCCGGTGTGCTTCTAACCGCATTGGTATTTGGAAACCTTGCACTTAGGAAGCCATCATTAAATGGGGGGGCACAGAATTATGCACAAGCCTTGTTTAAGGAAGGAACAGAGTCATCTTTAATTGCCGGCTATTTGGTCGGATGGGGTTACTGGGTGGCGAACTGGGCTGGAAATGTTGCAATCATAACAACGTTCGCCAGTTACCTGTCAACGTTTTTTCCGGTTATGACGAGCAAGCAGCATATTTTTAATGTTGGATCAGCTTCAATCCGCCTCGGGGGAGCCATAACTTTTCTGGTTTGCTCGGCTTTTTTATGGGGGCTCCACTTTGCCATTCTAAAGGGAATAGAAGGAGCCGGTAAAGCAAACCTTATTGCAACCATAGCTAAAGTAGTTGGTTTCTTATTTTTTATTATCATCTGTCTGTTTGCTTTTAAGTCCAGCAATCTCATCCCTTTTATCGAAACGAAAATTGACAGCAATACCGGAGAAACAACCGGATTTCTTGGACAGTTGAACGGTGCTGCGATTGCAACCCTTTGGGCTTTTGTTGGAGTGGAATCCGCCGTAGTGTTTTCAAATCGTGCCAGAAAACAAAACGATGTCAAAAAAGCAACCATACTTGGACTTCTTATTGCACTCATAATTTATATTGGAATCACCGTGCTTGTCATGGGAACGCTGCAGCAAAAAGAACTGATCCATTCCCAAAAGCCGCTGGTCGATGCGCTTGAAAGTGTCGTTGGACCTTCAGGAAGCAGTATTATGGCACTTCTTGGCATCGTATCATTATTTGGAGCGACAATCGGATGGATCTTGCTCGCTGCAGAAGTACCTTATCAAGCAGCTAATAAATCTATGTTCATCCCTGCTTTTTCTAAGGAAAACAGATATGGAGCACCTTCATTCTCATTAACAGTAACAAATATCATGACACAGCTTTTTATCTTTTCAGTTGTTTCCCAGTCGATGGCTGAAGCTTTTGACTTTGTCATATTTGTTGCTACCTTGGCTTTTCTGGTCCCATATTTAATGGCTTCGCTTTATCAGATCAAATTGGTCATTCTGGGCGATACCTATGAAAACAACAATAAAAACAGATACAGTGATGGCCTCATTGCTGTTTTAGCGGCTATATACTCCTTATGGGTCATAAAAGCAGGAACCACCGATATAAAAACCTTCCTCTTCGGCATGGTGCTTCTTGTATCAGGAATCATTTTTTATCCGATGGTAAGGAAGCATTTTTGGAAGAAAGAAAAAGGACAGCTTTAGCTGTCCTCTTTCAATGGTTTTATTTTAAGCATTATCTCGGAGACCGATTCCGGTATTGACCTTGACTACGATTTCATCGAACTTGCCATCATCAGATTTATTAGAGGAAAGAAGGGTACCTGCAATAGCACCAATGAATCCGAGTGGAATTGAAACAATACCCGGATTTGCTAATGGGAAGACAGGTTCCCCGACCAAAATCGCCATCCCTGCTTCTGGAGACCAAACGCTTGGGCTTAGAGCTACTAAAATAAGTGAGCTTAAGAGCCCAACCAGCATTCCAGAAATGGCTCCGGCTGTATTAAAGCGCTTCCAAAATACAGTGAATAATAGAATGGGAAGGTTCGCGCTGGCAGCTACAGCAAAAGCAAGTGAAACGAGAAAAGCTACGTTTAATTTTTGTGCAAATAACGCGAGGATAATGGACAAGATGGCTACCCCAATGGAAGACCAACGGGCAGCTTTCATCTGTTCTTTTTCAGTGGCTTCGCCTTTCCGTAAGATTTGACTGTAAAAATCATGGGCGAATGCTGAAGCAGCTGAAAGGACTAGACCAGCAACTACTGCCAGAATGGTAGCGAAAGCAACTGCAGATACAAAAGCAAACAAGAAATCTCCCCCAAGCGCTTTTGCAAGCAGTGGGGCAGCCATATTTCCGGCGGCATTTGCTTTTATGATAGAATCAGTTCCAACGAAAGCAGCAGCTCCAAAACCAAGAAAGATTGTCATAATATAAAAGATACCAATCATCCATGTCGCATAAACGACTGACTTTCTTGCGGTTGGTGCATCCTTTACAGTAAAAAAGCGAATAAGTATGTGGGGAAGTCCTGCCGTTCCCAGAACGAGTGCCAGATTCAGAGAGATAGTGTCCAGAGGATCTTTGTATTTGTTTCCTGGATGGAGAAAACTCTCACCTAATGGGGTGGCTGTTTTTATATGTTCAAACATACCCGTGATGCTGTAGCCGAATTTTGCAAATACCATCAGAGAGATAATGAAAGTACCTGCCATCAGCAGTACCGCTTTTACAATCTGAACCCAGCTTGTCGCCATCATTCCTCCAAACACCACATAGACTGTCATAAGCACACCAACAATTAGAACAGAAGTTGTATACTCTATGTCGAGTAATAAGGTAATCAGCGCGCCCGCACCGACCAATTGAGCAATCATGTAAAAGATTGAAATAGTGATGGTGTTTAACGCAGCCACACCCCGGACTTTTTTATCATTAAACCTAGCCGCAATCATATCAGCCATTGTATATTTCCCCAGATTTCTCAAAGGCTCAGCCACGAGATAGAGGACAACAAGGTAAGCCACAAGAAAGCCGATGGAATAAAAAAAGCCATCAAAACCCGAAAGTGCAATAGACCCGGCAATCCCGAGGAAAGATGCTGCTGACATGTAGTCCCCTGCGATCGCGAAGCCATTCTGCCAGCCTGTCAGTCCACTGCTGGCTGTATAGAAATCATTGGCTGTATTTGTGCGTTTCGCTGCAAAATAAGTAATCACAAGGGTAATTGCCACAATTGCTATAAATAGCATAAAAGCTGTATTCATTTTCTGTCAGCCTCCTTTAAAGACTGACGTATAATCTCATCTGCTTGTTTGTCAAAAGCAACCGCTCGTTTAGAATAAAGGCTGCATAATACCCATGTCATAATAAATTGTGAAAAAGCAAAAACCCAGGCCCAGCTAATTTCACCGAATGCAGAAGTATTAAGAATTGTAGAGTATGAGGTCATGATGGGGAGAGTAAAATAAAAAACAAAGAAGAAAATGGACATCGGAAGAAGAAATTTCTTTTTTGCTTGAAGTAATTGTTTAAAGGACGCAGAAGAAGCAATCTTGGAATAATTAATATTTTTGTTTTCAGATTTTTTCTCTGCTAACACTCTATCCCCTCCTGAGCCTGAGCGGGTATATTGTTTAACATCATGCAACACTCCTTTTTGTTTTTTTCTGAAAATTAAATCATTTCCATTATATAAAAATTACGGCTTATTATCTAGCTTTTTAAAAGATATAAGTTGATGTTAGCTTAAGGTTATAGTATTTTTAGGATATTTACCTTACATATACATAGGAAGAAGGAAAGAAGGATGGTGAGAAGCATTGAGCTTGATTTTAATTAAACTTGGCATTTCGGCATTTCTTGGATTAGTTATCGGTCTCGAGCGAGAGCTTAAGCGAAAACCTGTCGGGTTAAAGACCTGTTTGGTGATTTCAATCAGCAGCTGTTTATTAACGATCGTTTCCATCGAGTCAGCGAAGAGCTTCTCTGAATTAACAGGGCGAACGATGATGGACCCAATGCGTCTGGCTGCACAGGTCGTAAGCGGGATCGGTTTTCTTGGAGCAGGGGTGATATTACGGAGAAGCAATGATGTAATTTCCGGACTGACTACAGCTGCAATGATTTGGGGAGCATCCGGGCTGGGAATAGCATCAGGTGCAGGTTTCTATTTAGAAGCAGCAGCTGGAGCTCTTATGATCCTAATCAGTGTTGAGTTAATTCCAATGATCATGAAATGGATGGGCCCCAAAACGCTGAGAGAAAAAGAAGCCCGTGTTCGCATTATTGTGCCGGATGGATGGAACATGACTGAGATGGTAAAAGAAATCAAACAAAAACAATTAAAGATCCTGAATGTTCGTGTGAAGGACCTGGACAATGGCACAAGTAAAATGGAGCTTACCTTGAGCATTTATGAAAAAAGATATACAACTGACATTTATTATGATATTAAAGAGATAAAAGGAGTTCAAAACGTAGAAATTGAAACGTTGAGCTAACTTCATAAAAGGGGCCCTGTGAATGAAGGCATTAGTGATTGTAGATTATACCTATGATTTTGTAGCAGACGTTGGAAAGCTGACTTGCGGAGTTCCAGGTCAATCCATAGAAAAAAGGATTACAACAATAACAAAACATTTTATTGAACAAAAAGATTTTGTTGTTTTTGCTGTTGATCTCCACGAAGAAGAAGATTCTTATCATCCAGAGACCCGCCTGTTTCCATCTCATAACATCAGAGGAACGAAAGGCCGGGAGCAATATGGAAAACTTGGTGAACTTGCTGATTCTCTAACTGCACAGGAAAAAATCAACATTTACTGGATGGATAAAACACGATACAGTGCGTTTGCGGGTACCAATCTGGATCTTAAACTTAGAGAACGAAACATTACAGAGCTGCATCTCGTTGGAGTATGTTCTGACATCTGTGTTCTTCATACAGCTATTGATGCTTACAATAAGGGCTATAAAATTGTGATTCACGAGGATGCTGTGCAAAGTTTTAATTCGGAAGGGCACCAATGGGCACTCCAGCATTTTACAAACGTTTTAGGCGCAAAGGTAATTAAGGACAGCCAATTTACTTCAATATTTTGATTCGTTTGGAAGGCGGGCGGCCAGCTCCGCCTTTTTAATTGTCTCAGGTCACAAGATCATATGGAAGGAATGATCACATGCCAAAAACAGCATTGATTGCGGGAGCAACCGGTTTGGTAGGAAAAGAACTTCTCCGGCTGCTTGTCAGCAGTGATGACTATGATCAAGTCATCGTGTTAACAAGAAATGAAACAGGCGTTCATCATAAAAAACTCATCGAAAAGCAGTTTAATTTTGACGAACTTCCATCCTATCAGCAATTTTTTACGGCAGATGATATCTTTTGCTGTTTAGGGACGACGATAAAAAAGGCCAAAACGAAAGAAGCCTTTCGAAAAGTTGATTTTGAGTATCCCGTGATGATGTCTCAGTTTGCCGCAGAACATGGTGCTTCGCGCTTTCTCGTAATCTCTGCCATAGGTGCCAAGCCAGATTCCAGGTTTTTTTACAGCAGTGTAAAAGGAGAAATGGAACAAGCCGTAAGGAAAGCAATTCTTCCTTGTGTTGGAATCTTCCGCCCCTCACTTTTAACAGGGAACCGGGAGGAGTGGAGGACGGGAGAAAAAGCAGGAGAATGGCTCGCCAACTCCTTATCTTTTCTGTTCAAAGGGAAACTTCGAAAGTATCTGCCTGTTTCAGGGAATTTGGTTGCGCGTTCCATGTACGAGTTTGCTCAAGGGAATATAAAAGGTAATACTGTAATTGAATCAGAAGAGATGGCAAAGTAAAAGGTAAAAGATAAATGAGTTTATTCCGTCAACGGAATCAGCTATAATTAGTGTACAGATCTATTTGGAGGGATAAAATGAACGCTTACGAAGAATACATGAGACAGATGGCTCAGCCGATGAGAAATGAGCTTACAAATGCAGGGTTTAGTGAACTGACAACACCAGAAGAAGTTGATCGTTTTATGGAGAATACAGAAGGGACTTCTCTCGTTTTTATTAATTCAGTATGCGGATGTGCTGCTGGATTGGCCAGGCCTTCTGCGATCTACTCTTTGAATCATGCAGCAAAACCGGATAACATTGTTACAGTTTTTGCAGGCCAGGATAAAGAAGCAACGGCAAGGATGAGAGATTATTTTGAAGGTTACCCTCCTTCTTCACCTTCCATGGCACTTTTAAAGGGAAAAGAAGTAGTGCATTTTATCCATCGTCACGATATTGAGAACCACAGCGCAGAAGAAATTGTAGAGAATCTTGTAACCGCCTATGAGAAAAATAATAAATAATTAAAAGAACTCATTTTGAGTTCTTTTTTTTGTGCTTAAAAAATCAATCTCACAACTAATTTTGAGAAAATATTCAGAAAACAATTGCCATTTTTATTTTCATGTCATATAGTATATCTAACGATGTTAGAAAACATGACATGATAAGGGTGGAGAGATAACATGAAAGAAAGTACAGTATTGATGTTCATTGATTCTTTATGGGTAATGGTTGCTGCGATTTTAGTAATTGGAATGCAAGCTGGATTCGCACTTTTAGAAGCAGGATCCACCCGAATGAAAAATTCGGGTCATGTTGCAGGAAAACAGATATTAAGTTTTGCTATTGCTACAATTGCCTTTTGGGCAGCTGGCTTTGGCATTACCTTTGGGGAAGGGAACAGCTTTTTAGGAACGACGGGCTGGCTCTTGCACGGTGACAGCAAAACGTTTGATTCCTTGTCCTGGGCCAATGTTCCGCTTTCTCTTAAATTTTTATTTCAACTCGCATTTGTAGGTGTTTCATTGGCAATCGCATGGGGAGGATTTGCTGAGCGGGCAAAACTATCCGTCTATTTTATCTTCGGAACAGTGTTTACTGTTTTGATTTATCCGATCATCGGCCATTGGGTTTGGGGAGGAGGATGGCTTGGGAAAATGGGCATGCAGGATTTTGCTGGATCAACTGTCGTCCATCTTCAAGGTGCGATCGCTGCACTTGTAGCTACATTGCTTTTAGGTCCTCGAATTGGAAAATTCAATAAAGATCGCACACCAAATCTCATCCCTGGCCATAACCAGGTCTACACTGTTCTTGGAGGCATCATCCTGTGGATTGGATGGTTTGGATTCAACGCGGGAAGCACAATGGGGACAGCGGATGGATTCTTCGGTTATATCGCTTTAACAACCAACCTTGCCGCAGCAGCTGGCGCAATCGGCGCTATTCTGACTTCAAAGCTATTAACAGGAAAAGCGGATATTCCAGCAATGGTAAACGGAGTGCTCGCAGCATTAGTTGCCATTACGGCTGCTTGCGCTTTTGTGGAAGCATGGGCAGCGATCGTGATCGGTGTTTTCGCGGGAGCATTTACATTCTGGACTTCTATATATTTTGAGAGAAAAGGTATTGATGACCCGATCTATGCTTTTTCGGTTCATGGTATCGCTGGAATCATCGGAACGATCTCAACCGGATTTTTCGCATCGCCGCGCCTAGTAGAGCAAACTGGTGTCGGAAAGGCAGGTCTTTTTTATGGCGGCGGAGTTCATCAGCTTTTCGTTCAGACAGTAGGAGTAATTGGTGCTGCTGGATATGTAGCTATCGTTTCTTTTATTCTATTATTTGCTTTGAAGAAACTTTTCGGATTAAGGGTTACACCTGAGCAGGAAATTTCAGGCCTTGATATCAGTGAACATGGTTCCTATGGATACCCTGAGCATTTAGATCCGGCAATTACTCAGAAAGCCAACTGATTATTATGCTTAATTTTTTTGATGAATCGAAATACCAAGACACGGTGACAGTTCATGAGATGAAAGAACGAGTGAAGAAAGCTGCTGCACTGGAGGAACTTAGGAAGATTCATGAGGAGATCATTCCGTTTATTCAAGGGCTGGAAGCTTCCGGTCTCTCTATTAATAACAGATACAATTCACTGAACGATATTCACGATGTTTTAACCCGTAAGGCTGTTTCGTTTGCTTACGATACAACAAGAGAGACTATAGGGACAGCACCTGGAGAAAGATATTGCTTCTTCAGTATGGGATCGAGTGCACGACACGAACAAACGATATGGACAGATCAGGATAATGGGCTAATCTATCAGACTGGTCATGCAGATAAGAGAGAGGTTGAGGCTTTTGCTGAAGAATTTTCCCGGACGGCTGTCCATTATTTAGCTGAAGTAGGCTATCCCTTATGCCAGGGAAACGTGATGGCGTCCAACCTTCGATGGAGGAATAGTGATGAGGAGTGGAAAGATCTGCTATCCTCCTATTTAAATAAAGGATCAGAAGATGATTTGAAATACATGATGATCATGCTGGATACAAAGCCAGTTTATGGCTTCCCTGAACCTCTGTATCGCTTAAGGGAATGGTTTGTTCAGGAAATACGCCAGCGGCCATTTATCCTCAAAAAAATGGCAGAACTCGTAACTTCACACGAAATACCGATTAATATCTTCGGAATGATCTTTACAGAACGCTGGGGGAAATTTGCAGGGCGCTTCGATTTGAAACAAGGAGTATTCGCTCCGTTTACCAATAACATTAAATTGTTGTCGGTATTGTATGGAGAAGGCGCCCAGTCTACAAGAGAACGAATCTTCGGTCTGAACGAGAAAGGCTGTTTTTCCTCTTCACAGATAGATGAATGCGTTGCGGCTTATGATTTTTTATTGGAACTGCGGTTATCTCACTCGATGGATCTGAAGGAAATGGATGATAGACTTGATTATCATTTATGGTTGGCTACTATGGATTCTAAAGCGGCTCAGCAGCTTAAACGCACAATGAAACTGACCAAACTGATCCAAAAACAGATCAAAAAGAGAGGAACAAGTTTTGAACAATCAGCCGGGATCTGAAAGAAATCTAAAGTATATTATGCATAGATTATTCAATCTTGGATTGAATCGGGAAGAAGTCCCTCCTGGAAATCCTGGTTCCTTTCAGCATGAAGCCTGGATAAGAAAAATCCTGAAAGAGAAGGCTTCCAAACGAGCTGATTTAAAAACAAAGCTGGATGACGTTCTATTTATTATTCTGGATACTGAAACAACAGGTTTCAGGCCGGAACATGGGGATCAAATATTCTCAATAGCCGCCGCAAAGATGAAGAATTCGACGATTATTGAACAATACCACCAATTCATTAATCCTTCTGTCAAAATTCCTGACGAGATCAGAAGTTTAACCGGAATCATTGAAGACGATGTGAAAAACGCTCCAACGCTGGATAAGAAAGCGGAAGAAATCTTTCGCTTTCTCTCGGGCGGAGTGATAATCGGTTATCATATTTCACATGATGTAGCTTTTATTAACCATTACTTGTGGAAACGATACCGTTCTTCATTAAAACAGCCATCACTTGAATTGGCATTGATTACAGAAAAACTTGTAGGTTCATCTGCTTTTCCAACATTGGACAGTGCATCTTCTTACTTTGACATTGATTGCTGCAACAGACATAGTGCTCAAGGAGATGTTTTGATCATGGTTGATCTTTGGAGAAGCCTATTGGACCTTAGCAGAGAAAAAGGGATCGAGACACTTGAAGATCTTTACGTTTATATCAAATAAATCAAAAAGAAAGCGGAGAAAATTTTCCCCGCTTTCTTTTTTTAAAAATTCTTATTTACTGCGTCTGCTACTGCTGCTGCTGCTGCTGCTTTCGCAACATTCGTCTCCAGAAAAGCCGGACCAACAAGAACAGCCAATAATGATCAATAAAATAAACAGCACAATAATCAATGTATAGCCGTACCTTCCTCCGCCGAATCCATAACCTGTTCCGTAGTCGTATCCAGTTCCATACCCATACCCGCATCCATATCCGTAGTCGTAACCGTGATGTCCGAGGTAATGGTGATGTCCGAGGTGATGGTGATCATAGATCGCCTTGCCGGGTGCAACCGGCACGTTTACCGGTGCATTCATAGGAATATTTAAAGGGGTGTTTACTGGTTTATTAACAGGTGCCATGGGTACATTTATTTTTTTATTTTCCATTATTGTCCCTCCGTCGTTAAATAATATTAGGTATATATCTCCATACAGCCTATGTACGTTCGCCCTGCTCGGTAACGGACAAATGCGGATTTTTTGAAAATAAAAAAAGCATTCCGGATGGAACGCTCATTATAGCCATTTAATTTTCGGTTCGGTTTTTGCGATAATTCTGCCGATATTCGTTCGATGCCGATAGAGCAAAAAGAGCAAGAATGCAGACATAACGGTTATTAATAAAATATCGTGGACAACGATTCCATATAATACTGCGGCCATGCAAGCAACCAGTGAAGATAAAGAAACATATTTCGTAAGGTAGAGTACCATAAAGAAGACTGCAATAAGAAGCAAGAACATTAACGGTGCATAGAATAACAAGATTCCCGCAGAAGTGGCCACTGCTTTTCCGCCTTTGAATCTTGCGAAAAGAGGGTAGCAATGTCCAATAACAGCCGGTATTCCAGCTAACAGGACATGCAAATCCGTATTCAGCAGCAACGGAAGGGAGGCTGCAAGTGTCCCTTTAAGAATGTCTGAAATCGTTACGATGAAACCCGCTTTTTTTCCAAGGATACGGAAGGTGTTGGTACCTCCCAAATTTCCGCTGCCATGCTCGCGGATATCAATTCCATACTTCCATTTGCCTACGATGAGCGCAAAAGGAACGGAACCAATGATATAAGATAAGACCAAAATTAAAAGTATCAAATGATTCACCTTCTGCCTGTCTTTTCTTCTTATTATATATGCAATCGCTTCCAGGTAACAGATGTTTTTTAGATTGAAATGCTGTAGTGTCTGTTTTGGTCCGGCAAGCACTGAAGCTGGAACGGGAAAAGCTGAACCTAAAAAAACCATGCTTTAATGAGCATGGTTCTTCGCTATATTTTTCCTTCGAAAGGGCAGCCACCAGTTCCATCTGCCCATCAGTCTCATTAATGAGGGGACGAGGATCATTCTGACTAGTGTGGCATCAATAAGAATGGCGAGTGCGATGGCGATACCAATTTGTTTTACAGGCATAACATCTGTAAATACGAACGATCCCGTAATGACAATCATGATGGCTGCCGCGGATGTAATGATTTTGGAGGTTGACGTTAAACCTTCCAATGTCGCTTTATCATTATCACCGGTTTCCTGATAGACTTCCTGAATCCTGGAAATCAGGAAAACCTCATAATCCATACTGAGACCAAACACAATACCAAACGTAAAGACTGGGATCATCAAACCTATACTGACAGGATCCATTAAGTAACCACACTGAAAAATCCACACGAGAATTCCGAATGTCGCAGAAAGGCTTATAACATTCATTAAAATGGCTTTTAAAGGGATAAATAGCGATCGAAAGGCGATGAGAAGAACAACAAAAGTCGATAAAAGGACAATGGATAGACCGTCTGGTGTTTTATTAATGATTTCATCAAAAATCTCCTGATTAAACTTTGTGGGTCCGCCGAGGATCAGCTCTAATCCATTCTCTTTGCCCTCCCATTTTTTCACCCATTTTTTTGCCTTTTCTGAAGTGACACCAATTGAAAGATAAGCTCTGATCACTGTCTTATCGTTTTTTACATAGCGATCTAAAACAGGCTTCAGTTTTTCACTGCCTTGTTTAGTTTTGGTGGTTGCAAGAATTTCAGCCGGTGTCAGGCTTCCTGTGTAGGAAAACAGGGAGTCAACATGTTCTACTGCTTTTTCCTTTTCAAGCCGCTTAACGAGCTTTTCGGTGTTCAATAATTGGCGGTCGGTCAATACCTTTCCGCCGGCATCAGCAACAATGGTTACAGGATATAATTCTTTCTTGCCAAACGTGTCTTCAAATCGCTCAAACATAATTCTTGATTCATAATGAGGCGGAAGAGACTCGGCTTCAGGGATAGAAAGCTTTAAATCATGGACAGGGATTAGGGCCAACATTAAGATCGCTACTGAAAATATAAGCATGATTGCAGGTCTTTTCATCACGAATGAAGCAAATTTTCTCCATCCTGAACGGCCGTTTTTTCGCCTCAGCAGCATAAAAGAATTAATTCGTTTACCGAGTACTGCCAAAACAGCAGGAAGAAATGTGAGTGCGTTAATAACAGAAATAATGACGACGACCATTCCGCCGAGTGCAACGGATCTGAAGATATCAATCTGAATCAGCAGCATCCCTGAAAGACCCAGAAACACACAAAATCCTGAAAAAGCAATGGATCTTCCTGCAGTAAGTACCGAGATGACAACTGCGTCCTCAATACTCTGACGTTCAAGTTCTTCTCTAAACCGATTAACGAGCAGGAGTGCGAAATCAATACCTAGGGCGAGCCCGATCATTGGCACTACATTAAGGATGAATATGGTTAAGCTGAACTCCTGGCCAATCAGAAAAAGAATCCCCATAGCGCAGACCACACTGACCAAGCCGATGATTATGGGCAACCCGGCTGCGATTAATCCCCCGAACGCCAGCAGCAATATGATCAGTGCCGCAGGAAGGCCGATCGCTTCCGCTCGGGCGAGATCCTTCTGGCTGGCGGTATTCATATCTTCTGCAATCACTGGTCCGCCTGTAATCCCAATCTGCATATCCTTTGTACTTTTCGTCTTTTTCCGAATCTGCTTGATTGAATCCTTTAATTCATCAAAGCTTTTATCAAAATTCACGGTAGCGTATGCTATTTTCCCTTGAATCATTTTTGGTGACCCATAGGGGGACGTTACACTTACTGCGTGATCAACAGACTGCAATTTTCTCAGAGTCTCATCTACCGTCTTCTTGTATACTGGATCATCAGGTGAGAGATTACTTGATTTAAACAGAATCATTACAGACGATTTTGGCTGGTTAAAGTCCTTCTGCATTATATTTTCAACTTTCTTGAATGAACCTTCCATCTCAAAGCCGCTGCCGCTTAATGAATCCGGAAGTTTAATGGCCAGCATGCTGAATGCTGCTGTCGCTAAAACCCAAAATACGATAATGAGCTTGCGGTATTTAAAAGCCCCTTTTCCAATCATTTGAAAGATGCCCTTGTCTCTCATTTTCTTCCTCCTATTAAGAGATACAACGATGGCTGAATATTGCCCTTTACCGGTAAATGTGATATAGATGAAAAGATTAAATAAACAAGGTAACAGGTGACGTGGATATGATTGTGACTACAGCAGGAAAATTTGATGATAAACTGATAGAAAAGGCAGAAAAAATAAACCGAATGGTACATGGCAGGCTGGTTTCCAGAAAAAATCAATCCATATCTTCCTTACATACCCAATTTAATGACCATATATTAATGGTTGGCAAAGAAAAATTAACACTTCATCCACTGGGACAATCAGAACCGCTTTTTTTTCATCCGAATTCCTCCATGTTTAGAGTGAAACAAATACTCCGCGGTGAAACGGATCCCTTACTTTCAGCAGCAAGGCTTGAAAAGGGAATGACCATGTTGGACTGTACAGCTGGACTGGCTTCTGACGCCATTGTTTGCAGTCTGGCTGTCGGAAACAGCGGTATGGTGGTTGGCATCGAAAAAAACCGCTATATCGCTTTTTTGGTAGAAAGCGGACTTGTCACCTGGGAAAGCGGTATTAACGAGATGGATGATGCGATGCGACGAATCGCCATTTTGAACGAAGACCACTTTTCCTATTTGAAAACCCTTCCTGATGATTCGTTCGATGTGGTTTATTTTGATCCGATGTTTGAGGAATCCATTGACTCGCCAGGGCTCAAAGGCTTAAAGGGTATGGCTGCCTATGTGCCTATAACAGAAGAAACGATAAATGAGGCCGAACGTGTGGCAAGTCAAAGGGTCGTTTTAAAGGACCATTTTAAGAGTACCAGGTTTTCGCAGTTTGGATTTACGGTTATTAAAAGGCCATCTTCTAAATTTCATTATGCGGTTATCGAATTAACTAATTAAGGAGTTTCAAATGATAACAGGATTGCTTTTACTGCTTTTAGCAGGGGCTGGGATTGCAGGTTTCATTAAAAAACATATTTTCAGAATAAAAGACCCTGACCTCGAAGATTACATGGATCAATTAAAAGCTCAGACTTGGTATCAGGAATTAGCTGACGATCCCCGGTCCTGTGGATTGATTGCTTCATTTGAGCAGAACGGCCCTCTTAATGATGTTTATTATGTTCAGCAGCTTCTGACAAATGATGGATCCAAAGAAGGGTTCATCCGCTATATTCGTGAAAAAACCCAGTAAACAGCTCTTCTGCTTACTGGGCCTTTTTGTGTCTTTTGCACTTATCTTATTAACGGGGCAGAACGTCTGTATTCATTGCCCATTCATTAATTACGAAATCCCTTGCACCTGAGGATACATAAGGATCCTGCTTTGCTAGAGCAGCAGCTTCCTCAAGATCTTTTGCTTTATAAATAACAAGGCCCCCAGTGCCGTCAGTAAATCTTCCATATGTAAAGATATTTCCCTGACCAACAAGACCTTCAAGATATTTCAAATGATCCTCTCGGTAAACGCGGCTCTTTTCTTCATCCAGTATCGGTAGACGTACAGCATAATAGTTCATGTTCGACCTCCTAAAATTCTTAATCTCTTTTATTATGTAAGGAATTCCTCAAAAAGAAAAGTCATTCACACTGCAAAATTTCAAGAAAGATTTTTCGTTTCCTCCATATGGTTAATTTATATAGCTGATTTTTAGGACATTGGAGGAGATGTATGGGTAAACACGTAACGTATCCGACCTGGAATTCACTGTACAAAAAATTTGAGAAGAGAGAAGCAGTTGGAGTGGAACCGACCGCAGGCAATTGGCCGACCTATTTCCTAAGAAGAAACAGAAGGGGAGAGTTTACGGATTTTAAAGGAGAAGTTATTGAATGGGAGATCAAAGACCCATCGGAAGTTGATTTTACAGGCAAAGAGTTAACAATCGTTAGATCAACATTAAATAAACTGACTGCCAAGCAAAAAAAAATAGCGAAATATTATGCAGGGCTGCCGACATCCAACTGGTCAATGGTGGCAGGAAAACTGATCAGCGCTTATCAGCTTTCGCCCCCTCTTGCAGCACGTTTGCTGTCTGCGTTGCATCTGGGTATTTCTGATACGTTGTGTGTCGTCTGGCATTACAAATATCTCTGGGATGTCGCAAGGCCAATACAGCTTGATCCTTCTCTGAAAACCGTCATATGCACTCCGCGCTTCCCTTCGTATGTCTCTGGGCATGCAGCAGTAGCTGGTTGCGCAAACACAATTCTTTCTCATTTTTTTCCTCACGAAGCAGAGAAATTGCATGGTATAGCTGAAGAAGATGCGGCTTCCCGATTATTTGCAGGAGTGCATTTTCATGCCGATAATGAAGAGGGGGTTAAACTGGGTACTCAAATTGGTGAATTTGTGGTCTCCTCCTTGAACTATCAAAAAATCACGGTTGAAGTTCAGAAGAGCAACAAGCATGCGAATCTATCCACTTATTATGCCAGTCCGCTGGACGATTGCCAGCACTGTGAATCCGTTTTGGATCGCCATATTAAATAAACTCCCGATGCCGGGAGTTTTTTATTTAATTGTCAGATAACTATGTTACTATAGATAAAAAGAAAATTTGGAGGTGAAGGCTGGCCATGATTGATTTAAGAAGCGATACGGTAACGAAACCCACCGAAGAAATGCGCAGGGCCATGTATGAAGCAGAAGTAGGGGATGATGTATACAGTGAAGACCCTTCCATTAATGCGTTAGAAGAAGCAGCTGCAGAAATCCTTGGAAAAGAAAATGCGCTCTTTGTTACGAGCGGGACCCAGGGGAATCAAGTAGCAATTCTGACCCATTCTGTTTCAGGCAGTGAGGTTATCATGGAAGCAGATTCTCACATTTTTATGTATGAAGCGGCGGCTGCTTCCGCCTTTGCGGGGATTCAGCCACGTCCGCTAATGGGGATAAGGGGATCGATACAGCCTGAGGACTTATTACAGGCGATCAGAAGCGAAGATATTCATCATCCTGAGACTAGCCTTGTTTGTCTGGAGAATACACACAATCGAGCTGGAGGGGCAGTTATTTCAGCAGAAGACATGGCAGCAATCTATAAAATATGCAGGACCAATAAGATTCCTGTACATCTTGATGGGGCCAGGCTTTTTAATGCAGCTGCCGCATGCAATTTATCCGTAAAGAAACTTTCATCACATTGTGATACTGTACAAATCTGTTTATCGAAGGGACTGGGTGCTCCGGCAGGTTCTATCCTGGCTGGCTCTGCTTCATTTATTCATAAAGCAAGAAAATGGAGAAAACGGCTTGGAGGCGGACTGAGGCAAGGGGGAGTCCTTGCGGCTCCAGGAATGATCGCTCTAAAGAAGATGACTCACCGTCTTCATGATGATCATGTAAAGGCGACAAAGCTGGCGCAAAGCCTGGCGGAACAGCCAGCACTTTTTGTGGAGAACAGGGTCGATACGAACATAGTGCTCGTTAATATTGGACAAACTGGGTTTTCTACCAGCCATTTTTTACAGTTATTGAAAGAAGAAGGAGTCCTGGCTGTGGCTTTTGGACCACAAACCATACGTTTTACAACACATTATGAAATATCCATCAAAGATATCGAACAGGCTGTCGAAAAGATCTCAAAAATCGTATCAGCAAAAGTTATCCTTCACTAACGGTCAAAACAAAAAAACCAATCCCGATTTAACAAAGGGATTGGTTTTTTTGATTAGAGTTTTGGGGTGATTCTGTGCTTTGTTGCTTGTTCAAAAGAGTAGGCAAACCCGATTAACTCTGGTTCTTTAAAGGCTGGAGAGGTAAAGACAATACCGATCGGCCTGCCGTTTTCATCATAGCCTGCAGGCACACTGATCGATGGGTATCCTGCTTTAGCCGAAAAACCGTATCCTGTATCTCCAGGGTAAAGCAGGGCATCCAGCTGGAATTCCTTTATCACTTTATCAATCCCCAGCTCTCTGGATTTTCGAAGATCATTTATCCGGTTTTCCAAATATTCAAATTCAGTGAGTGTACCCGATGTTTTTTCACTTTCCTCCAAAAGAACTTGTCCATGGCGCAAACATTTTGCTGCATTAGCGTTATTAAAGGCAATGATATCTTTTAAAGAAGTGATGGAATCAAGCCGCGTGTGCTGCTGTAAATAATGGTTGATTCCTGATTTAAACTCATACAGAAGTACATTATAGTCCCATTCCACATGCTCTAAAGGGGTGGCAGAGTCGATGATTACGATTTCGCACCCTTGCTGTTTGATGACCTCGATTGATTCATCGAAACGCTCCTTTTCAGAAGAAGAGAGTTCTTTTGTGCAAAAATGGTAAGAAACACCGATCCTTGCACCATTAAGCGCTGTTTCCTTCAAATGTTTAGTATAATCCGTTTCAAATGCGTGAATAGATTTGTGTGTTGCTGGATCCCTGTTATCCACTCCCGTCATGCCACCGAGCAGTATTGCCGCATCGGTAACCGTTCTGGCCATCGGACCGGCCGTATCCTGGCTAGACGAGATGGGAATAATGCCGAAACGCGAGAGTAATCCTGTAGTAGGTTTAATGCCAACGATGCTATTTGCCGAAGCGGGGCAAAGGATAGATCCGGAAGTTTCTGTTCCGATCGCAGCTGCTGCAAAATTTGCAGCCACAGCAGCTCCAGAGCCTGAGCTTGAACCACTGACATCAAACGATTCTGGGCCATATGGGTTTAGAACCTGTCCACCACGGGAACTGAAGCCGTTTGGCATGTTTTCTGTCATGAAGTTGGCCCACTCGGTCATGTTCGTTTTTCCAAGTATGATTGCACCAGCCTCCCTAAGTTTAACTGCTATGAAAGCATCCTCGTCAGCATAGGAATCAGCAAGGGCTAGTGAACCGGCACTGGTATGCATCGCATCACCTGTGTTGATGTTGTCCTTTAGCAGAACAGGTATACCATGGAGAGGACCGCGTTTTCCTTTTTGCAGTCTTTCGGCATCCAGCGATTCTGCGATATGAAGAGCATCGGGATTGACCTCGATCACGGCATTAATATTAGATCCTCGGTGATTGTGAAGGGATATTTGTTTAAGGTAAAGACATACAAGCTGCACAGATGTTAGTTCTTGGCGATCAATAGCATTCTGAATGTCAGCAATCGTTGTTTCTTCAAGAACAAATGTTGAATGATTGACCATGGTCATCAGAAGACCCTTCTTTCTTATTCGTTAATTGTGATCGTTATAGGAGACCATTCTCCGATAATTCCTTGCCCATGCAGCGAAGTGCTGCCTTCAGGCGACAAATCTTTTTCCGTCATGAGCCCCAGTGCAACAGTAAAGCTGTTGAATTTAAGCGGGACATTTGCTTCTTTTCGAACCTCTTTCCCGTTAACCAAAAAGACAACCTCATCTTTTCCTCTGTGATAAATAATCTTATACGTGTTAAATTCCCGTTTCTTAAAGTCGATTTCTTCTGTAAAAATGCAAAAATATTTCGTTTGTCCTGAATCTGGAACCTCGACTCCAGGGAAGGGCAATATACCATAGACACTGGCATATTTCTCATTTCCTGCGAAAAAATCAAGTGCTGCACCTGTACTGAAATCCAAAAGATTCAAGGAAACAAAGCCATCGTATAGATCATCAGGAACCGTATTTTCTGTCCTCGCACGGATGGAAATTTCAAAAGAGATAGAGCCATTGATTTGATTTGTCCATCATCGCAACTCCCATTTTTTGATAATTCAATTAAAGCAAAAAAGGAGCTGGTTAGCAAACCGAAGTCTAGTAATTGAGATTGGTAGATAAACTAGTTTTATTTTTCAGGACAAGTATATTTCTGAAAATATTGAATAATAATGGTAAAAAGAACGCGAAGGGGAAGGTGAGCGTATTATGAAAGGGTTTACTAGTCTTACATTATACAGTTGTAATGGGAAGGACTTCAGCACGGATGATAGAATTATGCTGTTTATTACAAAATTTCATTTGAAAACCAAAAGTGAAAAGTGGATGACACTCAGACGGCTGCTTAAAAAGAAGGCAAATCCGCTGGTTGCACATATATTGATCAGTTCAGAATATAGAAGGGATTTTTCGGAACTCCTTGAGGATGAAACCGTAAGAGATTTTTATCTGGACTTAAAACAGCCTCGAAAGCAAGCGATACGGGCATAAATATGCCGGGAGGAGCCCGGTCTTTCCCCCGCTGAAGAACATAATTGATGCCAATTCTCCAAAGTGTTGCTATAATAGAAGAGTACTTTTACACTAGAGGAGTTTTTAAGCATGAAATATTTTACTGTTGAAGAAGCGAATCAGCTTCTGCCAGTCATTTCACGTGAGTTAGAATCCCTTCAGCAGCTTCAGCATTCGTTTGTACAATTTTATGATGAATTAGAACGATTGCGTTTATCTGAAAATCCCCCGAATGACGATTTTTTTACCATCGAAAGCAAACTGGATTTTATGGAGATTGAAGCTCAAAGCTACATCCATAACATTCATTCTTTCGGTGCTGAACTAAAAGATATCCATTCAGGCCTTGTTGATTTTCCAGCTATTATAGGGGATAAAGAAGTGCTGCTTTGCTGGAGGCAGGGAGAACCTGCGATCACGTATTATCATGGAAAAGAAGACGGTTATATCAACCGGAAATCTTTGGAAAATTAAGTCCGGAAAATATTTTAAAATTTATTTTCTGAAAAACGCTTGTTTTATTCTCGGAAATTGTTTATGATATATCTCGTGACGGTAACCAAGCGCCTATAGTGAAATGGATATCACACGAGATTTCGGCTCTCGTATTCTGGGTTCGAATCCTGGTGGGCGCGCCATTTAAAAGTTATAAATACCACGGGGTCATACCGGTGGTTTTTTATATGCATTTCAAAAAAAAATTCAACGTTGCAGGTTGGTGATCATAATGTCAAACGAAATGCAAAAGCCATATCGGATTTTACTTTATTATAAATATGTTCCAATTGAAGAACATGAATATTTTGCCCGAAAACACTTAAAGTATTGTAAAGAATTAGGCGTTCTAGGCAGAATTATTGTTGCTCCTGAAGGGATTAATGGAACGATCTCAGGAACAGTGGAGCAGACAGAGCAATATATGAGGGATATGAAAAGCGATCCCCGTTTTGCTGACATGGTATTTAAAATTGACGAGAGTGACGAGCATGCGTTCAAAAAAATGTTCGTGCGTCCTAAAAAAGAGCTTGTAACCTGGCGCCTCGATAAAGATGTCGACCCTAATGAATTAACAGGGAAACGGTTAAGCCCAAAAGAATGGATGGAAATGATTCAGAGAGATGATGTCGTGATCGTAGATGGAAGAAACGACTACGAATATGAGATCGGCCATTTCCGAAATGCCAT
The DNA here is from genome assembly GCF_024494405.1 of Fictibacillus sp. WQ 8-8. NCBI lineage: Bacteria > Bacillati > Bacillota > Bacilli > Caryophanales > Fictibacillaceae > Fictibacillus > Fictibacillus sp. WQ 8-8. The sequence goes on from NZ_JAMXKG010000007.1 coordinate 81,717, forward strand.
CCGGCCAGATGTTAAGGCATCCCGTGATTTTCCAAAATGGGTGAGAGAAAACCTTCACCAATTTAAAGATAAAAAAGTCCTCACGTACTGTACTGGAGGAATTCGCTGTGAGAAATTCTCCGGCTTCCTCCTACAGGAAGGTTTTGAAGATGTTTACCAGCTTCACGGGGGTATTGTCACATACGGAAAAGACGAGGAAACGAAAGGCCGTTATTGGGACGGTAAAATGTACGTCTTTGATGAGCGGATTTCAGTACCGGTCAACCGAACAGAAGAAGATGTGGTAGTCGCGAAATGCTACTATTGCGGTAAAACAGAAGATCGTTATGTTAACTGTGCAAATCCGGAATGCAATCGACAACATGTTTGCTGTGAAGAATGTGAAACGAAATATAAACGATCTTGTTCCGATGAATGCCGTGAGCATCCGAAAAACCGTTATGAGATTGAAAACGAAGTTCTAGAAACAAAAGCACAATAATTAAATCACTCAAGCAGTCAGCTTACGCTGGCTGCTTTTTTTCTTTCAAAATCTTCCACTTTCAATTTGAATGATTTTGACAGAAAATTAAACTATTTGAATGATATTGATTGTTTATGATAGTTTTTGATTGTTTTTTGAAAGGGCTTACTTTATAATGGGTTATTAAGAGGGAGGGCTGGTATGTTATTTACATTGCGGCAAGAAATTATTCTTTCACTTATGGAAAAACAAAAAGTGGTTACACTTGAAGAGCTTGTTCAGGAAACCGGTTCTTCAGAGTCAACGATCCGCAGAGATTTGGACAGACTTGAAAAAGCAAAAAAACTAAAACGCATTCATGGGGGAGCATCCAGGATAGAAGATAAATTGGAAGAGCCGTCCGTAGAAGAAAAAAATCTTAGAAACATGAAAGAAAAACGGGCGATCGCTCAATATGCCGCTTCTATTATTGAAGAACATGAATGTGTTTATCTTGATGCCGGAACGACAACGCTCCAAATGATACCTTACTTAAATCCCTCAAATCTCATTGTGGTGACAAACGGTATTCAGCAGGTTGGGCCACTAGTAGAAAAAGGAATATCTACTTATTTGGTCGGAGGGATGATTAAATCTAAAACCGGAGCCATGATCGGCAGCGGTGCCATAAAAAGTCTTGAGAATTATCGGTTTGACAAATGCTTTATCGGTATTAATGGGATTCACGATGAATGGGGTTACACGACGCCAGACCCTGAAGAGTCCATTTTAAAGCAGAAGGTGCTGGAACTCTCACAAGAAAGTTTTGTTTTAGCAGACCCCTCGAAATTCGGAAAAAGCACGTTTTCAAAAGTAGCTTCACTGCAAGAAGCGTCCATCATCACAGTGAAAAGCAACATTCAACTGACATCTTATGAAAAGAAGACGATTGTAAAGGCGGTGGAATTTTGATCTATACAGTTACCTTAAATCCTTCCATTGATTATTTTGTTAAAGTCAATGAGTTGAATGAAGGATCCATCAACCTTGCTGACGAGCAAAACATCGTGGCTGGCGGTAAAGGAATAAACGTTTCAAAAGTTTTAAAAAACCTTGGAATCGAAAGTATTGCCACAGGCTTTATAGGCGGTTTTACAGGGGATTATATTGAACAGTCTCTTCAGAAAGATAACATAGGCACACAGTTTGTCAGAGTTCATGAACAGTCAAGAATCAACATTAAACTAAACACAGGGAAAGAAACAGAGATTAACGGGATCTCCCCGGAGATAAGCTCAGTTGATCTTTCTTTGCTGGAGAAGAATTTATTTTCCAAATTAAAGGAAGATGACTTTGTTGTACTAGCAGGCAGTCTTCCTTCTAGTTTACCTGTCAAATTTTATGGTCAACTAATAGCAGGCATCCGATCGAAAGGATCTCAAGTCCTATTGGATACCAAGGGAAATCCATTGCAGGAAGCATTAAGGCATCATCCATTTTTAATTAAACCAAACCATCATGAACTTGGAGATCTAGTTGGAGCAGCCATTGAAAATCCATCTGATGCTGTATTTTATGGCAAGCAGCTGATTCATGAAGGTGCGGAAAACGTCTTAGTTTCCATGGCGGGCCAAGGTGCTGTTTTTGTATCAAAAACAATTTCTGCGTATGCCAATGTCCCAGCTGGAATCGTAAAAAACTCAGTCGGTGCAGGCGATTCCGTAGTAGCAGGTTTTTTAGCACATTACACACAGCATCAAAATCTTTTGGAGGCCTTTAAGTATGGTGTCACTGCCGGCAGTGCTTCCGCCTTTTCAGCCGGATTCTGCACAGCAGCTGAAATCGAGAGATATCTGCCTGAAGTTAAGGTAGAAGTTATAGAGGGGGATAAGAATGAAAATTACAGAATTAATCACGAAAGAGACGATAAAACTTCATCTTGAATCGAAGGAAAAAGCAGATGTGATAGATGAACTGGTTCAGAAATTGGATGAAGCAGGAAAACTGAATAATAGGAAAGCTTTTAAAGAGGCTATAATGGCGAGAGAATCACAAAGCACGACAGGGATTGGAGAAGGCATCGCCATTCCGCATGCCAAAACTGCTGCAGTCCAATTTCCTGCCATCGCCTTCGGAAGAAGTGTGGATGGGCTTGATTATGATTCCCTGGACGGCCAGCCTTCCAAGCTGTTTTTTATGATTGCCGCCAGTGAAGGAGCCAACAATGAGCATCTTGAAACGTTATCCAGGCTCTCTGCATTTTTGATGGATATGAAGTTTCGTGAAGGGCTTCTTCATGCCAAGGATGAAGATGAAATCATAGCGATGATCAACGAAAAAGAAGAGGCTGAGGAAGCAGGAAAGGAAAAGGAAGCTGGACCTCTTGAAACAGAAAAAGATCAGCCATTGCTTCTTGCCGTTACTGCCTGCCCTACAGGAATTGCCCATACCTATATGGCTGCAGATTCTCTAAAAGCAAAGGCAGCAGAATTAGGTATGCTGTTAAAAGTAGAAACAAATGGCTCAAGCGGTGTAAAGAACAAATTAACCTCCACAGAAATTGAAAAGGCCACTGCCATTATTGTTGCTGCTGATAAACAAGTGGAAATGGAACGTTTCAGCGGAAAAACACTGATACAAGTACCTGTAGCACAGGCAATCAGAAATCCAGAAAGCCTGCTGAAAGATGCAGCGGCTAAAAAGGGAACCGTTTACAATCCAGGAAACAGGCCATCGGGCTCAGAAAACGAAGGGAAAACGAAACAAAAGTCGGCCTTTTACCGCCATCTTATGAATGGTGTGTCCAACATGCTTCCGTTTGTAGTCGGAGGAGGTATCCTGATTGCCATCTCCTTTATGTTTGGTATCCATTCTGCCGATCCCAAAGATCCTTCTTACAACCAGTTTGCAGCTGCACTCGATACGATCGGAGGAAAAACAGCCTTTGCATTGATGGTAGCCGTACTTGCCGGTTTCATTGCACGAAGCATTGCTGACAGTCCTGGATTCGCACCGGGAATGGTCGGAGGATTCTTGGCATCAACGGGCCAAAGCGGATTTTTAGGTGGACTAATCGCAGGATTTCTTGCAGGGTACATCGTCCTTGGGCTGAAAAGACTGCTGGCATGGCTGCCAACTTCTCTTGAAGGAATTAAGCCTGTCCTTCTCTATCCTGTTTTTGGTATTCTACTTACCGGATTGATTATGATCTTCGTCATAAACGGACCTGTACACGCATTGAATGTAGCGCTATCTGACTGGCTGCAAGGATTAGGAAAAGGGAATGCCATCCTGGTGGGCTTGCTGCTCGGAGGAATGATGGCGATTGATATGGGAGGACCAATCAACAAAGCAGCCTTTACATTTGGTATTGCTATGATTGATGCAGGTAACTTTGCTCCCCATGCTGCCATTATGGCAGGCGGTATGGTTCCGCCACTCGGATTAGCCATTGCAACCACTATTTTTAAAAACAAGTTTACAAAGCAAGAACGTGAAGCCGGAAAAACATGCTATGTTATGGGACTTTCCTTCATTACCGAGGGAGCCATTCCATTTGCTGCTGCTGATCCTGGACGAGTCATTCCTTCCATTGTGGCAGGTTCTGCAACAGCTGGAGCGTTGACTATGCTGTTTGGTATCGGTCTGCGGGCACCTCATGGAGGAGTATTTGTTATCCCGTTTGTTGAAGGCAATCCTCTTCTATATGGCCTCGCAATTTTAATTGGAGCCATCGTGACAGCGGTTCTTGTCGGGTTCTGGAAAAAACCTGTTCAGCAATAAAACCAGGTAAGCCATCCAACGCCAAATGGATGGCTTTTTCTTTTCCCGGAAGTGATGCTATGATAGAAAAGAGAGGTCTAAGAAGGAGTGTAAAAGATGGATCCCAATGAAATTGAAAACAAAATTATTCAAAATTTTAAACAAGATGAAGGCATGATGATTCTTGTATTTGCTCAATGGTGCATCAATCAAGGAATTGATCCAAAACAGCTCTATTTTCGGGCATATCCGGGCCAGACTGAGAATGAATTATTAAACCATATGCTTGAACAAACCGTCCCTAAAGAGGAAGCTGAAGAAATCCCGGATGCAACCGTCCTTGGTGTATTATCTTTGTTCGGAAACGAAGATTTGGCATTTGAAGTATCAAACGAAATCGAAAGGAGAGCAAAACATGGAGCAGATTGAACCAGGCATGAAAGTGACGGCGCTTTATAAAACGGGGAAATACATAGGTGAAGCAGAACAAATAAAAAATGGAAAGGTGCTTGTCAGTGTTCTCTCTGTATTGAAACACCCTAGACAAGGTGATCTGCATAATCCGAACCAATCGGATGTTCCGTTTTTTCATCAAAGAAAAGCACTGGCCCTGCATGAAAAGACTTGGGCTCCCATCCATACTGTAAAACCATTTGATGGAGAGATTCCCGATTATTCCTCCTCCTTAAAAGTTGCATTTGAGGAACATCTTCTTGAAGTAGTGGAAACAGACAATCAGTGGGCTCAAAAATCTTTAGAAGAATTAAAGAAGCTAAAAAAAGAATACAAGCTATAGATAAAACTATGATGAAAAAATCGCAAGTGTTATAATATGATGTGATAAAACCTGACATGGTTTTTGATGACAGGTTACAGGGTAATATAAATTTAACGCTACGATAAAGGTGGATGGCATGATGAATGAGACACAGCAAAAAATTATTCAGGACCTCGGAGTAAAACCTGAAATTAATCCGCGGGAAGAAATTCAGAACCGTGTAGGATTCATGAAAGAGTATTTAAAAAAGAACGGTCTGCACGGCTTTGTTCTAGGCATCAGCGGAGGCCAGGATTCATCGCTCGCCGGGAAACTTGCACAGCTGGCAATCAACGAATTAAAAGAAGAAACCCACGATCAAAACTATCAGTTCATTGCAGTACGGCTGCCGTACGGAGTACAAAAAGATGAAGAAGATGCACAGCGAGCATTAAAATTTATCCAGCCAGATAAAACCCTTACCATCAATATTAAGGGAGCGGTCGATGCTTCTGCTCAAGCATTTCATAATGCAACCGGCGGGAAAATAACAGATTTTCTAAAAGGCAACATTAAAGCGAGAGAGCGTATGAAGGTTCAATATGATATCGCTGCAGCAAATAAATCTCTTGTTATTGGAACCGACCATGCAGCCGAGGCTATTACGGGCTTCTTTACAAAGTATGGGGACGGAGCCTGTGACCTTGTTCCGCTCACAGGCCTTAGCAAAAGGCAAGGTAAGGCTTTATTGAAAGAGCTAGGGGCAGACGAAAAACTTTATTTGAAAGTACCTACGGCAGATTTGGAAGACGACAAGCCGCTCGTACCGGATGAAACCGCTCTTGGAATTACTTATGAAGAACTGGATGATTACTTGGAAGGCAAAGAAGTATCACCTGAATCGAAAGAAAAAATTGAACACCGGTATATGATTACTGAGCACAAGCGCCGTTTGCCTGCAGCTCCTGATGATACTTGGTGGAAATAAAGTGAAACTCATTAAAAGCAGACAAAAGTCTGCTTTTTTTCATGGAAAAGATGATGTATACTTATTTTGGAATGATGTGAGAAAGGAAGCAAACTGTGAGTAAAAAAGCAAAAATTGTATTTGTAATCAGTACACTTGTTTTTGTTATTGTATTGTTTTCCTCCATACAAAGGGAAAATACCCGAAAAGAAAACTTAAAAGCAATGGGCGATTATTTCAACAAAAAGTTTGAGTTAGATGAAGATCTGAAAAGCCAATACGATAATAAATTTAAAGTTAAAGTAGGGAAAGAACGCTATATCGTCACATTGAAAAACAAAAAAGTGGTTTCAGCAAAGAAGGAGTCCTAAACACAAGAAGATTGCCAAAATAAAGGCAATCTTTTTTTGAGGAAAAAATGATTTAGAAGGTTTAAAACATTTCAAGTTTTCCATCAACTAATTTGACAGGATATGGTATTTTTCGTATAGTTAGAAAGCTGATGTACCAAAGCTTTAATCATAAAAGTCGAAAAGAAGGAGGGTGAACATGCGTTTTAAAGATTTTCACCCCAATATTAAAATCCGGATTGTTGAATCACTGCTCTCAGGATCCATAGGAGCCATGATCTATCCTTTTATGGCTATTTATTTAGCAGAAAGAGTTGGTGAATCCCTAACCGGCATATTGTTAATTATCAATATAGCGGTTGGCTTCCTCGTTGGATTTTACGGCGGTTATTACGCAGACACCATTGGCCGTAAGAAAATCATGGCCATTGCAGAGACGTTAAGATTTGCTAGTGTACTGATTATGGCAGCAGCAAATGGCCCATGGGTACATTCGGAAATGGCCGCTGCTTACATAACAATAGCCATGATGATGGTTAACAGCATCTGCTGGGGACTGGCAGGCCCTGCGGCCAGTGCGATGCTGATTGATGTGAGCACACCAGAGAACCGAAAATTCATGTATGGTATCACCTATTGGACAAATAATCTTTCAATTGCTCTTGGGGGTTTGGCAGGAGGCTACTTGTTTAAAGATTATCTTTTTGAATTGCTTGTCGGCCTATCCATTGTTTCCATGGTATCCGTTATTCTTGTCGTATTTTTTATCAAGGAAACCTATGTTCCTGTGAAGAAGACAGTAAAGAAAAGCGTACTGGCTGATATTTTATCCAGCTATAGAATCGTTTTTAAAGATACAACTTTCATTTTGTTTATTGTTGCTTATTTATTGGTCTTATCTCTTGAATTTCATTTATCAAACTATGTTTCTGTCCGCTTAAGCCAAGATATGCCTGTTCAGAAATTTTTCAACTTCTCAGTAGATGGCTTCAACATGCTGGGAATTCTGAGAACAGAAAACACATTGCTTGTCGTAGTTCTTGCTGTTCTTGTCAGCAAGATCACTTCGCGCTTCAAAGACAAACGTGTTTTCTTTCTGGGACTTGCTTTGTATACTGTGGGTTACTTAACCATTTCCTACAGCAATCATGGCTTGATTCTGCTTACAGTTATGGTCATCGCTACGGTTGGAGAATTGATGTTTGTTCCAATTGAACAGTCCTATCTTGCCGACATTCCTCCCGATGATCTCCGCAGTTCTTACATGGCGGTAAGCGGAATGGTATACCGGGGAGCAATGACCATTGCCGCAGTCAGCATTACACTCGGCCATTTTATCCCTCGAATGGGGATGACCTTTATATTCATGTTAATGGCTTGTACAGGAATTGCCATTTTTATTAAAGTGCTGCCGTCTCTGGAGGAAAAACGCACGAAGCAAAAACAAACAGCCTAATCAATAAACCTTCAGCCTGCAGGGCTGAAGGTTTTCTCATGCACGGTTAATAACAATGGAAAGTTTATATGTTCGTTTAACTTAACCAGAAATTGATCGAGTATTTCATTGGATGGAAACCTGCAATCCAAAAGGCAGCAGCCATCTCCGCTTATTTTGAAGTTATTCATGACAAAATCCTTTTGCGCATCCAAAAACTTGGTAAGGAATCGTTTCTTTAGGGTAGATAAACGGCCCGCTGGTGTCATATAATCGATTACGAGGTGATATCTAAATGGAAACTCAGTATGTATTGTATGGAGACCAAATTATTAAGAGAGATCAAGCTTCTATTGATATGGAAGACAGAGGCTATAATTTCGGTGATGGAATTTATGAAGTGGTTTATATTTATGGCGGAAAACCATTTTCAATGGAAGAGCATTTCAAGCGATTTGCCGAAAGTGCAGCCAAGCTTGAAATGAAGCTGCCTTACACACTCGAAACGATTATAGATCTGACAGTTAAACTGATTGAAGTCAACAAGATTCATAATGGAATAGTATACATACAGATGACAAGAGGAGCATCTCCAAGGAATCATTTATATGAGCGGGACTCAGCCTGCCTGATCACAGGCTTTGCAAGAAAAATGGATCCACCCGTCCAAGCTCAGGAGAATGGGGTAAAAACCTATCTTACAGAAGATATCCGCTGGCTGAGGTGTGACATAAAGAGCCTGAACTTGCTGGGCAACACGATGGCCAAGAGAAAAGCGGCAGACCATGGATGCCACGAAGCGCTCCAGCATCGGGAAGGAACATGTACAGAAGGGTCATCTTCTAACCTGTTTATCGTGAAAAACGGAACATTGTATACGCATCCGGCTACCAACCTGATCCTTAACGGCATTACTCGCCAGCATATTTTAACGATTGCAAACGAAGAGAATTTTGACGTCACTGAACAGGCATTTACTACGGATGACCTCCTCGAGGCAGATGAAGTTTTCATCTCAAGCACAACGATGGAGATTGCCCCTGTCATTGCAGTGACGGGAGACAAAAAAGGGACCTATCCGATTGGTCCGATTACTCGTCTTCTTCAGAAGAAACTTAAAGAAAAAATAAACCAGCCGACTGTTCTAAATTAAAGGGGTATTTGTTTGAAAGCTATTGCGAAATATTTTATCAATGGAATTTTGACTGCACTGCCTATTATTTTGGTTTTTTATGTTCTCGTAAAGGTGTTTGATTTTCTAGACAGCATCCTTGGCGATACCTTGAAAAATTATATGAAGAATGATTATATTCCGGGAATCGGCATACTTGCGACAATTGTTCTTTTAACCATATTAGGATGGCTCTCGTCTCAATATATCAGTGGGCGGTTCATATCATTACTGGATTCGGCTTTAGAAAGGATCCCGCTCGTCAAAACTCTCTATTCTGTCATTAAAGATACTTTTCAGTCCTTACTGGGGGAGAAACGATCGTTTTCTACAGTCGTACTGGTTGAAATGCCTGAAAATGGTTTGAAAAGCATCGGCTTTATTACGACTGACAATCCAGAGGTTCTTTCAGAGGCATTTATAGGACATGTGGCGGTTTATATTCCGCAAACGTTTCAGATTGCCGGTTTTACCTTTTTGGTTCCAAGAGCCAACATTACTGTTTTGGACATTAAACCTGAAGATGCCATGAAATTTATTCTTTCGGGAGGAGTAGCGTCCAAATAAGAGAAACTTGCTTTTGTTGAACCTTCAAGAACGGTCTTCCTGCCGCGCTTGAAGGTTTATTTTTTATTTCCGCCTCATACCTTCTTAAGAAGAGAATTCTTAAGGAGACATCAAATGAACATGAAAAGAAGGTACCGCACTCTTACAAAAGCTGTTATCATTCCTTCAGGTTTCTTTGTTCGCATCCTTCGCAGCTTTATTCCTTCTGAAAGATCTATTGTCTGGGCAATCCCTCAGCAAGACCGAAAATGGATCACGGACAGAATGAACCAGGCGGGTTCTGAAAGTGGACTCTCTTTTTATTACGGCAACGAAAAAAGCTTGATCAGCCTCATTAAAGAAAAGACGCAATTACATAATCGAAACAATATCACAAAACCATTCCGAGGTTCATTGGGCATTGCTTGCGCACATGGTGTCCAGGAATGCCGGATATCAGATGACGGATTTAAAGGGAGAATTTCTGACAAGGCTCCTGAATGATGAGCAGCGCTTTCCAATCTATTGGGCATTAGAGACAGCGAACAGCCTCATCTTTCAAAATGTATAACCGCAGCTTCTCTTGTATGAGGAAAGCAAACGTGCCAGAAGAAGTCTTTTTCATTTGCTGCCAGGGCTTGAAACCTCCGCCTTCATGAAACCGATTTGGGAACATTTTTGGCACAGTCAAGAGAGCCGGATCCTTACCATGGCTCTTATTATTAATGAGCAAAATTTTATTGATGATCGGGTGGTTCATAATAACAACCATGCCAAAGCCTTTCATAGTGTACCTTTTCAACTGCAAAACCTTCTCCAGTTAACAAAGATCATTTTTCCGGTTCAATCTGGCATCACAAAACTTGCTGGCATACGGGTCACCAGATTTAACGATCTAGCCAGCAGGATAGAAACAGGCAAACACCTAAACCGCGGGAGCTTTTTCATGAAAGGCTGCAACCTTGTATATTGCGAATTGCGGACCAACAGCCCAAATTGCTTGACGCCTGGAATACATTTTTTACTGATTCTCCAGTGAAGGGAGATTGGTTTAACGGTAAGGCTCTTTTCTAAAAGATCGTTGCTTTGGGGACATTACTGTAAAGATCCTTCATTGACCAGTTGATTGGAGTGCAAGGGGGGAGACTCCTGCGGGAGATGCGGGACAGGTGAGACCCACAGGCGCCATGCGCCGAGGAGGCTCACCGCCCGCCCCGCGGAAAGCGAGCATCCTGAAACGGAAATCAACTACCTAAGAGCAACAAAGGTTACGAAAACAGCCAACGGTAAAGACGTGCCTGAACAATTCAATTTCTTATTTAAAACAAAACCCCTGCATTCAAAGAAAGAGAATATTGGACCGATCTACATCAACTGGAGGGTGCAGTGCTGGCTAAACAATTTTTATTCTAAAACAAGCAAAAGAGAACTCAGTTAGGAAAGAGCTCTCTTTTTAACGAAGATTATTTAAAAATGGAGATGATGGATCCTAATTGCTGCATCATTCCCATGGCAGTGTTTATTCCATTGAATGTTTTACCCCAGCTGAATGGACTGCCTTGATTGCCGGGGTTCTGGAATGGCTGCTGGTTAAATGGGAATTGCTGTCCGCCGGGAAACCCGCCGTTCCCGAAAGGAAAGGGGTTGGGAAACATGGCATTGGCCGCTTGATTATTATTTTGTTTATTCAACTTTCCGTTCCCACCCTGACCACCAAGAAAAGGGTTATAGGGATAGGGTGGGCGGGGAGGGAGCATATGATGATTCATATAGGGATTAGGTGGCGGAGGATACGGAGGATAGGCAGCCATATAGGGATTCGGTTTTGATGCATAATGCTGGCTCCCTGATGGAGGAGAAGCAGGAAGCGGCGGACGGGGAGGAGAATGTTCCATCAGTTCCGGATGATTGGACACCGATTCTTTATGAAATGGATCATAGCCTCCATATGGAAAATAACGCAATGATCCATTATTCTTCCTTTGGTTATACAAATTTTTCACCTCGAATTTTTTCCTTATATGTATATGCTTGTTTAAGAAAAGGGTATAGACAAGGGTCTTTATTTCATAAAATAAAGCTTTTCATACAAAAAAGCTTCCGGGAAGTGATCCCGAAAGCTTTTTATTATACGAATAACTTTAAAATTTGATAGATAATGGCAGCTAATACCGCTGAGATCGGCAATGTAATAATCCATGTTAGGACAATTCGCCGAGCAACTCCCCATTTAACTCCTTTAACACGCTTAGCAGAACCTACACCCATGATTGCAGATGAAATAACATGAGTCGTACTGACTGGCAGTTTTAAAGCCGTAAAAGTGAAGATAATCACGGCAGATGATAAATCAGCTGCAGCTCCATTTACCGGTTGAAGTTTCATGATCTTTCCACCGACGGTCTTAATGATCTTCCAGCCGCCAACGGATGTTCCGATACCCATTGAAAGAGCTGCGGCAACCCTTACCCACATTGGGATGCCTTCTGTGGTATGGTATCCACCGGCAATCAAGGCCAGGGTAATGATCCCCATCGCTTTTTGTGCATCGTTCGTTCCGTGTGAGAAAGATTGAAGAGCGGCAGTGAAAATTTGAAAGGTACGGAAGCCTTTATTTGTTTTTGTTTTATTAAAGTTTTTAAAGATCGCTGCAAATAGAGTCATGATGATAAAACCGACAGCTAAAGCAACAAATGGTGAAATAATTAAAGCTTGAATGATTTTTAGAAAACCATCGTAGTTGAGGACCCCGAATCCTGCTGCAGAAATAGCAGCACCTGCAATCGATCCGATAATTGCATGAGATGAACTTGACGGAATCCCGTAATACCAGGTAATCAAGTTCCAGGCGATACCAGCGATAAGGGCCGACAATACAATGAGCAATCCTATTTTTTCATCATGAAACTGAAAAGGATCGACAATATCTTTACTTACACTTTTGGCTACGCCTGTAAAGGTCAATGCACCAATAAGGTTCATTGTAGCGGCAAGTGCGATGGCTACCTTTGGAGGCAGCGCTTTTGTTGACACTGAGGTCGCAATCGCATTGGCTGTATCGTGGAAACCGTTGATAAAATCAAAGGCCAATGCGAAGATAACGACTAAAACGATCAGAAAAAATAACGTATCCATAGCCAATCACTCCTTAGGCGTTACGCATGATAATGGTTTCAAGAGTATCGGCAACATCTTCAGTGCTGTCGGAAATAGCCTCAAGAAGCTCATAAAGCTCTTTATATTGCATGATTTTAATCGGGTCCTTTTCGACGCTGAATAAGTTTTTGATGCTTGTACGAAGCAGGTCATCCACCACAGATTCAAGATCGTTCAGCTTAATCGCATGCGGACGGATTTCCATAAGTTTTTTCTTGTGCAATAATTTAGCGGATTCAGCAACCTCGTAAGTCGCTTCTAGAATATGGCCAGCAAATTGAACCATGTATTGGTCAGGTGTTGTGATGTTGTACATTTCAAATCTGGAAGCACATTGTTCCATGCCGTCCAGAATGTCGTCCATTTTATTGGCAAGCTCTAAAATGTCTTCACGTTCTAGGGGAGTAATAAAGGTCTTGTTCAAACCGATAATCAACTCGTGGATAAATTTATCGCCCTTGTTTTCATATGCCTTCATTTTTCTTGCAAATTCTTTTAAATCTTCATCGGATTTGATTTTAAAATCCACAAAGTATTGTGCGGAGTCGCGGACGTTATCTGCGATGCTGGTTAGTAAGTCCAAAAACAAATCCTTTTTCGATGAAAATATCATGTACTAAAACCTCCGTTTGTTAAGAAAAAGTAAATTTCCCCTAAATTTTTTGCTAACCCAAACCAATCGTATTATAACTTTTATGATTCTAAAGATAAACAGCTTTTTTGAATTGAAATAAAACATTTACAAAAGCTTTACAATTCAGTTCTTCCCTTATAGAGTATACCCCCTAAGACATAAAAAAAGCAGCTTTCCGCTGCCAATAATTTATATGTAATGGCCGGGATGAAAAAATTAGAACCTGCAGCATCGTACACGCTATGCATTTACGCTGACATGCTGTGGTACATCCCGTCATCAACTAAAATATAACACTCACTTAAAAAAATTAGCAAGAATTTTATCTCTTCTCATTTTTTGTACCTTTTCCACTGTAAGTTCATATTTATAAAGTAACTGAGAGTGAAAGGTGCGGAGCAGGATGGGCTTATCTTGGAAAGTAAATTCTCACTATACCGCCTTAGGAGATTCCATTTCTGTGGGAATCGGCTCATCCAAGGAATGGGGAAGCTTCGTCCAGCGGTATACCGTTCTCTTAGAGCATACTCTCTTCAAGACATATCATCTTTCAAATTACGCTAAAAATGGCTTTACAACACTCGATGTACTTTCTTCGATTGAGGAGCCGAAGGTCAGAAAAGCCCTCATGAATTCAGAGATCATTACCATCACTGCAGGCGGAAATGATTTGATCAAGGCAGGGAAAAAATATCTTTTAAAAAAGGAAGAAGTGGAATTTCATCACACGTTAAAAGAGTGCCAAAGGAATATGTCTGCCATTTTAAAGAACATTATTGAGATGAAAGAGAAGGGGAAAAAGAATTACATTATCCGCTTAACGAATATATACAATCCTTACCACAAGTGGGATCTTGCTTATAAATGGGTAAACTTATTCAATGCTTATATCCAGACGTTCCAGAAGTACCCCAACGTAAGGGTCGCAGATATTTACTCCTTATTCGTCAGACGAGAAAAAGAATTGTTGTCATGGGACAGTATCCATCCTAACAACCTCGGCCATAAAATGATAGCTCAAGCAGTCTACGACACGGGTTTTGGCCCGTTAAGCCCTCACTTTGACTGAAAATATTTTCTGAAAACATGACTTAATGCATTCAGTGGCCAAATCCGGCTGTAACTGTGATACAAAACATAAAAAAATCCTGGCAGGGCGGATCCCGTTGGGTAATTTAACGCGGATGTATCATGGTAGGAAGAAAGCAAATAATTTACTCCATTAGCAATAGCGGTTGTTGGCTGCGGACTCATCGAAGTGAGAGCATCAATGGCCCATGCGGTTTGGACAACCGTTCCATAACCCAAAGGTACATATCTCTTCGCCTCATCGCTATAACATGATTCACCCCAGCTCCCATCCGTATTTTGAATAGACTCAAGCCACCTCGCAGCTTTTATAAGACATTTTTCTCTGTTTACCTGTATTCCAACAGATGCAAGCCCTGTTACAGCCGCCCATGTTCCATAGATATAGCAGACACCCCATCGTCCATACCATGATCCATCGGACTCCTGATGGGACTTCAGCCAATTCACGGCACGGCTTACAGCAGGATCCTTTATAGTCAAGGTTGTATAACTGCCTAAAAATTCAAGAACTCTTCCTGTGATATCAGGGTTTGACGGATCAATCAAAGCGTCGGATGCATTTTTAAAAGGAAGCAGTCCAAGCCATTCTTTATTTGTATTTTTTTCAAAAGCAGGCCAGCCGCCGTCATCATTCTGCATGGCAAGCAGCCAGGTTATTCCTTCTTGCCAAGAGTGAAAGGTAAGGGGTGAGGAAGCAGCCTGTATTGAAATGGAGCGTAAAGCTGCCTGAGTATCATCCGTATCGGGATGGATGGAATTGGTTTCAGAGAAACCCCACCCACCGGGAGCGGTTTCTTTACAATGAACCTGCCAGTCGCCTTTTTTGGTGTGCTGCTGTTCGAGAAGAAAGTGAACTCCTTTTTGTATGTGATGATTTGCAGGTGAGATGCCGGCTTCGATCAAGGAATAGAGAAGAAGTGAGGTGTCCCATACAGCAGAAGGTGAATTTTGAACAAAAAAATGAGTGCCATTATTACATAAAAGAGAAATAATCCCTTGAATGGCCTGAAGAATGATTTGTGAATGTTTCGGATAGCCAAGGGAAAGCAAACCATAAATCATGTAGAACGTTGAAGAGGCGTAACTAAGCAGGGTTCCGTCTTTTTCAATTCTGTCCAGCATGTACCGTTCCAATTTTTTATGAACAGAATCAGAGGGATCCAAGCCGCTAAAAAAACGAATTAACGAATCATTTTCAAGTTCCGGCCAATAGTATTCATGATTCCGATCACCCGTTAAAGCCGAGAGCTGCTGGCTGCAAGGATGAAATACAAAGAAATCATTTCTCATGGCAGCAATCAGTGGTACGAAATGAACTCTCGCATAGCTGCTCATATCGTAGAACTGGATTGGAGATAAGGATGGGGGATCGATTAGTAAACCGGGATCAAAGGGGATTCTGGGCCAAGGTATAACACCATTTACAGACAGAAAAGCGCGCGTTAAAAGACTTGCCTTTTTTAATCCACCATGATGGAGAATAAATTCTTTGGCCATTTTCATCCGTGGACTGTCAATATTGAGATATCCAGCGTAACAGAGTGCAACATACGCTTCAATCGTAACAGAAAGATTGCCTTCTTTCTCATCAGGGTATACTTTCCATGTTCCGTCCAATTCTTGTTTTGAAAGAATGCGTTCAGCCAATTTTCGTTTTAACGGCTCATCATTCCACTCCCATAATACAAGAAGGACAAGCAGATAGGCATCTGTTGTAACTGGATTTTCAAAACAAAATCTAAACGAGCCATCTGCCTGCTGGAAAGATAGCAGATCATGGCAGCGCCGTTCAATCTCATTTCTGATTTTCTCCAAATCGAGCATTGGGGTTACACCCTTCCCGGATGACTAGAGTAAGAAATCAATACATCACATCTCCAATCTATATGAAGCAGGTGAGGGCAATTATGAATAATGAACATAATACAGCGTTCTGCAAGCTGTTAAAAGAACATCTGGAACGTCTTCAAGATCCGGCTGAATCACTTCAAATCCGAAGGGTATCCGGGGGCAGCATCAACGAGGCTTATGCTGTTCAAACACAGAAACAGAAGTATTTTTTTAAAATACATCGCCGTGCACCAGAACGTTTTTTTCAGTGTGAGGCGACCGGACTGGCTGCAATAAGAACAACTCAAACCATAGATGTTCCGGACGTTTATACGTATGAAGACAACAGGACTGGGGACAAAGCAAGCCTTATTTTGGCAGAGTGGGTTGAAGGAAAGAAAACGAAAGATACAGAAAGAAAACTGGGAGAAAGACTTGCTGCTCTTCACAGTTCTCCCGGACCGGTGCGTTATGGATTGAATCACGACAATTTCATCGGAACTATTCCGCAGCCGAACGGCTTATATTCAACATGGACAGCGTATTACATAACGAAACGGATTCTGCCGCAGATTGAAAGAGGAAGTGAAGGAAACGGAATGGATTCAGAACGAATAAATAGGTTGTTCAAAATCATGGTGAGGATGGAAAAGGATCTTCCAGAACAACCTGATGTTTCCTTGCTGCATGGAGATCTATGGGGAGGGAACTGGATTACTGGAAAGAATGGGGAACCCTTTCTGATCGATCCCGCGATTCTTTATGGCCATCATGAAATGGATTTGGCTTTCGCAGAATTGTTTGGCGGATTCTCTGCTGATTTTTACCAGGCTTATGCTTACTTTTTACCAATTGAAAAAGAATATCAAGACCGTAAAGAACTTTATCAATTGTTTTATCTTCTCGTTCATTTGAATTTATTTGGAGAAACATACGGTCGCCCCATAGATCGAATTCTAAAGAAATATTTATCGTAGTTTTTCAAGCTGCTGATCATGAAGGCGGTATAGTAGAAGATAGCCAATGATCGACCCGACAAAAGCAAGGGACATATCCCATTGTGAATCCCAGATATCCCCTTGGATTCCCAGAAAATCTTTGGCAGAATGCCCTTCCATTTTCGCAACCAGCCACTCGATAATCTCATATCCTGCGGCGAGGGAGAGAATGATGCTTAAACTAAGGAAAATAAGCCAAAAACGGCGAGGGAGGCCGGCCAGCCTGAGCAAAACTTCTCGTACAGGAATAATCGTGAGCCCCTTAAAGAAATGTCCGAACCGATCATAATCATTTCGTTTAAGATGAAAGGTATTCTGAATCCGCTCAAAAAGGGGGACATCATCGTACGTATAATGGCCACCGATAAACATTAATATGAACACGATGGAAAAAAGGCTGTAGGAAAGAGTTGTAAATTGAAAACGCTTATAAGTAAGCATTAGGATTAGGATTGGAAGGACAGCGGGTGATACTTCAAGAACCCAAGTGAAATAATCAGCCGGGTGGAAAGCAGACCAGACGAAAACAAGCGCAGTAAGCAACAGAATGTACAGATGAATATTTTTTGGATGGTTTATTTCCATGTGTGCTCCTCCTGATTTCCTTTTTATCAGTATGAGGGACACAACCGGCAGTTATACCTTATCCTAAAATATAAAAAATCGCCCAGGTCGGGCGATTTTTTATTATCATACAGAAACTTTCTCGAATTCTTTGCGGATCTCAGCAGATCGTTCTTTTGCGCTGATGATTGCTTTAGTAAACGCTTGGCCAGCTTCATTTTCCTGCAGAGCATCCAACCCTGCTGCTGTAGTGCCGTTTGGGGATGTAACTTTTTTTCTTAGTGATTCAGGTGATGCATTAGTATCCAGCACCATTTTACTGGCACCGAAAACGGTTTGAGCCGCTATTTCCCTAGCAAGGTCCTCATCCAGTCCTTCAGCCTGAGCTGTTTTTTCAATATGTTCAAGAACATAATAAATGTAAGCCGGACCGCTTCCTGCTATACCTGTAAACACATCCATCTGTTCTTCTTCTATTACTTTTACCCTGCCGACCGCAGAAAATAACTCTTTTGCGATTTCTATATGCTCCATTGTGACCGATTGTCCACCAGTTACGGCCGTAATGGATTCTCCAATCGTACTGGAAGTGTTAGGCATTACCCGAATAACCGGCTGTTCATCAGGAAGAATTTCTTCCATAAAGCCAGTAGATATCCCCGCGAGAACAGAGAGTACAATTTGATCTGGCATTAGTTTGGGTTTCAGCTCGATTAATGCTTTTTCTGCATCTTTCGGCTTCATGGCCAAGATGATCAGATCCGCTTCTTGGACCCTTACTTCACTGTAAGGTAAGGCAATCACCTTATATTTTTTCATCAGTTCAATTCGTCGTTCTTCATTTTGTTTATTCGACATCATAATATTGCTGGGCGGTAATTTATCTTGATTGACCATTCCGGCAGCTATTGCCTCGGCCATGGAACCTGCCCCGATAAAAAGCACCTTTTTAGTTTCTAACATGCAACCTCTCCTTATTGCTGTGCTAAGTTCACTTAAGGTCCTATCTTAACATGTAAAGAAAAGGTTTCAACCCTTTACCGGGACATCGTCCGTTATAGCCAATAATCTCTAAAGAAAGAGAGAATTAAGGAGGCTAAACTGCAAATAGTGTAAGAAATTATGGGAAAACCTTTTAAATCCCTGGATATGAAGAAATACATTCATCGCTTGGCAGGCTGTGGCGGGAGCAATATGGTTTGCAGCAGCTGTCTTTGTTCATCAGGCCACCATGCTCCACAATCTTCTGAGACGATGCAAGCTGCACATTTTTCAAGGTCAAACACTTTCATACCGGAAATTGGGGGAGAGTAGACGTGTAAAGTAATCAGCGGATCCTTTTCATGAGTACCCATCTTATGAATCATTCCTCTTCCAACGTTAAGGAGCGATCCTTTATTTTCAACCTGTTCTTTCACTGGCACAGGCAGTTCGCCGGGCCGGAGCTTATAGAGTGTGTGGTTTGAAGAACCAGATAAAATCTGGACCCACCCATATGACTGCCCATGGTCATGTGGAGAGCAATCCAGGGCAGAAGCCCAATGCATAACGAGAATTTCTACGTGATCACTCTTATAAATTAATTTCCTGCCATAGGGTTTGTTCTCTGGATCCCTGATAAAAGGGCCGGCGTCCTTTACACTAGCTTGCAGTTTATGGATAGCATCAAGCAATTCCTGTGAGGTAGGTTGAACGAGCGGAGTGAAGAGTTTTTCAATCTTTGTAAGGAATAGCAAGTTATCATCCTCCTGCCGAATTAAATGGGGTTATCTATAGTATATTGGAGCCACTTATCCAGCATGTGCTCTGAAGGAAAATCGGTCAATGGTCACAAAAAATATCATATATCCGAAACATTACTCCTAGGGGCTGCGTTAGTTCGCAACAACAAACGGGTGGCCAGGAATCGTCCTTTTACTTTTGACGAAAACACAACGATCCAGGAGGTATAAATTTATGTATAAAAAGATTGGTTTAATTACAGGAATAACAGCCATTGGGCTCTCTATAGCAGGAGGAACAAATGCAAGCGCACATACGGTAAAGGAAGGGGATACACTTTGGAAGCTTGGTCAGTCTTATAACGTACCTTATGAAAGTATCAAAAAAGACAACAATTTAGACGGAAATATGATAAGACCTGGCCAGCAATTAAACATACCGGCAGTTAAAGGGGTAAGTGAAGATCAAGTGAAAGCTTCTTCAGAAGATAAAAGACTTCTCGCTTCTCTTGTTGAAGCTGAAGCAATGGGTGAAAGTTTTGAAGGTAAAACTGCAGTTGCTGCTGTTGTCTTGAACCGAGTAAAGGCTGATAGCTTTCCGGATACGATCAAAGGGGTTATCTACGACAAAGGTCAGTTTCAGCCTGTCATGGAAAACAACCTGAAAAAGCCTTCACCTTCATCAGAAAAAGCTGTTGATAAAGCATTATCCGGTTATGACAATACGAATGGATCGCTGTTTTTCTATAATAAAACGACAGCGGTAAGCCGTTGGCTCGATACAAAGCCTGTCAAAATAGTAATCGGCAACCATACATTCAGCAAGTAAATTAAAGCCTCAGGCCATTGAAAGGTCCGAGGTTTTATTATCGTTCACTTGAGCTCTTTATGCTAAGACCCGATGATTCAATTTTTTGGCTGTTCCGGGCGATGAGAACATCACAAGTGGCATGCCTGGTGATATATTGTGAAACACTGCCGATAAAAATGCGTTCCATAGCGTTTAACCCGGTTGCACCGCAGACAATTAAATCTGCTTCATGCATGGAAGCGAAAGAAAGGATTTCTGTTTTTGGAGTTCCGTAATTAGATAAGGTTTTAACATTTTTTAATCCATGTTTCCTTGCCATCTCATCATAATTTTCAAGAAGGGATTCACTAAAACTCTTGTCACGGTTCATCTCGAAGTTAACTGCACCTGCGTCTAATGGAGCAGTAGGGATTTTTTCCTCAGAAATATGAACAATTAGCAATTGCGCATGATATTCTTTCGTAATTTCTATAGCTCTGTAAAAGGCAACCTCCGAAGATTCCGATCCATCCACACCAACAAGGATTCTTTCGTAATAAGGCATAAAAATCACCCCTTTTTTGTAAACTTATATAAATTCATTCCCTATATATAAGAGAGGCAAACATAATCGTAACATTTGTACCCAACCTCCAAATTCCATTTGACAAACCTATAGGAGTAAGGTATTTTTGAACGTATTAAAGTATTTGAAAAATTCATAATTGACTCTTATCAAGAGTGGTGGAGGGACTGGCCCGATGATACCCGGCAACCTGCAGATTATTTCTGAACAGGTGCCAAATCCTGCAAGGCAGAAGGCTTTGAGAGATAAGAGAAGGTCAAGCCCAAGCGGATAATTGCACCTCTCTGAATCTTTTAGAGAGGTGTTTTTTGTTGAATAAATGGGGGGATATCTGTTGGCAAATACACAATTATCTGCTGTAAATGATACGGCAGCAATAGGAGAACTTACGTTAGAGTCTGGAAAAGAGCTGAAAGATGTCCATATCGCTTACCAGCGAATCGGCGCAGCAAATGCACCTGCCATTTTCGTATGCCATGCGCTTACAGGTAATCATTATACGTTAAACAGTGAGATGGGAGAAGGCTGGTGGGCAGGTCTATTGGGAAATGGGCAGTATATTGATTTGGAGAAATACCAGGTGATTACTTCAAATGTATTGGGAGGGTGTGACGGATCAACAGGACCACTCTCGGTCAATCCCGTTACTGGAAGTCCTTACGGAGCTGAATTTCCATTGATAACAATCAGAGACATGGTGCAGGCCCAAAAGAAACTTTTGGAAGTACTCGGCTTGGGACGTCTAGAGGCAGTGATCGGCGGATCGTTAGGCGGCATGCAGGTATTAGAGTGGGGACTGATGTATCCTGATTTTATGGAGCGTCTGATCCCGATTGCCGTAACCCCTTTTCTAAGTGATTATGCGATAGGTTTCAATGCAGCGGGAAGAACGGCCATCCTCAGTGATCCCTTATGGAATAACGGACAGTACGGTAAAGAAAATACACCAAGGAAAGGGCTTGGCATTGCTCGGATGATCGGTATGCTCACTTATCGTTCGGGAGCATTGTTCAATCATCGATTTCAGCGAAAACAAACAGAGAATTGGGAAACCATTCATGAGGATGCAGCCTTTTCAGTTGAATCCTATCTTCAATACCAAGCGGATAAATTAGCGGACCGTTTTGATGCCAACAGTTACTTAACACTATTGAAAGCGATGGATACTCACGATATCGGCAGAGAAAGGGGAGGAGTAGTGGCTGCTTCCCAGAGCTATAAGGCTCAAATGCTTTGTGTTGGTTTCACCGGTGATTTGCTCTATCCTTCTGATTTAATGGAACAGTTTGTAAAAGATGTTCAAGCTGAAAATAAAAGAGCAAAATATCTTGAGGTATCCACCATGTTTGGCCATGATGGATTTCTGACAGAATTTGATAAGTGGGGGAACTTGCTCAAAGAATTTATGAGAGAAACAATAAAGACATGAGGATATCATCCTCATGTCTTTATTTATCACTATTCAACAGCTGGTTTTTCAATAACCGCCGTCTGATTAGAAGGCGTATGCTGTTCAGGGCGCTCCCGGCTAATTCTTCCGCCGCCGACGGATAAAGCGACCAAAATACCCGCTCCAATAAAAATCAAGCCTGTTAAAAATACAGTGGTAAAAGAATCACTCCATGCGGTCTGTATAGAATGAATAACGGTATCTTTAATTGTATCAGGCAATTTAAGAAGATCTGGATGGATTAAAATGCTGAACAATGCATCTGTTTTGTCTGCTAACTTTTGAAAGATCCCTTGAAGCATTGGGTTCGTTTGTTCACTCACTACATCTTTCATTTTTGTTTCTAAGGAATGGTTCATCACTACATTTAGAACAGTGATACCAATCGTACCGCCAATTGAACGGAAGAACGTTGATGCAGAAGTAATAGCTCCCAGTTTTGTTTTCGGAAATTCATTTTGAATCGCGATCATTAATGTCGGCATAACAAGACCCATTCCGAATCCCATAATAATCATATAAGCGTATGCTGTAATTTCATTGGAATCAACACCCATCGTGCTCATCAAGTAGAAGCCTACTGCTGTAATGATCATGCCCGCAGTCAATACGGTTCGATAAGGAACTTTCAATAGAAGTCTTCCTCCAATAATACTCGCCAGGATGAGAGAAATCATCATCGGTGTCATGGTAGAACCAGCTTGTGTCGGAGTTACACCCAGAATTCCCTGCATAAACATCGGAACGAACATGATCGCACCGAACATGCCTAAGCCCAGTAAAAACCCTAGAGCATTTGTTGTGGCAAAAACACGGTTTTTAAACAGTGAAAGATCTAGGACAGGCTCTTTTGCCTTCTTTTCTACAAATCCGAATACGATCAAGAGAACGATGGAGAAGCCGAAGATCAATCCGCTTTCCAGAGAAACCCATTCAAATTTATCTCCGCCAAACGTCAAACCAAGGAGCAATAAGACGATGGCAGGGATTAGAGTGATGATTCCAAGATAATCGATATTCACTTCTTCTTTTGGCCTTACCAGTTCATTTTTCATTCCAACAAAAATGAGGATGGCAGATAAGAGACCAAAAGGAACATTAATTAAGAAAATCCAGTGCCAGCTGATCGAGTCGACTAAAAATCCACCGATGAACGGACCGATAACAGAGCTTAATCCGAAGATTGCTCCGAATACTCCCTGCCATTTCGCACGCTGTTCCGCTGTGAAAATATCACCGATAATGGTTTGTGAAAGAGGCATGATCATACCGCCGCCAAGACCCTGCAGCCCGCGGTAGAAAATCAATTGTTCCATAGAATTCGCTGTTGCACATAACCCGGAGCCAATGACGAAAATGACGGTCCCAATCAAATAAAGGGAACGGCGTCCGTATAGATCCGAAAGCTTTCCGACGATCGGAATTATCGTAGTAGATGTAATTAAATAGGCAGTAGTTACCCAGGCAAAAATAGAAAATCCATTTAACTCACCGATAATGGTAGGCATCGCTGTACCAACCACGGTCTGTTCCATTGCGCTGAAAAACATCCCAATAATAAGGCCCAAAAGGACCATATTGCGGTTGATAGGCATTTGTTGTTCAATTTTCATATGATTGTTCTTCTCCATTCTGTTGTTATACTAATTGAATCTTTAAGTGTTAATCTTTGCTATACTCCTTCAACTCAGGAACCTTTGTGCTTTCATGTTCTCATGGTAGTATTTTTACAATTCGTTTTGATCACCTTCCATGAAATGACCCCCAGTCAAATTCTCAATTTAATTAACCTACTAAACTAAAATCACTAAATCATTATATTACTGATATGACCAGTCAGTCAATCTTATAATTTAAAAAAACGCCCAAAAATTATTAGGCGTTTTTCCAGTGTATTTAAGCAAGCAATGATAGGCCGCCGTCCACTATAATGGTTTGCCCTCTAATCATGCTGGCTGCAGGTGTACAGAGGAAATAAACCGTTTCAGCGATATCAACCGGTTCAACAATACGTCCCGCCGGGTTCTTCTTCTTCGCTTCGTTTAAGAGTTCTTCCCGATTAGGGAAATGCTTCAGTGCATCCGTATCAACAGCTCCGCCAGATACCGCATTGACAACAATTCCTTTAGGCGCAAGTTCGACAGCAAGATAACGGGTGATTGCTTCAACCGAAGCCTTGGATACACCAACGGCTACGTAATTCGGAAGTGCTCTGATTGATCCAAGACTCGATAGAGCAACGATAGCACCTGAACCTTTTTCTGCCATAAGCATCGCTGCTTGCTGGGAGGCAAACAGGTACGCTTTTGCGTTGATGTCCTGAGTCCAATCCCAATGGCTTTCTTCAATTTCCAGCAGGGGCCTTAAAACACCGGAAGCGGCATTGTTTATAAATACATCTAGGCTGCCAAAGGTTTCTTTTACTTCCGCAAACAAGGCTTTGATCTGGTCAAGGTCACCGACGTTCGCTTTCACTAAATGGACCTTAATTCCGTATTGAGATTCAAATTCTTGTTTGGTCTCCTCTGCGTCTTTCTTCTTCCTCATGAAATTCAACACGAGATCATATTCTTCGGAGGCAAATTTGGAGGCGATGGCTTTACCGATACCTCTGGTGCCGCCTGTAATTAAAGCTACTTTTCTTGTCAACAAAAACACGTCCTTTATCACATTCTGCATTTAGTACCTGGTCCTAATTCTAATTCGGTTCCCACCGAATGTCAATGCTGCCCTAAACTAAGCATTTGAAAGGAAAGAAGAAGAGATATACTATATAATAGATTTTTATAGTTTTTATGATGAAAGGGATTTTTACATGACCATAGATCAATTGCAATTACCCAACGTACTGGCTGAAAAATTAAATTTTGAAAGAAATAGACGAAATGAAAACAATTCTGCTGAGTTTCAAGGTCTAATCGGATCAGAAGGGTACACAGCGGAAGATAATGAGATTGTAAAAGACGCTGTGATTGCCTTGCTGATGGGGAAGAATGTTCTGCTGAAAGGGCCTACAGGTTCAGGCAAGACAAAGCTGGCGGAATACCTTTCTTCTTTATTTCAGCAGCCTCTGCATTCTATCAACTGTTCAGTGGATTTGGATGCTGAAGCGTTACTGGGACATAAGACCATCTCTTATGAAAAAGGACATTCTGAAATTGAATTTATTCCTGGGCCGGTAACAAAAGCGGCAGCGTTCGGCCATTTCTTATACATTGATGAGATCAATGTTTCAAAGCCAGAAACACTTCCCATCTTAAACGGTATTCTCGACTACAGACGGACAGTTACTAATCCGTTTACAGGTGATATTATTAAAGCTGCTGAGGGTTTTAACGTGATCGCAGCGATCAACGAGGGATATATTGGGACCGTTCCATTGAATGAAGCATTAAAAAACCGTTTTGTTGTTATTGAAGTCCCTTATATTCAAGGAGATACACTATTTGAGATGCTGCTATCCCATTCTCAACAGAAAGACCGCGGAATTCTAAAACAATTTGTTCAGTTTTCTTCAGATCTTGTTCAGCAGACTAAGACGGGGCAGTTATCGGAGGACGCAGCGTCCATCAGGGCTTTGCTTGATGCAGCAGACTTATCGGCCTATATGCCGCCAAAGAGGGCGATTCAGCGTGCTGTAGCTGATAAATTAGAAGACGTACGGGAAAAAACATTAATCCATAACATTTCAGATACCCTTTTTATGTAGAGTGGATGCCCAGGAGGTGAAGTAGCGCATGAAATTTTTATCATTTGCAGATACAAAAATCGATTCTTTTCTGCATATGCAGCTGATCGACCTTGCGAAAACCCTGTCCAGAGATCCAAAAATGGATGTAGAATTCTCATACCATTCTTATTTGAACAAACCTGGCCATGTGCTGCATGTCAGCCAGTTTTGGATGACCTATCCAGCCAGCCTGCAGCTTCATGGATTAAAAAGTGAAGTTTACTTAAGAAGCTATGGGAATTTCTTTTTTTCGGATCATACCTCTCTGCAAGAAGCACTTCAGTCCTTAAAAAATGAAGAGCATTTTCAATTTCTTAAGCATCTGCTTTTGTTTTCAGAAGATTTTCGCCTGGAAAAAGTATGTGTGACTAAACGGCCTGGTATGTCTGTCTCTTTCTTGGAGAGGAAGAGAGTTCTTCTTACCCATTATCAGAGGCAGTACCGTCAGCATATCCAGCAAAGAAGATGGCTAGACGCGTTCTTCTGCTGTATTTTTCTGTTTGCCAACCACCGGCTCGTGCCGCTTCAAACACCATTAAAAGAATGGTATGTTGAGCTGTGCCATGATCTAATAAAATTAAACACTGCTGGAAGCACATCAGAGCTAGTTGCAGTAATCCATGATATAAAGAGAGCATTAAGAACATTTAACGAAAGAGATATGACGAGTTCTTATCTGTCGTTCTACGAATCGGAAAAGTTGAATTTTAAAGATATCTCAAGAGAAAATGAAGTAAAAGCACCACATTCACAGACTGCATCAGAAGACGAAAAAAGCAGTGATGAAACGGAACGGGAAGAAATGCCAAGCTGGCACGAAGAGACCTCTTCTCCGTCTGACTCGTTTCTTCAGTTTGATCTGGATCAAGGGACATCAACCGATTTGCTTGGTGAAGGAGGGAGGAAAGCTGAGGAAGGAGATCAGGCTTTCGGAGCGGTTCAGGCTGGAGCGAAAGATTCAAAAGGCAAGGATTTTAAAGGGGAGACTGGTGCAGGTATAGACCAAACAGACGGGCGTTCAGGGCAAGGCCTTTTTCCATACGGTGAGATGAACCGTTTTGCTGTTGAAAAAAAGATCCTACCGAAGAAGCCTTCTTTTCAGGAAGTACAGGATTATCAGGAGTTCAAATCTGCTGTACAATCTTCTGTCAGCCTGTTGAAACAAAGCTTTTTGAAGACCATAGAACATAAAAAAAATGTACCAAACCACGATTTGCATTTTGGCCGATTAAACAAAAGGCTGACACGGCTACTGACCGATAAAAATCCAAGGCTGTTCTTTAAAAAAGCGGAATCACCGCAAGAACTCGATGCCGTCTTTACTTTGCTTGTCGATTGCTCGGCCTCCATGTTTGACAAAATGGAAGAAACACAACAGGCTATTGTCCTGTTCCATGAGACCCTAAAGGCCGTCCGCATCCCACATTCCATAGTAGGCTTTTGGGAAGATGCGGCTGATGCGAAGAAAGACAGCCAGCCTAATTATTTTCAGGAAGTGATTTCGTTCACGAGCTCACTTAAAAATCAGTCTGGACCTGAAATTCTGCAGCTGGAGCCTCAGGAAGATAATCGAGATGGCTATTCCATCCGGAAAAAGGCAGAGGATTTGCTGCGCCGGAAGGAAAAACAAAAGTTTTTACTCGTCTTTTCAGATGGAGAGCCAGCGGCGTTTGATTATGAGGACCATGGCATTCTGGACACGTATGAAGCTGTAGCCAATACTCGTAAGATGGGGATTGAAACGCTGGGGATGTACATTTCTAATGGAAAAGTGACCGAGGAAGCTCAAAATCTAATGAAAAATATATATGGCAGCCATCAGGTGGTCGTACCCAGTGCAGCAGAACTCGTCAGTTATTTAGTGCCTGTCCTGCGCAAGCTTCTATTCAGATTATCTTAAAAAAGCTTGTGTTCCAAAAATTAGCTGGCTGCATCGACAGCTATCTCATCCATTACTTGTAAAAAAGATTTGAAGGTCTCATTTAAGCAACAGCATGCGATGTTGAACTGAAAAAGAAAATCCAGGAGGGTTATCCTGGATTTTTTTAATGGTTTGTTTTCATTTGTTTTTGTTGAATATATGCGAGACGGAAGTAAAGAGTGACCGCACCCATCGCTAGGCCTGTGATCAATCCTACCCAGTATCCATACGCTTCAAGGGCAGTATAATTAGCCAGCACAAAGCCAGCCGGCAATCCGATCACCCAATAGGATATTAAAGATAATACAAGCGTTACGTTTACATCCTTATACCCTCTCAGAGCTCCTTGTATGGGAGCGGCAATAGCATCGGAAAGCTGAAAAAAGACCGCATAAAGCAAAAAATGCTTCGTTAATTTTATGACAGATGAATCGTTTGAATACATTCCGGCTACTTGGCTGGGGAAGATGAGCAAAGCTGCTGCACACAGCAAGGCAAGAATGACCGCAGTTCCTATTCCGAGATAACTGTATTGCTTAGCGTCTTTATACCGATGCGCCCCGACTTCGAAACCGACCGCAATGGTAAGTGCAAAGGAGATACTCAAAGGCAGCATATAAAGAAACGAAGCAAAATTAAGTGCAGATTGATGTGCGGCAATCGTTGCTGTATTGAATGAACTCATCAGCAGCGTTACGGCTGCAAAGATACTCGTTTCAAAAAAGATGGAAAATCCAATCGGCAGCCCGATTTTTAGCTGGCTTTTCCATGCTGAAATCGAAAGGGAGTAAAACTTGCTGAAGACTTGATAATCAGAAAAAGGCAGCTTTTTGTGAATGATATAGAACGCCAGTAAAGCAATAAACCAATACGTAAGAGCAGAAGCATAACCCGAACCAACACCGCCAAGCTCCGGAAACCCCCACTTACCGAAAATCAATAAATAATTGAAGAGGGCATTGACGGGAAGTGCAGTTAACGTAATCAGCATAGACACCCTCGTTCTGCCGAGAGCATCGATAAAACAGCGGAGAACGTTATATAAGAACAGAGGAATCATACCGAACGAAAGGGCTATCAGATACCCAGAAGCTACCTCCCTTACTTGACGGTCGAGATTCATGGCATTCAGCAGGGGATTTAGTACCAATAATCCAACAGCAATTACAGCAAATGAAAGAGCAAACGCAAGATAGATGCTCTGTATGACAGCGTACGGTACTTTTTCTTTATTTCCGGCACCATTATATTGGGAAACGATGGGGGTAAGCGCCATCAATATTCCGCTTAATCCAGTAAAAACAGGGACCCAGATGCTTGAACCGATCGCTACACCAGCAAGCTGTTTCGGGCCTGAGTGGCCGGACATAACTGTATCAAGAAAATTCATCGCGAATAATCCGATCTGTGTAACCAATACAGGAAGCACCAGCTTGATGAACAATAAAATTTTTTGCTTGATCGTTTGAGTTTTTTCCATTTCATATTCCTTTTCCATGTCTGTAATAATGGAAATTATAACATATGGGCAAAGAGGGGAGGGCAGTTATTTCGCAGGAAGTAAGATGAAAAACACAAAAAAAAAGATGATCCGGATGGACCATCTTTTTACAATTTAGGAAGAATGAACAACCGAGTGTTTTTTCAGTTCGTTCATGAACTCGTGGAATTGTGGAATATTCATTTGCTGTGCAGAGTCAGATAGAGCAACAGCTGGATCCGGATGAACTTCAGCCATTACGCCGTCAGCACCGATCGCTAGCGCTGCTTTTGCCGCAGGAAGCAATAGATCCCTTCTTCCGGTAGAGTGGGTCACATCGACCATAACTGGAAGGTGAGTTTCTTTTTTAAGAATCGGAACAGCAGAGATATCGAGCGTATTCCGTGTTGCTTTTTCATACGTACGGATTCCGCGCTCACAGAGAATGATTTGGTCGTTTCCTTGAGCTAGGATGTATTCTGCTGCGTACATGAACTCTTCAATCGTTGCAGATAGACCGCGTTTTAATAATACTGGCTTTCTGATCGCGCCAGCTGCTTTTAAAAGTTCGAAGTTTTGCATGTTGCGTGCACCGATTTGAACGACGTCCACATAATCCAGAGCTTCTTCCAGATCGTTTGGATTTAAAATCTCACTGATAACAGCGAGGTTCTCTTCATCAGCAACTTGTCTTAAGATTTTAAGTCCTTCCATGCCAAGACCTTGGAAATCATAAGGAGAAGTACGGGGTTTAAACGCTCCGCCGCGCATAAGCGTCAATCCTTGATCTTTTAATGCTTTTGCCACTTGTTTGACCTGATCGTAGCTTTCAACCGCACAAGGTCCCATCACAAAATGCTGCTCACCTGTTCCAATAAGCTCGCCTTTTATGTTTATAATGGTATCATCAGGTTTCTTTTTACGGGAAACCAGCAGCGCTTTACGGTTATCATCTTCCTGCAGCTCCAGGCTGGCTTTGAAAATTTGTTTAAAAATATATTGAAGGGTAGACGTTTCGAACGGCCCTTTATTACGGTCTTCAATCAGATCAAGAAGCTTGCGTTCACGTACAGGGTCAAAACGCTTAACACCCTGCATTTCTTTTAATTTTCCAATCTCTTGTACGATGGAAGCACGGTCGTTTAACAAATCAAGAATCTTTTGATCGACGGATTCGATCTCACTGCGAAGTTCTTCCAGTTCTTTTGACATCCTAAGCTCCTCCTCATGATTTATAAAATAGGTGTTTACTCCTTCAAAATTGTTTCTTTCATAAGGGCGGCGCCGGCCCTTTTTCGAATAATTTTTTGAGTATTGTTTGCTACTTTAAAGCACGATAGTATATCTTGTCAAGGGGTTATTTTCAGATTTCTTCAAAGGCTTTGTTAATTTTCAAAAATATGGGCCATCCCCCTTTACAATCGCCTCTAACCGTGTTAAAACTTGATATAATACAATTAAACGATCGCAATGACAGGCAACAGTAGTATTCTTCTCCCTGTTTTAAGAGAGCTGGTGGACGGTGCGAACCAGTACAAAGGAGAATGCGAATTACACCCTCGAGCTTCCTTTTTGAACGATCTTGTTTCATGGTTCAGTAGAAAAGGACGGTTTACTCCGTTATCCGTGAATGAAGTGGCGGAATGTTTTTTTCCGCAATGAGGGTGGTACCGCGAATAAATTCGTCCCTGCTATTTATAGCAGGGACTTTTTTGTATTTCTAAAGAAAAATAAGGAGGCAATATTATGAGGTATTTAACTGCCGGAGAATCACACGGCCCGCAGCTCACAACTATACTGGAAGGCATTCCATCAGGACTGCCACTGACAGCAGCAGAGATTAACGAAGAACTCTCCCGCAGGCAGAAAGGGCATGGCCGCGGAAGAAGGATGCAGATTGAAAAGGACCAAGCTATTATCAACAGCGGTGTCCGCCACGGCTATACGCTCGGATCTCCGATAACTCTTGCCGTAGAGAACCGGGATTTTAAACACTGGACGAAGATCATGGGGGCTGAACCTTTGGAAGAGGACAGTGATGAAGTAAAACGCCAGATCACAAGACCTAGACCGGGGCATGCTGATCTAAACGGAGCCATCAAGTATAACCATAGAGATATGAGGAACGTTTTGGAACGGTCATCTGCCAGAGAGACTACAGTGAGAGTAGCGGCAGGTGCAGTAGCAAAACAGCTTCTGAAGGAGCTTGGGATAAAAGTCGGCGGCCACGTGATTGAAATTGGAGGAGTCGTGGCGGAGCAGCTATCCTTTGAATCCATAGAAGACCTCCAGGAAAGAACAGAAGCTTCTCCTGTACGTTGTTTGGATGAAAAGGCTGAAAAGAAAATGATGCGTGCCATCGACGAGGCGAAGGAGAAGGGTGACTCAATTGGAGGCATCGTTGAAGTGATCGTAGAAGGCATGCCGGTCGGGGTTGGAAGCTATGTTCATTATGATCGGAAGCTTGATGCAAAGCTTGCAGCGGCCATCATGAGCATCAACGCATTTAAAGGTGCAGAGATCGGCATCGGATTTGAAGCCGCTCATAAACCGGGAAGCCTCGTTCATGACGAAATCCTTTGGAATGAAGAAGATGGTTATACTCGACGAACCAATAACGCTGGCGGATTAGAGGGAGGAATGACGACCGGAATGCCAATCGTCGTCAGAGGCGTAATGAAACCAATTCCAACTCTATACAAACCTCTTCAAAGTATTGACATTGATTCTAAGGAACCATTCCAGGCCAGCATTGAACGTTCAGACAGCTGCGCAGTGCCGGCAGCGAGCGTGGTAGCGGAAGCTGTAGTTGCTTGGGAGCTGGCAGCAGCCATTGTTGAACAGTTCGGAGTAGACAACATGGAACGAATTAAAGAAAATATCGGACGGCATAACCGTCAGGCGCGTGAGTTTTAATGGAAACCCTAAAGATTAACACGGAGTCCAAGCGATACCCCGTCTTCATAGGAGGAACTGTTCTCGATGAACTGCCTGATTTCATTCAGGCTTTGTCTCCAAAAGTGACGAGTATCCTTATACTATCTGATGAGACCGTAAGCAGCCTTTATCTCAAAGAAACGGCAGGGAAACTTGAAAGTATCGGCCAATCGCTGCATTCCTTTGTTGTACCGAGCGGCGATAAGGAAAAATCATTTCATAATTATTATGAGTGTCTGACGTTCGCTCTTGAACAAGGATTGGATCGACATTCGTTGATCCTCGCCCTTGGCGGAGGAATGATCGGAGACCTAGCCGGTTTTGTAGCAGGAACATATATGAGAGGCATCCGTTTCATACAAGTGCCAACAACTCTGTTAGCTCATGACAGTGCGGTAGGCGGAAAAACGGGGATCAATCACCCTCTCGGAAAAAACATGGTCGGCGTTTTCCATCAACCCGAAGCAGTTTTTTATTCTACTGCTTTTTTGAAATCTCTGCCCGAAGCAGAATGGAGATCAGGATTTGCAGAAGTCATCAAGCATTCTCTTATTGCTGATGAGGAATTCTATCATTGGCTCGTTAAAGAAGTTTCTGGATTACAAGATATTTCTGAAGATAAACTGGCTTATTTATTGAAGAGAGCTATTTCAATAAAAGCACAAGTCGTATCACAAGATGAGAGAGAAAGCGGATTGCGTGCGATCTTGAATTTTGGCCATACCCTCGGACATGCGATTGAGAGCAAAGCTGGTTATGGTGCGATCTCCCATGGTGATGCCGTATCAATCGGAATGCGGTTCGCATTGAAGCTCAGCGAATCTATCTCTGGCAAAAATCTTTATTATAATATGATCAGTGATTGGCTTCATGATTATCAATTTCCTGCACTTCCTCCTCAACTGGAAGCAGTAGAGTTGCTTGAAACCATGAAGAGAGATAAAAAATCGACGATGGGCCATGTGAATATGGTGCTTCTAGAGGAGATTGGACGAGCCTATGTTCAAGAAGTCAGTGACTCCTTCCTATTAGACTCTCTCCAAGAATTTATTTTGACAGACAAGGAGCAATACAGTGAATAAACGGGTTCTGCTGATTGGATTAGGCCTTATTGGCGGATCCATCGCAATGGCTATAAAAAAAGAACATTCTTGCACCATCATAGGACATGATATTTCTGCCGATCATGCCAACCTCGCAAAACGGCTCAGTATCATTGACACAATCTGTACTGATCTCCAAAAAGAAGCAGAGATGGCCGATCTGATTGTATTGGCTACACCGGTGGAGGAAACGGAAAGACTGCTTGAATGGTTTTCTGACTTTACCATCCCCCCAGGTGCCCTCATCACAGATGTAGGCAGCACAAAATCGAGAATCATGGAAAAAGCTTCTTCCATAGTAGATAAAGGCATTACATTCATCGGAGGGCATCCGATGGCCGGATCTCATAAATCAGGACCGGGCAGTGCCAAAACACATCTGTTTGAAAATGCGTTCTATATGATCACACCTGGGCCAGAAACTCCTGACCAAAGAATAGAAGAATTAAAGGACTGGCTAAAAGGGACACGTGCAAAATTCATCGTCATGGATGCCGAGAAACACGATCTTCTTACCGGGGTCGTCAGTCACTTTCCCCATGTCGTCGCAGCGAGCCTTGTACGCCAAGTAGAGCATTATTCCCACGCACACCATCAAGTTAACGACCTTGCTGCTGGCGGCTTTAAAGATATCACTAGAATCGCTTCCAGCAGTCCTGTAATGTGGAAAGACATTATCAAGCACAACAAGGAAAACATTTTAACCTTTATTGATGAATGGATCATGGAAATGGAATGTGTGAAGGATCTTGTTAAAAGCGGAAGCGACCAAGGATTGCTTGATTACTTTTCAGGTGCAAAACAATATCGGGATGCTCTTCCGATTAAAGCCAAAGGTGCTATCACATCGTTTTATGATCTGTATGTAGACATTATCGATGATGTCGGAGTGATTTCCCGTGTTACCTCTATTCTTGCTGAGAAAAAGATCAGCATTACGAATATCCGAGTGATTGAGGCAAGAGAGGATATTTACGGAGTACTTCGAGTCAGCTTCCAGTCGGAGGGGGACCGCCAGCAAGCAAAAGAGAGTCTTGAAAACCTGCAATTTACCACCTACATTGCAATGTAGCAAAGGAGGCCAATTTGATGTCAAAACAATTAAAGCCAGTTTCCGGTCTGCAAGGAACCATCCAAATACCTGGAGATAAATCCATCTCTCACCGGGCGGTTATGTTCGGTTCAATTGCTGAAGGACGTACAACTGTTCAAGGATTCCTTCCTGGAGATGATTGTTTAAGTACCATTGATTGCTTCAGAAAAATGGGAGTCAGCATTCATCAGGAAAATGACACAGTTATAATAGAAGGAAAAGGGTTAGAAGGGCTCAAAGAACCTGTTGATATTTTGGATGTCGGAAACTCCGGCACTACGATTCGGCTTATGCTTGGCATCCTTGCAAATACACCATTTCATTCCTGTATTACCGGTGATGCATCCATTGCAAAACGGCCAATGAAAAGGGTAACCGGCCCGTTAAGGAGTATGGGTGCTGCCATTGAAGGAAGAGATGAAGGGAATTTTGTTCCTTTAAGCATACGAGGAGGCCAATGCAAGGGGACCGATTATCAGTCACCGGTTGCCAGTGCACAAGTGAAATCAGCGATCTTGCTTGCAGGGGTATCTGCTGAAGGAACAACATCTGTTACAGAACCACATAAATCCCGTGATCATACTGAGCGGATGCTTGGAGCGTTTGGCTGCAAGGTAGCTGTCGATGGCAACACAGCAAGTATAAAAGGCGGTCAAGTTTTAAAAGGAACACATATAGAAGTACCCGGAGATATTTCTTCTGCCGCTTTTTTCCTTGTCGCTGGCTCCATTGTACCCGAGAGTGAGATCACTTTGAAAAAAGTAGGGATGAATCCAACGAGGACAGGGATCATCGATGTTCTAAAACAAATGGGCGCAGATATTACCATTTCACCGATTGAAGGGGAGGGTGCTGAACCGTACGCGGACCTTACAGTAAGAACTTCAAAACTTAAAGGAATTGAGATCAGCGGAGAGATCATTCCCAGGTTAATAGATGAGATTCCGATTATTGCTCTGGCTGCCACTCAAGCATCAGGGACAACAGTGATCAAAGATGCGGCGGAATTAAAAGTGAAAGAAACAAACAGGATTGATACTGTCGTTCACGAACTGCAAAAAACGGGCGCAAAAATTGAAGCGACCTCAGATGGGATGATCATTAGCGAAACTTCATTACTAAAGGGAGCCGAAGTAGACAGCCATGGAGATCACCGGATCGGCATGATGCTTGCTGTCGCATCCTGCCTGTGTAAAGGTGAAACCACGCTGTTAAACAGTGAGGCTGTAGCCGTTTCGTATCCTGGTTTTTTCGGAGAGCTCGATCACCTGCAGAGCAAAAATATCAGAGTTTAGTTTGCACACCTTTATTATAGTAGAAAAAATTCAGTACAGAGCATAAACTGCGGAGAGGCCAATGCGCCTCTCCGCTTTTTAAGTTGTATGTGAAGGAGTTCTTTACATTCTTGCTTGGATGTATGCCCAAAGGATATGGTATGATACAATCATTGAGAGTATGGAATTAGCGAAGGAGAAATATAACTATGATCACAGTAACAAATGTAGGTCTCCGCTACGGCGACCGAAAGCTTTTTGAAGATGTAAACATTAAGTTCACCCCAGGAAACTGCTATGGCTTGATCGGAGCTAACGGAGCTGGAAAATCAACGTTTATCAAAATTCTGTCCGGTGAAATCGAACCTCAAACCGGAGATGTAAATATAACACCCGGCGAACGTCTTGCTGTCTTAAAACAAAACCACTTCGAATACGAAGAAAATGAAGTACTGCAAACCGTTATTATGGGGCATGCCCGCTTGTACCAAATCATGCAGGAAAAAGACGCGATCTATATGAAAGCCGATTTCTCTGATGAAGACGGAATTAAAGCTGCCGAGCTTGAAGGCGAATTCGCAGAGCTGAACGGCTGGGAGGCAGAGTCTGAAGCTGCCATCCTTTTAAAAGGATTAGGTATCGGTGAAGATCTTCATTATAAAAAGATGGCTGACCTTTCAGGGTCTGAAAAAGTAAAAGTATTGCTTGCTCAGGCTTTATTTGGGAAACCGGATATTCTGCTTCTGGATGAGCCGACAAACCACTTGGATCTGCGTGCGATCCAATGGCTTGAAGAATTTTTGATCAACTTTGAAAACACAGTTATTGTGGTATCCCATGACCGCCACTTCTTGAATAAAGTTTGTACCCACATGGCAGATTTGGATTTTGGCAAGATTCAGCTTTATGTTGGAAACTATGATTTCTGGTATGAGTCCAGCCAGCTTGCATTAAAAATGGCACAGGAACAAAACAAGAAAAAAGAAGAGAAAATCAAAGAACTTCAAAATTTCGTTGCCCGATTCAGTGCGAATGCATCTAAATCAAAACAGGCAACCTCCAGAAAAAAATTGCTCGACAAAATCTCGTTGGATGATATTCGGCCCTCTACTCGCCGTTATCCTTTCGTAAACTTTTCCATTGACCGTGAAATCGGCAATGACCTTCTTATGGTGAAGGACCTCAACAAAACCATTGATGGGGAAAAAGTATTAAACAACGTTAGCTTTACAATGAATAAGGGTGATAAAATTGCATTTGTCGGCAAAGACGAAAACGCAGTAACTGTCCTCTTTAAAATCTTAATGGGTGAAATGGAAGCAGACAGCGGCAGCTTCAAATGGGGAGTTACAACATCACAGGCTTATTTCCCAAAAGATAATACTTCCTATTTTGAAAATAATGAGCTTAACCTTGTTGACTGGCTGCGCCAATACTCTCCTGTCGATCAATCAGAAAGCTTTTTGCGTGGTTTCTTGGGACGTATGCTGTTTTCCGGTGAAGAAGTACTGAAAAAATCAAAAGTACTTTCTGGAGGAGAAAAGGTCCGCTGTATGCTTTCCAAAATGATGCTCAGCGGCAGCAATGTCTTATTATTGGATGATCCGACAAATCACCTGGATCTAGAATCCATTACTGCATTGAACAATGGTTTGATCAGCTACAAAGGGTCTATCTTATTTACATCTCATGACCATCAATTTGTTCAAACCATCGCAAACAGAATTGTTGAAATTACACCGAATGGACTTCTTGATAAACAAATGTCCTATGATGAATTTCTTGAAAACGAAGAGCTTCAAAAACAAAGAGAAAAGATGTACAAATAAAAAAACGGCCCTAGGCCGTTTTTTTATTTGTACAAACTTCCAATTGCCAGCAAAAAAGTGGTATTGAATAGTCTCGAAAAGCACCGGTACAGCTCTAAGTTTACTTTTTATTTTTTGAGGTAATTATAACCAGATAAAGACAGTTAACAAGCCAAAGAGAAAAGCAGCAGCAAGAGATAAAACAATTAATGAAACGGAATAAAAATAATAAACCAGAAGCTCAGAACCTTATGCATATGGGATGGAGAACACTAGGATAATCGTTGCTATTGACGGAAAAATCCAGAAATAAGTTTATTTGAAATGGCCACCGTTCCTTTTTTTTTATCGGGAAATATAGACTATATACTTCTAATGCATTCGCACTATATTGGGAATTTTATGTAAATTCCATTTATCTGAAAATATTAACATTTCTTTCTATGAATTGTCATATTGATATGGTAGAATAATTTCCCATTGTCTGAATTCCCTTGTTTTTTTAATTTTTTCTTTGTATAGTGTGAATATTATTAATTTAGAAAGGATGCTGAAATGTTTCAAGATATTAATTATTTCCGCTTTGGGGAAGCTGGAATTCTCATGGAATTTGGCCATGAGGTCAGTGAAGAAATGAATCAGCAAATTCATGAAATCTCTGGATGGCTCAATGAAAACCCTTTTGATGGGTTTATTGAAACAATTCCTGCTTACACCACACTTACTGTACTATACGATCCTATGAAATTTGTACACCCTGAAAAATCAGCATTCGAACTGGCAAAAAATCGGGTTGAAATGCGTATTGAATCTATGCCAAAAGAAAGCGCTACCGCAGGAAGGGTAATAAGAATTCCAGTTTGTTACGGGGGAGACTTTGGTCCTGACCTTCAGAACGTGGCGAAATTTAACAAGCTTACAGAAAAAGAAGTGATAAAAATACATACTGAGAAGACCTGCTACGTATATATGCTCGGCTTCGCGCCCGGGTTTCCTTTCTTAGGAGGCATGTCTTCTGAAATTGCTGCTCCAAGGCTTTCCTCTCCCCGCCTGTCCATTCCAAAAGGAAGCGTGGGAATTGCAGGAGAACAGACAGGGATTTACCCAATTGAAACTCCCGGTGGCTGGCAATTGATCGGCAGGACGCCCCTGGAACTGTTCAGGCCTACTGAAAATCCGCCAACACTGCTTGAGGCTGGAGATCAAGTTGAGTTTTATGAGATTACAACAGAAGAATATCATTCATGGGAGGCTGAAGATGACCATCAAGATTGATAAACCTGGGATGCTGACCAGCCTTCAGGATCTCGGACGCTATACTTATCAGCAATATGGGGTCATTGTAAATGGAGCGATGGATCCTTTTGCACATACTGCAGCCAATCTGCTAGTTGGAAATCCGGAAGGAGAAGCAACGCTTGAAGTCACACTGACCGGCCCTAAGCTTACTTTTGGGATTGATACATACATTGCTATCTGCGGTGCTGATCTCACCCCGTCTATTAATGAAAAACCCATTGAGAACTGGAGAACAATCTCCGTTAAACAAGGGGATGTTCTGGAATTCGGAAAGTGCAAGTGGGGATGCCGGGCCTACATTGCTGTAGCTGGAGGTTTTGATACTAAGCGGGAGATGGGGAGCAAAAGCACATATTTGCGTGCAGGCATTGGAGGTTACAAAGGCAGAGCACTCAAAGAAGGTGATACTCTATCAGTCTGTTCAGATGGAGACTCCTTTCATCCGGTTTCATTAAATTGGTTTGTAAGTCATGAATTAAGAGCAGTTTACTCAAATAAGAACACCATCCGAGCAGTTAAAGGAAGACATTTTGAACTTTTTACAAAGGAAAGCCAAGCAGCTTTTTTTAATGAAGGATTTAAGATCTCTACTCAGTCTGACAGAATGGGGTATAGGGCTGAGGGTACGGCCCTGCAGTTGGAAGAACAACGAGAGATCCTTTCCGAACCTGTCCTTTTTGGAACAGTTCAAGTTCCATCAGAAGGCAAGCCCATCATATTAATGGCCGATCGCCAAACGACAGGCGGATATCCCAAAATTGCACAGGCGGCGTATGTTGACTTGCCAAAGCTTGCACAGGCAAAACCGGGAGACTCGATTGTCTTTCAAGAGATATCAGACGAAGAAGCACAGATTAATTATATAATTCAAAAAATACAGCTGAACTACTTAAAAACCGGAATCGGCTTAAAGAACAGGGAGAGGTGAGGACATGAATTTTTCGGTAGACTTGAATTGTGACATGGGTGAAAGTTTTGGCCGTTATCAAATTGGCTTTGATGAAGAAATGATGGATTTTATTTCATCCGCTAATATTGCTTGCGGTTTTCACGCTGGCGACCCTTCTATTATGAAACACACCGTTCGGCTCGCTTTAGAAAAAAAGGTAGCCATTGGAGCGCATCCAGGTTTGCCTGACCTCATGGGGTTTGGACGCCGAAATATGTATCTTACTCCTGAGGAAGCCTATGAATATGTACTTTATCAAGTTGGAGCATTATCAGCCTTTGTACGAGCAGAAGGCGGAAGGCTTCGCCATGTCAAACCGCATGGAGCTTTGTACAACATGGCTGCGGTTAACAAGGATCTCTCTCTCGGAATTGCTAAGGCGGTCTATAACATGGATCCTGATGTAACTCTGTTTGGACTTGCGGGGAGCCAGTTGATTGAAGCTGGAAAAGAAATTGGGCTCCAAACATGCAGTGAAGTTTTTGCTGACCGAACCTATCAGGCTGACGGCACACTTACTCCGAGAAACGAACCGAACAGTGTTTTGACCGATGATCAGCAAGCGGTCGATCAAGTCATAAAGATGGTGAAGTACGATAAGGTAGGCACTCCTGCCGGCGATATCGGAATTAAAGCAGAGACCATCTGTATCCACGGTGATGGAGAGCATGCCCTGTCTTTTGCACAAAAGATAAACAAAGCATTCGAGAAAGAAGGCATTCAACGACTACAACACAGATAAGCGAGGTAAACGAATGAATCAAAAAAGCAATTGGCAGCTCCTGTTAGGGGCCGCATTTTTAATGGCAACATCTGCTATCGGGCCAGGATTCTTAACACAGACTACTGTATTTACACAATCTTTAGCTGCAAGCTTCGGATTTGTTATTTTAATATCCATTCTTCTTGATATCGGAGCACAATTAAACGTTTGGCGAATTATCGCTGTGTCTGAGCGAAAAGCGCAGGATATAGCGAATTTGATGCTTCCGGGACTCGGCTATTTCATTGCTCTTCTTGTTGTTATTGGCGGACTTGCTTTCAATATCGGAAACGTGGGGGGAGCTGGTCTGGGAATCAATGTAATGTTCGGCGGAATTTCTCATGAGGCTGGTGCAGCGATCAGCGGGGCGATTGCCATCTCCATTTTCTTGGTTAAAGAAGCCGGAAAAGCGATGGACCGTTTTACACTGGTCGCAGGTTTTGTTATGGTAGCTCTCACAGTTTATGTTGCTATTACTTCCTCGCCGCCGGTAGGTGAAGCAGTGACAAAGACATTTGCACCTGACAAAATTGATTTTGCAGCTATCGTTACTCTCGTCGGCGGAACGGTCGGCGGATATATTACATTTGCCGGTGGACATCGACTGCTTGATGCTGGTGTTAAAGGTGAAAAAGCGTTAGGGGAAGTGAACAAAAGTGCAGT
Source organism: Fictibacillus sp. WQ 8-8 (assembly GCF_024494405.1). Classification (NCBI taxonomy): domain Bacteria; kingdom Bacillati; phylum Bacillota; class Bacilli; order Caryophanales; family Fictibacillaceae; genus Fictibacillus; species Fictibacillus sp. WQ 8-8. The sequence continues at coordinate 122,988 of NZ_JAMXKG010000007.1, forward strand.
ATCGGCTATCGGGATCGCCTCGATTATGCGTATTTTCCTCTTCCTTGCAGCTCTTGGAGTCGTAGCAAGCGGCGCAACATTAAATCCTGACAATCCGCCAGCATCCGTATTTCAGCATGCCGCAGGAAACATAGGCTACAAGCTTTTTGGAATTGTGATGTGGTCGGCTGCAGTTACGTCAATAATCGGTGCTGCCTACACGTCTGTTTCATTCATCCGAACGTTTCATCCTAAACTTGAAAAATACGGAAACCTATTGATTGTAGTCTTTATCTTATTCTCAACACTATGCTTTGTCGCGATTGGAAATCCAGTTAAAATCCTAGTGTTTGTAGGGGCATTAAATGGAATGATCCTGCCGATCACGCTCGGTGTTATGCTTGTCGCTGCCTACAATAAAAAAATTGTCGGTTCTTATAAGCATCCGTTATGGATGACCATCGTAGGCGCTATTATCGTCATCGGTATGGCAGCCATGGGTATTGATACTTTCATGAGTCTTTAATACTTTTCAAATTCATCCTGAAACCTTTACAATATAAACTACGAAAGAGGTGAGCAGGTTGAAAAATTTAAATGAATGGTTTCAAAAAGCTTTAACAAAAGACGAATATATTGAAAGTATGCAAGTCAATAAGGAAGAGCTGATGTCGATCTACAACAGCTTCTCCCTTAATGAGGAAGACAAGGATTTTTATCAGCAGTTTCCTGTTCTTGAACTGAAGGCAGCAGTGCTTACGGCTGACTGGTGCGGTGATGCTTTGCTATGTGTTCCGGTCATTCAGAGAATTGCAGAATATGCCGGTATCGAGCTGCGCTTTTTAATCCGTGATGAAAATCTTGAGCTTATGGATCGATATTTAACGAACGGTACAGCGCGCGCCATTCCGAAATTCATTTTCATGGATCAAGAGGGAAATGAGAAAGCGGTATGGGGGCCTCGTTCTCCAGAGGTACAGTCTCTGATCATGCACGAACGAAGCACTTTGCCTGCAAAGGAAGATCCATCTTTTGAAGAAAAACAAAAAGAGATGTACAAGAATTTCAGAGCTCGGATGACAACAGACCAAGCTCTATGGGAATCCGTCAATAATAGCATAAAAGAGGAACTGAAAAATCTTTTGTAAGAACAGCTTAAGGGAGCAGCTCAAAAATGGAGCTGCTCCCTTTGTCATGCAGGCAAACTATTTTGTCATAAATTTGGCACCCACTATAATAGAGAAATAAGACGCAGAGAACTGAAAGAATTGAGGCGTAAAAATGGAAAAACAAACTGAACAATCTATCGGCATCTGGTACGCTGCTCTTTCGTACTTGATGTGGGGCTTTCTTCCGCTTTACTGGAAGCCTCTCCAATCTGTTGAATCTGGAGATGTACTTGCCCATCGGATCCTCTGGTCTTTTGTATTTATGATACTGGTCATCCTTTTTATGAAGAAGACATCATCTTTCTTCAGCAATTTACAAAGCCTATTCTTACAAAAGAAAAACTTTTTTGCGGTTTTGGCTTCATCTCTTTTAATCAGTGCCAACTGGCTGATGTATATTTGGGCCGTGAATAATAATCATGTCGTTGAGGCTAGTCTGGGCTATTACATCAACCCGCTTGTCAGCGTGTTATTGGGGATTATTGTTCTGAAGGAAAAGTTGAATTATTGGCAGATCGTTTCATTCGGGGTCGCACTCATCGGGGTGGGTCTGCTAACATTCCAATACGGAAAATTCCCATGGATTGCCGTATCCCTTGCATTGAGCTTTGGTCTGTATGGCCTCACCAAAAAAATGGGCAGCTATGATTCTATCCTTGGGCTGACTTATGAAACTATGTTTGTGGCACCTCTTGCCCTCATCTATATCGTTTTTGCCCAGCAGAAGGGTACGGAAGCCTTTGCGGCACAAAACAGCACAGTGACTTTGCTGCTGATGGGAGCGGGAATAGTAACTGCCATTCCTTTATTATGTTTTGCACAGGGCGCTAAACGGATTTCTTTATCCATGATCGGATTTCTGCAATACATCGCACCGACCATCATGCTCATCCTTGGGGTCTTCCTCTATCATGAGGATTTTTCAAATACTCGTCTTTTTTCTTTTATTTTAATTTGGATGGCTCTGGTTATCTTCTCAATTTCTAAAACAAGGTGGATGGCTCGCTTACAGCCTAAAAATAAGCATAAAACATACGGTACTTGAGCATTTTTCGATGTAATTCTCTACTTTTCGCCAATTTTTTTGAAAGTTAACTTTTGACCTACGCCCATACTGTGCTAAAATAACCATGAAAACGTTTAAAAAGAAGTTCAAATCTGCTTTCGCTTTATTGCAAAAGATTGAATTTACTGTGATTTGTAAAAGAATCGTTTTATTGTTGAGTATTCAGGGGATGTATTTCAATGATGATAGATTTGCTTTTGCTTTAAAAACAGGAACTTTGAGAACTTCTTGTCGTTCTCCTAATTAGTTGTTAAAATTTGATATTAAATCGCAGCAGGGGGTATCAACCAATGAGCACAAACCGTCCAAGCCAGGATTCACCATGGCAGGGATTTTACGGACCGAACCTTGGTTATGTCATTGAATTGTTCGAACAGTATTCAGCTGATCCCAATTCAGTTGACGAGGAACTAAGAAAACAGTTTGAAGAGTGGGGTCCGCCACCATCTTCTGATGAAGCAAATCAAGATGCAGGCACCAGTCTGTCTCAGCAAGCTCCATCCGGAGTTTCAGTCAGCAAGATTGTTGCCGCATCGAAGCTAGCCGAAAACATCCGTACCTACGGACATTTGGCAGCAGAAATTCATCCCCTTGAAGAAGTGTCAAAAGAAATTAAGTTGCTGAATCCATCCCATTATGGACTGAGCGAGGCGGACTTGAAAACGATTCCAGCCTCTTTAATTTGGACTGAAGCGCCAAGAGATGTTCAAAATGGATTGGAAGCGATTAAACGCCTAAAAGACATTTATACGAAATCAATGGCTTATGAGTTCAGCCATGTGCATGTTGAAGAAGAACATAACTGGCTAAATAACATGGTAGAATCTGGATTCATCTATCCTGAAATGACTGATGAAGAAAAGATTGCATTATTACAGCGCCTGACTGAAGTGGAAGGCTTTGAAAAATTCCTTCATCGTACATTTGTCGGACAGAAACGTTTCTCCATTGAAGGTCTTGACATTCTAGTTCCAATGCTCGATGAGATGATCCATCAGAGCGTTAAAGGCGGAACAAGCAACGTCATGATCGGAATGGCACACCGTGGACGCCTGAATGTACTCGCTCATACTTTAGGGAAACCTTACGAGAAAATTTTCGCTGAATTTCATCATTCGCCAAACAAGGAGCTGATTCCTTCTGAAGGTTCGAGAGGAATTAGTTTCGGCTGGACAGGTGACGTTAAATATCATCTTGGAGCAGACCGTTCCATTGAAGAAAACACAGCCAAAGCAACATTAACGCTGGCTAATAACCCATCCCACCTTGAGTTTGTTAATCCGGTAGTCGTCGGATACACTCGTGCAGCTCAAGAAGTGCGCACAGAACCTGGATATCCTAAACAGGATGTGAATAAATCATTCGCCATTTCAATCCATGGGGATGCGGCTTTCCCGGGTGAGGGAATTGTTGCTGAGACACTTAACCTCAGCCGATTGAAAGGTTATCAAACAGGTGGATCTGTTCATATTATCGCGAATAATATGATTGGATTTACGACTGAAAGTTCTGATTCACGTTCAACCAGATATTCAAGTGACCTTGCTAAAGGTTTTGAAATTCCTATTGTCCATGTTAACGCAGATGATCCGATTGCTTGTATCGCTGCGATCACACTCGCTTATCAATACCGTATGCGTTTCCAAAAAGACTTCTTGATCGACTTGATCGGGTACCGCCGTTTTGGCCATAACGAAATGGACGATCCTGCAGTAACGCAGCCTGCAACCTACGAAAAGGTAAACAGCCATCCTACCGTTCGTGCGTTGTTTGCCAAACAGCTTGAATCTGAAGGAGTAATCAAAGAAGGCCAAGGCGATACAATGGATAACGACGTTCAGCAGAAACTTCAGGCTGAATATGAAAAAGTAAAAGGCATTTCTAAAGACGGAGAAGTGAAGGATGTAGAAGTCCCTGAAACGATTGTCAAGGGATTCCCTGCTCTAGATACATCTGTTGCGATAGATGAACTAAAAGAAATCAATCAGGCTCTTCTAGAAAGACCTGAAGGCTTTACTGTCTACCCTAAACTCGAGCGGATTTTGGCGAGAAGAGCCAATGCCCTTGATGAAGGAGGCAAAGTTGACTGGGCACTTGCTGAAACACTTGCATTTGCAACCATCTTAAGTGACGGTACGCCGATCCGTATTACCGGACAAGATGTTGAGCGTGGAACATTCGCTCAAAGACATCTGGTTCTGCATGACAGCCAAAGCGGAAAACTATTTTCACCGCTTCATCAGATTCCGCAGGCAAAAGCAGCATTCGGCATCCATAACAGCCCGCTCTCTGAAGCATCTGTCGTCGGTTTTGAATATGGATACAATGTTTTCGCACCTGAAACTCTTGTTCTTTGGGAAGCACAATATGGAGACTTTGCAAATGCAGCACAAGTCATCTTCGACCAATTTATTTCTGCCGGACGAGCAAAATGGGGTCAGAAATCAGGTCTGGTTATGCTTCTTCCACACGGATATGAAGGTCAAGGCCCTGAACATTCAAGCGGCCGAATCGAAAGGTTCCTTCAACTCGCTGCGGAAAATAACTGGACAGTGGCTAACTTATCAAGCGCTGCACAGTACTTCCATATCCTAAGACGCCAGGCCGCAATTCTGAATAAGGAAGAAGTTCGCCCGCTCGTCATCATGACGCCTAAGAGCCTCCTAAGAAATCCAAGAACATCTTCAGCAGGAAGCCTGCTTGGAGAAGGTCTATTCAAACCGGTTCTTGAGCAAGAGGGGCTTGGAAAAAATGCGGAACAAGTAAAGCGCGTCGTTCTTTGCACAGGTAAAGTTGCTATTGATTTAGCGGCTGAAGCTGAAGGTAAAGCTGAGGTATTGAATCACCTTCATATCCTTCGCGTGGAACAGCTGTATCCTTTCCCTAAAAACGAGGTTAAAGAGATTCTTGAGCGCTACCCTCATTTAGAGGAGGTCGCATGGGTTCAAGAAGAGCCGAAAAATATGGGATCTTGGGCATATATCGAATCCAAGCTGCGTGCTGCCGCTCCAGAAAGCGCAAGCGTAAAATATATTGGACGTCCAGACCGATCCAGTCCGTCAGGCGGAGACCCTGATATTCATAAAAAAGAACAAGAGCGTATTGTATCTGTCGCTCTAAGAGCAGACCAAACCAAAACGATAACTTCAGAGGGAGGCAATGAACGTGATTGAAATTAAAGTACCAGAACTAGCAGAATCCATCTCCGAGGGCACGATCGCCCAATGGCTAAAAAATGTAGGTGACAACGTTAAAAAAGGCGATAACATTGTCGAACTTGAAACGGATAAAGTCAACATTGAAATCAGCGCGGACTATGATGGCATTATTCAAGAAGTTCTTCGTGAAGAAGGCGATACGGTAGAAGTTGGCGATGTTATCGCTGTACTTAAAGAAACAGGGGATGCATCAAGTGAAGCTCCAGCTGCTTCTGAAAACAAACAAGAAACTGTACAGCCAGTTGCTGAAGCTCCGGCAGCTGTACAAAACAAGCAGCCTGAAGAAGTAAAAGAAACAGAGCAAAGAAAAGAAACAGACCGTCCATTAGCTTCACCTGCAGCACGCAAGCTTGCTCGTGAACTTGGAATCGATCTTTCAAAAGTGGAAGCACGCGATCCTCTTGGACGAGTACGCCCTGAGGATGTAAAAGCAGCTTCTGAAAAACCGGCAAGCCAGCCTGAACAAAAGGCATCAAAAGCTCCGGAGAAAAAGGCATCCAATGCTCCAAAAACGGCTGACGTGTCTGGGAAACCCGTTGAACGCATCAAACTTTCCCGCCGCCGCCAAACGATTGCAAAACGCCTCGTTGAAGTACAGCAAACAGCAGCGATGCTTACAACCTTCAACGAAGTGGACATGACGGCGATCAACGATATCCGCAAACGAAGAAAAGATGCTTTCTTGCAGCAGAATGACGTGAAACTCGGATACATGTCTTTCTTTACAAAAGCAGTTGTAGGTGCTTTAAAACAATTCCCTCTTCTCAATGCTGAGATTCAAGGTGATGAAGTACTTCTTAAGAAGTTCTATGACATCGGAATTGCAGTAGGAGCTGAGGAAGGACTAGTTGTCCCTGTTGTAAGAGATGCTGACAAGCTTAGCTTTGCTGGTATCGAAAAAGAAATCCTCTCTCTTGGTAAAAAAGCGCGAGACAACAAACTTACACTTTCTGAGCTGCAAGGCGGTACGTTCACGATTACGAACGGAGGAATTTTTGGTTCCTTAATGTCTACACCGATCCTAAATGCTCCTCAAGTTGGGATTCTGGGAATGCACGGCATTAAGATGCGTCCTATTGCTATTGATGCAGAAAGAATGGAAAATCGTCCGATGATGTACATTGCACTTTCATATGACCACCGTATCGTTGACGGACGTGAAGCAGTAAGCTTCCTTGCGAAGGTTAAAGAAATGCTGGAGGATCCAGAGTCATTATTATTACAAGGTTAAATAATTTGAAGCCAGGGGCCGAATCCCTGGCTTTTTGTGTTAAATATGTTGGGCGGCATGTAGGCAAATGGGATATTTCCCTTTAAAATAAAGAGTAGAAAGACTAATTGAGAAAAGAAAGGGCTGAGAAAATGGGGATGCCATTAGAATTGAATACTATGATTGTTACAAAGAACAAAGAAATCCGTTTGGAGTCGTCCAATTTTTATAAGCTAATTAAAGAAGGCTATCGGCTATATCCTATCGATATCCCCCTGGAGATTCGAAAAACAAAGGAATCAAAGCCTGTGGCTATCGCTAAAATTTGTGAACTAAAATGGAAAGACGGAGATACAGAAATCACATATGAATTAATCGATCTAAATACTGTAAATTAATTCCACACATTATTATCGAAATTTGTCGAAACGAAGTACGATAAACAGCATTGTCCAGCGAAATGATATGTGTACAGCTCAATTTAGTTGAAAAAGGGGCGCACGCAGTCATGTTAATGGACGAACTATTAAAAGGGATTAAATTTGCACAACCTGAAAGCCATGACCCATCAATGCTGATTCAAGGGATTCAATTCAATTCCCGCAAAATCAGGCCGGGGGATTTATTTGTAGCTATTAACGGGTTTAGCGCTGATGGGCATCGCTATATTAATCAAGCGATTGCCAATGGGGCAGCCGCGGTGGTCGGAGAACAAAATGTATATGGGTTAAACGTCCCTTATTATCAGACCTCCGACTCAAGGAAGGCATTGGCGAGGCTGGCAAGCAACTTTTATGGCCACCCATCTAAAAACCATATAATGATCGGAATAACTGGAACGAACGGAAAGACGACAACAGCTTATTTATTAAAACATATCATTGAACAGTCAGGCATGACATGCTCAATGATCGGCACAGTAAACAACATGATAAATAATCAGGCCATACAGTCCAAAAATACCACTCCAGATCCTCTTGAATTACAGTCACTTCTTGCAGAAAGCCGTGACGAAGTCGTCATTATGGAAGTTTCTTCACACGGAATTGAGCAGCAGCGGGTGGAAGGAATATTATTTGATTATACTCTTTTCACAAATTTGGGAAATGATCATCTTGATTATCACGAAAGCCTGGAAGCTTATTTTAATGTGAAAGCTCGACTGTTCAAACGAATGAAGAGCCAAGGAACAGCAATTATTGCTTCACATAATGAATGGGGAAAGAAGCTGCAGAAAAGGTTGTCCGAATCAGGGCATAATGTGCTTACATTCGGCAAACAGAGCGAGGACGAGATGCAGCTCTTGAACGTATGTACTGAGTATTTTCCAACCATTAAAGTCAGACTGGGTGATACAACAGATTTTCTCCAGATTCCTTTGCCTGGTATGCATAATGTATGGAACACTCTAGGGGCGCTGTTAACTGTTCAAAAAATGGGAATTTCTTTAAAGAAAGCTGCCTCCTACCTATCGTCGTTTAATGGAGTGCCAGGACGTTTTGAAACATTCAGCCATCCTGCGGGAGCGACCTTCATTGTTGATTATGCCCATACGGAAGACGCCATTGAATACTGTTACCAGACGGCCGAACGTGAAAATGCCGAACGGATCATTCATATTCTTGGGTTTAGAGGCAAAAGGGATCTTTCCAAGAGAAGAGATATTGTTGCGCTTTGTTCAGATGTCTGCTCACAATTGATTTTAACTTTTGATGATCTAAATGGTGTTCCCTCAGACCGGATGGTGGAAGAACTGCAAGAATTGAACGAAGATTTTGCGGACGGAAGTGCCGAGATCATACCTGACAGAACAAAGGCGATTCAGCACGCCTGGGAAAAAGCTGAAAACGGCGACTGGGTTTTCATTACAGGTAAAGGTCAGGAAACCTACAAACAATCCTTTAAATTGCCAGCTTCCACAGATATACAGACCATTCAATTCTTGAAAACGTCAAAAGATATGGTTACCAGTTAAAACGCCTCTGAACATCAGGGGCGTTTTTTATTTATGTTCAACCGCTCATACTATCGGAATAATTGTTTTTCATATTTTCTTTGGATGTTTCTTATTTCGGAGATCAATTTTCTACCTGCTATTGGTTCATATTGTTTATAGATAGGATTCAACTTTTCAATCCATTCTATTTTTTCCTTTGATGTCAGTTCGTGGATTTGAATATTTGATTCTTTTTTTATCAGATTCAGCTGCTCTTTATTCATGGATTGATAGTGGTCCTGGTTCCACTTGACCGTTTCATTTATGGAATCTTGTATGATCAGCCTGACCTTTGCAGGAAGGCTGTGCCAATAATCCTCATTCATTAATATGGCATACCCTAAAAATCCATGGTTGCTGATCGTCATGTAATCTTGAACTCGGTAGTATTTTTTTGAATAGATGTTAGAGATCGTATTTTCTTCCCCACTAACATTACCGGATTCCAAATTTCTATAGGTTTCATTAAAATCCATCGGTTTACTCTGGCCGCCAAGAAGCTCAAACTGTTTTTTCAGTACATTGCTGGACATAATACGGAACTTTTCACCCTTAAAATCATTTGGTTGAATAACCGCATGGCTTTTATTGGTGATTTGCTTTAAACCGTTCACCCAAAAACCAAGGCCTTTTATTTTTTGGCTGTAAAGAGATCCAAGCAATGATTTCCCTATGTCTCCGTTCAGCCCATCATTGATCGCTGTTTCTGTAGGAAAAGCAAACGGCAAATCAAGAACCTGCCATTTTGATGAAACACCTCCCAGTTTTGATGTAGCAGGGGCTATCATTTGTACCCTGCCGTCCTTCAATGCCTCCAATTCCTCTTTATCGGAATACAGACTGCCGTTAGGAAATACCTCCACCTTCACTCTGTGATTGGATTTTTGATCCACCAGATCAGCAAATTTTTGCGCCGCCAATCCTTTAGGTGTGTTCTCTGCAACCACATGGCTGAATTTGATCACAATCTGTTTTCGAATGCCAGATTGTTCATCATCAAAAGCCAGGTCTTGTTCTTTGCTATTAAAATGAAACCCTATATAAAAAGAAAGCAATAAGCCTGTGACGAGAAAAATTAAAATTCCGATGATTTGCTTCATGTTCAGCCTCTTTTGTACTCTTTTTCTATTAAGTCTAGCATAACTTAAAAACCATGTTACAATATTACACAGAATTCACTGGAAGGAATGGCTTGGCCATATGAAATTTTTAAGATTACCCATCCGCTGGAAAATCATCATTTTATCGTTCGGAATTGTTCTTTTTTCCCTTTTGATCGGAGGCATTATCATAATAGGTAAAATTGTCGATATGAGGGAAGAGGAACTTGGCAAACGTGCAATGATTACTGCCCGGACAGTGGCTCAGCTTCCTGAAGTACAGAAGAAGATCCAAAAGAAAGATGGAGCTGCGGTCATCAATCCCATTGTGGAAAAAATAAGAGTGATAAATAGTACAGATTACATCGTCGTTTTAAACATGAATCATGTCAGATACTCTCATCCTGTATATAGACTTATTGGAACAAGATCAGAAGGCAAAGATGAAGAACCGGCGTTTGCAGACCATACCTACATATCAAAAGCAAAAGGAGAGCTGGGAGTTGCTGTACGTGCTTTTATGCCTGTTAAAAATGAACAGCTTGAACAAGTTGGTGTCATTATCGTTGGAAACATACTTCCGGGTTATCTTGAAATCCTGCAAAGCTTGAAAGCACAGGCCGCTCTTATAATAATATTAACCCTGTTCTTCGGCCTGCTTGGTTCCTGGATGCTGGCAAGGCACATTAAACAGCAGATGTTTGAGCTTGAGCCGCATGAAATTGTGCGCATGTATGAAGAAAGTACAGCCGCTTTTCATGCTATGCATGAAGGAGTAATTGCTGTAGATGTAAAAGAGAACATCACCATATTCAATGAAAAAGCAAAATCGATATTTCGAGTGGAAGGGAGTCTGATCGGCAAACCGATACGCGAGGTGATCCCGGATACCAGGCTTCCTGAAATTATTGAGTTTGGAAAACCCGTGTACAACCAAGAGATTAATGTGAGCGGCAAAATCATTATGAGCAATCGAATTCCGATAAAAGTCAATCATTCCGTCATCGGAGCTGTAGCGATCTTTCAGGACCGGACAGAGGTTGCAAAAATGGCGGAAGAACTAACGGGGGTAAAGGCATTCGTAGAGGCACTCCGTATTCAAAATCACGAGCATTTGAACAAGCTTCATACGATAGCCGGACTCATCCAGCTGGAAAAGCGTGAACGAGCGCTTCAGTATGTTTTTGATATATCGGAGCAACAGGAGAATCTGACGAGATTCGTTACAAAAAATATTAAAAACGACAGTATTGCAGGTCTTCTCTTAAGCAAAGTGAGCAGGGGAAAAGAATTGAAAATCGACGTCTCGATCGACAGCCAGAGCCATTTGGAAGAACTTCCTTACCTGCTCAATGAACACGATTTTGTAATGATCCTCGGGAATCTCATAGAAAATTCCATTCATGCCTTAAATGACTCAAATACTCCTGAACAACAAATTGATATCAGTATTGAACAAGACAATGAAATTTGTGCTGTCTTAGTCGAAGACAATGGCCCAGGAATCCCTGAACACCTGATGCCTTATATTTTTGACAAAGGAGTCACTACGAAAGGTGAAAAAGGACTGGGACTTGGTTTATTTTTAGTTAAAGAGATTATAGATAAGGGAAAAGGGGACATTAACCTATCTTCCTATCCAAATGGAGGGACGAGTTTTTACATCACGTTCCCAATGAACGGGAGGAGACAGTCATGAAAAGAAAAAAGATTTCTGTTGTTTTAATCGAAGACGATCCGATGGTGCAGGAAGTCAATAAAGCATTTATTGAAAAAGTCAGCGGTTTTGAAGTGACCGGCAGTGCTGCTAACGGAGTGGAGGGTGTAAAAAAAATTCAGGAACTACAGCCGGACCTTGTCATTCTTGATATCTTCATGCCCAAACAAGACGGTCTCGAAACACTTTATCAGATACGGAAAAATAAAGAGAAAGTAGATGTTATTATTATATCTGCAGCCAAGGATAGGGACACGATACAGACGATGCTTCAACAGGGTGCGATGGATTATATCATCAAACCGTTTAAGTTTGATAGAATTAAGCAAGCTTTGGAAAGATATAAAGACTATTACACACAATTTTGTCCGGACGGTGAAATGTCTCAAAAAGAAGTGGATACTGTATTATCAGGTATACATAATGAACATCAAAATCAAGAACAAAAAGGGATTCCTAAAGGGTTGAATCAACTCACCCTGAAACAGATCATCACCTATCTACAAGAGCAATCGTATGGTAAATCTTCCGAAGAAGTAGCTGAAGGGGTCGGGATTGCCCGTGTGACAGCCAGAAGATATCTTGAGTATTTAGAAAAAAGAGGAGAAATCATACTGGATATGCAGTATGGAGGGGTGGGGAGACCGGTTAATCGATATCTCATGAGGAACTTCTAAGGTTATCTGGCTAATGAAAGACCAAAAAGACCAAAAAGGACAATATAACCTAAATATTCACTAAATTTTCAGAAAGCGTTATCATCAATTTCATGGATGATAACGCTTTCAGTATGTTATTAGCTAATAAAGGAGGAAGAACATGAAACCCCTGTTTAAGAATTTAACCTTCCAAGTCATTATTGCTATTATTCTCGGTATCACTTTGGGGCTGCTATGGCCTGAAGCCGGAAAGAACATGAAGCCATTGGGTGATACGTTCATTAACGGTGTAAAAATGGTCATTGCACCTATTATTTTTCTCACCATTGTTCTAGGTATCTCCAAAATGGGGGATATGAAAAAAGTAGGTAAAGTCGGCGGTAAAGCCTTTATTTATTTTGAAGTCGTCACTACATTTGCTCTGATCATTGGTTTAATCGTTGTCAATGTCATTAAACCCGGAGCGGGGCTAGACTTTGACAAGCTGCAAAAAGGAGATGTTTCTCAATTTACTTCCGGCGGTGCAGAAGGAGGAATCAACTGGGTAGATTTCGTTACCCATATTGTACCCCAGAATATGGTCGACGCGTTCGCGAAGGGTGATATCCTTCAAGTCCTCTTTTTCTCTATCTTGTTTGGAGTCGGATTAACGGCTCTGGGAGAAAAAGGGAAACCAGTAATTGATTTTTTTGATAAGCTTTTACAGATCTTTTTTAATGTCGTCGGTTATATCATGAAAGCTGCGCCGTTAGGGGCCTTTGGAGCGATGGCTTTCACCATTGGAAACTTCGGACTTTCATCATTGCTGCCTTTAGGAAAGCTTATGATTTCCGTCTATATGACGATGATCTTATTCGTAGTCATCGTGTTGAACATCATCTGTAAAATGTATGGTTTCAGTTTATGGAAATACTTAAAGTACATTAAGGATGAAATTCTAATTGTACTTGGAACGAGTTCCTCCGAATCTGTCCTTCCCAGGATGATGAACAAGATGGAGCGTTTCGGCTGTTCCAAGTCAGTAGTCGGACTGGTGATCCCTACAGGCTACTCTTTTAATCTGGACGGTACTTCCATCTATCTTTCGATGGCCGTCGTATTCCTGGCTCAAGTTTTTAATATCGACTTAAGCCTTACACAGCAAATTACCATCATTGCCATCCTTATGTTAACGTCAAAAGGTGCAGCGGCTGTTACAGGCGGCGGTTTTATCGTACTTGCCTCAACACTTTCAGCCATGCAGGTTATCCCTGTAGAAGGACTGGCTTTACTGCTTGGGGTTGACCGCTTCATGAGTGAAGCCCGGGCGATCATCAATTTGATCGGAAACGGGATCGCAACTATCGTTGTATCAAAGAGCGAGAATGAATTTGATGAGAAAAAAAGTGAAGAAGCCTTTCTTGAACTTAAGTCCCAGGGAAGAACAGCATAAAAAAAGCGCCTCCTTGGCGCTTTTTTTGATGAGTCTGTTCACTTTAACAGATCGATAGGCTTTAAGAGACGGGAAACCAGTTTAATGGTATTAAACCGGTTGTTAATTGTCCGCTGTGCCAGATCTGATTGAAGGGACCGGACTAACAGATCCATCTGGAGCCCATTTTTAATATGAGGCAGCACCGCTTAAATCCTGAGCGGCATAAACACCTGAGAGAACAAAGAGGAATCAGGCTTTTCTTTTGTTCTTTTAAAAAACAAGAGATTCCTTTAAAATAAAAAGGTACACAAAAGTAGGAGGCTGAATGATGATCCACCAATCATGGGAAGACAAAGCAACGATCAAAACGGTTACATGTATCCATACAAATGCAGCAAAGTATATGGTAGACCGAGTGCTGACCGAGGGAAAAACGTACGAAGTAAAGAATGAAACAGAAGAATTCTATTTTGTAGTTGATAACTCGGGCAGAGTCGCAGGATTTTATAAAGAGTACTTTCAAGAAAAACAATAAGCCTATAGGCTTGTTGTTTTTTTGTTTGGAGAATGAACATGGATGAGAAGAAGGGAAGCAAAGTGCCCTCCCATATGATTTGGATGCTTGCTGCTTCGGCTATAATGACAATAGGCAATGCAATACCTATTCAAATAAACAGTCCAACTGTAACAAATGAGCCAATTACTGTAAAAAGAAAGGATCGACAGGAATGACTAAAGCTGTATTTATTGACAGGGACGGTGTGATTAATGAAGTTATGTCGTCAAGAGTCAAACATGTTAATCATCCCAGCAACTTTTATTTTCTGAAGGGCGCTCTTGAAGGATTAAGAGAACTGACCGAAATGGGGTTTCATTTATTTGTTGTAACGAATCAAGGGGGAGTTGGGCTTGGATTCCTCCAGGAAAAAACGCTAAAGAAAATTCACGATAAAATGGTTTTAGAAGTGGAAAATGCAGGTGGTGTGATAAAAGATATCGCTTATTGCTGCCACAAGCCGAATGAAGGATGCTCCTGCAGAAAACCAAGCCCTGGAATGATATTGGACCTGGCAGACCGGTACGATATTGATCTCACTAAGAGTTATATGATCGGGGATCGTGAAACAGATATTGAAGCAGGAAGGAAAGCCGGTGTCACCACTATAAAAATTGGCAGGGAAATAGGAAAAGCTGATTTCTTGGCAATCCATCTGCTAGAAGCAGCCGATCATATCCGATCTCGTGAAAAAAAGTAAAGAACGCTCATTTCTAGAGCGTTCATTACTTTTACACAGATATCTACTTATGAACCAGCTGTCTTTTATTTTTTTGAATGACCGCTTTTATTGTAAAATAGGAAACTTCTTCCCCGAGTTCTTCCTTCAATGGTTTCAACTTTTCACTTCCAAGATGATCAATAGCGTTTAAGACCATAGCTTCTTGCTCAGCCGGGATAATTCTTTCCCAGTTTAGCGGTATTCCTTCCTCTGCACAACGGAGAAGATGGTTTTCTACTGTTTGCACCGAAAGATTCCGCGTTTTGGCGATATCAGTAATAGGCTGGTTTTCTTTAAAGAGTGCGTAAGTATCCAAATGGCTGTCCTTTTTTGGAGAATCTGATGAACTCTCCATTTCCGCTGCAGCAGTAGCTGAAGTAGTGAATTCCTTAAGTGTGTCCAGGAAAATCTGGCCATAACGGTCAAATTTCACTTTTCCGACGCCTTTAATCTCCAGCATTTCATCTTCATTACCAGGAACTTTTTCGCTCATTTCCTTTAGGGCACTATCCGCAAAAACGACATATGGAGGTACGTTTTCCTGATCTGCCAGTTCCTTACGCAAGTTCCTCAGATGTTCAAAGAGCTCGTTATTTTCAGTAAAGCTGGTAATCGATTTTCGTTTCTCTTTTCGATAAACCTTTTCTTCTCCCTTTAACACAAACAGTGCTCTGGGTGCCAGCATAAGGACAGGGTACTGGCTATCGGATAACTGAAGGAGGCCTTCCGCTGTCAAATAATCAATAAGCTGCATAATTTCTTTTTGAGGCCGGTTTTTCATTAATCCATACGTCGTTAGAGAGGTAAGCCCCAGCTCTTGGATTCGCTTTGTTTTCGATCCGTTCAGCACTTGTGCGACTGCTGTTTTTCCAAACCGCTGATTCATGCGTTTCACACAGGAGAAAACCATTTGCGCTTGAGTGGTAATGTCCGTTTGCTCACGCTGGTCGGTACAATTTCCGCATTTCCCGCAATCAGCTGATTCCTCATCTCCAAAGTACTCGACAATAAAACGCTGCAGGCATTGTTCAGTATGGCAATAGTCTGTCATAAACTGAAGCTTTTTGTATTCATTTCCTTTCCTTGCTTCATCCATGGTTCCTTGTTCAATTAAAAATTTCTGAAGCTGGACATCCCGTGCGGAGAAGAATAGAATACACTCACTTGGTTCGCCGTCTCTGCCCGCACGCCCCGCTTCCTGATAATAGGCTTCAAGATTGCGGGGAAGATTGTAATGAATGACATAGCGGACATTCGTTTTATTAATCCCCATTCCAAAAGCATTTGTAGCTACCATGATTGCCGTATCATCAAAAATAAATTGATTTTGTGATTCCCGTCTTTCCTCTTCGGATAGACCGGCATGATATTTTGAAACAGTAAAACCATTTTTCTTTAAAAAACTATGAAGCTGATCGACTTCATTTCTAGTCGAAGCATATATAATTCCAGAATTTGAACTGTTTTTCTTTACATATCGAAGCAGATATTCACGTTTAACTTCATCTTTAATAATAGAAAACGTTAAATTATTCCGAGCAAAACCCGTAACAAAAGTGTTTTCTAGCTGAATGTCTAACAGCCGGCAGATATCTTTTGTTACTTCCTTGGTGGCTGTAGCCGTCAAGGCGACGATAACAGGCCGCGGATGAAGTGAAGCCAGCATATCTTTGATACGCAAATAACTTGGACGGAAGTCATGTCCCCATTGAGAAATACAATGAGCCTCATCGATGGCGATCATGGATATATTCATTTTTCCTATGAGACGTCTGAACGCCATGGACTCCAGCCGTTCAGGCGCAACATAAATCAACTGATAGGCACCGTTTGCCGCTTGTTGTATCCTGTCCTGAATGTCTTCGTCAGATAGTGAACTATTAATATATGTAGAAGGAATTCCAGCATTCTCAAGGGAATCGACCTGATCCTTCATCAACGAAATAAGGGGAGAGATAACCAGGGTCACTCCATTGAGCAGCATAGCAGGAACCTGATAGCAGATGGACTTTCCTCCCCCTGTAGGCATGATCCCCAATGTATTCTTATGCTGGAAGATGCTCTTGATCACTTGTTCTTGTCCTGGCCGAAATGAAGAATAGCCAAAATGTCTTTCTAAAATTTGTTGAGCTAAATTAAACATACAATCTCCTTCCTGAACAAAAGAAAGAATAGAAAAAAAGAATTTTACAAAGGTACTAAATAAAACGGAACAATGCTTAATTATACATCAATCCTGAAAAACCTGCTGTAAATAACAAAAGAAAAACAGGGTTCTACTCTATGCTTTCTAAAATAACGATATCAATTACTTTCCACTAATGGATAAATTATTAAATGTAGTTTTTTGTTAGAAATAGATGAATAAAATAGTATTTTGTAATATTATTGTAATCTCCCTAAAATACTTTTGTTATAAATATTTTATATTATTAATTTATTGGTATCGCAAGAAAATTTTAGGGGGAAAGAGCAACTTGAAAAGATTACTTATGGGGTTGGGAATTGCAGGCATTTTAACTGCAAATCCTTTAGTGGGACAGGCAGCACTGGGAGATCATACGTTAAAATACGGAATGACTCATACAGAAGTAAAAGATTTGCAGCAAACGTTAAAAACGAAAGGTTACTTTACGTACAGCACGACTACAACCTATTTTGGTACATATACAGTGAATGCTGTGAAAAGCTTTCAAAAATCAAAAGGACTTACTGCTGACGGAGTTGCAGGGCCGGCCACCTTTAAGGCATTGGGAATCTATCCGTCCTATAGCAAAACTCAACTTGTTTCCACTGCTAAAACTTACTTAGGTGTCCCTTATGTGTGGGGTGGTGCGACACCTTCAGGCTTTGACTGCAGTGGATATATCGACTATGTATTTAAAAAATCGGCGGGAATCACACTGCCAAGAACGGTTGCAGATATTTATAAAGAAGGTACAAAGGTTACTACTCTAAGCGCCGGAGATTTGGTTTTCTTTGAAACCTATCAGACCGGTGCTTCACATGTCGGTATCTATATCGGAAACAACCAGTTTATTTCCGCTACTTCCTCAAACGGAGTCAGCATAGCTTCCATGAGTAATACATATTGGGCACCCCGGTATTTAGGGGCAAAACAAATATAAGGGAAAAGCCAGAACAGCGTTACTGTTGTTTTGGCTTTTTTTATTTATATAATTAATCAAAATCCACATGAAAATAGAAAAAGAGGGAAATATAGGAAGAAACGAGGAGGGATCTTTTTAATCATGAAAAAGAGTAAACTGCCCGATTTTTCAGAATCCTACTGGAAAGAATCCTGCCAAGTACAGGGATATGAAACTTTATCAACCGATTTAGAAGCAGATGCAGTGGTTATAGGAGGAGGAATTACAGGAATCACAACTGCTTATCTTCTGTCGAAAGAAGGGCTGAGCGTAATCCTACTGGATGGAAGTAAAATATTAAATGGGACAACCGGCCATACAACCGCAAAAATAACGAGCCAGCATGGTATAATCTATGATGAGTTAATTCAGCATTTTGGAGTAGAACAAACGAAGCTCTATTATGAAGCAAACAACGGTGCTCTGAATTTTATCAGGTCCATGATCCAGGACCATCAGATTGACTGCGATTTTTCCGAAGAAGACGCCATCATCTATGCAGAATCGGAAACCTATCTTAAACAGGTTCAAAAGGAATATGATGCCTACCAAAAGCTGAACATCAGCAGTGAATACTCTGAGAGCATCGCGTTGGATCTGGCTGTGCGAGGAGCCGTTTCGATGAAAAAACAGGCACAATTTCATCCGGTTAAGTATCTTTCCGCACTCATACAGGAGATTACAAAGAACGGCGGCAAAATCTTTGAAAATACCACCGCAGTTGATGTTGAAACTGGAAATCGCCCTCGAGCCGTAACAAAAGACGGTTATAAAATTACCTGCAGACATGCTGTAATTGCTTCTCACTTTCCTTTTTTCGATGGAGCCGGGTTTTATTTTGCAAGGATGCACGCTGAACGTTCATATGCGATTGGTGTTACGACGGAAAGAGATTATCCAGGCGGGATGTATTTAAGTGCGGACAGTCCGACCCGTTCTTTAAGATACACGAATTACAATGGTGAGAAATTAATCATCGTTGGCGGTGAAAGCCATCAAACAGGACAAGGAATGTGCACAAGCAAGCACTATGAAGCCTTGGAAGCATTCAGTGAAAAGGTGATAGGTATATCCGACATCCCTTATCGCTGGTCTGCACAGGACTTAATTACATTAGATAAAATTCCTTACATCGGTCCGATTACTGCCCCCCATGAAAATATCCTGGTTGCCACAGGATATCGCAAGTGGGGAATGACGAATGGAACGGCGGCAGGTTTGCTCATAAAAGATCTGATTTTAGAAAAGAAGAATCCGTATGCCGACGTCTTTTCACCATCAAGGTTCAAGGCTGATCCAAGCCTGAAAACATTGGTTGTAGAAAATGCTGATGTTGCCAAGCACCTGATCGAAGGCAAGCTGGAGATGCCGGATAAAACTCCAGGAGATCTATCACCGGATGAAGGGGCAGCAGTTACGTACAATGGCAAAAGAGCAGGAGCGTACAAAGATAAAGAGGGAAAGCTCTATGTACTCGATACCACCTGCACACATCTCGGATGCGAGGTGGAATGGAACAATGCCGAACGCTCGTGGGACTGCCCGTGCCATGGATCGCGCTTCTCGTTTGAGGGTGAGGTACTGGAAGGCCCGGCGACCGAACCGCTGGAAAAGCTGGATCAATAGACAAAATAAAAAGTGGCTCCCTTTTTTTCGGGAGTCACTTTTTTGCTGCGGCAATTAAAGCTTGAAATATGCTCATCATTCCAGGGGAAGCTGTCAGCTCTTCTGGATGCCACTGAACACCCAGGATAAAATGGTCTTTGTTTCTGCTTTCAATGGCTTCCACGATTCCATCCGGTGCAAATGCACAGGGTAGAAGAGGCGGAGCTGCAGATTTTACGGATTGATGATGGAAGCTGTTCACTTGAAGCGTAGGAGTTCCTGCAAGTTCGTGAAGGAACGAACTCTTCTTGATCGAAACCTCATGGGTGGGAATATTTCTTGGTGCCTGTTGCTTATGTTTAACCGGCTGTTCAGTTTCAGCAGGAATGTGTTGAATCAGTGTTCCTCCTAACGCAACATTGATAATGTTCATTCCGCGGCATATGCCTAAGAGCGGCTTTTTATTCTGTTCAGCTAACCTTACAGCTTGGATTTCAAATTCATCCTGCGTCCTGTTTACGCTGCCAAGCTCCGGCGTTGGATGCTGCTGATAGAAGAAAGGATCTACATCATCTCCTCCAGGCAGTACAATCCCATCACACTTCAAAATCATTTGTTCTGTTAACCCCTGGTTTACAGATGGAAGCAAGACGGGAAGACCCCCCGCTTGGATAATTGCGTCACTGTATTTACGGTGTAAAATAGAGCTCTGGTTTCCATTATGTTCAGCACTTGAAACTGTAATCATGATCATAGGCGAGACTTTTTTCATAGCATTAAATCCTTTCAGGCATTTTCTGTTTCTTTCCAGTATGCCCCATTTGATGATTACGTTTACAAATAAGAAGGCACGGTAAATTATTAGGATTAATTTTCTTAATATTCAAACAAAATAAAAGGAGGAAGTCTATGGAAAAGAAAGCATCGGTTACGATCAGTCTCGTCCTCAGTTTTTTTCTTGTTATGGAGCCGAGCCTTGCAGTTGATCCATCCTTCATTCACTCGGGTACGATATGGAACTGAAGGCAGCAGTTGAGGAGCCAAGAATATATACCAACAATACAAGCAATTATATGAAGGAAAAAGGGATTCCTGAGGCGGCTATTGCGAAGCTCAATCAAATAGGTCATAAATTTGGCGCAGCAGGGGATGAAATCGGCAATGTTCAAAGTATTTTTATTGAGGACTCCAGCAGAAACGGAGCTGCAATCGGTATACTCCTTATCCATCACCCGTAGCAGATAAAAGACGCATGATTGATATCATGCGTCTTTCTTATCGTCTTGCTTATGGAATTGCATTCTCAAACTCTCTTAAATCTTCTATTTCTGCTACTTTAAACCCGCTGTGTTCAATCTTATGAATCAGCTGTTCCACTTCTTCTTTTGATACAGAGCGGTTAAGAGTAATAACGATCCGGCGCACGAATTGCTTGCCCGCATCCTGTGTGAAGACTCCTTCAATATTATATTCATCATTTATAGAAGAAAACAGCTTTTTCAATGATCCTTTCCCTTCTGTAGTGGAGACAGTGAGCGAATATCCGCCTTTTTTTATGCCATAGGAATCTTCAAGAATATCCATCACCTTTGAATGGGTGACGATTCCCTGAAAAAAGCCGTTTTGATCAATAACAGCCATGAAAGGAAGGCGCCGGATAGAAAACAAAACTTTAAAATATGGCGTATCCTCATACACATAGCTTTCCTCATCCTGAATCAGCTTGCTCACTGGATCGGATGTAGAACCGGCTTCATCAATGATATAATCGGACGTTGTTTCTTTATAGATCAGCCCCCGAAACTTTTCCTCTTTTTCATCAAGAACGGGAATACAACGGTATCCTGACTGAATGAGCTGTCTTCTGCTCTCGCTGATCGATGTATTCTCTGTGACGTATGTTACTTTCGTTTTTGGTATGTAATTTGATTTAATCTTCATTTTTGACCCCCTATGGATAGAATGCGTTTATCCTTACTAGTTTCGTCATTATTTGCACCATTCCCTTTTTCTATCGTTTGATATCCCGAAAATATTTTCAAAAAATTGCTATTTTTACAAATTCGTCCAAATGACCCAGGATAATATTACCTTTATTCTCCTTTGGTGTGTCGAATGATTCGTCCTTTTGTTGCAAGGAGTCACACTTTGGCATCCAGAAATAGGTAAGGCAGTTAACCAAAGGAGGATGTATCATGAAAAAACCAGCAAAAAAAGCCGTAACGATGACAACAGCTGCCTTGCTTGCAGCAAGTTTATTTACAGGGTCCGCTGCAGCAGCTGCTCAAGGGAAAGGAATCGTTTCTCCGCCGCATGTGATGAAAGGCGGCTATCATCCCATCCAAAAATACAGTCAGATGCCAAAAGCTCCTTTTCAGTACCTTGCGAAACAAGGAAGCAGATTAAATGTGATGGGTCCTTCAAAACCTAGCTACAAGATGAATGTGTTCTATGACACTTCGAAGCACCAAATTTCAGGAAAGCTCTCTGTAAAGTTTAAAAACAACTTGAAGAAAAACTTAAATGAACTTTATTTCAATCTTTGGGGCAACGCGGACATGTTTGCGGAAAATGGAGGCAGCATGGACGTCAGCAATGTGAAAGTGGATGGAAAACGTGCGGTATACAACGTTGATGGAACTGCGCTGCATATCCCTTCTGTAAAAATAAAAAAAGATAAATCAGCTTCTGTCAGCATGAACTTTACTGTAAAGGTTCCAGAACAGCAGGACCGCTTCGGTTGGTTCAAAAATACTGTATCACTAGGAAACTGGTTTCCGATTCTTGCAGTCTATGACAAAGAAGGCTGGAATGTGGATCCCTATTTCCATGCCGGTGAATCCTTTTATTCTTTAACAGGGGATTATGATGTAACCGTGACAACTGACAAAAAACAAGTCATTGCAGCCTCTGGAACGGAAGTTGGAAAACCGCAAAACATCGGTAACCTTGCTGTACACCGCTACAAAGCCCATGATGTCAGAGATTTTGCCATGGAGATGGATCCTACCTACAAGATCAAAAAAGGGATGGTCAACAACGTAAAAATCAATGTCTACTATACAGCTGAACAAGCAGCCTATGCCGATTCAATGCTGCAATCCGGACTGAAGAGCATCGATCTGTTCAGTGATCATTTTGGGACTTATCCATGGCCTGAGCTTGATATTGTCGGAATGGAAGGCTGGTTCGGCGGAATGGAATACCCTCAGCTCGTTATGATCAGTATCGCAGGGCAACGTTCTCAAGAATGGGTAAAATCCGTGACTGCACATGAGATCGGCCATCAATGGTTTTACGGAATTATTGGGGATAACGAATATGATGAGCCTTGGCTGGATGAATCCTTTGCAACATTTTCGGCAGCTTTATATGACAATGAGTTAAATCAGCTGACCACACCAGCCGTACCAAATAAGAATTACCATCTTTCTTCTCCAGTCTCAACATTTACAGCGGACGGAGATTCAGGGATTAACGCTTACTATCAAATGATCTATGGCTACGGTTCCCGCACACTTAATGATCTCCGTCTAAAAGTAGGGGACAAAGCATTCTACTCTGCAATGAAAGCCTACTTTAAAGAGAAGAAGTTTGACGTGACGACGACAAAAGATTTCGTCACCATCATGGAAAGAGAAACCGGGAAAGATCTTGGAGAGTTCTTTAAAGATCACCGTGTTTATATTTCAGATCAAGAATAGAGTAACCTCATTGCAACTAGCCGGCTCTGTATTGAGCCGGCCTTTTTTATAATTCCTATCTACTGAAAGCTCTAAAACAATGAAATTGGCCGTGTTATAATTGGAGGGAGATGTTAAACAGGGAGTTGATATTGTGGAAACTAGGAAACCGCTTAAAAAAGAAACGATGCAGCATTACTTAAATAAATACCCTTTATTGAGTAAAGCCTCTGACGGGGAAGAAGTGTTTTGGAGTAATCCAGGATATACCCCAGAGCATAGACCGGAAACTGAAGCGCTCACTTTAACAGATATTAAGGAAGCTGAAGAGAGGCTTCATCGGTTCGCTCAATATCTATCAGTGGCTTTTCCTGAAACGCGGCCAACAAACGGGATTATTGAATCCCCATTGCTGGAAATACCTGATTTTAAAATGGCAATAACAGATATAGAAGATTTGAGTCATCCGGGCAAATGGCTTTTAAAATGCGACAGCCATCTTCCTATATCAGGTTCGATCAAAGCGAGAGGCGGCATCTACGAAGTATTGAAGCATGCTGAAGAATTGGCTCTTCAAAATCAGTTGATAACGAGGGACGAGAACTATGCAAAGTTTGCGGAAGAACCGTTTACACAGTTCTTTTCCCAATATTCCATTGCTGTAGGCTCTACCGGAAATTTAGGGATGAGCATAGGAATAATGAGTGCGAAATTAGGTTTCAACGTAACCGTCCACATGTCGAGTGATGCACAAGAATGGAAGAAAAACCTTTTAAGAAGCAAGGGAGTCGAAGTCATCGAATATCATGCGGATTACAGCTTAGCCGTTGAGGAGGGAAGGAAACAGGCCGAACTCGACGAGAGGTGTTATTTTATTGATGACGAGAATTCCACTACTCTTTTCTTAGGTTACTCTGTAGCTGCCTTGAGATTAAAAAAACAGCTCGAAGAACAAGGAATTCCTGTTGACCAAGATCATCCTTTATTTGTCTACCTCCCTTGCGGAGTAGGTGGGGGTCCAGGGGGAGTGGGGTACGGATTAAAAGTTTTGTTTAAGGAGAATGTCCACTGCTTTTTTGCTGAACCGGTACAATCTCCCTGCATGCTTATAGGGATGATGACAGGCCTTCATGAAGAGGTATCCGTATTTGACTTTGGATTAACCAATGATACAGCAGCTGATGGTTTGGCAGTCGGCCGTCCTTCCGGCTTTGTCGGGAAATTCATGGAACCGTATTTAAGCGGTATTTATACGATAACGGACAGAGAACTGTTCAGGCTTCTTCGACATATTTCCGACTCTGAGAAGCAATCTCTCGAGCCCTCCGCCTTAGCCGGTGCAGCTGGACCTTCCAGACTTTTAAAGACCACTGAAGGCGCCGGTTATCTCAAGAAACATCACCTGGTGGAGAAAATGGAAAAAGCAACTCACATCATATGGGCAACTGGCGGCAGCATGGTGCCTGATGAAGTAATGGCAAACTACTATCAAATGGGCAGCAGAAGTTAGAGTTCATAAAAGACAGGGAAGGAAGAAATGGTTATCCTCTTTTTGAAAGAGTTTTATTTGTGCTTGCCTATCCATACAACCGTTTTTGATGTCATCGTCACTCATAAAGTTTTCATGTTCTCTATCTATTGATTTCAGGTATATTTTCAAAAAGAACAAACCAGCCAGCCCGCTAAAAGGCTGGCTTTTCCTTTATCTTCCGGAAATCGGTCTATTCAATTTTTTTACAATCCATTATTATAAGTATAAAAACGCTTACAGAAGGGGTTTCTATGGGATTGAAAAAAATAGGTCTTTCCATATTTATAGCCATCTTTTTTTTAAACGCGGGTTATATGCTGTTTTTCGGAAGGGAAACGTTTCAGGTAAAGCCCTCCGCTGCACAAACACCGAAATATCTTTATCATTTTGTCCTGATATCAGAGGAAATAGATAATGAATATTGGCGGCTTGTAGAAAAAGGAGCAAAAACAGAAGCAGATAAACGTCATATTCACTTGGACTATCTCGGGCCCAAGCAGGCAAACAATGAAGAACAGCTTACCTTAATCGATAAAGCCATCGCAGGCAAGGTCGATGGGATAATGACCCAGGGATTATCCAATGAAAAGTTTAACTACCTCGTTAATAAATCTGTACAAAAAGGAATCCCACTCCTGACCGTTGACACCGATGCTCCGGACAGTGAACGCCAGGTCTATGTAGGTTCTGACAATTACAGGGCCGGCAAGCTTGCAGGAGAAGAACTGGTGAAGAATACACAAGGTAAACAAAAAGTAGGAATTGTTACCGGCCGGCTTGATGCGTCCAATCAGAAGCTGCGGGTAAAAGGATTTGAAGACGTTCTTGCTAAACATAAAAGAATCCAGGTCGCCGGCATTGAAGAATCGAACATCACAAAAAGTGGTGCGCTGCAAGCTACCTATGAATTACTCAAGAACGATCCGGATATTACGGCCTTTTTTGGGACGAGTGCTTTGGATGGCATTGGCATCAGCCAGGTCACTTCACAATATCAAAGCAAGAACAAACCTTTCATTATTTCTTTTGATACCTTGCCCGAAACCATGGCCCTTATCAGGACTGAACAAATTAATGCAACAGTCGGACAGTATCCCTATCAGATGGGCGAAAAGGCCGTCCGAACTCTTCTGTCGGTGAAAAAAGGAAAGCTGCCTCAACCGCTTCAATTTACAAAAACGGATATCATCAAAAAAACGAAACCAACTAAGCTGTGGAGGGCCTCAAGATGAAAACGATCCGCAGCAAGTTGTTGCTCTATTTTTTTGTCTTTGTCATTCTATTTAACGTAGTTTCCATCTCCATTTTTTTCAGCAGCCGATCCTTTTTGTTAGAGTATGATTCTCGATTTAAGCAATTTTTGCTCCTGAACGAAATCTCACAGACGTCTGACCAGCTGTACGATAAAGCAAATCAGTATGTGGTTGAACGAAACAAAAAAGTGATTACTGAGTTTCATAAATTACGATATAAACTAAACGAAAAGACAGGATTACTTCAAAAGGATCAGAAAGGGTTTGACAATATTCAGCTGCAAACCTATGTCCATATGGTCCAAACCTTAATACAAGAATGCGAGTTATCGATCGGATTTGCCATTCAGGATGATATCGATCAGTACTCACTGCATTTAAAGGAAGCGAGGAACACGTCTTCTTATCTTCAAGACACCACATTGTCACTGATCGATCTTGAACTGACGGATTACCAATCTTTTTATGCAGACCTCGAAAAGAGAAATGAATCATTCAAGTGGTTTACTTTGTTTTTATTTAATACGACTGTGCTTCTCGCCATCTTTTTTGCCCTATGGTTCTCCAGAGGAATCAATAAACCTGTACAAATTTTATCGAAAGCCGCATCAGAAGTCTCCGCCGGAAAGCTTGATGGGAAGCCCGTACTGATCCAGTCCAACGATGAGCTGAAGCTGCTCGGTGAAACCTTCAATCTGATGCGCAAAAACATACGTCAGTACATCTCTGAGATTGAAGAAAAGTCCGAGCTCGATTCCCTGCTTAAAGAACTGGAGCTGAAGCATCTTCAAAATCAAGTCAATCCTCATTTTTTATTCAATACATTGAATACCATCTCAAGGATGGCCTTTTTTGAGCAGGCAGAGGAGACGTCAAAACTCATTCATTCTGTTTCCACGCTCCTTCGATACAGCCTGAATGATATTAATCAATCTGTCCTCTTGCGTGAAGAGGCAAAGGTAGTCATTGAGTATTTTCATATTCAGCAGACGCGGTTTTCCGACCGGATCGCGTTTCACACTAAAATTGATGAAGATTGTACGAACATCTTGGTTCCAAGACTGATTCTTCAACCTATTGTTGAGAATGCTTTTATCCATGGTGTCGAAAGTATGGAGGATGGGGGAGAGATTTTCTTGGCCATCTATACAGAAGGAGAAACAATCATAGCAGAAGTAAAGGATAATGGAGCAGGAATGCCTGCCGATGCATTATGGAAACAGACAGGTTCGGCTCATGTGGGCCATTCAACTGGCATTGGTCTGGAAAATGTCATGAGACGGATGGCGCTTTTCTATCAATCTGAAAACCTTGTAAAGATCCATTCAACCCCTGGAAAAGGTACATCGGTTAAACTTATATTTCCCCAGAAGGAGGCGGCTTCAGTTGAAAGTAATCATAGCGGATGATGAAAGCCTGGAACGGAAAGCATTACGAAGAATAATTGAAGATCACTTTCCTGATATGACCATTGCAGGAGAAGCTTCCAATGGAAGATTAGCCGTTGAAATGGCCAGAAAACACAAACCTGATTTTATGCTGATGGATATTAAGATGCCCGGTTTAAACGGAATTGAAGCTATCCAAATCATAAAGAAACAAAACCCTTCCATGCAATTTATCATGGTTACTGCCTATGAATCTTTTCAATATGCAAAAGAAGCGATGAAGGAGGGGGTAAGAGAGTATTTGTTAAAGCCCAGTACAGCAGAAGAAACGGTCCATGCGATTCAAAGAGTGTGCCAATCCATTTCTGAAGAGCAAGATAAGCAAAGCCGCTATTCCGCTACAGCAGAGATTGTTTTAGAAAATATTCTGTTGAAGATTCTGCAATATGAGCTTAACGATAAGGTTCTAGAGCAATTAGCTGTTTTATTTCCAAATATGCGGAATACCTTTATTTCTGTCATTGAATGTGAAAAAAACATTCAATTAGAGCAAGTGATTTCTGTGCTTAATAAAAGATCACCATTTCCGTTTATTTCTCTTCCTTATGGAAATCAGCTCGTTCTGCTTTTTATGAGCCACAAGAGCAATCCAATAAATGATTCTTTGCAGCTGGCAAAGAGGCTTCAAGCTGAAGTCTTTGAAAAATTATGGATGGGAGTGGGAAAACCATATACGGATTTAAAAGAGATCAGGCACTCCTATGAGGAAGCCGCTAAGACTGTTCATTTTCTGAAAAAGCAAAACAGCGGGCGTTTTGCTCATTTTTCCCAAGTTGACCCTGCAAAAGAAACTGGACTCGATGAGATCGTTGAGGCTATTTTCAGCAACGATTCTAATGGAGCGAAAAGTATGCTGGGAAAAGAACTGTCATCCATTCAATTAATGGATTTATACATTTTACTCAGGGAAAGACTGGTTCAGGAAGAAATAGACGTCAGTGATTTGTCCTACCCTGAAAATAGAAATGCTTGGGAGGAATTAATCAGAAATGCTTGCAGGATGATCAATGAAAACAAGGAAACGAATGATCCGATAAAACTGGCAAAGAAATATATCGATGAACACTTTCATGAAGCTGTATCTTTGGAGCAGGTAGCAGAAATGGCGGGCTTGAGCCCGACTTATTTTACTAAGCTATTTAAAGAAGAGACAGATGTTACGTTTATTGAATTTCTAACAGAAATCCGCCTCCGGAAAGCGATGAAACTGCTAAACCAAAATCAGTACAGCCTGAAACAAATTTGCTTTATGGTCGGTTATAAAGATCCGAATTATTTCAGCCGTGTGTTTAAAAAGCAGTTTTTGCTTTCGCCTAAACAATATGTTAGACAAAAAGCAGAGGACGCCAAATCATAAAAAAGTGAAGATAATGATAAAAAAGTACAGAAAATTGGCAAACAAGAACCTGCCAATCCTTTTTATACTAGTGATGTAAGCGGTAACAACGGAAATGAAGGGGGAGGTTCACTTGAAAAAGAAAGTATGGATTTATGCTGTACTGGCTTTTAGTTTGATTCTGTCAGCATGCAGCCAATCCAGCTCGGGACAGAGTGATCAGAAGAAAAGCTCTGGCAAGCTGGAGATTTTCAGCTGGTGGACAGGTGCCGGTGAAGAGGACGGATTAAAAGCTCTTATCAAGCTATTTAAAGAAAAAAATCCTGATATCCCAATCGAGAATGCGGCTGTAGCCGGAGGAGCAGGCACGAATGCCAAGGCAGTACTGGCAAGCCGTATGCAGGGGAATGATCCTCCTGCTACTTTCCAGGTACATGGCGGTTCTGAACTGAACGACGGCTGGGTGGCTGCAGGCAAGATGGAGCCATTGAATGATCTGTATGACAAAGAAGGATGGAATGACAAGTTTCCTAAGCAGCTGATTGACATGGTCAGCAAAGACGGGAAAATTTACTCTGTTCCAGTAGATATCCACCGCGGAAACGTTCTCTGGTACAACAAGAAAATTTTCACTGATAACAATCTTGAAGCTCCAAAAACGTTTGATGAATTTTTCAAGGTTGCTGACCAATTAAAGAAAAAAGGAATAACACCTCTTGCCCTTGGGGATAAAGAGCCGTGGACAGCCACCATGATTTTTGAAAACGTCCTTCTCGGAACGCTGGGAAATGAAGACTATCAGAAATTGTGGAAAGGCGAAATGAAGTTTGATGACCCAAAAGTGAAGAAGGCTGCTGAAACGTATAAAAAAATGCTTTCTTATATTAATTCTGACCATAGTTCAAGAAACTGGCAGGATGCTTCTCAAATGGTCGCCAAGGGCGATGCAGCGATGAACATCATGGGAGACTGGGCCAAAGGCTATTTCGTGAATGATCTTAAGCTTAAAGTGAACGAAGACTTCGGATGGGTGCCGACACCAGGCACAGAAAATCAGTTTATGATCATCACAGATACGTTCGGACTTCCTAAAGGTGTGAAGAATGCAAAGGATGTCAAGCAGTTCTTATCTGTTTTAGGCTCAGTTGATGGCCAGGATGCTTTTAATCCATTAAAAGGGTCTATACCAGCTAGAACTGACGCGGATGTTTCCAAGTATGATGAATACGGAAAACAGACGATTAAGGAATTTAAAGAGGCACAGCTGGCTGCTAGCCTTGCACATGGTTCAGCCGCTCCTGAAGGATTTGTAACAAAAGCTAATCAGGCGGTCAATATTTTTGTAACACAAAAGAATGTGAACCAGCTGATCGATGCATTAACACAAGCGAGCAGTGAACTGAAAAAGTAAGGATTGAGAGAAAAGAGGAGGAGGACATCTCTTCCTCTTTTCTTAATACCAACAAAGATTAAGGAGGAACGGTTGGATGGAACCCAAAATATTGCCTTCTCTTCAATCAGGCACTTCATTAGCCGTTTCAGCAAAGAAACGGAAAAAACGAAATGTAGATCAGCTTTTGTCTTTTGTTTTTATTCTCCCTTCCATTTTGGCAGTAGGTGTGTTTGTCTATGGATTCATCGCCTGGTCCGGGTATGTTTCATTATCCAACTGGAACTCTCTTGTTCCAGACATGTCTTTTGCTGGGTTTAAGAATTATGTTTTCTTGTTTAAGGATTTCCGGTTTCAGGCTGATTTAAGGAATACACTGTTCTTCACGGTGTTCTTTATTCTTGCTGTTCTTGTGATGGGATTGTTGCTCGCTGTATTCCTTGATCAAAAGATCCGCGGGGAAGGGCTCTTCAGAAATATTTTCTTTTTCCCTATGGCCCTTTCTTTTGTTGTTACAGGCGTCATCTGGCAGTGGCTGCTGAATCCGGCAACAGGGGTCAATCTCTTTTTGAAGAAATTAGGTCTGGATTCCCTTTGGTATACTTCAGTAAAAATTATTCCTGGAGTGGAATGGGGGAAAATTCAGTTTGGTGTTCCTGTTGCGGTGATCGCAGTCGTCATCGCCGCTGCATGGCAGATGACCGGGTTTTCAGTGGCAATGTATTTAGCAGGATTGAGAGCCATCCCGGAAGAAATCAGAGAGGCTGCCCGAATGGATGGTGCTTCCGAATTTCAGATCTACCGTAAAATCATTTTCCCAATCGTTGCTCCGGTAACCGTGAGTGTTGTCATCATAATGGCCCATATATCGTTAAAGATCTTTGATTTGATCTATGCCATGACAGGGCCAGGAGCCAATTTTGTCACAGATGTTCCCGGCGTCTATATGTTTGAGACCACATTCAGGGGCAACTATTATGCAAACGGTGCTGCCATTTCCATCATCATGCTTGTAACCGTTGCCGTCTTTATCATACCTTACCTTATTTCAAGCAGAAAGGGGGAATCGTGATGGCAGTACGCTCTGTTTATCGTACCCTGCTTTACGTTTTGCTGATCATCTTAAGTCTTTTCTATCTTATGCCTGTCTATGTCATGCTGATTACGAGCCTGAAACCGCTTGACCAGATAACACTGTCACAAATGTGGGAACTCCCGCATTCACTTGATTTCAGCAGTTATCAGCAGGCGTTCGAGAGACTCTCCCCCAATTTTATGAACAGTATTTATCTGGTGATTCCTGCGACACTTTTGTCCGCTTTATTAGGTTCGTTAAATGGATACGTGCTTTCTAAGTGGAAATTTAAAGGAGCCGACTGGATTTTCACCGCTATTTTGTTCGGTATGTTTATCCCTTATCAGAGCATTTTGATCCCTCTCATTCAATTTTTGCGTGAAGTAGGCCTTTATAACAGCATACCGGGTCTGATCTTTGTTCATATAGTATACGGAATTCCGATTACTACTCTAATGTTCAGAAATTTTTACGCCAGCATACCTGAGGAAATGATGGAATCAGCCAAGATTGATGGAGCTGGCATCTTTAAAATCTATCAGCATATCATCGTACCGCTCTCTATTACCGGGTTTGTTGTTGTAGGAATCTGGCAGTTCACAAACATATGGAATGAATTTTTATTTGCTGTAACGATTACAACTTCGTCGCAGCAGCCGATCATGGTAGCACTCCAAAATCTTTCAGGAAGTCAGATTGTACAATGGAATGTTCAAATGGCCGGTGCTTTATTGGCCGCTTTGCCTACTCTTCTCGTCTATATTTTCCTTGGTAAATTTTTTGTAAAAGGCCTTTTGGCAGGTTCGGTCAAAGGATAATAGTGAAGAACAGTCTGATTCGAGCAAGAGCAGGCTGTTTTTTTGTGCAAATTTTTTTATAATATTCTTACTTTTATATATACTGGCTATAAGAACGTTTAAGGAGGACTATCATGAATCAGAAACGATCGGAAGAGAACATTCACAAAACGTTTAAAAAGGAAATTTTTGAGTTCTTCGAAAATGAACCGTATGCAAAGTTTTTAGGCATCAAATTATTGGAACTAGGAGAAGGGACAGCAACAGCAGAGGTTGAAGTTGAAGCTCACATGTTAAATTCCCACGGCACCGCTCATGGAGCCGTGATTTTTGCATTGGCTGATTTTGTGTTTGCTGCCGCATGCAATTCCTATGGGAAGACTTCAGTCGGACTTTCCACCACGGTGAATTTTATGGCAGCAGGCAGAGCAAGCGCTAAACTGAAAGCGGTTGCTTCTGAAGAAAAGAAAAACAACAGAACCGCCTGGTATAACATCAGAGTTGAAAGTGAAGGAGAATTAATTGCTGTAATGGAAGCTCTTGCCTATAGAAAAAGCGGATATTTTGTTCCAGTGGAAGAGATGGAAAAGCCAATACCAGAATCCTTATAAAAATCGGTTATCATTCTATGAAAGAAGGGAATGTACCACCGACAGATGAACCTTTAAAAATCACTGTTCAGTTATGTGGAGGTAAAGTATGAAAACGCAGGCAACAGAAATGAACAAAATGCTGAAGAGCTATCAGACGGTTCGATCTTTCAGTGAAATGCTGGTGCAGCCGCTGAATCTGGAGGATTTTATCATTCAATCCATGGAAGATACCAGTCCTCCTAAATGGCATCTGGCCCATACAACTTGGTTTTATGAAAAGTTTATTTTAAAAGAATTCGCCGAGGATTACCGGGGGTTTAATGACCAGTTCGATTATTTATTTAACTCTTATTATGAAACAGTTGGCCCTTTTCATCCCAGAATTCAGAGAGGTCTGATCACTCGTCCTTCGGTTGAGGAAGTGTTTGAATACCGCAGTTATGTTGACGTACATATGGCTGATCTTCTGGAATCCGGCATTTCTGAAGAAAAGAAGAAAGAGCTGCTGCAGGTTCTTGAGATCGGATTACATCATGAACAGCAGCATCAGGAACTGCTCTTGACAGATATAAAGTACAATTTATCTCAGAACCCTTTTTTGCCGGCCTATCAAGAACAAAAGGAGAGAAATAAACCTTCTGCCGGTGCTGCAACTTATGTTGAACTAAAAAGCGGGCTCTTTGAAATCGGGAACAATGGTGAAATGTTTTGCTTTGATAATGAAACACCTCTTCACAAAGTATGGCTCGAACCATACAAATTGGCCACACATCTTGTTACCAATGGAGAATACTTGGCATTCATAGAGGATGGAGGATACAAGAAACCGCAGTTTTGGCTCTCCGACGGATGGAGTGTGGTATGTAAAAATCAATGGGAGTCGCCATTGTATTGGTTTAAGAGGGATGATGAATGGCATGTATATACCCTTGGTGGAGAGAAGAAGCTAGATCACGATGAACCTGTATGCCACGTCAGCTTTTATGAAGCGGACGCTTATGCAAGGTGGGCAGGTAAACGTCTTCCTACAGAACAGGAATGGGAACATGCACTGGCAGGGAAAAAAGTGGAGGGGAACTTTGCAGAAAGTGGAAACTATCATCCGGTTTCTTCCGGTTTACATGAAGATGGTCCCTTATATCAGACTTTCGGCGATGTGTGGGAGTGGACGAAGAGCCCTTACGTTTCTTATCCTGGAAACAAACCTTATGAGGGAGCTCTCGGAGAGTACAACGCAAAATTCATGTGTAACCAGATGGTGCTGAGAGGCGGATCCTGTGCCACCTCATCCTCACACTTCCGACCGACTTACCGGAACTTCTTTCAGCCGGAGAAAAGGTGGCAGTTCAGCGGCATTCGTTTGGCTGAAGACGGAAAGAGAACATAAGCTGATCCTCTGCGTTGTTGGCCATCTGCAGTGCTCTGCAACAGAGGTGCACGTCACATTGTTTTCTTCCATGATTGTTCCCCTCCAATACGTTCTACTTTACTTCTATGCTTTGCCTTAATTTGGGTTAAACTAAACATCATGTTCAGGTTTCAGCTTTGGCGGCGCAGTGAAAGTAAGAAAAACAATATTCTTTTCGCAAAAGATCGGGGGAGAGTATGGAAAAATCATATGATTGCATCATAATTGGCGGCGGAATTGCAGGATTACAGGCAGGTATTCAGCTAGGACGTTATAAACACAAAACACTTATACTGGATTCCAATAATGGAAGATCCAACTTGTGCAAAAATTACCGGAATATACTGGGTTGGCCTGAAGGAGTAAGCGGAGAAACGTTAAGGCAAAGTGGAAAGAAGCAGGCTGAAAGGGTTGGTGTCATATTTAAGGAGCAAAAAGCCTCCAAGTTGAATAAAAGTGATAACATCTTTACCATAACCACTGATCAGCAGGAATTCCTGCAGACCCGAACCGTATTGATTGCCACTGGCGTCATGGACAGGCTCCCTGCAGGAATCGAAAATTTGAAAAAATGTCTGGGTGAAACCATGTTTATCTGCCCTGACTGTGACGGCTATGAAGTTGAAGATAAAAAACTGATAGTTATTGGTTCAGGACAGGCTGGAGCTGGAATGGCCATCACGCTGAATTATTGGACGAAAGACATCACATATATTAACCATGAGCAAAAAGAATTGGATGTATCAACGCTTCAGGATTTAAAGGACTTAGGCATTCTGCACATCTCGAAACCCATACTGGAAATTATCGTGAAGGACGAGTCAATATTTGAAGGAGTCCTATTTAAAGATGGTCAAAAAATAATGGGTGAGCGTGGTTTTGTTGCCTTTGGAGGAAACAGGGTACATTCAGAACTTGCAGAGAAGCTGGGGGTTCAACTTGAGAAAAAACACATCGTTGTTAATGCAAGAACGAAAGAAACCAATATCGAAAATGTATGGGCGGCCGGAGATGTTGTCGCTCACTCCGAGCAGGTTGCCATAGCCATGGGAGATGGCGTACAGGCAGCGATTTGGATTCATAAAAGACTTCGTTCTATAGAGCCTTAGAAAGGGAGGAACACAGAACGGATGAAAGCATTCAATGAAAGAATTGATAGATTGAACACCCACTCCGTCAAATGGGATCATACGAAAGCGATATTTGGAAAAGAAGATCTACTGCCGATGTGGGTGGCAGATATGGATTTTAAAGCTCCGCAGCCAGTCATCGATGCCATGAAACAAAGAATTGACCATGGTATTTTCGGATATTCTATGGCCACAGAAGATACAAAGCAAATCGTCATAAACTGGTTGAAGAAAAGGCATAACTGGGACATTCAAAGTGATTGGATCGTCTTTACCCCAGGTGTTGTTCCTGCTCTTTCTGCAGCGATCCATACCTATACCGACCAAAATGATGGGGTGATGATCCAGAGTCCGGTTTATTACCCGTTTGGTGACATGGTGAAAAAGAACAATAGAAAACTTTTCAGGAATTCTTTGCGCTATAACGGTGAAACCTATGAAATGGACTTTGAAGACCTTGAGTTACAGTTCCGGACGAATAATATTAAATTGATGCTCCTTTGCAACCCTCACAATCCTGTGGGCAGAGTATGGACCAAAGAGGAACTGGGAAAATTGGCAAAACTCTGCATTCAATATGACGTATTGGTTTTTTCAGATGACATTCATTTTGATCTGATCTATAAGAAGTACAGGCATACGATCTTGTCCTCTTTGTCCCCTGAAATTGAGGACAGGACGATCACAGGAATTGCTCCAAGCAAGACGTTTAATCTTGCAGGACTTCAATTTTCTACAATTATTATTCCGAATAAAACACTAAGGGACAAATTTAGTGATTATTTAGCAACAATTGGTTTTTTTTCACCAGGATCTTTGGGGATCATTGCTGCGGAAGCTGCTTATCAGCATGGGGAAGAATGGCTTGAGGGCTTAATGGAATACCTGGAAAGCAACCTGGACTACTTGAAAAATTTTATAAAAGAGAAGCTTCCCCAAATTAAAGTGATCGAACCCGAAGGAACCTACTTAGTTTGGCTGGACTGCTCCAATCTAAACATGGATCATAAAAAGTTGGAGAGCTTTATGCAAGATGTAGCAAAATTGGCATTTGATGAAGGTTATATCTTCGGGAAAGAAGGAGAAGGCTTTGAACGAATCAATATTGCCTGTCCTCTTGAAACCTTGAAAGAAGGATTAACAAGATTAGAGAAAGCGATAAATAAACAAAATGTTATTTGATGAAACCGCCCTGAATCTGATTCAGGGTTTTTTTAATTGGAAAGCTCTGTTAGTCCATGAAGTTTTTGGTGGGGTATGATTGAAGAGCCGTCATATCATCGCCAGCTATCACCCCTTCCTATTGGAGTAAAAGACTTGAGGGCCTCTTTTAAGCATCAGTATGCGAGGCCCTTTAAGATTGAAAATCAACAATATGCTTTAAAAAAGCCAATTGGAAAGAATTACTGTGCTAAATCAGTTGAAAACTTAAGGAATCCTTAGTAAAATGGCAAACTGTGTGAAGTGAATCGATCAAAGAGAAAGGGGGAAGTCAGGATGCATAACGTAATGGAAAGAGAAACAGCTTCGGTTGAACAAGCGCGGAACAGTCTGGAATTTCAAGTGCTTCGAATGCAGAATGATTTAAAAAAAATAGCTAAAAAGTGGGATGTCCTTGGGGTCGAACAGACAAAAGATGACCATCTGACCATCGTGTACAAATTGGAAAATAAACATCAGTGTAAAATTATGCTGAATGACTGCTCCACTTCTTTTCAAGGAATTTGGGATTTTTCCATTGATGCCATTTATGACAGCAATGATAGTATCTTTATCGGAGACATTAGGGGACCCGCCAACATGGGATATGGCTCAATTTGTATACGATATTTGAAGGAACTGGCGAAGGACCAAAACATCCCTTATATAAAAGGGGACATTGCTCCAAGAGACTGGGACCACGTAAACCGGCTAGTCCATTTTTATGAAAAGCACCATTTTTCAGTTCAATTGGATAACGAAAGCAAATCTGGCAGTATCGTTTGGAATGGCTAAAATGATTATTTCCTTTGAAAGTTAGAAAGCAACGTTTATAAACCTCCCGCCCGGGTATGTAAACA
Organism: Fictibacillus sp. WQ 8-8; assembly: GCF_024494405.1. Classification (NCBI taxonomy): domain Bacteria; kingdom Bacillati; phylum Bacillota; class Bacilli; order Caryophanales; family Fictibacillaceae; genus Fictibacillus; species Fictibacillus sp. WQ 8-8. Next base: position 160,251 of record NZ_JAMXKG010000007.1, read on the forward strand.
CCCAAAAGCTTTAAAAGGAGGAATCTTTATGGGCAAGAATGTCCTGGGCGTTTTTAATTATGATGAGGAAGCAGTCATTGCTGTACAGCAGTTGAAGTCAGACGGTTATCCTATTGATGAAATCTCATTTGTCATCAACCATGATGGATTCAAAGATACTCTCGAAAAGAGGACGGGAGCTGCGGTTGATATCATTAATCAAGAAGAAACAATATTCCAAAAAATTAAAAATATTTTCTCGAATGATCCGTATACAAATAACTTTGAAGAAAAACTGGCTGGGCTAGGCCTCCCGGAAAACAAAGCCATAAACTATGCATCTGAACTAGAAGCAGGGAAGATATTAATGCTGGCACGCTCAGATTATCAATTTGATGCGAGGGGCGAAAAGAATCTAGCAGAGTCCGAGACCTTTGGGCATGACAAAACACCTCATTCATAGCAAAAACAGAAACCAGTTCCATACCTGCGAGGAACTGGTTTTATGTTTATAAGTTTGTTAACAATATATTATACAGGCATCCAGCGAGGAAGAAATTTAGTTCCTCGCTCTTTTACTATCCAGACTGCTATCGCTAAGTTTTCCTTAGGGGGAGGACTAGGAGGTGCAAGATGATTAACGAATATCAATCAAAGATCAAGCACATGCCCATTCCATACTTTGAAATTGATAAAGAAATGAATATCTTGGCTCAATCCGACAAATCAGTCGAAACTTTTTGTAATAAAGGAAATTTTTTAGATATTGTTGATCTCGAAAGCCGTGAGAAAGCTTTGATATTTCTTGTTTCTAAAAAACGGCAGCAAGAAATTGAGCTGGTTCTTCAGACGGCTCATTCACCTTATTCATTGTTCAGCTGTTCCATTCACTGGAATGAAGGGATCGGTTACCTTGTTTGTATTGAACAAACGGACAAACTAAAGAATCTTGAATCTAAAATTGAAAAGCAGTGCAAGCGGCTGGCTGAAACCAATTTTGAACTGCTTGAACAGAAAGAGCAGCTTGAACAATCTTTAAAACGGATATTAGAGCTTTCTGCACATTTTATTAAGTTATCTGATTCTGTAGGACTAGTTCCGCTTACTGGCGAGCTCAATCCGGAATTGATTCGAGAAAACCATTTAACCCTAACCAATATTGCACACGATGGAAAATTTACTATGGTATTTTTTGATTTCAGCAGTGTCGGTAAACTTACCAGTGAAGGCATTGAATCATTTTCACAGCTCATACACAGTCTGAATCTTGTAGGCGTAATCTGTTATGTGATCGGCCTGAAACCCGAACATGCCGTATATTTAAAAAATAAAGGCCTTAATAAAAAAACGTATTTCATGCGGAACCTGGATGAAATCATTCAAGTTGATCTGGAGTACAATCCTCAAAAGAATTCAATCATGCTGCATTAAAACCTATAGGGAGGTTTTTTCAAAATGAGTATACCCATCCTAAAAGTCAATGATTCATTGCTTGTCTCCATTCAAGAAGATTTGGACGATCAGTCAGCAATACAGCTTCAGGAAGATATTCTAAAAAAGATTCAATCTACCAATGCTAGAGGTATTGTAATGGATCTCTCTTTGGTCGATCTGGTGGATTCCTTTATTGCCAAAATACTAGTTGATATTGTCAACATGTCAGATCTGATGGGAGCCAGGGTCATTGTAACGGGTGTTCAGCCACTGGTTGCCATTACACTGAATGAGATGGGAATTTCCATGAAAAATATATCAACCGCCATTGATGTAGAAAAAGGTTTAGAATCATTAAAAGAACATAACGGAAGACTCCAAAATTAAAAACATAAATCCTAGTTTGAAAAGCATGCAGAACCGTACGGTTCTGCATGCTTTTTTTAGTAAAAGTTTAAAGATTTACGGTAAGGGTAGTGAGGAAATGAATAGTTTATAACAATTTAAGAGGAAAGCAGTGGTGAGCGATATTGTCAGATTCAATACATGTGAAAATTAACGGCATTCAAAAAACAACCCAATCAGATCAAACCGTTCTACAGCTTCTTTCAGAACATGACATTGACGTCCCCAGTGTCTGTTACCACCCTAGTCTCGGACCGATTGAAACCTGTGATACTTGTATTGTCAGTGTGAACGGAGAGCTTGTAAGATCTTGTTCAACTTCTTTAAAAAATAGAGATGTAATTGAAACAGCATCAGAAGAAGTCAGGAAAGCACAAGTCATCGGCATGGACCGGATATTACATAACCATGAATTATACTGTACGGTATGTGATTACAATAACGGCGGATGTGAAGTACACAATACGGTAAAAGAAATGAAAGTCAACCATCAGAGCATCCCGTTTGAGCATAAACCGTATGATGAGGATCAGTCTCATCCGTATTACCGGTATGATCCTGACCAATGTATTCTATGCGGACGCTGTGTGGAAGCTTGCCAGGATGTTCAGGTCACCGAAACACTGACAATTGACTGGGAAAGGGGTCGCCCTCGTGTGATCTGGGACAATGATGTACCGATCAATGAATCATCATGTGTATCCTGCGGCCATTGTTCCACCGTTTGTCCTTGCAACGCCATGATGGAAAAGGGGATGGAAGGAGAGGCCGGCTACATGACCGGGATTGACCGTAAAACCCTTCGTCCCATGATTGAAATTACAAAAAGTGTAGAAACGGGTTATGGATCCATTTTGGCCATTTCAGATATGGAATCTGCGATGCGTGAGGAACGGATCAAAAAAACAAAAACCGTATGTACGTATTGCGGTGTCGGGTGCAGCTTCGACATCTGGACAAAAGGCAGAGAGATACTCAAAGTTGAACCTCAGGCAGAAGCTCCGGCAAATGGGATATCCACATGTGTTAAGGGGAAATTCGGATGGGAGTTTGTCAACAGTGAAGAAAGATTGATTAAACCTTTGATCAGAGAAGCTGACGGATTCCGTGAAGCCGAATGGGATGAAGCGATTAGCCTGATCGCGGAAAAGTTTTCTGAAATCAAGAAAGACCATGGAGCAGATGCGCTTGGTTTTATCAGTTCTTCCAAATGCACAAACGAAGAGGCCTATTTGATGCAAAAACTTGGGAGAGCTGTCATCGGCACTAACAATATTGACAATTGCTCAAGGTATTGCCAGACACCTGCCACCCTAGGTCTGTTTCGAACAGTTGGACATGGCGGAGATTCGGGCGGTATTAAAGATATTGAGATGTCTGAACTGGTCATTGGTATAGGTACAAATACTTCTGAATCGCATCCTGTACTCTCCACAAGAATTAAACGTTCACATAAGCTGAACGGACAAAAGCTGATTGTAGCTGATTTAAGAAAACATGAGATGGCAGAACGCTCAGACTTGTTTGTCCAGCCAGCACCAGGGACTGACCTTATCTGGCTGTCAGCAGTGTCCAAATATATTCTTGATATGGGCTGGGCCGATAATGACTTTATTCAAAAGAGGGTGAACGGATTAGAAAACTATGTTGAAAGTCTTGCTCCATTTACATTGGACTATGCTGAAAAGCTGACTGGTATGCCGAAAGAACAAATCATAAAAATTGCTGAAATGATTCATGAAGCGAATTCTGTTTGTGTATTGTGGGCCATGGGGGTCACACAGCACAGTGCAGGAAGCGATACGAGTACAGCCATTTCAAACCTTATGCTCATTACAGGCAATTATGGCAAGCCTGGGGCAGGTACGTACCCACTTAGAGGGCATAACAATGTACAGGGAGCAAGTGACTTTGGAAGCATGCCGAACAGACTTCCGGGCTATCAGCATATTGAAGAGGAGCAGGTGCGAAAAAATTTTGAACAGGCCTGGGGCGTGAAGCTGCCGGAAAAAATCGGCTTAAATAATCATGAAATGGTTGCTGGCATCCATGATGGTACACTCAAAGCCATGTATTTAAAAGGTGAAGATATGGGAATCGTTGATTCTAATATCAACCATGTACATGCAGCATTCGAAAAGCTTGAGTTTTTTGTTGTACAGGATATTTTCCTTTCCAGGACAGCAGAATTTGCTGATGTTGTTCTTCCTGCAAGCCCCAGCCTTGAAAAAGAAGGCACCTTTACAAACACTGAACGAAGAATTCAACGTTTATATCAGGTGTTGGAGCCTTTAGGTGATTCCAAACCTGATTGGAAGATCATTCAACATATAGCAAATTCACTGGGTGCAAACTGGAAGTATGAACATCCTAGCGATATTATGGAGGAAGCTGCTCCTCTTGCACCTTTATTTGCAGGAGTAACTTATGAACGCCTTGAAGGGTATAAAAGCTTGCAGTGGCCAGTGGCAGTGGACGGAAAGGACACGCCTCTATTATTTACAGAGGACTTTCCATTTCCTGACGGGAAAGCCAACCTTTTTCCATTAGAATGGACAAAACCAGTCCATTTTGGAAAAGAATATGATATCCATGTAAACAATGGCCGTCTGCTTGAACACTTCCATGAAGGGAATATGACATATAAAGCAAAAGGAATCGCCTCAAAAACACCAAATGTTTTCCTGGAGGTTTCTCCCGAGCTTGCGGAGGAACGCGGACTGAAGAATGGTTTTCTTGTCCGCCTTACTTCACCTTATGGAAATGTTAAAGTGAGATGCCATATTACCGATCGGGTGAAAGGGAAAGAAGTTTACCTTCCGCTGAATGATAACGGAGACGCAGCGATCAACCTTCTGACAAGCAGTTATGCTGATAAAGATACCGATACACCAGCTTATAAGGAAGCCATGGCTAAGCTGGAAGTCCTGAATACTGAAGGAGTCGACCCTATCCCAAGAATCAACCATCGGAACGGAAACCCACAGCCGCAGATTGGTGTAAATGTGCAAAAGAAATGGGCAAGAAAAGATTACGTTTTTCCTGGTGACCTTGTAAAAAAGGAGATGAAGCAGGATGGCTAAAGCAACGAAAATCATAAAGAGGCTGGAAGTTACAGAGGAAGAGCAGAGAACCAGAGACTTAAAAGAAGTAGAAGATGCTTTGATTAAAAACAAAGATGCACTTCTGGAATCACTCAGTGTTATCAATCATATGCATGAAAAAGGAATCATCTCTCTGTTAAACGGGCTGTTCGGACAAGGAGACAAAGTACTTGAGATTTTGGTTAAGACTGCTGATACGCCAGAGACCTCGAACACTCTTAAAAACCTTCTTTTGATGATGGGTGTATTGGGCACTCTCGATGTAAAACAGCTTGAACCCCTTTTATTGAAAGTCAACGCAGGGGCAGCCAAAGTAGCCGAACACAAAGATACCGAAGAAAAAACAAGTTATTTTGATCTTTTACGTGCACTTAAAGATCCTGAAATCAATCGCTCCATAACACTTCTCATGACATTTTTAAAAGGAATGGGCGAAAAGACCGAGCATAAAGAACGCAGCACAGAAGAATTCACGGTTCAAAGAAAAGATAAAGGCAAAAATCTTGGATGATAGAAAACGAACTCCCTGAGCAGGGAGTTCGTTTTTTATGGAATTACCTAAAATTTATCGACAATCTTTTAGCTTATTTCTGCTTTGACGCGTTCCATCCTCTGAATATCCGCTAAAAGTTCCGTATTATTACACTTTTATGCAGATTTAGGAAGGATTAAAGAGAAAGGTTTACAACAAGAAAAAGTTTGCGAATTACAACAGGTGGTAATATATAGATACATTTAAAAATAAAGGTCGTTTAATAGATGCAGTGGTTTCAATCTATTTGTAAAGAGGAGGTATTGGCTTGAAGTACAAAGTAAAAGATTGGCTCAGACTGACTCCCCGTGAGAGATACTTGCTTTTGTACGCTGTTGCCCTGCTTCAAAAAGAACAAAGAGCGGTATAAAGAAAAAGCTGCACATGGCAGCTTTTTTTACTGATATTGCTCAAGTTTAGAGAAGAAATGTATAACAAAGTCGTAAAACACATTTTCAGCCGGTGCCAATTCCCGTTTCTTTGGTGTAATAAGCCCAACTGTACGCTGAACAAGCGGAAAGTCAATGGGCTTTTTTACTGTGTAGCGAGGAGTGGTTTCATAGAAAGAACTATCGGGTAATAAGGTTACACCCATTCCTGCCGTAACCAGCCCTTTGATCGCATCCATATCTTCCCCTTCAGAAGATATGATAGGCGAAAAACCGGCTTCTTTACAGGCATTAATGACTACTTCCTGCAGCACATAGCCTTCAGGAAACAAGACGAAACGGTCATTTCTTAAATCACTTAAAACCAAGCTGCTTTTATCTGCCTTTGGATGGTCAGCTGGTAACAATGCGGAAATTCTTTCCGTAAAAAGGATGTGGCCTTTAACATCAGGTTGATTTGCTGGAACTGGCCCTAAAAACGCTAGATCAATATCCCCATTTTTCACAGCATCGATTAAAAAATGATAAGATCCTTGACGCAGGTGAAAAGCGATGTTCGGATGCTCTTCTTTAAACGCTGAAATAATAGTAGGCAGAAGATGGCTTGCGAGGCTGGTCGGAAAACCGATCTTGATTGTACCTCGTTCGGGATCCAAATATTCTTCTATTTGTTTTCTTGCATAATCTATTGCTTTTAATGCAGTGGATGCATGGGTCAAAAAAAGTTTTCCTACAGGGGTTAGCTTTACATTTCTGCCTTCTCTCTCAAACAGTTCGACATTTAATTCTGCTTCCAGGTTGGCAATTTGCCTGCTGACTGCGGACTGTGCCACATGCAGATGCTGTGCCGCCTCGGACACGTGCTCTCGCTCTGCCACCTCGATAAAATAGTACAATTGACGAAGTTCCATTTTGATACCCTCCAGCAATCATTCTCAAAAATAGATTAATCTTATCTAAATTATATATTGTTTGGATGAATTATTAAACCTACACTATAAAAAAGACATTTGAAACGGGGGAGCGAACAATGACATTCCATAACTTACCAAAACCACAGGGCCTCTACCGTCCGGAATTTGAACATGATGCATGCGGTATTGGCTTATACGCCCATATTAAAGGATTAGCTACCCATGATATTGTAAAAAAAGGTTTAAGTATGCTTTGCCAATTGGATCACCGGGGAGGGCAGGGAAGCGACCCGCTAACCGGAGACGGTGCTGGACTTATGGTACAGCTTCCACACGAGTTCTTCAAAAAAGCATGCCCTCAATTCGATCTTTCTGAAAAGGGAAGATACGGAGTTGGCATGATGTTTCTTCCAAAAGACGAAAACGAACAGCAATCCGTTAAGAATAAATTAAACCAAATCATTGAACAAGAAGGCCAAAGCCTCATTGGATGGAGAAGTGTGCCTGTAATTGACGGAAAAATCGGAACTATCGCACAAGAAAGCTGCCCATCCATTCATCAGGTTTTTATTAAAGCCTCAGATCATACCAAGAATGAACTGGCGTTTGAGCGCAAACTGTATATCATTCGGAAAATAGCAGAGAAATGGGGAAAAGAAAACCAATTAAACTTTTACTTCTCTAGCCTTTCTTCATCCACTATTGTATACAAAGGGCTTTTGACACCTGAACAGGTAGATGCATTTTACCGGGATCTAAATGACCCTTCTTTTGTTTCAGCATTCGCTTTAGTGCATTCCCGTTTTAGCACAAATACATTTCCGAGCTGGGAAAGGGCTCATCCAAACCGGTACCTCATCCATAATGGCGAGATTAATACGTTAAGAGGCAATATTAATTGGATGAAAGCGCGTGAACAGCAATTTGCTTCTGAGGCTTTTGGAGATGACTTAGAAAAACTGCTTCCGATACTTGATACAGAAGGCAGTGATTCCTCCGTACTTGATAACGCTCTTGAGTTTTTTGTACTGGCGGGGAGAGAACTTGCACATGCAGCCATGATGCTGATTCCTGAACCATGGTCTGAAAATCCTCATATGACAGATGAAAAAAAAGCTTTTTATGAATATCATAGCTGTCTAATTGAGCCGTGGGATGGCCCCACAGCCATTTCTTTCACAAACGGCCGACAAATCGGCGCCGTCCTTGACCGAAACGGTTTACGGCCCGCGCGCTATTATGTAACGAAGGATGACTATATTATTTTCTCTTCCGAGGTTGGGGTCATTGATGTAGAACCAGAGAATGTACTCTATAAAGATCGGTTAAGTCCAGGAAAAATGCTTCTTATTGATCTAGAAAAGGGAAGAATTGTTTCAGATAAAGAAATTAAAACTGAACTTTCCCATGCCAAGCCTTATCGCTCATGGCTAGAGGAAAATCTGATCCATCTGGACAGCGGCTCACATGAAGAAAGTGCTGAATCAGTTGATCAGCTCGTACTCCGGCAGAAGACGTTTGGCTACACGCATGAAGATATTCATAAATACTTGATTCCTATTATCACAGAAGGAAAAGATCCAGTCGGATCCATGGGGAATGATACACCTTTAGCTGTGTTGTCAGACCGCCCCCAATCATTGTTCAATTATTTTAAACAGTTATTTGCACAAGTAACAAATCCGCCGATCGATTCTCTTCGTGAACAAGTGGTTACATCAACAGTCAGTTATTTAGGAGCGGAGGGCAATCTGCTTGAAGCGAACGCAGCTAGCTGCCGTCGTATCCAATTGGATACCCCGATCCTATCAACCGGAAGATTCAACCAATTACAACAAAATGTCTGGCCAGAATTTTCGAGCAAGACTCTGCATACACTTTTTTCTGAAGATTTGGAATCCAGTTTGAATCAATTGTTTTCGCAAGCAGAAAGAGCGATTGAGGAAGGACATACTCTTCTCATCCTTTCAGACCGTGAAATGAATGATAAGAACATCCCGATGCCGGTTCTGTTATCAACAAGCGCACTCCATCATTATCTTGTTCGAAAAGGACTTCGAACGAAAGTAAGCATAATTGTTGATTCCGGGGAAACCAGGGAAGTCCATCATTTTGCAGCACTCATTGGCTTTGGAGCAGACGCCATTCATCCTTACCTTGCTTATGCTACGTATCATCAGGCAATTATTGATGGCCATCTGTCCGTTTCTTTTGATCAAGCTGTTCAAGGTTATATTAAAGGAGTGACAGACGGTGTCGTTAAAGTGATGTCTAAAATGGGCATCTCGACGATCCAAAGTTATCGAGGAGCTCAAATTTTTGAAGCGGTAGGCATCGGCCAAGAAGCCATTGACCGATACTTTACTGGAACGGCATCTCAGCTTGATGGCATCGATCTTCAAACGATGGGCCTTGAAGCCATACGGCACCATTCTAAGGCTTATCGGGAGACAATGGAGGAAACGCTTGAATCCGGCAGTGATTTTCAATGGAGGAAGACAGGCGAGCATCATGCCTTTAATCCTAAAACCATTCATACATTGCAATGGGCCTGCCGAAAAAATGATTACAGCCTGTTCAAACAGTATTCTAAGGCGGCAAACGAAGAACGCCTTAACTTTTTAAGGAATTTATTCTCCTTCCCTTCAGAAGACCGAGCTGTCCCAATCGAAGAGGTTGAGTCTGTTGAAGACATTGTGCGCCGGTTTAAAACAGGAGCAATGTCGTTCGGTTCTCTAAGCCAAGAAGCACATGAAGCATTGGCTATTGCCATGAACCGCTTGGGCGGAAAAAGCAACAGCGGGGAAGGCGGAGAGGATCCAAGCCGCTTTATATTGGATGAAAATGGTGATTCGCGGCGAAGTGCGATTAAGCAGATCGCTTCAGGACGATTTGGCGTGAAAAGCCATTACCTCGTCAACGCTGATGAACTGCAGATCAAGATGGCTCAAGGAGCGAAACCTGGGGAAGGCGGCCAGCTTCCTGGAAACAAAGTATATCCATGGGTAGCAGATGTGCGAGGATCAACGCCTGGGGTAGGACTGATATCTCCTCCTCCGCACCATGATATCTATTCCATTGAAGATTTGGCACAGCTTATTCATGATCTAAAGAACGCGAACCGTGATGCGCGTATTTCCGTTAAGCTCGTTGCGAAAGCAGGAGTAGGAACGATTGCTGCAGGCGTTGCAAAAGGAGCTGCCGATGTAATAGTGATCAGCGGTTACGACGGAGGGACAGGTGCATCACCCAAAACAAGCATCAAGCATACGGGACTGCCTTGGGAGCTGGGATTGGCAGAAGCCCATCAAACGTTAATGCTGAACGGATTGCGCGACCGTGTGGTATTAGAAACCGACGGCAAGCTGATGACTGGCAAAGATGTAGTACTGGCAGCTTTACTTGGAGCAGAAGAATATGGTTTTGCTACAGCTCCACTCGTTGTTCTTGGCTGTGTCATGATGCGTGCCTGCCACCTGGATACGTGTCCGGTAGGGGTTGCTACACAAAATCCAGAGCTGCGGAAGAAATTTATGGGCGATCCAGATCATGTTGTCAATTACATGCGCTTTGTAGCTCAGGAAGTCCGTGAGATCATGGCTGAACTTGGGTTCAGAACGATGGACGAGATGATTGGCCACAGCGAAATACTCAGCGTTTCAGAACGTACGAAAAACCATTGGAAAGCCAAACAATTGAACTTGGCCAATCTGACACATACTGTAGATGGTTCTGTCAGAACGTTCCAGACACCGCAAAATCATAAGATCGAAGAATCCTTGGATATGAGAGAGATACTTCCAGCCATCTCTAAGGCTTTGGAGCGTCAAGAACAAGTGAATCTATCGTTTCAGCTGAATAATACAAATCGTGTTGCCGGAACTATCTCCGGAAGTGAAATCTCAAAGATATATGGAGAGAACGGACTTCCCGAAGATACCGTCAATCTGCAATTCTATGGTTCAGCGGGCCAATCCTTTGGTGCCTATATCCCGCGCGGCATGTCACTATATTTAACTGGTGACGCAAATGATTACGTAGGAAAAGGACTATCTGGCGGAAAAATAACGGTATCTGCCCCGAAAGAATCTGATTTTCTATCGGATACAAACGTTATCGCTGGGAATGTTGCCTTCTATGGTGCAACAAGCGGAGAAGCGTACATCAATGGATCTGCAGGAGAGCGTTTTGCTGTGCGGAACAGCGGAGCAAATATTGTTGTAGAGGGCATCGGTGATCATGGATGTGAATATATGACCGGCGGAAGAGTGGTCATTCTTGGGGAAACCGGCAAAAACTTCGCTGCTGGTATGTCTGGGGGGACTGCCTACGTTCTGGCCAGTGAAAAAGAACAGTTCATATCGTTATGCAACAAGGACAGTGTTGAATTTGAAGCTTTGCAGGCTGATCAGGAAGAAGCAGAGGTTAAAAAGATGATTTTGAGTCATTATCATTATACGCTTAGCTCAAAAGCAGCTTTTATCCTCAGCAACTGGTCACAATACAGAAAACAATTTGTCAAAGTTATTCCTAAAGATTATAAAGCGATGATCGGTCTGATCGAGGAACAAAAAGAGGCAGGGTTACAACATGATGAAGCCGTAATGAGTGCCTTTTTAGAAACATCATCTCTAAAAAAAAGTACCCCGGTCAAAAAAAAGACTCAGTTAATTCTTAATTAGGAAAGGGGAGAGGACGAATGGGAAAAACAACAGGATTTATGGAATATGCGAGAGAAGAAGCCAAAGAACGGAATCCTCTCACACGTTTAAAAGACTGGAATGAACATACAGAACTGATGAGTGATGATACCCTTCACCGTCAGAGTGCGAGGTGTATGGATTGTGCAACACCATTTTGCCATATTGGCATGGAGATTAGCGGGATGACCTCTGGTTGTCCCATCCATAACCTCATTCCTGAATGGAACGACCTGGTCTACCGCGGCAGATGGAGAGAAGCGCTTGACCGGTTAATTAAGACGAACAACTTTCCGGAATTTACCGGTCGCGTCTGTCCAGCGCCATGTGAAGGTTCATGTACAGTTGAAATCTCTTCACCTGCAGTAACCATTAAGAACATTGAGCAGGCCATCATTGATAAAGGTTTCGAAAACGGCTGGATCCAACCCCGGATCCCTCACAGACGAACCGGCAAAAAGATTGCTGTTGTGGGCTCCGGTCCAGCCGGTTTGGCTGCCGCAGATCAGCTCAACCAAGCAGGACATTCCCTCACAATCTATGAAAGAGCAGAACGTGCCGGAGGATTGCTTACCTATGGTATTCCAAATATGAAGCTTGAAAAAGATATCGTAGAACGCCGAATTCAGTTACTCAGTCAAGAAGGAATTGACTTTGTGCTGAATACGGAGATTGGAAAAGACATCACTTCTGAAGAACTTAAAGATCAGTACGATGCGGTCATACTTTGTGTCGGTGCCCAGAAGCAAAGAGATCTGGAACTCGATGGCCGAGAAGCGAAAGGTGTTCACTTCGCTATGGACTATCTTACAAAGTCAACACAGCATCTGCTGAATCAGCGTCAATCTGATGAAGCATTCATCGATGCTAAAGACAAAGATGTTATCGTAATTGGAGGTGGCGACACAGGTGCAGACTGTGTTGCAACAGCTCTGCGTCAAGAGTGCAGAAGCATCGTTCAGTTCGGAAAGTATCCTAAACTTCCAGAAGCAAGGACACCTGATAACATGTGGCCTGAACTGCCTAACATTTTTACAATGGATTATGCCTATGAAGAAGCACAGGCGAAATTCGGTGAAGATCCGCGGCAATATACGGTACAGACGAAAAACATCGTGGCAGATGGGGATGGAAACTTAAAAGAACTTCATACGGTTCAAATGCAATATACAACGAACGAGCATGGACAGCCCGAACTAATAGAAGTTCCTGGTACAGAAAAAGTATGGCCAGCCCAGCTCGTATTTATAGCGATTGGTTTTGATGGGCCTGAACAGCCGCTGCTTCAGCAATTCGGTGTGAAAACAGAGAATCAAAAGATTTCCGCAGTACATGGTGATTATCGCACAAACGTAGAAGGTGTGTTTGCCGCGGGTGATGCAAGACGCGGACAGAGCTTAATCGTATGGGCGATCCAGGAAGGCAGAGAAGCTGCACGCGAAGTAGATAAGTATTTGATGGGCAGCACAGTATTGGTGTAATGAATATCGTTTAGAATACCGTCTTCCTTTTAAGGCAGGCGGTTTTTCCTGTGGATAAGAATCTATTTTTCTAGTAAAACTGTTTAACCAGCAAAAAATACCCTGTTCACCTTTTCCTCGGTAATCAGGGTATTATCCGTAACGCACATTCATCATTTACAATCACCTATGCTTCATGTAGTCCCATGCATCTTTCACATTCATAAACGTATGATTCATGCTGTTCTTCAATCGTTTTTCCACATTCCCGGCATTGCTTCTTAGGTAAATTACGATAAAATTCCAACGTCAACATTCAGCATTACCTCCTGTTTTTGAATTAAATTCATTGTATTATAACAGATATAAATAGTCAACATCTGTTATAGAATTATTTTGAAACACTACTAAACTCCTAGATATTCCATATTAGCTTATTTGTAAGTTCTGTTTTACCCTTACGTCAGTAAATGCTAAAATATAAAACGAAAAGGGAAAGTATACCGAGAATTATTGATAAAGGAGAAGGATTATGGAAAAAGTATTGATTTTTGGACACAAGAACCCGGACACCGATACCATCTGCTCAGCTATCGTGTATGCTGATCTTAAAACGAAACTGGGATTTAATGCAGAACCTGTGCGTTTAGGAGAAATTAATGGTGAAACACAATATGCCCTTGAGCAATTTAAGGCGGAAATGCCTCGTCTGGTTGAAACTGTAGCAAACGAAACGAATCAAGTTATTCTCGTTGACCACAATGAGCGCCAGCAAAGTGCATCTGATATCGAAAAAGTCCGCGTGCTTGAAGTCATTGACCACCACCGCATCGCAAACTTTGAAACAAGTGATCCACTTTATTACCGCGCTGAACCTGTAGGATGTACCGCAACCATTTTAAACAAAATGTACAAAGAGCATGGGGTTGCTGTTGAAAAAGACATCGCAGGCCTAATGCTGTCCGCTATCATTTCTGATTCCCTTCTTTTTAAATCTCCAACCTGCACAGAGCAAGATATCGCTGCTGCACAGGAACTTGCGGAAATCGCGGGTGTAGATGCAGAAAGTTATGGTTTGGAAATGCTGAAAGCGGGAGCAGACTTAAGCGACAAATCTGTAAGCCAGCTCATCACTTTAGATGCCAAGGAATTTCAGATGGGCAGCAGCAAAGTAGAAATTGCACAAGTAAATACGGTTGATACAGCTGAGGTATTTGAGCGCAAGGCAGAAATCGAGGAAGCCATCAGCCAAGTTGTCCAAGATAAAGGACTCGATCTGTTCTTGTTCGTTGTGACTGATATTTTAACAAACGATTCAACAGGGCTTGCAATCGGAAGAAAAGCTGCAGCCGTAGAACAAGCTTATAATGTGAACCTTGAACATAATACAGCTGTTCTTAAAGGTGTAGTATCCAGAAAGAAACAAATCGTTCCAGTTTTAACAGATGCCTTCAGCCGTATCCAATAAATATGATAAGACAGCGTTACACCTAGGTGTAATGCTGTTTTTTGTCTAGTCAATAAAGGGATTGCAATGCAACTTGGCGAAAGGATTAAAGGACAAAATTTATGGCCCAAGAGGCGGGAGGTTTCTCATGGCAGTTAAAAACTACGGCTTGCTGAAGGGAACGGTCATAGAGTCTCGAATGGAAAGGGATTTAGATACTCCTCATTATCAGATTCATGCAGTGGACGAAAACAGTGTGCATTATCGTATAGCGGTTAACGTCATGTCCAGCTCAGAAAACTCCGAGGTTCTTTATCTGGTTAATGAAAATTTCAATTCATCTCTTACTGAAAAATTAACACAGCTTCCTGAAACCTATTTGCCGCTTGGGAATGAAAACAGGGAACTTGCTATTGATTACATCAGGGACGGGCTCTTTGATCCTTCTTTAATGAAACCCCTGCCAAGCGACGCGACAGGACCAGACAACGATTTAAACGATATACTTGATCATTACATTCAGAAAGCCATTTCTGAAAAAGCATTCATCTATGTATATGGGTCCAAATTCGGACCTGAATCACAGCGGGATAAAGTATTTGGTTTTCAGCCAACAAACGGGATGCACAACATACACATGAACCAGGGGAATGAAGACAAGCAGAATCAAAGAGATTGGGCAGGGGATAACGGAACTTGGCACGATGGGGCGTTATTCCTGCAATTCGAGAATCAATGGACGGCCATTTTTCTTGCCTTCTTATCCCAATCATGGTGTACAGATGAACGAGGCTACCCAACCAAGATGTGCCAGCACGATGATAAAATGAGTAATCAAATATAACAAAGAGAACAGCCGATAGGCTGTTCTCTTTTATTTTTACTTTTTGATGAACTCCTGGGCCCAGAAATCTTCATTATCCGTATATCCAATACCAATATGAGTATAGTCGGGATTAAGGATATTCTTGCGGTGTCCTTCACTGTTCATCCAGTCATTGACCACTTGTTCTGGAGACTGCTGCCCGACAGCAATATTTTCTCCGGCAGAACTGTACGGGATATCCATTTTATCCATCTGTTCAAAAGGGGATCCATATGTCGGACTGTTATGTGAGAAGTAATTATTCTTCTCCATATCGTTTGCTTTTACTTGCGCAACGTTGGTTAATGAAGGATCCCATTTTAAATCTGAAAGCCCATACTTTCTTCTCTCCTGATTCGTTAGCTCTACGACCCTCTGAATCATCTCCTGGCTATAGCCCTGATTTCCTGAAGGAGGAGCTGCCGGAGGAACTGTTCCATTAATGTCCGGGTTGGTTTCCATGCTCATATCTGGATTGTTGTAGGAAATGTTTTCTCTTTGGACCATTTCTTTCTTTCGTCCAGCTTTCGACTGGTACGGTATCTTTTCTTTCGTTAAATATCCATTTCCTGTTTTCATCATATTTTTATTAGCCATTCTTTTATGCTGCTGATCCTGGCCCAGTTCATTCTTCTTCATGTTATTGCATCCGCTGCTGAAAACAAGAATACATAAGAAGGCCATCGGTATTGAAATTGCTTTTCTCACAGAGACTGCTCCTTTACACCTTATTAGCTCTTACTAAAAACGTTTTTAGTATTTCACGAAATAAGAAAGGCATACTAAGCCATGTAAATTTAACTCCGGGCACTTTTAATGCATAAATTACTTTTTAAAAGTATGATGGGTAGGAAAGAAGAAACAAGAAACAAGAAAAGGAGTGCGCTCATGAACAACACATACCAAAAATTATTAGAGCCTTATACATTTGCAGAGGGATTTTCAGTGAAAAACCGTATCGTTATGGCTCCAATGACCAATTTTTCTTCCAATCCAGACGGAACAGTGACTGATGAGGAAGTTAACTATTATGTACGCCGTTCAAAGGGAGCAGGCTTGGTGATTACAGCCTGCGCATATGTTACACCAAGCGGCAAGGGATTTCATGGTGAGTTCGGAAGCCATAGTGATGATATGATTCCAAGTTTAAGAAAGCTTGCTTCCAGCATAAAAAAACAGGGAGCAAAGGCCATTCTTCAAGTTTTCCATGGCGGGCGAATGTGTCCTCCTTCGCTGGTACCCAATGGAGATGTGGTAAGTGCCAGTGCTGTTCCTCCAGAACAGAAAACACCTACTGGTGAACAGCCAGTACCACGTGAATTGACCCATTCAGAGATCGAAGAAATCATCCGTGACTTTGGCGAATCTGCACGCAGAGCGATTGAGGCGGGCTTTGACGGAATCGAAATTCATGGAGCAAACGGATATTTAATTCAACAGTTCTTTTCTCCGCATTCAAACCAGCGTGATGACCAATGGGGAGGAAGTTTGGAAAAACGTATGGCGTTTCCGCTGGCAGTTATTGATGCAGTAACAGCCGCTGTCCAGACACATGCCAAAGAGCCTTTCCTGGTGGGTTACAGACTTTCACCTGAAGAACCTGAAACCCCTGGAATTACGATGGATGAAACGTTAGGATTAATGGATGAACTTGTGAAAAAGAAACTGGACTATCTTCATGTATCACTTATGGATTTCTGGTCTGTTCCAAGAAGAGGTGTAGACGATAATCGCTCTCGAATGGAGATCATCCAGGAAAGAGTCGGAGATCAGGTTCCCGTGATTGGGGTGGGTTCCATTTATACAGCAGAGGATGCGTTAAAAGCCTTGAATACCGGAGTCCCCTTTATTGCTTTAGGCAGAGAATTAATCATTGATCCTGATTGGGTACAAAAGATCGAAGAGGGAAGAGCCTCTGAGATTGAAACGAAATTAAGAAAAGACGCTCAAGAAGAGCTCGTCGTTCCTGAACCACTCTGGCAGGCCATCATGAATACACCAGGGTGGTTTCCAATAGAAAATTAAAATAAAAGCTCTGTTAGTCCATGTTGTTGATTTTTAGTGGGGTGTGATTGAACAGCCTACTGAAAAGCAGAAGGGAATAAGCAAGCTTTTTCCTTTCTGCTTTTCGGGCGCTTCATTTGTTTCACAAATCAGTTCTTATTGGAGAAAAAGACTTGAGGGCCTCTTTTAAGCATCTTTATGCGCAAAATAAAAAGAAGCCCCGGATTGATTTCCGGGGCTTCTTTTTTAATTGGATAGGCTGTTGATCCTAAATCCTATTTTTCCAAATTGTTCAGCTTTATTCAAACGCTCAAAAGCATGCTCAAATTGATTTAAATCAAACATTTTATCAACAATCGGCCTGATTTTATGTTTGTTAATAAATTGAATCATTTCATTGAATTCTTCACTGCTGCCCATCGTAGTTCCGAAGAAGCTATATTGTCCATAGAAGAATTTTCTTAAATCAAACTGAATCTGGTCACCGGCTGATGCACCAAATGTTACGATTGTGCCTCCTGTACGCAACTGATCCAATGATTTGTTAAAAGTTGCTGCACCCACACTTTCAATCACAAGATCCATCTTTTGGTTATCAAGCTGCCGGTTCCAATCCTCATTGCTGTTTATCGCCTGAACGGCACCTAATTTGCGTGCTCTTTGGCCTTTTTCTTCAGAACGGGAAGTCACATATACTTCGGCATTAACTGCTTTTGCAAATTGCAGCAGGAAGGTAGCCACACCGCTGCCTATCCCGGGTATAAGAACCTTTTGATGTTCTTTCAGTCTACCTCTGGTAAAAAGAGCTCTGTATGCCGTCAACGCGGCTAATGATAAGACTCCCGCTTCTTCCCACGTTAAATGTGCTGGTTTAGGCACGGCATTTTCAGCCGGAACAGTCACCTTTTCTGCAAAGGTTCCGTGAAAGGGGAGTCCTAGTATTTCAAAACCTTCCGGCGGTGCATCACTTTTTTCCTTCCAGCCGAGCCCCGGGTTAATAATAACCTTATCTCCGACAATCACGTTGTTTACGCCATCTCCAACAGCTTCAACAATTCCTGCTCCGTCTGATCCTATGATTAAAGGGGGATCCGATGGCTGGTGTCTTTCCATCACAAACAAATCACGGTGATTTAAGCCTGCGGTTACTAATTTAATTCTTACTTCTCCAGGTTTTGGGCCTTTTTCCTCAAATTCAGTAAAGACGAGTCCTGATAAACCTTTTTGATTTTTATGAACAAGTGCTTTCATGATAGCCTCCCATTCCACTAAATTTAGTTACAACAAGTGTATCAAAGGAAATCTTCATTGTCTTTTACCTCGTATTGATTTCATAGGGTAAATGAAAACTTTACACCGTAATACTACAAAAAAGGGAGATGAGATTTTCAATGTATCACCAAAAATTTTTGATAATTCATAACCATCAGCCTGTCTCTGCAATCATACGTTTTGCTACAATGCAGGCGTACTTCAGTTAAATTGGTAAAAAATTATCTTGAAGATGAAGGATCTCAAAATTATGCAGTATTGATGGAATGAAAAAATCCGTTTATAACTTGATATTTTCTTCTAAATATATAATAATAGTAACAAACTTACTTTTTGTATGTTACAAAACATAAAGGAGCATATAAGATGAACTTTCACACACGTCCGCACACTTTTGTAGAACACGTTCAATTAATCGTGGAGGATTTGAATCGATCCCTATCTTTTTATCAAGATATATTAGGTTTTTCTGTTCTTAAAGAAGAAAGGGGAATCGTTTTCTTAACACTGGATGGCCACAACTCTATCTTATCTGTCGTACAGCCTGAAAATGCGAAACCAAAACAGCCCCGAACAACAGGATTGTATCACTTTGCACTGCTTCTCCCAAACCGTAAAGAATTAGCCAAAGTGCTGCATCACTTTATTAATATTGGTTATCCACTTCAGGGCGCATCGGACCATCTTGTGAGCGAAGCTTTATATTTGGCTGATCCGGATGGCAACGGAATTGAAATATACGTAGACCGTGATTCAAATGAATGGAAATGGGAAAATGGACAAGTGGAGATGACTACGGAGCCTCTTGATGCAAAAGGGCTGTTAGCTGAGAGTGACGGCTCCACCTATGAAGGGCTGCCAAAAGAAACCATAATGGGCCATCTGCATCTGCATGTATCTGATTTACAAGAAGCAGAATCATTTTATTGTAAAGGGTTAGGTTTCGAAGTTGTTCTTCGTTATAGCAACCATGCATTATTTATCTCAACCGGCGGTTATCATCACCATCTCGGTTTAAACATCTGGAACGGCCAAGGTGCACCTGCTCCCGATGAACACCGCGCAGGATTGAAACAGTTTACTGTGGTTTATCCGTCAGCTGAAGCAAGAGATGAAGCCGCAGACCGGCTTGGAAAATTAGGTTATCATGTCCAGCAACTTGATCAATCTCTTTTTGTAAAAGATCCTTCAGGTACTCTGATGGAATTAGCGATAGATTAACATAAAGTAAATCAACCCATCGTCTTTTTGCAGACGGTGGGTTTCTTCATTTTGTGTCCCATACGACGATGGACTTAAAGGAGGTCAAAAAGGCTGTTACAGCTCCGGTGGTCAAAATGGTGATAAAAGAAAAAAGCAGGCGGCTGTCATGGAGAATGATCATACCTGCCGAAATAATGACAGCATCCATGATGATCATTAAGAACCCAGCGTTAACGAGATACCATTTTGAAAGCAGAAGTGCTAAAAGATCCAAGCCTCCTACACACGTATTGTGCCTCATCATGATACCGATTCCAGTTCCGATTAAAGACCCGCCGATCAAAGCACTCACAAAAATCCGCAAATGAAACATTTGCTGTATGGGAAGCAGGAAGTCAATAATAATCGAAGAAATGAGCATTCCAAACAGGCTGTTAAAAAAATAGGACACTTATCAAATCGAAGGGCTAACAGAAAAACCGGTGCACTTAGAATAATAATGGTCAAGCCAACTTTTACACCAAGTGTATAGTTCAGAAGCAGTGCCAAACCAATAAATCCTCCGTTCAAGATATGCATGGGCAGGATGAAGCCATTAATGCCAATTCCCAATAAAGTACTGCCAGCCGATGGCGAGCCATTTCATCATATTATCTTTCATCTCCGAACAATGGTTTTTTACTACCATATGTACGAGCTTAAGAATTATGTTTCACCGGATGATAGGAGTATTATCCGGCTTACGATTGCTCAAACTACCCATATGTTGAACAATCGGAGAGCTGCCATGATTTGTCGTTCTAGTAAAGAGCTTAATCAATTAGTATTGGAAGCCAAGGACTGCACGAAGTTCGGTAAAGTAGCGGATTACATACCTGCACTGAAAAAAGCAGATCCTGATGACTTATCTGTCGCCATCTATCACCCTGATGGTACATGTTTATCCGCAGGAGATGTACAATTGAAGATAACGCTTCAAAGCATTTCTAAAGTGCTGGCTCTCGCCCTCGCATTAATGGACTGCGGCGAAGATGAGGTATTTTGTAAAATCGGGTATGAGCCTACTGGAGATCCTTTCAATTCCATCGTAAAGCTGGAGGTCAGTAAACCTTCGAAACCGCTAAATCCTATGATCAATGCAGGAGCACTGGTCGTAACTCACATGGTTAAAGGACATTCGGTCCATGAGAGGTTTGAACGTCTTCTTCAATTTGTCAGGAAGCTGGCTGGGAATCCTTCCATCTCTCATTGTGAAGAAGTTGCTCTATCAGAGTTTGAGACCGCACATTTAAACCGTTCACTTTGTTATTTTATGAAGCAGCACGGCATCATTAATGAAGATGTGGATGATCTCATCTACCTTTATACAAAGCAATGCGCAATAGAAATGAATTGCCTTGATTTAGCGAAAATTGGCCTTGTTCTTGCCCTTGATGGTATTGACCCATTGACGAATAATCGGTTAATCCCCACGCATATCGCTCGGATCTGCAAGACTTTAATGGTGACGTGCGGCATGTACAATGCTTCCGGCGAATTTGCCGTAAGAGTTGGGATTCCCGCGAAGAGCGGTGTTTCTGGAGGAATCATGGGTGCCGTGCCCAATCGGTTCGGTATCGGGATCTTTGGTGCGGCACTTGATGATAAAGGAAATAGCATAGCCGGACTTAAAATTCTGGAGATGCTTTCTAAACGATACGATCTAAGTATGTTTTAGGACGAGCTATTTTACAGCCTTATTTACAATAGGGCTGTTTTTTTATGTCGAATGGAGGGTATCTTAACAATATTTGATGGAGTAAATGCTTAATTACAATACTTTGCTAATAAGGGGAAATCATTCATGAGCCGAACACATGAGCAGCGAATTCAATTGCACGGTTTTAATAACCTGACCAAATCATTAAGCTTTAATATGTACGATATTTGTTACACGAAGACAAGGAAAGAGCGGGAAGCCTATATTGATTACATCGATGAAGAATACAGCGCTGAGCGGTTAACCGGCATTCTTCAGAAAGTGTCCGACACGATTGGCGCGCACGTATTAAATATCGCTAAACAAGACTATGTTCCCCAAGGAGCCAGTGTAACATTATTAGTTTCTGAAGGCCCAATTGTCGAAGTGCCTACTGAAAATATTGATGAAACACCGGCAGCCATGCCTGAATCTGTAGTCATGCAGCTGGACAAAAGCCATTTAACCGTTCATACGTATCCCGAGTATCATCCGGACGAAGGAATCAGCACCTTTAGAGCGGATATTGATGTTTCAACTTGCGGAGAGATTTCTCCTTTAAAAGCTTTAAATCATCTCATCGATTCCTTTGATACCGATATTATGACCGTCGACTACCGGGTTAGAGGATTCACAAGAGATATTAATGGCCAAAAGCTTTTTATTGATCATGACATATCTTCCATACAAAATTTTATCAGCGAGGATTTTAAAAACGAATTTGATATGATTGATTCAAACATCTATCAGGAAAATATTTTTCATACGAAATGCAAGCTGAAAAATTTTGACCTGAACAATTACTTATTCGGGTACTCAAGGGATACACTGACCGAACAGGAACAAGCGGAAATCACCAAAAGAATTACCGAGGAGATGGATGAGATCTATTTTGGAAGAAATATGAATCGGTTTTTAAAGTAGGTTTTGTAAAAGCATTTTGTTGATTTTATCAGGCCTTCTTCTATCAACCTTAATTCCAACATCATTGTTAACAAAGCGTTAAAGTGAAAAAGAGACCCGAATGGGGTCTCTTTTTTTGAAATCAACACTATCGGGGCTGATTTCCAAGCTGCTGTTCTGCCATAGCAATGAGACGTTTTGTCATCTCTCCGCCTACAGATCCATTAGCCCGTGCGGTCGTATCTGCACCAAGCTTCACTCCAAACTCATTGGCGATTTCCTCTTTCATCCGGTTTAACGCATTCTCAGAACCAGGTACCAAAAGTTTGTTTCTTGCCATGATGCAACACCCCCACATAGAATTGAGCAGACAATGCTGCTCGTCTATTAAGGTTTCCGAAACTGAAAAAAGGCATTCGTTTTTCAGATCCTTGCAACTGTTTAAAAGTAAAACATTGGCTCCTGAAAATCAGCAGCGTTATAATGGATTCATAAATAAGCATAAGGTAGTTAAAAAGGATGATGCAGTATGGATATTTTTGAAGCGATTAAAACAAGGAGAAGCATAGGTTCGGTTAAGGATGATCCAGTTCCCGATCATCTCATCGAAAAAATTTTAGAAGCAGGAACATATGCTCCAAACCACCACCGTACGAATCCTTGGAGATTCTTTGTCATCAGCGAAGCAGGGAGAAACAAGCTGGGAGAGCTTCTGGCAGAAATCACAAAGTCTGCAATGAATGAACCACTGTCAGAAGAGGATCAGCAAAAATTGGAGAGGGTAAAGAAAAAACCTCTTCGTGCACCGGTTATTATTGCGGTAGGAGTAGAGCCGGGAGATCACCAAAAAGTGATTCATAAGGAGGAAACAGCAGCTGTCAGTGCCTCTATTCAAAATATGCTGCTTGCTGCCCATGCGCTCGGTCTTGGGGCAGTTTGGCGCACAGGCACGATTTGTTATGACGACAGAGTAAGGTCTTATTTCGGCCTCTCAGACAAAGGTGAAATGGCTGGATTTATCTATCTTGGCTATCCAAATAAAGCGCCTGCGGCTATCAAAAAACAACCCTATCAGGAAATCACCGAGTGGTTAAAATAGTCGATTACAACACGAAGAGAAGCCAACACGTTTCTCTTCGTTTTTTTATGGAGGAAAACAGGGTAAAGGTACTTTGTATGAATTGGTTTGACTAAATGAGAGAGGATGAACAATGTGCAAAAAAGAAAACTAGGCAATGAGGGTTTGGAAGTCTCATCCCTTGGATTGGGCTGCATGGGCATGTCGGACTTTTACAGCGGACAAGATGATCAGGAGTCACTAAAAACCATTCACCATGCACTTGAATTAGGTGTAAACTTCCTGGATACCGCTGATATGTATGGTGTTGGCAAAAATGAAGAATTGGTAGGTACAACGATCAGTGATTGCCGGAAGGATGTCATCCTTGCTACAAAATTTGGCAATGTAAGGGGAGAAGACGGTTCCTTTTTAGGTGTAAACGGACATCCGAAATATGTGAAAGAAGCGTGTGAAAACAGTTTGAGGCGGCTTGGCACGGATTACATTGATCTCTACTATCAACACAGAGTCGATCCAGGGATCCCTATAGAAGAAACGGTAGGGGCAATGTCGATTCTTGCTCAGGAAGGAAAAATACGCTATCTGGGCCTTTCAGAAGCTTCTCCTGAAACCATTCGGCGCGCACATGATGTCCATCCCATTACAGCCGTACAAACAGAATATTCATTATGGAGCCGGGATGTTGAAGAACAAATTCTGCCTGCGATCCGGGAGCTTGGCATCGGATTTGTTCCCTACAGCCCGCTTGGCCGAGGCTTTTTAACAGGTCAGATCAAAAAATTTGAAGACTTGGCTGAGGATGACTACCGCCGGTTTTCTCCAAGGTTTCAAGGAGAAAACTTTCAAAAGAACTTAGATCTTGTTGAAAAAATAAAAGAGATCGCTTTAGAAAAAAACTGCAGTACATCACAGCTGGCTATAGCCTGGCTGCTTGCACAAGGTAATGATATCGTCCCAATTCCCGGAACAAAGAAAACCCGTTATTTAGAAGAAAATGTTGGGGCAATAAAGGTTGAACTGACACAAGATGACCTAAACCGGATCAATGAGGCGGCACCAAGGGGAGCGGCTGCAGGTGAACGATATCCTGAAGCCGGAATGAAAGGTGTGAACCTATAAAGCAGAGTACGCAAATAAATGGCGGCTTACTTCATAAGGAGGAGCTGCCATTTTTATGTTAAGATAGGTTCATTATTATAAAGCAGGTGTTTTCATGAAAAACAGATTCTCCATTGGCCAGATGGCTAAACTTCACAACATCCCCGTTAAAACGCTGCGCTATTATGACGAAATCGGTTTATTTACGCCAGTTAACGTTGATCCCGTTTCTGGTTATCGCTACTACTCCATTGAGCAATTCGAACTGTTGGACATCATTTATTATTTAAAATCTATGGGAGTCCCACTCAAGCAGATCAAGCTCCAGCTCGAAAAACGAAACCTGGATTCATTCCTGGACATTCTTCAGAAACACAAAGAAGATGCTGAAGAAAAAATAAGAGAGCTGGAATCGATCAGTAAGAGGCTTGAACACCGAATAACCGAATCGAAAGGGAAGAGCCATGAATCAAACTAATCCAGAAAATTCACCTTATTCAGCTATTCAACAATCCAGCACATCCAAAAGGCTATGGCTTGCATTAATTTTAGGCTCGATGACGGCCATCGGTCCATTATCCATTGATATGTATCTGCCTGCTTTACCTAATCTAACAAAAGAGCTGAGTACCACCTCTTCAGCCGCACAGCTCAGTCTCACTGCCTGCTTGTTGGGGATTGCCGTGGGGCAATTGTTTGTAGGTCCTATCAGTGACAGAAGAGGAAGGAAGAGCCCGCTGCAGATCGCCCTGGGGCTATATGCCGTATCTTCTTTGCTCTGTGTTTTTGCTCCAAATATCAGTATTCTCATTTTCCTTAGATTTGTTCAGGGAGCTTCAGGAGCCGGTGGCATTGTCATATCCAGAGCCATGGTCCGAGATCTTTTTTCCGGCCCGGATATGACGAAGTTCGTTTCTTTATTGATGCTGATTAACGGTATCGCTCCGATCCTGGCTCCTGTGGCAGGAGGACAATTATTGCAGTTCACCTCATGGAGAGGCGTGTTTATTGTTCTTTGTGCCTTAAGTCTGCTTATGCTGCTTGCTGCCTTCTTTGGTTTGCAAGAAACGCTTTCAGCAGAGAATCAGACATCTGGCGGGATCAAACAGACGCTTACGACGTACAAAAAACTGCTGAGTGACCGTGTTTTTATGGGGTATGCAGCCTCACAGGGGCTTGTCATGGCAGCTATGTTCGCCTATATTTCAGGATCTCCTTTCGTCATTCAAAATGTGTTCGGTGCCTCACCACAAGCGTTCAGTGTGTTTTTTGCAATCAATGGAGTTGGAATTATCATCGCCAGCCAGATTGCTGGAAAACTTGCAGGAAAAGTCAGCGAAACGGCACTATTGCGAAGCGGGTTGCTGATTGCGTTAGGAGGCAGTATCCTAATGGTCATCGTAAGTCTTGCAACGAAAAGCTTATTCGGCTTGCTCATTTCCTTATTTTTAACGGTATCCAGCGTAGGAATCGTCAGTACGGCCAGTTTTTCACTCGCTATGCAGAATCAGCAAAAGGCAGCAGGGAGTGCTTCTGCGCTGCTTGGGCTGCTGCCTTTTATACTTGGTGGTATTGCAGCACCATTGGTTGGGCTCTGGGGAAGTAATCCTGCTGGTTCAATGGCTTTTATCATTGCACTGTGTGAAGCAATAGCTTTTGTTTTATATTTCTTTTTAACGAAAAAAGTGAAAGAAAACGTGTAAAAGCCAGTCCTTTTTAGGATTGGCTTTCTCTTTTATAGAGACTTATGCTTCCATTTTGTTTGATGAAGAAGACATGGTCTCCCTTCTTTATAGAATTAAAATCCAGTGACGAAACAGAAACAGCCTGGCCTGATGAAAGGCGAATGGTATAGTTGGGCAGGCTTTGAATATTTGTTCCTCTTTCTACCGCTTTTTCTGAGTAATCCTTTTCAAGCACACGGCCTTCAAATTTAGAAAATTTAAACTGTCCCTGTACAAAGTCTGACCACGCGAAATAAAGAAAGAAGACAGCCACGGTCCACAGAATGATGATCTTTGGTTTGCTCAAAGCTTCCACCTCCGGGATTAGTATTTCCTATACTTGAATTAATTACATAAAGGACTTTTTTATTAATTTTTTGAATAATAAGTTTATTTTATTGATAATTTTACCGAAAAGAGTATACTTTAGATAATCTAACATACCGACCGGTTAGTAAGTTGAGAGGAGATGAAGATTTTGGATTTTTCGTATTCTGAAAAAGTGAAAGACTTGCAGAAAAGGATCATCTTTTTTATGGAACAGTATGTATATCCGAATGAGGCTCTTTATGAAGAACAGCTTAATAAGCAAAAGGACCGATGGAGCGCAGTTCCGCCGATAATGGAAGAATTGAAAGTAAAAGCGAGAAAAGAAGGCCTATGGAATCTGTTCTTGCCTGACAGTGAAGATGGAGCTGGACTTACCAGTCAGGAGTATGCCCCGCTATGTGAAATTATGGGAAGATCCCTCATTGGGCCAGAAGCCTTTAACTGCAGTGCACCTGATACAGGAAATATGGAGGTACTTGTCCGCTATGGAACGGAAAAACAGAAAGAGTCGTGGCTCAAGCCCCTTTTAGAAGGGACGATCAGATCCTGTTTTTCCATGACAGAACCCGAAGTCGCTTCCTCGGATGCCACGAATATTGAAGCACGTATTGAAAAGGATGGAGATGAATATGTCATCAACGGACGGAAATGGTGGTCATCCGGAGCCGGGGATCCTCGATGCAAAATTGCTATCGTGATGGGAAAGACCAATCCAGGTGCGAACCGGCATGAGCAGCAATCCATGATTCTTGTGCCTTTGGATACCCCTGGGGTGAAGGTGGAAAGGATGCTTTCCGTTTTCGGTTATGATCATGCTCCGCATGGACATGGAGAAATCACATATGAAAATGTACGAGTGCCGGCTGAGAATATCATCTGGGGTGAAGGGAAAGGATTTGCTATCGCTCAAGGAAGGCTTGGACCGGGAAGGATCCATCACTGCATGCGGCTGATCGGAGCAGCAGAAAGAGCGCTTGAAGAATTATGTAAGCGCGTTCAAAAACGGACAGCCTTCGGAAAACCAATTGCAAACCAAGGAGTAATCCGTGAATGGATCGCTGATTCAAGGATTGAAATTGAACAAGCCAGGCTCCTGACCTTAAAAGCAGCATATATGATGGACACCGTCGGCAATAAAGAAGCCAAGACAGAGATCGCTATGATCAAAGTTGTCGCACCTTCAATGGCGCTGCGCGTGCTGGACCGCGCCATTCAGGCTTTTGGAGGAGCAGGGGTCTCTGACGACTTTACACTTGCTGCCCAGTGGGCGAATGCAAGAACATTAAGGCTTGCTGACGGTCCGGATGAAGTCCACCGAGCACAGCTAGCCAGACTAGAACTTAAAAAATACCCGCAAGAACTGTTGGTCCATTAGAATTTTCAAAGAAAGAGGGCAGAAACATGAATGTACTCAAGCTGTTTGATTTAACAGGTAAAACAGCGATCATTACAGGCGGAGGAAGGGGATTAGGGCAACAGATTGCCGAAGCGTTCGCTGAAGCAGGCGCCAACGTTGTTCTCTGTTCCAGAAAAGTTGAGGCCTGTGAGGAAGCAGCTCAGAAGTTAAAGCAACTCGGAATAAAGACACTCGCCTTGAAGTGCGATATCTCAAATCCGGAAGATGTTCAATCTGTGATCGATCGAACGCTGCAGGAATTTGATTCCATCGATATTCTCGTCAATAACAGCGGAGCGACATGGGGCGCACCCGCCGCAGAAATGCCATATGAAGCATGGAAAAAGGTGATCGACGTAAACGTGACAGGCACATTTTTAATGAGCCAGGCTGCAGGGAAAGTGATGATAGAACAGAAATCAGGCAAAATCATCAATATTGCCTCTGTTGCGGGACTTGGGGGCACAGATCCGCGTTATATGGATACGATCGGCTACAACACGAGCAAGGGAGCAGTCATAACTTTCACAAAGGATCTTGCCGTGAAATGGGGGCAGCACAATATTAATGTGAACGCGATAGCTCCAGGATTTTTTCCAACCAAAATGTCGAAAGTGCTCATTGAACACGGAAAAGATGCCATTCTAGAGGGGACGCCTCTCAACCGTTTTGGCAGTGATGATGATCTTAAAGGAGCCGCTCTTTTCCTTGCATCAAATGCTTCTAATTATGTTTCAGGAGACGTGCTGATTGTAGACGGCGGGGCACATGCCTTGTAAAGACAGAAGCAGGGAAGGGTTGAAGTTATGAGACTGCAGGGAAAAACAGCGGTGATTACAGGCGGAGGAGGGGGCATCGGCCGGGCTGCTGCTCTTCTTTTTGCCAAGGAAGGCGCCAAGCTGGCCATCGCTGACGTGAAAGAAGACTTTGGGGAAGAGACCGTTCGTTTAATTAGAGAACAAGGTGGACAGGCCATTTTTATCAAAACAAATGTTACAGACTCTAAGCAGGTAAAAAAGGTGATCGACGCGGCCATTAGCGAGTTTGGGGCTCTGCATATTTTGTTCAATAATGCCGGTATCGGAAACCCTGAGGTAAAAAGTACAGATCTTCCTGAAGAAGAATGGGACCGCATTGTTGATATCAACTTAAAAGGGGTCTTCCTCGGAATCAAACATGGCGTTCCGGAACTGATCAAAGCCGGAGGAGGAGTCATCATCAATACTTCGAGCTTGCTTGGACTTAAAGGGCAGAAATACTTATCCGCTTATAATGCATCAAAAGGCGGAGTTTTCCTGCTCACTCAGAACGCCGCACTTGAATATGGCAGACATAACATTCGAGTGAATGCCGTTGCTCCAGGAGTTATCGATACGAGCATCATCGATAACTGGAAGAACAATGAAAGAAAATGGCCGATCATCTCTACCGCCAATGCTCTCGGGAGGATCGGAAAACCTGAAGAAGTGGCAAGAGCGGTGCTGTTCCTCGCTTCAGATGAAGCATCATTTATTACAGGAGCCACTTTATCTGTGGATGGCGGTGGGCTGATTTTTTGAGTGTTTTTTAGAACGGGCTTCACTGGTATTTTTCCGACAAACTCATGACGTCAAAATTGGTTGACTTCTGTCGAGTATCATCTGATCGATAATAAAGTTTTTACCGCCAAAACAGCCATCTCATCAACTTTTAAAAATCTGGAGGGTTAATAATGAGCGAAAACAAAGTTTGGAAAAGCCATTATCCTGAAACCATTCAACCAGATATACAGATTCCTGACCTGTCCATCCCGCAGTTGCTTCAACAGACAGCAGAACGATATCCTAATTACAACGCTTTATCCTTTTATAGCCAAAAGACCACGTACGGTGAACTGCAGAATCTCGTAAACGGTTTTGCATCCGCTTTGCAGCAGTCGGGAGTGAAAGCCGGAGACCGTGTGGCCATCATGCTGCCGAACTGTCCTCAATATGTGATTACATACTATGGAGTCCTGACTGCCGGAGCGATCGTTACCCAGGTTAATCCGATGCTCGTTGAGCGGGAACTGCAGCATATCCTCGACGACAGCGGAGCTGAGACCATCGTCGTCTATGAACCGCTTTATGAACAGGTGAAAAAGCAACAGCATGTTTCTCCTTTAAAACGGATCATCTCGGTTAGTTTTGATGAAAACCCAAAAGATCTTTCACCTGACTGGTCTTTTTCTCAGTTTTTGCAAAGCGGCACCGGACGGATCGATCCTGCAGTGATCGCTCCTGAACAGGATGTTGCGGTTTTACAATACACCGGAGGGACAACTGGACGTTCCAAAGGCGCCATGCTGACGCATAAAAATATTATCGCTAACGTCCTTCAATCACATGAGTTTTTTAAATATAACATTGAGATCGGGAAAGAAAAGTATTTAACGGTCATTCCTCTTTTCCATGTGTTTGGCATGACTTCCTGTATGAATCTCGCAATCTATACCGCATCAGAATCAATCCTGCTCCCGAGATTCGACATCAATGAGGTTCTTCAAACAATTAAAAAAGAACAACCGACCGTTTTTCCCGGTGTTCCGACGATGTATGTTGCGATCACCAACCATCCGGAAGCTGAAAACTTCGGTATAGACAGTATAAAAGTGTGCAACAGCGGAAGTGCTCCGATGCCTGTCGAACTGCTTCAGGATTTTGAGAGAAAGACAGGTTCAAAGATTCTAGAAGGCTACGGATTATCAGAAGCCTCACCGACCACACATTGCAATCCGATGTTTTCTGAACAAAAAGAAGGGAGCGTAGGCATTGGTCTGCCGTCGACAGATTACCATATCGTGGACTTGGCAACAGGAACTGAAGACGTAAAGACAGGTGAACTTGGCGAGCTCATTATCAAGGGGCCGCAAGTCATGAAGGGTTATTGGAACATGCCGGAGGAGACAGAACATACCCTTCGCAACGGCTGGCTCTACACCGGAGATATAGCCAAGATGGATGATGACGGTTATGTCTTCATCATGGATCGCAAGAAGGATCTTATTATCGCGAGCGGCTACAACATCTATCCAAGGGAAGTAGAAGAAGTGCTGTATGAATTTCCATCCGTTCAGGAGGCCGTTGTGATTGGTGTACCTGATGCTTACAGAGGAGAGGATGTGAAGGCTATCGTCGTATTAAAAGCAGGGAAAACCGCGACAGAGGATGAGATTATTTACTATTGCAAACAAAATTTATCTGCGTATAAGATCCCGCATATCATCGAGTTTCGCGAGCAGCTGCCAAAGACGAATGTCGGTAAAATTCTGCGCAGAGCTTTGCGGGAAGAAGCAAGAATAAAGACAAGGTAGGGACAATTTTATAGATTCATTGAGAAAAAAAGAAAAGGAGAGAAAGAGAATGATATAATTTTGCCTGAAATTGATTAAAGAATGCGAGGACACAGACATGAAGGAAAAAATTACGGAATGCAGCATCCGTTTATTTGAGAAAAAGGGATTCAGTGAAACATCCATACAGGATATTGTTGATGCTCTTGGCGTAACAAAAGGGACTTTTTATTATTATTTTGCAAGCAAAGAAGAACTGCTGATGAACATTCACAACAGATATATTGATGAACTATTAAACCAGCAGGAACGAATCATCTCTGATGAAACGAAATCAAGCAAAGAAAAGCTGTTTGAGATCGTTTATGCGTTAATCGGCAACATCAGACAGGCCGGAGCCAGTGCAAAAGTGTTCTTCAGGGAAATCAAAAACCTGAACGAAGAGCGCCTCTCCCTGATTATTCCTAAACGGGACCGTTTCCGCTTTAATCTGGAGCAGTTGATCCATGACGGCATTGAAAACGGTGAATTTCGTTCTGACCTGAACGAATCAATCGTTACGTTTGGAATTCTTGGCGCAGCTAACTGGAGCTATCAATGGTTCAATCCGGATGGAATGATGTCAGAAAGAGAAGTAGCCGAAATATTTGTAGAAATGATTCTAAATGGCATAGCACATAGAAATTGATACTAAATAACGGGAGGCTATACGATGAAAGTAGAAGATGTACAGCAGATTACTGTATTAGGTGCAGGCCAAATGGGACATCAGATCGCCATGCTGTGCGCGCTTGGCGGATTTGAAACTGTCATACAGGACGTGCAGGAACTGGCGCTTTCCAAAGCAGAGAGCAAACTCAATGCCATTATGGACAAATGGGTGACTAAAGGAAAGCTTTCTGACGATCAGAAAGAAGCGGCTTTTCAGCGCCTTCGTTTCACAACAAGCTTTGAAGATGCGGTCAGAAATACCGATTTTGTGATTGAAGCTGTTGTGGAAAAACTGGATGTGAAGCGAGAAGTGTTTGCGAAGCTTGAGCAGTTGGCGCCTGAGCATACCATTTTTGCAACCAACAGTTCAACAATCGTCAATAGTCTGATTGCTTCAGAGACAAACCGTGCGGAGAAGGTAGTTAACATGCATTTCTTTTTCCCGCCTCTCGTGATGGATTGTGTGGAAGTGGTGATGAGTGACCAAACATCCGAAGAAACGGCTCAGCTGACGATGGAGATTTGCAAGCGGATCAACCGTACCGCAGTTCTGCTTAAAAAAGAGATTTCGGGTTTTATTGCCAACCGTATTTTGGGTGCGCTGCAGAAAGAAGCCGTTTACCTGTATGAACAAGGAATCGCTGACTATAAAGACATCGATATCATCTGCCGTAAAGCATTGAACCACCCGATCGGACCATTTGAACTTATGGACTTATCCGGCATCGATGTCGGCTACTATGTCATGGAACAGCGCTATAAAGAGACGGGCGATCCAGAAGACAAGCCGTTTGCCTGCATTGAAGAGAAGGTGAAGCAAGGCCATTTAGGGAGAAAAACCGGCAAAGGCTGGTACAACTATGAAACTGAAGGAGTGAAACTATAATGGGAAAATATCTTGAGGTAGTAAAAGACCATCATCTCGCTGTCATTACGATAAACAATCCGCCGCTGAATGTATTGAGCAGAGCCGTATTCCAGGAGCTTGATGATACGTTCATGGAGTTGGAACATGACCGGGAAACGGTAGCTGTTGTACTAACGGGAGAGGGAGAAAAAGCATTCGTTGCTGGAGCCGACATTAAAGAGTTTCCTCAGATGATGGGGAACCCTGATATGAGGGCACAAGTGATGGAGGTCCATTATATCCTAAACCGAATTGATTCTTTTCCAAAGCCTACGATCGCTGTCTTGAACGGCTTGACACTCGGAGGCGGCTGCGAACTTGCCCTTTCATGCGATATGAGGATTGCGGAGGAACACAGCCAGATCGGATTGCCTGAAGTTACCCTCGGATTATTTCCTGGCGGGGGAGGAACACAGCGTCTTCCCCGCTTAGTGGGAGAAGCGAAAGCAAAAGAAATGATGTTTACAGGGGAACCGATTTCTGCAGCCGCAGCTGAACGAATCGGACTGGTCAATAAGGTAGTTCCTTCCGGTGAAGGACTGGTCAGTGCCAAACAGTTGGCAAGTAAAATCACGCGCCACTCGCTTCAGGCTCTATCACGAATTAAACAATCGGTTGATGTAGGCATTAACAAATCCTTGAATGAAGGCATCGAAGTGGAAGCTTCTCTGTTTCAGGAAGTGTTCCAAACGGAAGATATTAAAGAGGGCGTTCAGGCATTTTTTGAAAAAAGAAAACCTGCCTTTCAGCATCGTTGATCGGTAAGAGGCAGAAAGTGAGGAAAGACATGCATGAAATTGAACTGACGGTACGGTTCTGTGAAACGGATGCCCTGGGCCACATTAACAACACGAGTTATTTTATTTATCTGGAAGAAGCGAGGGTCCGCTGCTTTGAAACCCTCGGCCTTGAAATGAACACGAACGAATGGAGCTTTATTCTTGCTTCCACAAAATGTGACTTCATGGCACAAGGTTATTTTAACGAAAGACTAGTGGTGCGGACCGGGGTATCAAAAATCGGAACAAAAAGCTTTACATTGGAACACGATATCTATAAAGCAGAAACCAAGGAGTTAGTTGCGAGAGGAAATGCAGTCATTGTGTATTTTGACTTTAAAACACAGCAGACTGCTCATATACCAGAATTTCTGCGCGACGCATTGAAAGAGAATCTAGTATTGCAGACTCAAGAGTCAGAATCTTGAAATAAATGAATCGAGGAGGAGGAAGACATGAGTAAGGATACGATAGCCGTTCGCCAGGGAGAAGAACTGGATCTTGCTGCTCTTGAGCGTTTCCTTAGGCATTCTATGGATGAATTGCCGGAAGAGACGCTGGAAATCCTGCAGTTCTCCGGTGGCCATTCCAATTTGACGTATCAGCTCAAAATGGGAGAATGGGAAGCCGTTCTGCGGAGGCCGCCGCTTGGCCCCGTTGCGCCAAAAGCCCACGATATGGAGCGGGAATTCCGTATTCTGTCTGAGATTCATGAAATGTTCCCGCCTGCTCCAAAGCCTCTTCTTTTTTCAAAAGGAGAGGAGATCGTTGGCCGACCGTTTTTCTTGATGGAAAGAAAACATGGAATCGTAGTTGATACCTCTTTTCCGAAGGGAGTCCAGGTGACTCGGCATCTATGCGGCCAGATTTCCAGTGAGATGGTGAATCAGCTTGTCCAGCTGCATGCCATTGACTACAAAAAAACAGGATTATCTGAAATCAGCAAGCCTGATGGGTTCATGGAACGGCAGGTGCATGGATGGATATCCAGATATGATCGTTCGAAAACCGATGATATTCCGGAAGTGAAGCATTTGACCACATGGCTTGCGGACCATATCCCAACACAGCAGCCCGCTTCCATGATCCATTATGATTACAAGCTCAATAACAGTATGTTTGATCAGCGCTTGAACCACATGACAGGATTGTTTGACTGGGAGATGAGTACGGTTGGAGACCCTCTCGCCGATCTTGGAGTCGCCATGGGATACTGGATTGAAGCCGATGATCCCGACCTTTTGAAAACGGGACTGGGAAAACCGCCTGTAACCACTATGGAAGGTTTTTTTACGAGGGAACAGTTTATAGAGGAATATGCTAAAAAAAGCGGTAGAGACGTTAGCGCAATCAATTTTTACTTAACGTTCGCCTATTTCAAACTAGCTGTTATCTGCCAGCAAATCTATTACCGGTATAAAAAAGGGCAAACCGAGGATGCCCGCTTTTCACAATTTCATCACTTTGTCAAAAGCTTGATCCTGCATGCCTCCCATACTGCTTTTGGACAATGAGGTGAAGAGATGAAAGTCCATTTGCTTTTGAAAAAGGAAGAGATCCATTCTGAAAAGATGGCTGAAAATAACAAGATTGCCGTGGTACTTGATGTCTTGTTGGCGACCACGACCATCGTATCTGCGTTGTATCAAAGAGCAAAAGATGTAATTCCTGTGAAAGACCACAAAGAAGCGCGGGAGTTATCAAAAATGTTCCAAAAGGGAGATTACCTTCTGGCCGGAGAGCTGCATGCCAAACCAATTGACGGTTTTCTATATCCGAGCCCTTTATTGCTCAGCCGCCAAGTCCAGGGAAAAACACTTATCTTATCCACGACGAACGGCACAGTGGCTCTTCGAAAAACAGCAGGGGCACAAAAAGTATATATTTCTTCTTTACTGAATAATACAGCGACTGCTAAGGCTTTGTTACATCACAATAGTTCGAGTACGATCGTTATCATCTGCTCCGGCAATTCCGGAGAGGTGAGCCTCGAGGATGTATATGGAGCAGGACATCTCATTACGGCGTTAGTTGAGCTGGGTGGAGAACCGCTGCAGCTGAGTGACGCTGCCCAAACGGCCTACTATCTGTATAAAGGAAACAGACAGAATGCTTATCAGGTTCTTCAGTCGTCCTATGTTGGAAATTTATTTGCCAGATACGGCTTATTTGACGACTTGGATTTTGCCTCTGCTGTCGATGCAGCCCCTGTTGTTGCGGTGCTGAAGGATGGGAAAGCCACCATTGAACAAGCGCACGCCCAACAGCAATCTTAAACACAGAAAGGGAGGGAATTTTCATGGCACAAACCGGTACGAGAGTGAAAGGCTCCGGATTTTTATTTTCATCCATAGATTTGGAGCACTTGTTTACCCCGGAGGATTTCACTGAAGAACATGTGATGATCAAGGCAACGGCCAGGCAATTTATTGAAAAAGAAGTCGGACCTTATCGTGAAAACATCGAGAGCCAGGATTTTAAACGGATTGTTTCTTTATTAAAAAAAGCAGGGGAGCTTGGCCTTTTGGCTCACAGTATTCCTGAACAATACGGCGGGCTTGGCCTCGATAAGATCAGCAAGGGCATCGTCGGTGAGATGGTCGGCCCTTCAAGCGGATACGGCGTAGCGCATTCCAATCATACGTGTATCGCCACACTGCCAATCACCTATTTCGGTACACCAGACCAAAAGAAAAAATACCTTCCGAAAATGGCATCAGGTGAATTCCTAGGTGCCTATTGTCTGACAGAACCGAATGCCGGCTCAGATGCCTTGGCCGCGCAAACGACAGCAGTCCTGAACGAGGAAGGCACTCATTATGTTTTAAACGGTACAAAAATCTATATTACCAACGCTGTTTTTTCAGACACCTTTATCGTGTATGCCAAAGTGGATGGATCGAAATTTACAGCTTTTATTGTTGAAAAGGATTTTCCAGGCTTAGCACTTGGACCCGAAGAAAATAAAATGGGGATCAAAGGTTCATCGACCCGGTCGGTTATTCTTGAAGATTGTCTCGTACCCGTGGAAAACCTGCTTGGCGATATCGGAAAAGGCCATGTTATCGCCTTAAATGTCCTGAACCTTGGAAGATTTAATCTCGGATCCGCCACCATGGGAGCTGCAAAATACGGGTACCAGAAAGCGGTACAGTTTATTCAGGAACGTAAACAATTTAAGCAGCGGATCGCTGACTTTCCAGCTACGAAAGAAAAAATCTCCAAACTGGCTGCCCGCCTGTATGCGGCAGAATCTCTCCAGTACCGGACGGCAAGCTTAATTGAAGATGCTCTTCGAGATCTGAATGATTCTTCTGATTTGAAAACTGTAGGAACACGGTTGAGTGAATACTCCACAGAATGTGCGATCTGTAAAGTCTATGGATCGGAAACATTGGATTATATCGCTGATGAAGCGCTTCAGCTGCATGGCGGTGCAGGATTTATAAAAGAATACGGGATTGAACAGATGTACAGAGACTCAAGGATCAACCGTATCTTTGAAGGTACGAACGAAATTAACCGGCTGCTCATTCCAACCCACCTTTTTAGAAAGGCAATAAAAGGGGAGATCGACCTTCAAACCTCTATCCAAGGTGCAGTCCGGTCCTTGCAGCAGGCGAAGGAACAAGGCACCTCCCTTATGGCTGCAGAACGGCACGCTATAGAAACCATACGCCATCTGTTCCTTCTCTCTGCAGGTATAGCCTATGAAGCATTTGGTGATGGACTGATTCAGGAACAGGAGGCTTTAATGGCACTCGCTGATTTAGCCATAAACCTTTATGCAGCTGAATCTTCTGTATTCCGTACTTTGAAAGCCGTCAAGAAAAGCGGGGCTGAAAAGGCAGCCCTCAAAACAGCCCTGACCCACACGATATTAGAAGACAGTCTGTGGGAAGCTGAAATGCTGGCACGCAAGCTTGTCCACGAACTGACGGATGGTGAGAAAACAAATCAGCTTGTATTGTTGATCACGCAATCTTGTAACTGCTGTCATCAATTTGGGAAAAGTGTCGCTAGAAACCGCATGATCGCAGAGAAACAATATGAAGCAAATACTTTTATTTGCTAAAGGAGCAGGGTTATGAAGTTCACGCACTCTATTGCCCTAATCACCGGAGCCGGCAGCGGAATAGGGCAAGCCGCTGCAATCAAACTGGCGAAAGAGGGAGCCAAAGTGATTTTAGTCGGCCGGACAAAGTCTAAACTGGAAAACACGTCGGCAGAGATCAGCAAAATTCCCAATGCTCAGGCAGCGGGAATTTTCACAGCAGATGTAACGAGTGAAAAAGAAGTTAAGGGATTGGCAGAACACGTCCAATCGCAATTTGGTGAGCTGCACGTGCTGATCAATAATGCAGGTGGCAGCTCCCAAACAAGAATCATGGAAACTGCTGCCAGTGAATGGGATCACGTACAAAGCGCCAACTTAAAGAGCGTGTTTCTCGTTTCTCGTATGCTAGGAAAAATCATGATTGATGGTGCCAAAAAAGAAACAAAACGGCAGAACCGGGCCATTGTTAATGTAGCCTCCCTTTCCGGACATCAGGCAGGTGCCCATATTCCGCATTACAGTGCTGCAAAAGCCGGTGTCATCAATTTTACGAGAGCACTTGCCTTGGAACTATCCCCTTATTGCATCCGGGTCAACTCTGTTTCTCCCGGTTTTATTGAAACACCGCTCACAGAAGAAGGCCTTGAGAATGAACAATTTGTAAGAGCCATCAAAAAAAATACCGCATTAAAAAGGGTCGGCAAGCCGGAGGAGATCGCCAATATTATATCTTTTCTAGCATCGAGTGAAGCTTCTTATATGACAGGGTCAGACGTACTAGCTGACGGCGGCTGGCTCATTATGTAATTAAAGGAGGAGAAAATAATGAATCAAGAACACCTTTTAGTAGAATTCGAGGGTCCGATAATGATCCTCACCTTAAACAGACCGGAGAGTTTAAATTCCTTCAGCGAGGAAATGATCACCGGGTTGACCGATGCATGCGCTGAAGCACAAAACCGAGAAGATATAAAAGTCATCGTGCTCAAGGGAGCTGGTCGCTCTTTCAGTGCAGGCGGTGATGTCAAAACGATGGGGCAGGCGACTTCCAATGATGTGTATCAGCATATCGGCAAACTCAACCGCTGCATCCTGGCGATGAAAGAAACGGAGATTCCGATCATTGCTGCGGTCCACGGATTTGCTGCGGGGGCCGGCTTTAACCTTGCGATGGCCTGCGACTTAATCGTCTCTGCAGAAGACAGCAAATTTGCGCTGAGTTTCTCACAGGTCGGACTGATCTCTGATGGAGGAGGCTCTTACTTCCTGCCTAAGCTCATCGGGCCACATCTAGCAAAACAGTTCTTTTTCAGCGCCGAGCCGATTTCAGCAGAGAGGCTTTACCAACTAGGAGTAATCAATTACCTGGCTCCACTTGAAAGGCTGGAGGCTGAAGTGTTCAAATTGGCTGCTAAACTGGCAAACGGTCCTGTGGCAGCCTTTGGAAAGATGAAAAAACTTATTGATGCTTCCTATCAATCTACCCTTGAAGAGATTCTTGAGCAGGAACGTTTAAACCAGACACTTATGATCTCAACAGAAGATCATCAAGAAGGCATTTCGGCGTTTAAAGAAAAAAGACAGCCCGTGTTTACCGGCAAATAGGAGGATGACGATGAAAGCAGTACGATTTAAAGAATATGGCGGACCGCAAGTGCTGGAGAATGTTGAACTCGACAAACCTGTTCCTAAAGGACATGAAGTACTGATTGAAATCCATGCTGTCGGCGTGAATTATGCAGATACGGCACGCAGAGAAGGCCAATATGTCATTCCTACACCTTTGCCATTTGTTCCTGGAGCTGAAGTCGCAGGGGTCGTTGTTGAAACAGGAGAGAAATCCGCTCACATAAAACCTGGCACAAGGGTCGTGACCTTAATCGAATCCGGTGGCTACGCAGAATATGCGCTGGCTGATGGAAGATTTTTAATACCGATTGATGACCATCTCGATTTTCAGCAGGCTGCCGCATTGCCTCTGCAGGGATTAAGCGCCTACCATATTCTTAAAACGATGGGAAGGCTTGAAGAAGGAGAAACGGTGCTCGTTCATGCGGCAGGCGGAGGAGTCGGAACGATCGCTGTCCAGCTTGCGAAGCTTTTTGGAGCCGGAAAAATCATAGCAACTGCCAGTTCTGAGGACAAGCTGGAACTTGCGCGGCAGATGGGCGCTGATGTGGCGGTCAACTATACGGAGGATGGCTGGGAAAATAAAGTTCTCGAAGCAACAGATGGCAAAGGCGTAGATGTGGCTCTAGAAATGGCAGGAGGCGATGTGTTCCATAAGACACTGAAATGTCTCGCTGTGTTTGGCAGGATTGTTGTTTATGGTGTCGCTAGCGGGGAGCCAAGCAAATTTTATCCTTCAAACCTTATGGGAAAAAATCAATCCGTGATAGGATTTTTCCTTCCGCAGATCATGAGAAGGACTGACCTGTTAAAGCCAAGCCTTCAGGAGCTGTTTACGTATCTGGCTCAAGGCAAGCTGAAACTGACCATCGGTGAAGTTTTCCCTTTAAGAGAGGCTGCACAGGTTCATGACCTCATGCAGTCAAGAAAGACAAAAGGAAAGCTGCTGTTAAAGCCATAATAACAGAGATGAACATACAATTAAAAAAGAAAAATATGCCTCTTCATTAATATAAAAAATAATCCTGGTTTGATTCCATTGAGGGATAGATGAATCGGCACGTTTTTTCCTTATCATGCTTTTCGCCATTCCCCATCTCAGTTATTTTATTGCAATTATTTTGCCAACTTTTGATTTACTAATATTCAATGGCAGCAGAATTTTTAAACCGTTCCTGATTGATTAAAATCTATTCTACATAATCTCTATCTTTGATAAGTCTGGAAGCAAACCCAGCATCCTTGCGGCTTGTAAAGAGAACCAAAGTTCGGCAACATCATTGGTGACATTAAGGCGACGGCCTGTCATTTGTTCAATTCTGTTAATTCGGTAGACCAATGTCTGTTTATGGATATGTAATTTTTTTGCGGCACTCTGCCAAGAACGATTCTCACACAAATAAACATATAGTGTCATTGTGAACTCACTGTTATGTTTGATGTCATATGCTAACAGGTCACGAATAACCTGCTTTACTTGTTCTTGAGCTTCACTTCTACTTCGGGGCATGAAGGGCGACACGGGTGACTCTTCGCTATAGTAAACAATAGTTTTTTCATGAGTCTCAGCTTCACGCAATGCCCATAAAGCCTCTTGATACGCTTCTGGTGTACGAGTAGGGCGCCCCAGTGTGTTACTTATGCCTAAGCGTACGTTTGCTGGCAATTCAGCCTGCAAACTAGAAAGTACGTTACTGCTTGCAGAAAGCATAACTAGAAGAAGATTTCCCCGACGGGTTAATAGATGAGGGATGCCTCGTGCATACAACTGGAGATGTAACCATGTATGTTCAAAAGGTTGATCTCCAGCAGCGCAGGCAACGATACACCGTGGTTCTTCTCCGAGTTCATGCTCAGCCAGTAAAAGATAGGCTGCATCGGTTGTAAGTCGTCCATCAATCAAACCTGACATTATCTCAGCACCTAACCGTCGCTGGCGTTCATGCATAGCCGTATTTTTTTCAATTATCAGACCAACGATCGTGGCGATATGAGCTAGTATGAGATTATGAGGGATAATTGTTGAATTACTAATCGCGAGTAGGGTAGCCGGCCGGGATGCAGGAACAGACACTTGTATGACGGTTATTCCACTTCGTTCGATACGGTGTACAGCGGGTGAATGAAGTTTATCGCCGGGAGATATTTTTTCGAATATTTCCTTAATATTGTTGGGCAGCTTGGAATGATAGAATAGTGGTTTTCTGTTAATCGGGTGGACAACATGTAGCGTACAGTTAATAATCTCGCCCAGCATATTGAGTATTTGAGTAGGAGAATGATCCTGAATGGCCTGACGTGCAATTTCGTATATGCGCAGTGTTTGTACCACTCTCGCGTGTTCTTCGTGTGTATTCGCATCAGCCACAGTACGTGTAATGGCAAGCCAAGGGATCTCATAAGCTGTCAACAAAACAGGGAATGCGTTTCGGTCAGCTTCAGACAGTAAACGATTGGTAGACTCAGGAGCGTACATTCCTTCCGCAATTGCTATTCCACTAACTCCTGCACCTATGAGACATTGCAAGTATTCCTCCTGCTTCTGTGCAATTCGCGGAATAGCCAGACCGGTGGTCATGATTAATTCGCCACCATTGAGCCATGGGGTAGGGTCTTGTAATTCACATACGTGTGCCCAAGTGATCTCGCGTTCAAGACCGTTAGAACCAGCGAGAACTTTTGTCTTCAAATGCGGATTATTTACCAGTTGACGAACAGTAATTGTCATAAGCATTCATCCCATCGTATGAAATTAATCATAAAGTTTGTTCATATAGACGTATTGCAACCAAGATAAGATTAACAATATACTGAATATACCGATTATTACGATTATACTAAATAAATCGTAAATTGCTAGTAAATCGTCATGACTCTTGAACGAGTGAGGAGGGTCGGAAGATAACGTTTAATAGGATGATACCTATTGAAGCTGTTGTGGAGTAGAGTAGTTTAGTTCCTTCGGAAGAAACAACCAACTTATGCATGTACTATAACGGGATGATTTCCTAGTTTGACACCATCGTAGGGTTGTAAGCCGAAACAGGAACCAATGAAGAAGGAGGAAGACATATGTTACGAGTGGGAATTGATGTTGGTGGAACCTTTACTGATCTTTTTGCCTGGGATGAAGAAGGAGCAGAATCTGAGCGTGTACGCACAGCAAAGGTACTTTCGACGCCAAATGATCCTGTAATCGGATTTATGAATGCGCTTTCAGAAGCGGAGATTAAGCCTTCTGAAATTGGAACGATTATTCATGGAACGACCATCGGAACAAACGCCTTAATCGAACGCAAGTATCCTGAACCTGCGTTAGTGACGACTGCAGGTTTCCGAGACACACTCGAAATAGGACGCCAGCGTCGCCGTCACCTCTACGATCCGTATCAAGTTAAATCTCAGCCGCTGATTAGCCGCAGCCGTCGTTTCACTGTTAGCGAAAAGCTAGGAGCGGACGGGACGACTGTAAAACCTCTTGGTCGGGACGAAGCACGCAGAGTAGCTGAAAAAATTGCTAAACTCGGCATCAAGAACGTAGCTATCGCGTTTATTAACTCCTATGTAAATGGTCGGCATGAGCAAGAGATGCGCGATATCATACTGGAAGTGATTCCAGACGCACGTGTTGCTCTGTCCTCTGAAACACGCCCTAAGATTCGCGAACTGGGTCGCTTTGTCACGACCGCGATACGCGCTTCATTGTTCCCTGTT
Organism: Fictibacillus sp. WQ 8-8; assembly: GCF_024494405.1. Lineage (NCBI taxonomy): Bacteria > Bacillati > Bacillota > Bacilli > Caryophanales > Fictibacillaceae > Fictibacillus > Fictibacillus sp. WQ 8-8. The sequence goes on from NZ_JAMXKG010000007.1 coordinate 203,336, forward strand.
GTGAGCGACTACTTTACTAGATTAGAAGCACGCCTGGCTGAAGCTGGCTCAACCGCCCCGCTTTTCATAGTCAAGAGCAATGGTGGGATGATGCGAAGTTCTACTGCCAAAGAACGTCCAGAGGAATTGATTGGGTCGGGACCCGCTGGAGGAGTTGCAGCAGGAGGCTTTCTGAGTACTTTACTTAACACGCAGAACATGATTGTTACTGACGTTGGAGGCACCAGTTTTGAGGCATGTCTCATGGAGAATGGCCGCGGTCTGGTAACAGACGAATATGAACTTGAGTGGGAGATGCCGATAATCACTCCCATGCTTGATATCCGCAGTATTGGTGCGGGTGGTGGCTCTATTGCATGGATTGATCAGGGCGGATCGTTACGCGTTGGTCCACAAAGTGCCGGAGCCGATCCTGGGCCAGCCTGCTATGGTCGCGGTGGCACCCGCCCAACAGTGACAGATGCAAACCTTGTGCTTGGGCGCTTAAACCAAACGTTGAGCGGCAAATTCCAGCTTGATTACGATGCAGCTGTGACCGCCATAAATAGCATTGCAGAGCCACTGGGTCTATCCGTTCTCGATTGCGCTGAAGGCATCCTTGAGATTGTCTGTGAGAATATGGCAGGTGCAATTCGTATGGTTTCGACCGATCGCGGTCGTGATCCACGTGATCAGACGCTTGTTGCCTTTGGAGGCGCCGGCGGGCTACATGCCTTTAATATTGCTCGTGCAGCAGGTATTAATCGTATCCTGGTACCCCCGTTTGCTGGAGTTGCGTGCGCCTTTGGAGCCACAACAATGGAGGTACGCCACGACCTTGAAGCGACCTTTTATGCGCCGGCCGCAGGTCTTGATTCGAGTAAATTGACACTTGCCTTCAACAAGCTCGAACAAGAGTGTAACGAATTGCTCGAGAATGACGGAATTAAATCTGAGCAGATGACGTTTGAGCGTAACGCCCTGATGCGCTATATTGGACAATCCTATGAAGTGACTACACCTGTTCCAAGCGGTGATATTGATGAGGCTATAGTGGCCGATGTAGTTGATGCCTTCCACAGGGAGCACAAGCGTGAATATGGAGTCTCTTCAGAATCCTTCCCCGTTGCTTTTGTCACCTTACGAGTTACGGGATATGGACAAATAGCCAAACCAGAGGCCAGTGATCTCGAAGCATCATTGGGGACGAACAATCAAAAAGGTGACGAAGTCAAAGAACAACGCAAGGTCTACTTTGGAGGACAGTACTATATGGTGGAAGTTTACGATCCAGCCCATCTCAGTAGTGGCCAGCTAATTCAAGGACCAGCCATTATTGAACAGCCTGACAGTGAGATCGTACTTCCACATCATGCATTGGCTAAGGTCGACAAGTTTGGCAACATTATTATCACTAACGACGAGAAAGTAGACCAGTATGGCAAAATCCTTGTTACTACAGAGGAGGGTGTAAAATGACCACTATCAAAACAGACACCGTAAAGCGTCAGCTAGATCCCATTACCTTTGAAGTTCTGCGGCGATCGTTTGAATACACCTGTGAACGAATGAGCCTGGTGTTGCAAAAGGCATCATTCTCGCCAATTATTTATGACATGGTGGATTACTCCAACGCTATTTTTGACCCGGACGTCAATTTAATTGGTCAGACAGCTAACTGTCCGGTTCATATTGCCGCCATGCACTTTAGCGCACGTGCCTCACTCAAACGATATCCAATAGAAGAGCTAGGTCCCGATGATGTCATCATCCTGAACGATCCTTATGATGGAGGCACTCATACTCCTGATGTCACCATGACTATGCCTGTGTTCTATGACGGCATTTTGCTTGGCTTTGCAGTCAGCCGAGCCCACTGGACTGATGTCGGTGGTGGTTTTGACACCCACATTGCCGGGGAAGGTCTACGTCTGCCTCCGTTGATGCTCTACAAGGAAGGCAAACCTAATACAGAACTTATTGAAATTATCAAGAATAGCACACGGACACCTCAGTACATTGAGGGTGACATCCAGGCGCAACTAGGTGCTCTGCGGGCCGCCCGCGATGAATTTATGCGACTCGCAGACAAGTACGGAACGGATGTTTTAAGGCAAGGGATGCGAGAAGTTCTCGACTACACTCAGGAGATGACCAAAGAAGCAATTAACCGAATTCCCGATGGTGAGTACGAGGCGAGCGATTATATCGACAGCGATGGATTCACCGATAATCCTGTCCAACTACGTGTCAAAATCACTGTTGCTGGAGATCGGATCGGGGTTGATTTTACAGGAAGTGATCCCATCGCAATTGGTCCAATTAACTCTCCTTACGCTAACACGGCCTCGGCGGTTTACTATTCTTTAAAGTTCTTTCTCAATCCTGAGGCACCAGCAAATGCAGGGATGTACAGACAGATCGATTTGACTATTCCTGAGAATACCTGGCTCAATCCCCACTGGCCATCACCGACACTTGGATGCACAACCGTAGCCTCTTCAAAGATCACCGCAGCCATCTGGATGGCACTGGCCAAGGCGATTCCTGAACGCATTGTGGCTCCAACTTGTTCTGATGCGAACTGGTATGTGGCAAGTGCCGCTGATCCGGCGACAGGTGATTTGCATATCTTTACTGATTTGCCTGCCGGGGGATGGGGTGGAACACCCACTCACGACGGAATGCATGTAACAATGGACCCTCTCGGAAACTGTCAGAATCTCCCTGCTGAGATAGCTGAACTCCTATTTCCTATACGATACAATTCGTTTGAAATGCGGACTGACTCAGCTGGGGCCGGACGCTATCGTGGTGGTGTAGGCGTACATGTTGAAGTAGAGTTCCTTGGGCGTGGCGAGATGATCTGGATGGAGTGCTCCCGAACCCGCAAAGGCTCGCCAGGAGTTAACGGGGGACTACACTCAGCACAGCAAAGACAGCTGCGGAAAACTCGCCAAGGTGAGTTAGAAACGATTGGTGGATTAGCAGATGACGGGACATGGCATCCTCAAATGCTAGGGGGCATTCAATTTCAACCAGGTGAATCGTTTGTCTTCGAGAGCACTGGTGGTGGCGGCTGGGGCGATCCCCTGAGCCGTGACCCGGAACTTGTGGCGCAAGATGTTCGTGAAGAGATCGTTTCAAGGGCACAAGCAAGTAATCTCTACGGTGTGGTGCTTACCGACGATCTTAAACTCGATCAGGTGGCAACTAGAGCAAAACGTACAGAAGCACGTAATAAACAATAGCTAATGGATCGACTGATAGAGAATGGAATATCAAAAAAGATTGAGGGAGTGGGATCACAGCCTACTTCCTTTTTCATTCATTGGCTACCAGCTTAGTTTTTGTTTGCTGCATCAAAGTGAAGTATTTGTTACCACCTATCCGTGGTTATACACGAAGGAGGAATTTGTGATGACAAATTTCAAGAACCTATTTAGTCGTGTTGAAATTGGGAACTTAGAACTTAAAAACAGAGTTATGACTACAGCTCACCAAACAAATCATGTGAAAAATGGCATCCCAACTTCGGAAATGGGAGCCTACCATGAAGCACGTGCTAAAGGAGGAGCGGGTCTTATTATTCTTGAGGCAGCTGCTGTGCACACGTCAGGCATGCTGACCACTAAAACAATTGCGGGTTACGATCCACACGTAGTAGCTGCATATTCCAAAATCTCCAAGCAAGTACAACAATACGGGGCAAAAGTATTCGCCCAGTTGTTTCACGGGGGAAGAGAAGTGATATCGAGCGAATACCGTAATGCTGCATGGTCTCCTTCTGCTGAACCTAGTTTGCGTTTTGGGGCTATGCCCAAGCCAATGAGCCTTGAGGAAATCGAGGAAGTTATTAATGGATTTGCAATATCGGCCAAATTAGCCAAAGACGGTGGGCTTGATGGGGTGGAAGTTTGCTGTTCCCACGGCTACCTACCATCACAATTTTGGTCTAGTCATACCAATTATCGAACGGACCAATATGGCGGATCCTTTGAGAATCGCATGCGCTTTATTATAGAAGTATTGGAACGCGTGTGGCTGGCAGTAGGAGAAGACTACACGGTGGGAATCCGGATGAGCTCCGACGAAATGACCATGGACGGAACGACAATAACAGATGCTGTAAAGATTGTGGAATATTTGGTGGATCGGGTTCGACTTGACTTCATCAATGTTACAGCTGGGGACTCAAGTACGTATTCTGGTTCCACTCATATTGCACCCCCATCCCCTGTAAAGCATGCCTATCTGTCCTCTCATGGGTTTAAAATTCGAATGGCAGGTGCAGTTCCTGTCTTCATTGGATCGCGTATTATTGACCCTGTGGAAGCGGAGAAAATTGTGGCAACCGGAAAAGCTGATGTCATAGGGATGACTCGGGCGTTGATTGTTGATCCCGATATGCCGAATAAGGCCGTCAGGGGGGACGTTCAAGCCATTGACGCTTGTATAGGTTGTCTTCAGGCATGTATCGGCCATTATCATAAAGGGCTTACTATTGGATGCGTACAAAATCCGATCGCTGGTAAAGAGGAGGAGTTACTTCCGCTTATCGAGCGTTCAAGATCAAAACAGCGTGTCGTCGTCATAGGAGCAGGACCGGCAGGGCTGCAAGCCGCTCTCACGGCCGATGCGCAGGGACATGATGTTACTCTGGTAGATCAACACAAGGAGATTGGTGGACTATTGCGCATAATGCGTCGAGCTCCCATGCGCCGGGAATTGGCGGAAACCATGCTGGATAATTATTTACGAAAGTTATCAGCAAGTAATGTAGATATCCGGCTGGGGCAAAGAGTTACCACAGAGAATCTAACTGAGCTTAAACCTGAAGCTATTATTTGTGCAGTGGGTTCCAGACCTTATCTGCCGCACGTAGAAGGTATCAATGATTCCCGTGTCATATTGGTTGACAATCTTTTTAGCGGGAAACCTGAAGCGATTGGATCTCGATTGTTCGTATTTGATTTTGGTGGAGACTGGCCGGCAATTGAAGCGGCTATATTCTTAGCAGAAAAAGGTCATAAAGTAACACTGATCACCTCTAAGCTTCATATCGGGCAAGAGGTTCATCAGTATCTTCGAAATGAATATTTGAAGAAACTGTATCAACTAAAAGTACATCTCCGGCCACATTTTGATTTTGGGGGAATTCGTAACGACCATGTAATCATCCGAAATCTATTTACGCATGATACAGAAGAGATAGAAGACTGGGATAACGTTATCTTATCATTAGGTCGTGTCCCCAATATTGAGCTATATGAACAAGTTAAAGGCATAACCCCGTTTGTAGAACAGATAGGGGATTGCCTGGCACCCCGTACCTTGGAAGAAGCCACCTATGAGGGGATGTTATCTGCTTTAAATGTAGGTGTCAGAGAAATTAAAATGCAAGTATAAGCCAATATGTTATAGAAATTATGTGCAATAAAACGGTCAGTTCTATTATTAGCCTTTAATTGTAATTAATAAAAATTCCAAGAAAGATTGAAAAATTCTGAATATTTAACTATGATAATAATATCAATCCGATGACAGTAATAAGCCCTGCTGCATAACCGGTTTGTTTTATAGTGAAAATCAGAGAATTGACTTTGTTCACTTGATCTTCTTTTGCAGGAAGACAAGCCTTGGATAAGAGTCAGTAAAACCTTCAATGTATAGAGACATTGTTTGTTTTTGCTGACTCTCTTTTTATGTACCCAAAAGACAAGAAAGAGGTGATTCAATGGGAATGGCTCTGGAAGGCATTAAAATCATTGATTTATCCCGTGTATTAGCAGGTCCTTTTTGTACGATGATTCTTGGTGATTTGGGAGCAGAAATCATCAAAATTGAACACCATGAATCGGGCGATGAAACCAGGTCATGGGGTCCCCCGTTTACGAGCGGGGAGAGTGCGTACTATCTGTGTGCGAACAGAAATAAACAAAGCATCACACTTAATTTAAAATCTGAAAAAGGAAAAGAAATTTTTACTAATCTAGTATCTTCTGGAGATGTAGTCGTACAAAATTTCAAAACAGGAACGTTAGACAAGATGGGTCTGGGTTTCGAGCAACTGAAAGCCAGTAATCCTAAATTAATTATGGCCTCTATTACAGGTTTTGGTTTAAACGGTCCTTACAAGGATTTACCTGGGTATGATTACATTATTCAGGCAATGAGCGGACTAATGAGCATCACTGGTGAAACGGAGGGCAGTCCAGTCAAGGTAGGAGTTGCAATTGCGGATGTGTTAACGGGTTTATATACCTGCATAGGGATTTTAACAGCTGTGTACCATCGTGAAAGAACTGGTGAGGGTCAAGAAATTGATATTTCTTTAATGGATTGCCAGGTCTCTTCATTAATTAATGTTGCAAGTAATTATTTATGCAGCGGAGTTGATCCTGTGAGAATGGGAAATCAACATCCAAATATTGTGCCGTATCAAGTGTTTCCTGCAAAGGACGGTGAACTTGTAGTTGCGGTTGGTAACGACAATCAGTTTCGCAGGTTCACTAAAATATTGGAACGGCCGGATTTAGCGAATATGAAGGAATTTTCAACTAATGAAGCACGGATTCGCAATAAAAAACAGTTGATCACCATATGCGAAGAGCTGTTGATGATGAAGACAAGAAAAGAATGGAAAGAACAGTTTGATAGAGAAGGGATTCCAAGCGGCCCTATTAACACCATTAAAGAAATGTTTGAGAATCCCCAGGTAAAGGAGCGAGATATGGTGATAGAGATGGATCACCCATCAGTTAAGAATCTAAGATTAACTGGTTCTCCTTTAAAACTTTCAAAAACACCGGTTACGATGAGAAAATATCCCCCATTATATGGGGAGCATACTGACTCTGTTCTGCTCCAGATGGGATACAGTAAAGAAGAAATAGCGGATTTTAAACTAAATAAAATCATTTAGGAGGAACCAAAACATGATGAATTTTGAACTGACAGAGGAACAAAGAAGTGTTCAGAAAGTAGTTAGGAAATTTGTTGACAAAGAAATCTCCCCCTATATTCGGGAATGGGATAAAAATGGTGAGTTTCAGCCATCTATATTAAAGAGATTAGCGGATTTACAGCTTATGGGTGTCTGTATACCTGAGGAATACGGCGGAGTCGGAATGGACTATAATACCTTAGCCATTGTTTGTGATGAATTGGAGCGCGGAGATACAGCATATCGGACGGCTGTTTCTGTACACACTGGGTTGAATAGTATGACTTTATTGCAATGGGGAACAGAAGAACAAAAACAAAAATATCTTGTTCCTCAAGCACAAGGAAGAAAAATTGGCGCATTTGGGCTCACAGAACCGAATGCAGGTTCTGATGTGGCGGCAATGAATTCTACTGCTGTTCGAAATGGAGATCATTATATATTAAATGGTGCTAAAACTTGGATCTCTCTTTGTGACATCGCAGACCATTTTCTTATTTTCGCCAAAACTGATTCCAGTATGGGGCACCAAGGAATCACTCCATTTATTGTGGAACGGACATTTGAAGGAGTAGAAACAAAAGCAATTAAAGGAAAATTAGGCATTCGAGCCGGAAATACCGGAGAAGTGATTTTAAATGATGTTAAAGTTCCTGTTTCCAACAGACTGGGAGAAGAAGGAGAAGGATTTAAAATTGCAATGTCTGCGTTGGACAATGGACGGTTTACGGTAGCGGCTGGTGCTTGTGGACTCATTAACGCAAGTTTGGAGGCCAGTCTAAAATACTGCCATGAAAGGAAAACATTTGGAAAGGAAATCGGCAAGCATCAACTGGTACAGCAAATGATTGCAAAAATGAGCTCGAATCTTGAAATTTCCAGGCTCCTTGTTTATAAAGCTGGCTGGTTGAAAAACGAAGGAGAACGTAATACAAGAGAGACCTCTCTAGCCAAATGGTTTGCTTGTGATGCTGCTTTCGACGCAGCAAATGATGCAGTGCAAATCCATGGCGCATATGGTTACTCTGATGAATACCCTGTTGAGCGTTACTTGAGAAATTCCAAAGCTCCCGTCATTTATGAAGGGACAAGAGAAATTCATACAATCATGCAGGGTGAATACGCCCTAGGTTATAGAAATGATAAGCCGCTTCGTCAAAAGCTGCCTGCATGGCCTTTCGAGCAAGTTTCAGTACATTAATCATTTGAAGAAAACGAAAAATCACCTGCACAACGCTTAAACTGCTATAATTTAGTGTAAAATCCAGCGAAACAAGAAGGGACTGGTTTTATGAATACCTATTTTATAGCAGGGCATGCGAAACTTCCTCAAGGTATGGCGGCAAGGAGTTTATATGATTCAGTAACGATCACATTGGAACTTGACTTTAAATATGGGGTCATCATTGATGCATCTTGTACACTCGCAACAGAGCACGGGAGGGAATATATTCGTCAATTGCTCCGTGGCTATAGTCTGGATGATGGTGTTGATCAGTTTATAGAAAGGATTCAAAAGCATTACCGTGGGAAAGCAAGCCAAGCCATTCAAGCTGCTATTAAGGATGTTTATAACCAGTTTGAGCTGGTTTCAACTTCTAATATTTAATACTAACCAAATAAGGGATCTTGTTATTTTAACCCCGAGGCAGATTGAATTCAGAGAGTCGTTCCCAACAACGGCCAGCGGAAAGATATTGTGAAGAAAGCTTCAGGAAGAAGAAAAATTGTAAGATGAGGCAGTGTCTGGACGATGAATTCAATGGTGGAAACGGTGACAGGTCCTATCTCTGTTAGACATTGATTCATGAGCATTTCATATTTGGCTATCCCGGCTTAACGGAGACGTAACTCTGGGGAGATTTAATGAAGAAGAGGCACTGCTCATGGAGAATTGGACACCTGCTCATCTTTTCCTCAACATCCTGCCTGAATTAAAGGAAAGAGGAGTGACCATTATGCAATTTGAAAAAATGTTTAATGAGAATGCCAAAGGTCTTTTCAGCGGGGTGACAGAGAAAGTCATTTCTTGATAACAGCATGCGAAAAGACAGCGGATATCCGCTGTCTTTTTTATGATAATTGAATGGCATCTTCAACAGGATAGAGGGATAGATCAATATCCAGTTCCATTTCTAACGCCAGTTTAGCAAGCTGCTCTCCGATAAAAGGACCCATCGTTAGCCCTGAAGCACCGAGTCCGTTGGCAAACAGAATTCCTTCCCAGCCAGGCAGTTTCCCAATCACAGGCAGAAATCCTGGAGTGAATGGGCGAAAGCCTGCTCGAGCCTCGGTGAATGAGGCATCAGACAGACCCGGGGCGGTTTCCAATCCTTTATTAAATACTTCATGCAGACCTCCGGCTGTAATACGATGGTCATAGCCATCAGGATCGTTTTCATGAGTCGCCCCGATAATGATGCGGCCATCCTCGAGCGCCAGCACGTATTGATCACTTGGCGGCATCACAACAGGCCAATGACTCGTGTCAGTATCACGAAACTGCAGATGAACGATCTGCGCTTTTTGATACGTTACGTTCATATGGATTCCCAATGGTTCAAACAGCACATTCGCCCACGCCCCTGCACATACGATAACCTTGTCCGCTTCTATCAATTCGCCACCGGCTTTAACACCGGTTACTCTATTTCCGCTGAATAGGAGAGAGGCATCTTCCTTCACCAAGAGAGCTCCATTTTTTTGTGCGCCGCGAAGCAAAGCATCACGAAGAGCACGTCCATCAACCCGTGCCGCGCCGCTCACATGCACGGCACCATAGTCTTCTTTTAGAGCAGGGAACAGAGCTTGAGCTGCCTCAGGAGTCAGGATTTTTATTTCTCCCATTTCAGGTGCTTCTTCTTTCCGTTTCAACGCACGTTCTTCCATCTTCCTCAGTTTTTCATGGTCATGATGCAGGCTGACGGCACCTACACGAGCATAGCCCGTTTCTGTTTCACCATCTGCTCGCAGCTGTTCAATTAAAGCCGGATAAAAGGCTGCGCCGTTTTTAGCCAGTGCATACCATGCTTTATTCCGCCTCTGAGACAGCCATGGGCAGATGATGCCTGCTGCAGCATCTGTAGCTTGCCCTTGGTGTTTCCGGTCGACAACGATGACCTCAGCACCTTTTTTGCTTAAAAGATAAGCGGCAGACGCCCCGAGGATTCCTGCACCGACGATAACATATCTTTGCATTTTTTCAGCATCCTTTACTTGGTTGATCCATTTCTATTATAACCGAATCATTGAATAGAGAAAAAAGTCCATTTTATGTATAATAAGAGGTGTTGAACGGTAAGTTGTGTTATTGAAAATGAAGTTGAAAGAGAGTGGAACATAATGGGACGTAAGTGGAACAACATTAAAGAGAAAAAAGCGTCAAAAGATGCCAATACGAGCCGCATCTACGCTAAATTCGGCCGTGAGATCTACGTGGCGGCAAAGCAGGGAGAACCTGATCCTGAATCCAACCAGGCATTAAAAGTCGTTCTTGAACGTGCAAAAACATACAGTGTGCCTAAAAATATCATCGATCGTGCCATTGAAAAGGCGAAGGGCGGATCGGATGAAACGTATGACGAGCTTCGTTACGAAGGATTCGGCCCAAATGGTTCAATGGTCATCGTTGACGCGCTAACAAATAATGTGAACCGGACGGCTGCGGATGTGCGTGCAGCCTTCACGAAAAATGGCGGGAACATGGGTGTTTCCGGCTCAGTGGCCTATATGTTTGATGCGACAGCCGTATTTGGCATCGAAGATAAAACGGAAGAGGAAGTACTGGAAATCTTAATGGAAGCGGATGTTGACGCCCGTGACATTATTGAAGAAGACGGTTCTGTCATCGTGTATGCAGAGCCTGACCAATTCCATGCTATACAAGAAGCATTCAAGAATGTCGGGATTACCGAATTTGCAGTAGCCGAGCTTACCATGCTGGCACAAAATGACCTGTCCCTTCCTGAAGATGCACAGAATCAATTTGAGAAAATGATCGATGCGATCGAAGACTTGGAAGATGTTCAGCAGGTTTACCACAACGTAGACCTTAGTGAATAAAAAGAAAAAGCAGACCTTCAATTGCAAGGTCTGCTTTTTTGTAATTGTTAAGTATTCAACTATGCACTTTTAGACAAGGAGTATTCGATAATTTCCTTTTCTTGAATTTCAATCCCAGATAGTGAACAACCCAGCGGTCCATACCGATTCGCCCAGCATTTGCTCCTGCAGCCAGAACGATCATACCTGCTAGAACCATTTGCGGGTTGACAGATGTTGTACCGGAGAATAAATATGCAAAGTTCATTGTAAGCCCCATGAGAACCGCTAAACTAGTAAACATACCTAACAGGAGCCCAAGACCTACCAAAAATTCTCCCCAGGGAATGAGCGCATTAAAGATTTCAGCATTCGGCAGAGCGACTTGCCGCAAGAAATCACCCCACCAGGGCTGAACAGCAGGATGATCACCAGAAACTTGCTTAAGAGCCCCCAGCATAAAACCACTGGCATCAAAATGTCCGCCGCTGATTTTTTCCCATCCTGCCTGAACCCACTTAACTCCAAGATACAACCGAAGAAGTGTAAGCACATAAGAGGCTAAACGATTTTCTCTTAACCATTGAATAAACATAGAATTCCTCCTAAACAACAAATGATAACGATTATCATTTTCACATCAAATTTTAACTTGGTCAATGCGAAAATAGTTTCATTACTATACTCTCTGCTTAGTTAAGAAGAACCATTTTATGAAGTAATAAAAATTGTCCGGCCGCATGAATAGCTGCTTTTTCGTTCCAGGCCCGCTTTCGCTTTTCTTTGCATTCTTCCATCTTTTTCAGAATAAAATCTCTCAGATTGAATATAGTTTACTAGAAACGGACGGAAGAAGGTGAATTCTATGAGACTTCAAGCAGTGTACTTTTGGATTCTCATCATGATCTCTACGACAGGGTTCAGTTATCTTTATTTATCATCGCTATTTACTGTTGGGTTCCTTGTTACCGGGCTCATCATGGTGTGTTTAGCCTACATTGCCATTGATCTTAAAGAGGAGGAGGAATGGGATGAGAGACAGCAATAACGGCTTGTTTTCAACGGGTATAAAGGTTTCTCTCCTTAGCATTCTTCTATTCTTTGTAGCGGGATTTATATCATCCGCAGAAATTAAGTTCGAGGTATCTTCGTCCCTTGTTAAAAAGTGGTTTAATAACTTTACAACGGAAGCCTTGGTATATGCCATCGGATCAGAGAATCCTTATTATACGCAGGTACTTCCAAAAGAGAGCAAACCGCCAGCCGCTTCTTCCATCATGCTGCAGCTTATGACCAACCTGAGGCCAGGGGACCCGCGAAGTTTGATCGGAACGGAACTGCCGGGCTTTGCGATCTATGATTCAGAGATTTATATTGCCGGAAAAGGGACAACCTATTCTACATTGCCGATTGAACCGACATTGCCCCTTCAGGAAATTCTAAAGCCGAACGAACCAAATAAAAAGAATGTAAATATCGATAACCCGAATGAAGAGATTCCTCCGCCAAAACTTAAAACAAAAGGACAGGTCGTTTATATTTACCATTCACACAGCTATGAATCATTCAGGCCGATCCTGCAAGGAGGCAAAGTTACAAGTTCCAATCCAAAGACCAACATTATAGCGGTAGGTGACCGGTTAAAACAGGATCTGGAGAGCAGAGGGATTGGCGTAGACCATGACACCACTAACGTAGGGGAAAAGTTAAATGCCAGAAAGTGGACTACCAATCGAGCGTATGCACTGTCACGAGAAACCGTCCAGCATGCCGTCTCACAAGACCGTGATCTATCTTACCTAATTGACATCCATCGTGATTCTCAGCCTAGGAAAATGACAACGATCTCTATCAACAACCAGCCTTATGCGCGATTATGTTTTATCGTTGGAAGGGAACATCCGTCTTTTGAAAAGAACCTTCAGATCGCAGAAGAACTGAACAGTCTTGTAAATAAAAAGTATCCTCATCTCAGCCGGGGGGTCATTATTAAGAATAAATCCCAAGGCAACGGCATCTACAACCAGGATCTTTCGAACAACGCCATGCTGATTGAAATGGGAGGAATCGATAACGACTTCCGTGAACTGTACAGAACCGCAGATGCTTTTGCAGATGTGTTCAGCAGCTTTTACTGGAAGGCAGAGAAGGTAAATGGGAATGCGAATTAGAATATAGTGAGAGGAGCTGTTTCAGCGGCTCTTTTTTTATGAAAGATGAAGGGGGATAATAATGAATCGGATCGAATATGAATGGGTCAAACAGACGAGAGAAATTCTTTTGAAATTTTGTGATGAGCTTCAACCTGAAGATTTCACAAGACACATTGATGGGTTCGGCTTCCAAAGTGTGCGGGATTCACTGCTTCATGTTGCAAACTGCTATCATGGATGGCTCGGTTCCTATATTTTATTGCAGACGAAAACGCCTCTGACACCAAAAGAAAACATTTCAAAAACAAGTTTAGAAGAAATTAAACAGAGATTTATCCAGGCTGATGCCTATGTTGATGATGTCCTTAATGATTTGGATGGGCAGATGGATGAGCTTATCATAAGAGCCATCCCTTGGAGAGAGCATGGAGAACCTATTTCTATTTCAGCTGCACAGCTTCTTCTGCATGTGGTAACACACGAATACCATCATAAAGGCCAAATTATGGCGATGGCCAGACATATGGGTTATGAACCGCCGAATACAGATGTGCTGGGGGTTGGGGATTAATCAAATTTTTAATTATTGTACGAAGAGCATTTTCATTGTATATGAAATGCTCTTTTTTCATGCGTAAAAACCAACATTCCGGCAATCAGATAAATTTAACAATTTCACGTACCGTATTTTAATTATTTAAAAAATAAAAATAATATTTAAAGATCTAAACTCAAAATCTACCTATTTTGACAATTACATCGATATTTTTCAACATTCCATCATTGACTCGCAAGTAACTTATCGATATAATGTCAGAAAATATAACATTGAATTGTAAGGGGTATTTACATGTTAGTACGTGATGAAGTAAATCCAAATATTAACATTCGAATTTCACCATCAGAACTTTTAAAAATGCTGCAATTCATGAAAACAAAAAAAGAACAAGAAATTGAACGGATTAAAAACAAGATTAATAAATACGTCCAAAAGAAAAATGCCGAAGATGCCTTTTATCAATCACTATCCCCTTTTCGAAAATTATTTACAGGCCGTTCTCCCAGCCATCATCAAGCAGTTGAATACATTGCACATGTAAAAGAACCACTTAAACAAATTGATAAATTAAAACAAGGTTTATTTGAGCTGGATCATTCCATCCACGGTCTAAAAGAAGAACCATCAAAAGATGAGATTATCCTTTCACGCTCTATTATTGGGGAAATAAAGATGAATCGGAAATCGGGGAAGGAAACAACATGACCATTCACACACTAAATACAGGGTTAGATACCATTTGGGTTGTCTTGACTGCAGCTATGATTATACTAATGGAGGGTGGTTTCGCTCTATTAGAAGCCGGATTCGTCAGACATAAGAATAACGTAAATATTCTCATGAAGGTATTTGCAGACATTACAATCGGTACCCTTTGTTTTTACCTTATTGGGTTTGGTTTAATGTATGGAAAGGATTTGTCGGGCTTAATTGGAAGTAACGGATTTATGATAAAAGGAGATCTCTCACATTTACACTTTTTAATTTCTGTTGATACCTTTTGGTTATTCCAAGCAGCGTTTGTTATTGCCGTCATTTCCATTGTATCTGGCGCTGTTGCTGAGCGTATTAATTTCCGTGCCTACATTCTTTATGCCGTTATCATGACAACCTTTATTTACCCGGTTGCAGGCCACTGGGTCTGGGGCGAAGGATGGCTCGGAAAGCTTGGAATGCAGGACTTTGCAGGTTCTGCGGTTATTCATGCACTAGGTGGTTTTTCTGCTTTAGCCGCAGCAATATTTATCGGTCCTCGAAAAGGAAAATTCACTCCTCAAGGAGTTAGTACAGTCTCCTTGCCAAGTAATCTTCCCTTAGCATCTGTAGGCGCCTTCTTACTTTGGTTTGGATGGTTTGGTTTTAATGCGGGAAGTACGTTAAGTGCCACTGATGCCAGAATTGGACATATTGCCATTGTAACCATGCTGTCAGCAGCATCAGGCGGTGCAGCAACAATGCTTTATACCCTTTTTCGTTATAAGCGCTCTGATGCCCCTTCGGTTATTAATGGATCATTGGCTGGGTTGGTAGGGATCACAGCAGGATGTGCTTTTGTCAGTGATCCTTTTGCTATCCTTATTGGAGCTGTATCTGGTCTGCTTATGCTTTTCGCCACTTATTGGTTAGAGATCAAAAGGATTGATGATCCTGTAGGCGCGTTTCCCGTTCACGCGGTTTCAGGAATATGGGGAACCATAGCGGTAGGGTTGTTTGCAACAGATAAAGGTCTTATTACGACAGGTAACTGGCACCTGTTAAGCGTTCAGCTTTTAGGATTACTCGTCTTGTGCATATGGGGTTTTGTCTTAACCTGGATGGGACTTAAATTGATTCAATTGTGGATACCTGTCCGCTCGACTGAAGAAGAGGAAGAGGTTGGATTAGATATTAGCTACCACGGTATGGTAGCCGCTTTTCAGGAACAAGAGTTTATCAAATACGAAAGTAATTACCTCCATCATAAAGATGATGATTAATAGAATGAATATTGAACCAAAGGAACATACCCACCTTCATTTTACGTTGCAGGTGGGTTGTTTTTTATTTACATTAATCATATTTATAACCAACAGGTGGGCAGAAGGTATGAAATCCAGCAAAAATAGAAGGCTGCGAACCCCGATTTTATTACTTACGGTAATATTACCTGAATTTTCTTGACATTTGTTGATGAAGTAATGCATAATATTCTTTAAAATTATCTGGTGCGTTAATAGGGGCCAGTAAATATGTTATCAGGCGAAAGAGAGTGGAATTCATCAGGCTGAGAGATTCCATCGCTGAAGAAACTATTGAACCTACCCCTTGAGCTGCTAGGCGAATAACCTGGCCGTTTCCCTCGTTACGGGTTTTAAGAGAGTATCATCTGCCTAGATGATACTAATAAAGGTGGTACCGCGGATGACAGACTCTTTCCGTCCTTTTTTTAAGGATGGGAAGGGTCTTTTTTAGTAAACAAAAGGAGTGGCGGATACATGAGCAAAAGACGAATCGTTGTAAAAATCGGGAGCAGTTCCCTAACCAACAAGAACGGCGGACTAAGTAAGAGTAAACTTACCGAACATGTGGAAGCAATCGTCCAATTAAGAAAACAGGGACATGAAGTTATCTTGATCTCTTCTGGCGCGGTGTCAGCGGGGTTTGCCGATTTAGGGTATCCCGCGCGTCCTGTAACAACAGCCGGGAAACAAGCCGCTGCAGCTGTGGGGCAAGGGTTATTAATTCAAGCTTATACTGAAATCTTTAAACAACATGGAATTGTTGCTGCCCAACTGCTGTTAACACGGAATGACTTTTATAAAAAAGAGCAGTACAGCAATGCCTATGCGACGTTATCCGAACTGTTAAAACGTTCCGTTCTTCCGATCATTAATGAGAATGATTCCGTTTCGATAGATGAATTGACCTTTGGAGATAATGATATGCTCTCCGCCCTTGTCAGCGGCCTCGTGCATGCAGATTTTTTGATGATATTGACGGATATCAATGGACTGTATGATCAAGATCCTCGAACGGTTCCAACAGCTCACCGGTATGATTTTCTTTCCGACATTACAGATGACCATATTCAGATGACGAACTTGGCGTCGGCATCAAAATTTGGTACAGGAGGTATGAAATCAAAACTCCTGGCCTCAAAAACCGCTCTCTCGCTGGGGGTAAACGTCTTTGTCGGTACAGGCTCCCATCAGGAAAAACTCCTTCATATTTTAGATGGCATGGGCGACGGAACATATATCGGCAATTCGCCTGCCACTCCATTAAAAACACAGAAACAATGGTTGGCTTTTCATTCACCGATCAGCGGAATCATTGAAATTGATGATGGAGCAGCAAAGGCTATTCTGTTCGACGGAAAAAGTTTGTTGCCAGCGGGAATTCGTGCTGTCAGTGGTGTGTTTTCAACCGGGGAAGTGGTAGAAATCATCAATTCCGCAAAAGAAGTCATCGGTAAAGGCCAGGTTCAGTATTCCTCTGAAGACTTACAAATCATTAAAGGATTAACGAGTCAAGAAGCGATGGAAAAGACCAAGAATACTCACCCTGAAGTAGTTCATCGCAACAGATGGCTGTCCATGATAAAGGAGAGAATCGTATGAAAGAATTAATCACCAAAGCAAAAAAAGCAAAAAAAGCGGTCACTGAACTCATCACAAAAACGACTTCACAAAAAAACGAAGCGTTGCTGCGCATTGAGGACCAGTTGATCCAAGAGATACCCTACATCTTGCAGGAAAATAATAGAGATATAGAGCATGCTCGAAACACTGGTGTGCATGAGTCCTTAATTGACCGACTGATGCTGAATGAGCAAAGAATAAAGGATATGTCAAAGGCACTGGTGCAGCTAGCGTCTTTACCCGATCCAACAGGAAACGTGCTAGAGAGATTTGAACGTCCCAATGGGCTCATTATTGAAAAGGTAGCTGTCCCGCTAGGAGCCATTGGGATGATTTATGAAGCAAGGCCCAATGTCACTGTAGATGCCGCCAGTCTGTGTTTAAAGACTGGAAACGTAGTCCTGCTTCGAGGAAGTTCTTCAGCTATCCATTCAAACAAAGCGTTAGTTTCTGTGATCCACCGTGCACTGGAACTTAGTGATCTCCCAGTAGATTCTGTTCAGTTAATCGAAGATACGAGCCGTGAGACAGCTGTAAAGCTGTTTAAAATGAACGACTATCTTGATGTTTTGATTCCGAGAGGCGGGAAGGCGTTAATTCAGGCCGTCGTCGAAAACGCTTCTGTTCCTGTTTTAGAAACAGGTGCCGGAAACTGCCACGTTTATATCGATAAAAGTGCTGATAAGAAAATGGCGATTGACATCGTTCTCAACGCCAAAACCCAACGTCCGTCGGTTTGTAATTCTATAGAAACCGTGCTCGTTCATGAAACCTGGGCGAAAAAACATATGAATGAGATGGTCGAAAACCTCATAGAGAGAGGGGTCGAGCTGCGAGTCGACCAGAACATTCATGAGCTCTTTCCAGCCATTGTATTAGCAACCGAGGAAGACTGGCAAACAGAGTACTTAGATCATATTTTAGCGATAAAAACCGTGTCGGGCACATCGGAGGCCATTGAACATATTAACCGCTATGGTTCTAAACATTCCGAAGCCATCATCACGGAAGCTGAAGATAACGTTCGTTCATTTTTTCAATTGGTAGATGCCGCCGCGCTTTATCATAACGCCTCAACCCGTTTCACCGATGGCCATGAATTCGGCTTTGGCGCTGAAATCGGCATCAGTACACAAAAGCTTCACGCTCGTGGGCCGATGGGCTTGCCCGCCTTAACCTCAAGCAAATATGTGATCAGAGGAAACGGACAGATACGGGAATAGGAAGTGACGTTGTGAAACCGAGCAGCGGATATCCGCTGCTTTTGTTTGTTGTTATATACTTTTTGAAGGGTATAATAAGGAATACACTATAAGGAGGTACATGTATTTATGAATGTAATTAGACATACACTTGATAAGCTTCGGGATCCTACCAATATTCTCGAAGGGGATCGATACGAATTTATCATACATATAGAGGTTGAAGAAGACGATGAACTGTATATGGAAAATGGCGTATATATTAAACTGATTTATGCTGCTCTGCCTCAAGAGCCCCGAATTGTTCAATACCACTTATACGAAGACACAACAAACAATCCTCTTGATTTTGAATTAGAAGACGACGAAGTAGATGAGCTTAGAGAATTCTGCCGAAGCCAAGTGCAGTAAAACAATAAAAACATTAAAACAGTATCCATCAAAATTTATGGTTACTGTTTTTTTCATTTAAGATTCATCTTCATTTAGCTGCTGTCATGATGCACTTCAATTCCACCAAACCCGGGGTTGCATCGGAAATTTTCGACTGAAATTATCTCTTACTTTGATATTATTGGAGATAGGATATAGTTTCCTGTTATTGAATGTAAAAAGAAAAAATTCTTAAATAGGTAAGGGGAATATTCATGATTCACTATCAAAAAAATGGTTTGACCGTTTTTCAAAGTGCGCTTTGGCAAACAACAAGTACAGTAGTAGAGGAAGATGAGTTTGTCCTTATTGTCGATCCTTCTTGGCTCCCCCATGAAATTAAAGCCATTCAAGAACACGTTGAGGAGCTTAATCGAAATAAAGAAGTATATCTTTTATTTACCCATGGAGATTTTGACCATATTATTGGTTACTCAGCGTTCTTAAATGCTAAGGTCATTGCAAGCGAAGGTGTGAGTAATCATCCTGCTAAAGATTATAAACTTGGTCTTATAAAGGATTTTGATCGTAAATATTACATAGACAGGCCTTATCAGCCTAAATTTCCAGTTGTTGATATTGAGATCAACAAAGATGGCCAGCAGCTTGCATTAGGAAGCACAACGTTAACCTTTTATTTATCGCCTGGTCATACTCATGATGGAATATTTACAATCATTGAGCCTCAGGGGATTTGGATTGCCGGGGATTACCCTTTCGGATTTTGAACTTCCTTTTGTATTTGATAGTGTAAAGGCTTATCAGTCAACACTACTAAAAGCAAATACAATATTGGATAAACATCATCCAAGTGTTTTGGTACCCGGCCATGGCAAAACAACTGAAAGTAAAGAAGAGATGAAGCAAAGAATTGAAGCATCCCAAACCTATCTTTCCCGGTTAATAGAGGCTGTTGAAAATGAAGATGAACAAACATTAAGCCAGTTAAGGCAGGAGATGCCGTATGAATCAAGTTTTACTTCAAGCTGCCACGAAGAAAATGTGCAGCAAGTGAAAAGGGAGTTTGCGAACGAATGGGGGAAGCAATGAGATTAGACAATATACATACGAACGACCTTCACAGTCCATTTTGAAAATTTTTCAAGAGCGGGAACGTTCACGTATCTGATAAAAGGCTAATTGAAATATGCCCATCCCCCCTAAATGCAACTTCATTTGAAGTCCATGGGAAACATATCATAACCGCTTTAGAACTATCTTTGGATGCGCAGCACTGTTTGTCAGACGGAAGAGGCCCGGGATTCAGAGGTAAGTATACGGGGAGCTTGCATATTGCGGGTGCTAAAATCATTCATGATGGAAAAAGAGTTATTGATATATTAATTGGAGAAAAATCAATACAGAAAGAAAAATGGTATACAGTGGCTACATCTGATTACCTTCATCGGGGTTCAGGGTATGAATCACTTGCTAACAACAGAAATCAAACGTTCCTGGCTGAAGAAATAAAAGACGTGATCCGAATTTATGCAAGTAAGAAAGAGTTTGTCGAAAGGGCTTCAGTTTCTAGATGGATTGATCAAGAAAATCATAGGTTGATGTTGTAGAAGTGGAATCCAGTCCATTAATACTGAAAATTCATTCAAAGTGTCCCGGAATATTCCTGGGATACTTTTTTAATGCAGCCTTGAAATAGTCATTTTATTGTATACTACGGGGAATAGTACAAGCTTATTTATATCTTTACATAATATTTTCAGGTTAAAAAAAGAAGATTTTATAAGTCCCAAAGCAAGAAATTAGAACCAGGCATTTACCTTGTCAATTAGTATGGAAATAATCAGAAAATTATAACATGATTTTATAAAAATGATTATCAGATTTTAAAACTGCTTATTACTCAATCGCGTTAACCTAAATATGTGAGGGGGGGCACAAGTGTCCGAGTTACTCATTGTCGATAATGATAAACAAAGCCGCAAGGAAGTCTGCTCATTAATTGAAGAAAGCAAATACAGCTTTCTATCGATCTATGAATCGAGCACGGCTAACCGGGGTATGCTGCTGCTGAAACAAAGTAAACCGAGTGCGCTGATGATTGATCTTTCTTTACCCGATATGGATGGTATGGCTTTTGGCAAAACAGCCCTTCAATTGTATCCAGATCTCCCCATCATCGTGATTACCCAGTTAAAGATGTTTGAACTTGTTCAGTCATCTATTAATTCCGGATTTTTAGGGTATTTATTGAAACCGCTTTCTAAACATGAACTAATTGAAACGCTGGACAGGGTTTTAATCCCGGTTCTCGGCAAAAGTGTGAACCGTGTGATGAAAACGGGGGAAGATCATTTCACAGCAGATCTAAAAAATCCTATCGGCAGCGCCATCCAATATATGCAAATCTATTACGGTGAGCCGCTAACCTTAAAGAGTCTGGCGGACAAAGTTTACTTAAGCCCCTCGTATTTCAGCAAAATGTTTAAAGAAGATACTGGAATGACTTTTGTTGAATATCTGTCTTTTGTCAGAGTTCAAAAAGCAAAAGGACTATTGCGAATGTCTTCACTGCCCATCGAAGTCATCGCCAATAATTCTGGATTTGCTAATTCAGGATACTTTGCCACTACATTTAAAAAGCTGCTTGGTATTACACCGAGCGAATACCGTGAGCAATTTCATTTACAATCAGAGCCGGGATTAACTATATCAGCAGGAGGTGCATAAATGCTTCCCATTTATCTTGAAATGAAGCGGTGTGCTGAAAATGGCATCCGGGGAGTTCTCGGAACGATTATTCGTACTGAAGGGTCAACCTATCAAAAGGAAGGCAGCAAATGTTTTTGGGCAGAAGACGGAAAGCTGACAGGCTTATTGAGCGGAGGCTGTGTGGAAGGAGATTTGGCCGAACATGCCCGGGAAGTTCTGAATCACTTTTCCTGCAAAACGCTAGCTTATGATTTTCGAGACAAAGGCGATGATTTGTGGGGGCTTGGGCTTGGTTGCAACGGATCGATTGATATTTTTTTGGAACCGTTTGACCCTGTACACCTTCGAGAAAGCACAGAACGCAGCTTAGAAATCTATCAAAAAGCCGACAACTATGAAACAAGCTTGGCGACAATCGTCGAAGCAGAAACTCCATCACTTATAGGAAAAAAATGGATGGTAAAAAATAATAGTTCTGATCCCGTGAAATCAGGACTTCATTCTGTTACCTATGAAAAAGAAAAGGTCCTTGTGTTTACAGACACTATTACACCCACTCCCAGACTAACGCTATTCGGAGCAGGTCCGGATGCTGTTCCACTCGTAAATGGTGCAAAACAATTGAATTGGCACGTATCCGTAATTGATTATCGCCCGTCTTTTGTAAACAAACAGAATTTTCCTGAGGCTGATCAACTGCTTTGCATCCCTAAAGGAAAATGGCCAAAACTGGAGTTAGAAAGCTGTTCTTTTGTTGTTATCATGACCCATCATTTTGATCAGGACCTTCTGTTGCTTGAGCAAATTCTTGAAACAGATGTTCCCTATATTGGAGTGCTTGGACCCAACAAACGTACTTACCAGCTGATGGATAGGCTTGGAAGAGAATTTCATGAGGAATGTCTCTCACGGCTTTATAGTCCAATAGGGCTTGACATTGGATCACAGACTCCTGAAGAAATTGCACTCAGTATTCTTGCAGAAATGGTAATGGTCCATCGAGGGAAGGGGAGCGGAAAACCCCTTCATGTTATGAAAGAGACAAGCTTCACTAAGTACCTGCATAAGAAAGTGGGTGAACTGGCATTTTAACTGAAAAGAGGGAGACCTGGGCCATCATACTGGGAGCCGGCAAGTCTGAGCGTATGGGCACACCTAAAATGATGCTCCGCTATCAGGAAAAAACACTCATACGCCATGTGATCGATGCAGCACTCGACTCAGATGTAGATGATGTTGTGGTCGTTATTAACCCTGAAGTGGAAGGTTTGCTTGCCGAGGCTACGGTGGCGGGAGTGAATACGATTTTTTTGAATAACCACTCAAACAAAGGATTATCATCTTCCGTAAAATCAGGGCTTTATGTTTTGCCTGCTGAGGTGGAAGCTGCCATTTTTCTCCTAGGGGATCAGCCTTTGATATCTTCACGAGAGATCAATCTTCTGCTGGAAGAGTTCCATGCTGACCATGAACATTTTATTTATCAATCATCTTATATAGGGAAAAGAGGACATCCTGTCTTGTTTCACCGGAGGATGTTTAACAGGCTGCTAGAAATAAAAGGTGACAAAGGCGGCCGAGATTTAGTGAAGAAATATACCGATCAAGTAAAGATTATTGAAATGGGGAAAAACTATCCGTTTGATATTGATACAATTGCCGATTACAAAAAGCTTTTAAGAAAGGAGGTCTCTTAAATGAACAAGGTTATTGGTAAAGCGATAACCAGGGTAGAAGACATGAGACTTTTAACCGGACAGGGCAAATATATCGATGACATCGGTACACCGGCCCAGACGTTTCAGGCCGCCATTCTAAGAAGCTCAAGTCCGCATGCGAAAATTGTCTCGATTGATACGACAGAGGCTGAAAGAATAACCGGAGTAAAGGCGGTAATTACCGGAGAACAGGTGAAGGAGTATCTCGAACCATTTAGTGTAGGTGTCAGTGCTCCAGTTCATTACTATCCTATTGCCATCGACAAAGTCAGATATGTAGGAGAGCCTGTAGCGGTTGTGATTGCAAAAAGCCGTTACTTAGCGGAGGATGCGATGGAGCTCATTAAAGTGAAGTATGAATCCCTTCCGCCTGTCGTTGATATCGAAGGATCACTTGAGAAGGATGCACCGGTGCTTCATGAAAACGTGGGATCCAATATAGCCAATCACCGGACGTTTCATTACGGAAAAGTGGACCAGGCTTTTGAAGAAGCGGATACCATCATTAAACATAAATATCTTTTTCCTAAATATACCGCTACACCTGTGGAAACATACGGTATTATCGCTCATTATGAATCAAGTGAAAATCAATATACAGTTCACGCCAATTTTCACGGACCTTTTGTAATCCAGGCCATTATGGCTCAAGCGCTGAAAATTCCAAGCAATAAGCTAAGAATCATTGTTCCAAAGGATATTGGCGGAAGCTACGGAATAAAAGCGGGAACATTTCCATATATGGTTCTTCTGTCTGTAGCGAGCCGAATTGCCGGTTGTCCGGTAAAGTGGATTGAAGATCGGCAGGAGCATTTGTCGGCAAGCTCCAGCGGGACGGACAGGGTCACCTATATTGAAGCGGCGGTAAAGAATAACGGAAAGGTTACCGGCTTACGCATGAAGATGATTGACAATGTCGGTGCCTACATCCGGGCTCCGGAACCCGCCTGTTTGTATCGTACTCATGCCAATTCAACCGGTGCCTATGATATTCCGAATCTTCATATTGATGCGTACGCGATCATGACCAACAAGCTTCCCACAGGATTAATCAGAGGCTATGGAGGCCAGGAGCTGTATTTTCCTCTAGAGCGAATCATGCAGAAGGTTGCATTCGAGCTGAACTTGGATCCGGCGGATGTGATCCGCAGGAATCTTATCCAAAAGGATCAGTTTCCTTACAAGACAGCTTCGGGCGGCCTGTACGACAGCGGCGATTATATCAAGGGGTTCGAGCTTGCACTTGAGACCGGAAAATATGGGGAATTCCGCAAAAAACAGGAGGAAGCAAGAAAGAACGGAAAAATTTTCGGTGTCGGCCTTGCCTGTATCGTCGAGCCGTCGGGTTCCAACATGGGATATATCACGGTTGCCCTAACTCCTGAAGAAAGAGCAAAATCCCTGCCCAAATCAGGTTGTTCGGAGGCTGCTACTGTTTCAATGGATCCGATGGGAAGCGTTAATGTGAGGATCAGCACGACTCCGTCCGGGCAGGGGCATGAAACCGTTGCAGCACAAATTGTTTCAGAGGTTTTAAGCATCCCAACGGATAAAATCAAGGTTGTCGCGGAGCTGGATACATCCACAAGCGCATGGTCTATTGCATCCGGAAGCTATTCCAGCCGCTTTGCCTCATTAGGATCCAGTGCCGTCTTTTATGCGGCACACAAGGTGAAGGAAAAGTTGATCAAGATTGCTTCTCACCAGCTGAATGTAAATCCTGATGAACTCGAACTAAGGGATGGTGCTTTTTATGTAAAGGCAGATCCTGCAAAAAAATATGCATTGAAGAGGGCTGCAGGATCCGCGCACTGGAATCCGTTATCCCTTCCGGAGGGAATGGAGCCGGGAATCTATGAAACTTACTATTATTCTGTAAAAGCGGCAGAGCCTCCTGATGAAAATGACCTCATCAACTCATCGGTGACCTATGGATTTGTCGCCGATCTGGTAACGGTAGAGATTGACCCCGAGACAGGGGAGGTAAACATTCTGGACTATATAACAATCCATGATGCCGGAAAACTGCTCAATCCGCTCATCGTGGATGGACAGATATTTGGCGGACTCGCGCATGGCTTGGGTGGAGCGCTCTTTGAAGAGCTCGTGTATGACAATAAAGGGCAGCTGCTTACCGGTTCATTCATGGACTATTTGTGCCCGACCGCTCCTGAAATTCCAAATGTCACGATCAAGCATATTGAAACGCCATCACCTATGACTCCGCTCGGTGCAAAAGGACTTGGAGAAGGTAACACAATGAGCGCTCCAGTTGCTGTCGCCAATGCGGTAAGTGATGCCCTTTCTCCGTATAATGTGGCGATTGATACCCTGCCGCTCAGTCCAAATCGAATATGGACTCTGCTGAATCAAGCGAAAAAAAACAAACATAAAGAGGTGACCATCTGATGGAAGGCAAAGGAAAGCTAGTTTTAGATGCAGGAGTGGAAAGAGCTTATGAAGTGCTGCTCGATCCCAACGTTCTTGAAAAATGTATCATGGGCTGCAAAAAACTCGTCCTGGTGGAGGACAACAAATATGAGGCCGAGCTGTCCATTGGGATCGCGGCCATAAAAGGAAACTACTCCTCTACGATCGAAATCCTCGATTTAGAGGAGCCTAACCATTACAAGCTCGCTGTAAAGGGAGAAGGATCACCGGGAACTGTAGAAGCGGTCGGAATTGTAGACCTGACCCCGGAAAGTGAAAGCTCCACTCTATTAAACTACTCATACGAAGCTGAAGTGGGCGGAAAGGTAGCGATGGTAGGACAGCGGATGCTAGGTGGAGTAGCCAAGCTGGTCATACAGGACTTTTTCAAAAAATTAGGCAAGGAATTAAAACGTATTGAACAAACCGCCTAAAGAAAGGGGCCGTGCTGATAATGAAACCGGCAAAATTTGATTACTACAGGCCTAAAGATGTTTCAGAAGCCCTTTCTCTGCTGGATTCCAGCGGTTTTGACGGCAAGATTATTGCGGGGGGACAGAGTCTCGTTCCCATCATGAACATGAGACTCGCCACCCCTGAGTGTTTAGTCGACATTAATGGTCTGCATGATTTAAATTTTATCAATAGCGATGATCATACATTAAAAATCGGGACGATGACACGGCAGAGTACGGTGGAAACCTCTGAACTCGTGAAAAAGAAATGCGGATTGGTAACAGAAGCTGTTGCCCATATTGGCCACCTTCAAACGAGAAACCGGGGAACGATTGGTGGGAGCATCGTCCATGCAGACCCTAGTGCTGAGCTTCCCCTCGTTTTGATGGCGCTCAATGGAACACTTCACATTTCTTCAGAAGAAGAAACGAGAAGCGTGAATGCGGAGGACTTCTTTCTTACGTTTCTAACGACAGACATGATGCCAAATGAAATGCTGACCGAAATTCATCTGCCCATATGGAAGGGACGAGTCGGCTCTTCCTTTCAGGAAGTCGCAAGGCGCCATGGTGATTTTGCGCTCGTAGCAGCCGCCTGTCAGCTTGAGCTTGACGCTCATGACAGAATTTCAGATATCCGGCTTGCGCTCGGCGGGGTAGAGGCTATTCCGCTCTTAATCGAGGATGCAAAAGAACTTCTTGCTGGTGAAAAGGTTACAGACCAAGCTGTGCAAAAAATCGCCGAGCTTGTGGCCAAGAGTGTGGAGCCCGAGTCCGATCTGCATGCCTCGGCAGCATACCGTACACAATTAGCCAAGGTTTTGACGACACGAGTTTTATATCAAGCATACGAGAGAGCAAAGGGGTGAGCAGCATGTCCTTAACCGAAGTAAATGTAACGATCAACGGCAAGTCGTATTCAGAGTGGGTTGAACCAAGAATGCTGTTGAGTGATTTCATACGTGAATCGTGCGGACTAACTGGAACCCATGTAGGCTGCGAGCACGGTGTTTGCGGGGCCTGTACGGTCAGCTTGGACGGGTCGGCGGTAAGGTCGTGCTTAATCTTTGCGGTGCAGGCGGATAACCGCGAAATTAAAACGGTCGAAGGTCTAGCCAGCAGTGGAGAAATGACAACGCTTCAAAAAAATTTCGTGGAATGCCATGGTCTGCAATGTGGTTTTTGCACCGCTGGCATCTTAATGTCCATCACTGATTTTTTGGAAAAGAACCCGCAGCCTTCGGTTAAAGAAATCAAAGAAACCCTGTCAGGACATCTGTGCCGATGCACAGGCTATGACGGAATTGTGAAGGCTGTAGAGAAAACGGTTCAAGACAACAATAAAGAAGTCTTGCAAAGGAGTTGAATCCATGAATCTCGGAACGTTACTGGAATTCGCAGTAGAGCGCTTCCCGAACAAGGATGCTGTCGTTCAGCAAGATCAGCGTTTATCCTATGCGAGGCTGAACAGCCAGGTTGATAAGCTGGCCGCCTCCCTTCAGCGCATCGGAATAAAACAACAGGATCGTGTCATGGTTTTGTTAAAAAACCGGAGCGAAAATGTCATTCTCTATTGGGCGCTGCAAAAATTGGGTGCCATTTATACACCGATAAACTTCAGGCTTTCAGCAAAGGAAGTAGAGTATTGCTTTAACGATGCGGAAGCAACTGTGATTGTCTATGAGGATGCGAGCCAGGCGGCGGTGTTAAAAGCAAGGTTCAATGAGAGGCCTGTCTATATTGGGCTCGAGGGTGTACAAGGAGCAGATATCTACTTTTCTGAACTGATTGAACGGAGCCCTGAAACGTATGACAGACCAGACATACTGGATGAAGATATCGCCTTAATGCTCTATACTTCGGGGACCACAGGAAAACCAAAGGGGGTTCCAAGAAGTCATAAAAATGAGTATGCGGCCGCCCTTGCCCATATCATCCAAAATCATTATATAGAAGGGGAGAGCACACTCGGAACAATGCCTCTCTACCACACCATGGGAATGAGATCGCTGCTTTCAATTACATTTTTAAACGGAAAGCTTGTCATACTTCCTGATTTTGACGCTAAGGATGCGCTGGAATTGCTCTCTAAGGAAGCTGTTTCTTGTTTGTATCTTGTGCCTACTCTGTACCATGACATATTAAAGCATCCGAAATTTAGCGATTATGATCTGTCGGCCCTTAAAAAAATAGGATATGCCGGGGCCTCCATGACCTCATCCCTTACAGAGAAATGTATTGAGCGGCTGAAGCCTGAGGTGTTCGTCAATCATTATGGAAGTACTGAGGTGTACACCTTTACCATCAATTCAAATGTCTTCGAAAAGCCATGTTGTGCAGGCAAACCAGGGTTTCATCAAAACATCAGGCTGGTTAGAGCAGACCCGGACGGACATTCAACCTGCGAAGAGATCGTAGGAAAAGATGAAATCGGTGAGATCATTGTCAATTTGCAATCAGTTGAAGCGTTCAAGGGATATTGGAACCGGCCTGATGCGACCCAAAAAGCGATTCGTGACGGCTGGTATTTTACAGGAGATCTTGGTGTGCTGGATGAAGACGGCGATCTGCATGTCGTCGGCAGAGTGGACGACATGATAATCTCAGGCGGCGAAAACATCCACCCTCTGGAAGTCGAAGACGTCATCTCCGAGCATGAGAATGTAATCGAAGTCGCCATCGTCGGAGAAGAAGACGACAGATGGGGACAGATTGTATCAGCGTTCGTCGTTCCCGCCAGCCATACTGTCTCGATTCAAGAGCTGGACGAGTTCTGCAAAAACCATCCGCAGCTCTCCAACTACAAAAGGCCGCGAAAGTATGTATTTGTTAAGGAAATTCCGAAAAGTCCTGTTGGAAAAGTGTTGAGGCGGAAATTGCGGGATGGGGAATTTGAATTGTTCAAAACAGAAAAAGTAGTTTAATTTCTTAAAATCGAAAGGGGAAATCAATATGACAACCACTACTCAATATGATCACATCCGTGTAGAAAAGAACAGGGAAACACAAACAGCGACCATTTTATTCGACCGACCGGAAAAAATGAATTACATCAGTATGCTCGCCAGGAAACAATTTGCTGAGATCTTTGAAGAATTGAACGATGACGAAGGCGTACGTGTCATCATTGTAAAGGGTGAAGGCGACAAGTGTTTTAGTGCTGGCGGAAGTATTCCTCAGTTCATGGAAACTCATCCTGAAGAATTGTCCCGTTTAAGAGTGAACGTTGCCGCACCAGAGCGTTCCCCGAAGCCTGTCATCGCACAGCTTCAAGGATATACATTTGGGGTAGGCTTTGAGATTGCCATGGCGTGTGATTTCAGAATCGCTGCTGACGACACCCTCCTCGGGTTGCCGGAAATGAATTTGGGCATGATTCCCGGAAGCGGAGGGACGCAGCGTGTGGCACGGGCTGTAGGCCTTACAAGAGCAAAGGATATGATCATGAGAGCAAGAAGGATACCTGCTGAAGAGGCGTACCAATGGGGATTGATTACTAAGGTTGTGGCGAAAGAGGAGCTTGACAATGAAGTGGATCAACTGGCGGCTGAGCTCGTACGGTTTTCACCACTTGCTCAGCGTGTTTGTAAGGAAGTATTGAATGCTGCTGAGGAAGGCCCGTTAAGCACCGGATTAGAGATTGAGGGAAGAGCGTATGGCATGCTGAGATGCACCGAAGACTTCAAAGAAGGTGTTGATGCATTTGTTGAAAAAAGAAAACCGAACTTTACCGGGAAGTAAGTGGAACAGAGTAATCCTGTGCAAACCAGGATTACTCTTCTCCTAAATATACTTCTATAAGTTTAAAAGACTGAAAATTCAGTCTTCATTTCACTCATCCAAGCTAAGTCATGCCAAAAAAACTTTAGTATTGGAGGAAATAACATGTCAAGTGCAATACCTTCTGAGATTGTTCAAAAAACGGAAGCACCAAAAGTGAGTAACAGGCAAATGGTTTCTGCAACAGCTGCTTCATTATTAGGATGGTCCTTTGATTTATATGATCTCTTCATTCTCCTTTATGTTACACCAACCATAGGTAAGCTATTTTTTCCTACAACTAATCCCACACTGTCCCTGGCTGCGGTATATGCTTCTTTTGCCGTCACACTGCTTATGAGACCACTCGGATCCGCCATATTCGGATCGTATGCCGACAAGCATGGCAGAAAGAATGCCATGACAGTGGCGATCGTCGGGGTTGGTATTAGTACTGCTATTTTTGGATTACTGCCAACGGTCCCGCAAATCGGCTTTTTCGCTGCCTTCCTGTTTTTACTGCTGCGGCTCGTCCAGGGAATCTTTGTCGGTGGGGTAGTCGCCTCCACCCATACCATTGGAACCGAAACGGCACCTCCTAAATGGAGAGGATTAATGTCAGGCCTTATTGGCGGAGGAGGCGCTGGGCTAGGCGCACTATTTGCTTCCATCGTTTTTACAGTCGTTTCAGCCCTGTTTCCCGGTGAAGCCTTTGATAGCTGGGGCTGGAGAGTCATGTTCTTTACAGGTATTTTAGGAGCCATTGCTGGCCTTTTTGTGTTTAGGACGCTGGAGGAATCCCCGTTATGGACCGAAATGAAAACGAAAAAAAACTCAAAACAAAAAATTGTCCAACAAAAACCGGTTAAATCGCTGTTTACGACATACTCCCGTGTACTTCTGGTGAATTTAATGATCGTTATCGGAGGCGGTTCGGGTTATTACCTGACTGCCGGATTTATTCCAACCTTCCTTAATGTCGTAAATAAAGTATCCTCTTCGACGCTGTCCGGCGTTCTTATTGCGGCCAGTATAGCTACCATTATATCTGCACTCATTGCCGGACATCTGAGTGAAATCTTTGGCAGAAAAAAGGTATTCCTTGTCATCGGCGTATTGAACGTTATCGGATTACCTTATTTTTATCTATCACTGGCTGATGCTGCGTCTCTTTCATCCATCTATTTTTATGTCATATGTCTTGTACTATTAGGCAATGCGGCGTATGCACCTGTCCTGATTTTTTTAAACGAGCGCTTTCCGACCTCCATCCGGTCAACCGGCACAGGCCTTTCATGGAATATGGGCTTTGCTGTCGGTGGAATGATGCCTACTTTTGTTACTTTGACGAGTGGATCCATTGAAAACATTCCCCATACATTGATGTATTTTACGATCGTGATATATCTGATTTACATTATTGGAAGCGTTATCATCCCAGAAACGAGAGGCAGACTGCAATAGGGCAACATCAGAGTTTTACACCCGTTTGATCTGAATAAAAAGAAGGGAGACTTTATCGATGTCAACTATCGTCCATAAAAAGATACCCACTTATTATAATTTTGCAGGCGGCGAGTGGATAGAAGCGACTTCTAAGGAGCTGATAGAATCGTTTAATCCGGCGACCGGAGAACTGGTCAGCTATTCGCAAAAATCGAATATTCAGGATGTATCCCAGATTATAGAGTCAGTACAGCATTCATTCCTGACAAGTGATTGGTCAATGAATCCTAAGCGCCGTTATGAAGCGTTGCATTCGTTGGCCGAAAAAATGACAGAAAAGCTGGAGCACCTTGCTCTCATCCTCACGATGGATCAGGGAAAGACCATTCGCGAGTCGCGGATCGAGCTGTCAGGCTGTATTGATACACTGAAGTACTTTGCAGGAGCCGCACGTTCTGTATTTGGCCGTTCCATGCAGCTTGAACCCAATAATTTTGGTGTCGTTGTAAAAGAGCCGGTTGGCGTGGTGGGAATCATATCACCTTGGAACTGGCCCGCGTTGCTTATGATTCGTGAACTCGCACCTGCTCTTGCTGCCGGTAATGGAGTTCTCGTCAAGCCAGCAAGCCTTACTCCTTCAATATCCGTAGAGATCTTTAAGCTCATTGCTGAAATTCCTCATTTTCCAAAAGGGATCGTTAGCATCGTGACTGGTCCAGGAAAGTCCATTGGAGCAGCCATGGCAGCCAGTGACAAGATCGACATGATCAGCTTTACGGGGGACACCTCTACTGGCAAGTCCATCATTGAAATGGGAGCAGGAAATGTCAAAAAAGTAGCACTCGAACTTGGCGGGAAATCTCCGAACGTCGTCTTTGAGGATGCAAATCTTGATAAAGCTGTTCCGGTCATCGGCCGTTCCATTTTTATTTCCGCAGGCCAAATCTGCATGGCCGGTTCCAGGGTGGTCATTCATGAATCCATTAAAGACGAAGTGGTCAAACGTCTAAAAGAATATGCCGAACAGCTGCGGGTGGAAAACGGGCTTCTGGAAACGGCTGATATGGGGCCGCTGGTCTCACAAAGCCAATTGGATCTTGTTGAAGAGTATTGTGAAATCGGCCGGAAAGAAGGAAGAATCATTACTGGCGGCTACCGAATGGCAGGCGAAACATATGATCAGGGCTTTTATTTCGCTCCTACCATCATTGATGGGCTCATGGCCGGCAGCCGCGTGGTCAAAGAAGAAATTTTCGGGCCTGTTCTCGCTGTTCAGACATTCTCAACGGAAAAAGAAGCGCTTCACATTGCGAATGACAGTGATTTTGGTTTGTCCGCCGGTGTATGGACATCGGATCTCAACCGAGCGGTAAGGATGTCCAAAGGGATCAAAGCGGGAACCGTCTGGATCAATACGTACAACAAAAACTTTCCTGAAACAGAATTTGGGGGTTACAAGCAGAGCGGTTTAGGAAGAACAAGGGGAGTGGATGGCCTGATGGAATATTGCGAGACGAAGCATGTGCATATTGAAATGGACCCTCGTGAGGGGGCTCCTCTATGAACATGAGTTCTATAGTAAAACAGACAGGGCAGGACTTCTCCTTTCATTTGCCTACGCGGATAGAGTTCGGGTATGGAAAATCCTCCCGCCTTGCGGAGAACCTCGTAAATCTTGGTGTGAACAGAGTTTTTATCGTCAGTGATAAAGGGGTGGAATCCGCCGGATTATTGAGCGGAATCATTTCATCGCTGCAAGATTCAAAGATTGTCAGCGAGCTCTATCTAGAGGTAGAGCCTGATCCGAGTCTTGAAACGATTGATCGTGGAGCCGAGTATTTTCTATCGGGGCACTATGATTGTCTCGTTGCAGTAGGAGGCGGAAGTGTCATAGACACTGCAAAAGGGATTAGGATTGTAGCAAGCCAGGGCGGCAGCATCCGCGATTATGCAGGAGTCGATAAGATCGTAAGCTCCTCAGCTATTCCGCTGCTTACGATACCAACCACATCCGGGACAGGGAGTGAGGTGACTATCTTCGGTGTTTACTCAGACTGGAAGAACAATGTGAAAGTGACCGTCACCAGCCAGCATATGGCTCCGACTCTTACTATAGTTGATCCTGAACTGACCATGGGGTTACCAGAAAATATGACCGCAGCCTCCGGAATTGATGCTCTGGCCCATGGAATCGAAACCTACTTTTCCTTACGGTCGTGCCCTGCATCCGATGCACTGGCCACTGAAGCGATTACCACTGTCGGTTCACACCTTAGACAGGCTGTTGTGGACGGAAAAGATAAGGAAGCACGAATTGGAATGTCGAAAGGAAGCTTACTGGCAGGGATGGCGTTTAACAACGGCTTCCTTGGGCTCGCCCACGCCATTGGAAGTGCTCTTTCCGGTCATTGCCATGTTCCTCACGGAATAGCCATCGGCTTGCTCCTCCCCCGCGTCGTTGAGTTCAATGCTCAAGTGTGCCCACTTAAAGCGGCTAAGATTGCGCAGTTGTTGGGGGTTGAGGGAGAAGACGAAACACAGTTGGCCGGTCAGGCGGCTAAAGCAGTGGCTTTCCTGGTGCGGGAAATTGGACTGCCTACCCGGTTGAAGGAATTGAACGTCCCTGAGGACAGGCTCGCTGCAATTGCAAGTGACTCTTTTCAAAGCGGGATGATGAGGTTTAATCCCCGGCAGCCAGCAGAGGCTGACGTTCTGGATCTGTTAAAGCGAGTTTACTAGAATTCACAAACAAAACGGAGGCGGTTTTTTAATGAGCGATGATTTGATTCTTAGTTTGGAAAAAAGTACAGACGAGGTAGCCTGGAATTTATACCGGAAAGCGATAAGGTTTGGAACGTGGGATCCTGCTGAGATCGATTTAACCCATGACAGAGATGATTTTGAAGCACTTGATCAAGACCTGAAAGATTACCTCATTCACTTTTGCACCGGATTTCTTGATGCAGAAGAGAATGTTGCCTTAAAATTTTGTCCCTGGATCATGCTTGGGGCATCCACCCAGCAACAAGCCTTCCTCAGTACTCAGTTGTTGGAGGAATTCAAGCATACCGAATTTTTCCTTCGGTACTTTGAAGAGGTACTCGGCATCAAACGTTTACATGGAGTGCAAAATCTCGTTCAGCAAAAGCTGGATGAGCGGGGAAAAATGATGCTCAATGCACTGGAAGGCAGTATAGAGGAACGCGAAGCTGCCCTCGTTGAAGGATTGACTCACTACCAGGGAATCATTGAAGGTGTACAAGCCATGGCGGGGTACGATGTATTTGAGGATGTTTATGGAAGTAAAGGACTCCTCCCCGGGTTGAAAGAAGGCTTCAAACGTATAAAAGAGGATGAAGGCCGCCACGTCGGCTTTGGGCTTCGCATGTTAAAGCTGCTCGCAAGAAATGAAAAGCACGCCAATAGAATACGAGAGATTTATAGTGAATATCTTCCCTACATTTTGATTCGCTACGATCAGCCGGTAGTGGTTGGCGGACGCGAGGTTCCAACTCCGGTGGAGGTGAACGGCCGGCAGCGGGTGACGAAGCTTTTTGAAAGGCGCCTGAAGGACATATTCGGAGTGCGATCCGTGAGTTAAATAAGGAGGGAATTGCTTGGTGACAGCCCGTGCCATAATCATAGGAATGGTCATTTTGTATGTGCTAGCCACTGCTTTTCTTGGACTATATACGAAGAAATTCTCAAAAAGCTCGGACAAATACATGACAGGAGGAAAAGCTTTCGGCCCTTTTAT
This sequence comes from Fictibacillus sp. WQ 8-8, assembly GCF_024494405.1. NCBI lineage: Bacteria > Bacillati > Bacillota > Bacilli > Caryophanales > Fictibacillaceae > Fictibacillus > Fictibacillus sp. WQ 8-8. The sequence goes on from NZ_JAMXKG010000007.1 coordinate 238,503, forward strand.
TATCGGGGTCTTGATGATGTCTGAATTCATAGGCACCGGCTCTACGATCGGCACCGCGCAAACCGCTTTTTCTAGAGGAATCTCGGCTTCCTGGAACTTAATCACACTCGCGTTTGCTTTCGCTTTGTTTGCCTACACACTGGCAAAAAAGTTCCATGAGCGTGGAGAGTATACCATTTCTGGGGCTATATCGAAAACTTACGGAAATGGTGCGAGAACGATTACCTCAGTCATTATGATTTATGCCCTAAGCGTGGTCAACGTATCAATGTACGCGGGAGGGGCGGCGACCTTATCTGCGATTATTCACGTCCCCCATGCGATGGCAGCAATTGTGGTGGGGGTAGTCACAGTTGTTTACGTTACCTTGGGCGGAATGTTTGCGGTTGCTTATACCAACCTTATTCATGCGTTTTTTAAATATTTGGGATTAATTCTGGCAGTCTCGTTCGGTTTAACTGCAGCAGGCGGTTTTTCAGGTCTGTCGCTGCAGCTAAAGCCAGCGATGTTTGACTGGACAGGCATTTCATGGCCAACCATTATTGCATGGACCATCGCCAACATTGGCTCTATTTTTTCTACTCAATACATCATTCAGGCGGTTTGCTCGACCAATGATGATGCCAACGCAAAAAAAGCAAGTATTTACGCAGGGGTGTTCGTAATTCCTGTAGGAATCATGGCCGCTCTCATTGGGATGACAGCCTCTATATTGTTTCCGAATATCGTTTCTTCCGAGGCTTTTCCGATGTTGACTACCCTTATGAATCCTTTCCTTGCGGGTCTTGTGATCTCCGGATTAATCGCCGCGGTTTTTGGAACAGTGGCCGCCTCAACAATTGGAGCAGCTGCCCTATTGTTAAAAGACTTTTATACTCCGCTCTTTAATAAAGAAGGATCAGACAATAAATCACTCAGGTTTTCAAGAGTGGCGACCATTGTGATGGGTCTTTTACCTATTCCGTTCGCCATTTTTACCCCGGAAATACTAAACACAATCTTTTTTGCCAGGGCACTCCGTACAACCATCGCCGTTATCGTGGTTTTGATGTTTTATTTTCCCCGTTTCAGCAGCGGAATAGGGGCTGCCCTTGGAATGATATTCGCTGTAATTACAACAACATTTTGGTTTCTTGCAGGAAACCCGTTCGGTATCGATAACATTTATATCGCTGCTGTTGCACCTCTTATCGTAATGGGAATCGATCATTTTTGGCGAAAAAACAAAACAGTGGTTCATGAGGAACGTTCAAATGAAAATAACGGCCACCAATACAAGGTGCAATAGAGATAAGGGGGAAAGGTGTAATGAAGGCAAGAACATTTCGTACATGGCTAGCTCACCTTGAATCGAAAGGGAGGCTGGTGGCCATCGATAAAAAAGTGAGTCTGGAGTATGAGATCGCTGCTGTCGCAAAGAAACTGGACGGCAAAAAAGCGGTATATTTTTCAAATGTTGAGAACTATGGGATGCCTGTCGTTTCGGGGATATGTTCTACAAGAGATGACTTTGCTGAAGCATTGGAAACAGACCAATATGGAATCATTCCAAAATTCACTGAAGCGGTAACTTCACCAAAAGCATGCAGAAAAGTGAGCAACCAAGATGCCCCGGTAAAGGAAAATATCATCACCGAGAACATTGATTTGCTTAAGACCTTTCCCATTCCCGTCCACCATGAGATGGATTCTGGAAATTACATTACCGCAGGCCTGTTCATTACCCGTGATCCTGTGACTCGAAAGCAAAATGTATCCATTCATCGCCTGCAGATTTCTGGAAAGGATAAACTGGGAGTACTTTTGCTGCCGAGGCACACCTTTCATTTGTACAAACAGGCAGAGGAGGAAGGAAGGGCGCTCGAATGTGCCATAGTTGTAGGAGTGGATCCTGTGACACTTCTTGCTTCACAGGCGAGTACCCCATTCGGGATAGATGAGCTGGAAATCGCCAGTGCTCTGCGATCAGAACCACTTGAGACCGTTCGTTGTGAAACAGTGGACATTGATGTGCCTGCCTATGCGGAGATCGTTTTAGAAGGTAAAATCCTCCCGCATATTCGGGAGCCGGAAGGACCGTTTGGGGAGTTCCCTAAATATTACGGCCCGCGGAGTGACAAGGAAATTGTTCAGCTAACCGCCGTATCCCACCGAAAAGACCCGATCTTTTATACGATTATCCCGGCTGGATACGAGCATCTTCTGCTCGGGGGCATTCCACGTGAGGCTAGCCTCATTCAAAGTGTCCGCCAGACTGTGCCTTCTGCCGTTGCGGTTCACATGAGTCCAGGAGGGACATGCCGTTATCATGCGGTCGTATCCATAAAAAAGCGAAACAAAGGTGAAGCTAAGAATGCCATCCTCGCTGCCTTCGCAAACAGTTTTGATATAAAGCACGTGGTTGTAGTCGATGAAGAGGTAGATATATTTAACATGGAGGAAGTAGAATGGGCAATTGCTACGCGTTTCCAGGTGGACAAGGATTTAGTGGTAGTAGAGGGGGCGCAAGGCTCAAAACTCGATCCGTCCACAAATGACGGGTTCGGATCGAAAACGGGATTTGACTGTACAGTTCCACTTAACAGTGAACCGATGCGTTATAAACGAATTTCCATTCCGGGATACGCAAATATGGACATCCAGGAGTACCTAAACGAAACATCATCAGGGGTAAACCCAGAGCATCTTGAGTATGGCAACAGGAGGAATGATTCCTTGACCAGCTGATCAATGACAGCTGGTCTTTTGTCTCTACCGTTACGTTTATAAGTCAACGGGAAGAGGAATGCTAACTCCCAGCAGCTATTTATTAGAAACTTTTCATTTACAAAAATTTATGCGTACTTTAAGGAGGATTGTTCATGCATTTAAATCTGATGGGAAAAATTGCACTTGTCACAGGTTCTACATCCGGAATTGGCAAGGCCATTTGCGATGTATCTGGCAGAGGAAGGAGCCCATGTTATCATCAACGGACGCCGTGAGGAAAAGGTGCAAGAAACGATAGCGGAAATTAAAGAGTTGCATCCCGACGCTGTATTATATTCAGCCGCAGCCGATCTCGGAAAAGAGGAAGGATGCGAAAAAATGATGAAGAATTCAATGATATTGACATATTGATCAACAACCTGGGTATTTTTGAAGAAGACTGGTTTAAATTTTTTGAAGTCAATATCATGAGCGGTGTCCGGCTAACGCGCAGGTATCTGAAACAAATGATTGAAAAAAAAGAGGGAAGAGTGATCTTTATAGCTAGTGAGGCAGCCATTATGCCATCTCAGGAAATGGCTCATTATAGTGCTACCAAGACAAGACGATGCAGCTTTCCCTATCCAGAAGCTTGGCAGAACTTTCATATGGAACGAAGGTAACGGTCAATACGATTATGCCTGGTTGACAGCCCTTGGAGACGATGATCAGTGCGGGCAATTCGATCGGAGCAACATTAACGTTTCCGTTATTAGAGTCCATTTTTTATCCGGGAAATCCTCTTTATGATGGAGCGGTCTTAATTCGAGGTGACCTTATTATTTCGGCAGCAAACGTACTTCCCTTATCCAAAATTCATTCAAGTTCAAAAAAACTGGGAACCCGTCATCGAGCAGCCATAGGATTGACCGAGATTAGTGATGCACTGGTACTCGTGGTATATGAAGAAACGAGCAGGGTTTCGTTCTCTGTGGATGGAAAGCTGTATCCGATAAACATGTCCAGTTCAATCGTTTAAAGTATAGGCAGTGCATCAAAAGCAGACCATCCGTCTGCTTTTTTATTTGGGTCTTTCTGTCAGTTTTTTCTTTTGACGATAACGAATCGCAAAAAACTGCCCATTTCTGGAGTATAATTGACTTGAGACCATAACAAGTACTGGGGAGTGATTGGATGGTTTTAGATTTAATTGGAGAGCCGGGAATGGAACCTGTAGTTGGAATGCTCTACTCAATGGTAGACGGAAATTACAAACGGTTAAAAACAATTGTTGCAGGTATGTCACAAGAGGAATTAGATTATAAAGGTCCGAACCAAAAATATAACAGTACCGCGCAGTTAGTAAGGCACTTAGCATACGTGGACCTCAAATGGATATTTAGAATCAAGGGTGAAGCGGTGCCGAGGGAACTTGAAGAGAAATTTGGGCCTAGTTTTGATAAAAACGACCAATTGCCGCAGCTGAAAGGGATTTCTCTCGATGTGCTCATGACTGATTATGATCATGTTGTACAGATGATTAAATCAATGTGTTATCAGTTAACAGACAAACAGTTACATCAAACCGTTGAAGATGAAAATGGCTACAAAGCCACAATCCAATGGGGTATTTGGCATATCGCAGACCATAACAGATATCATCAGGCACATATTAATCAACTGCGTAAATGGTTTAGCCAAAAATCAGAGACAAGAGAGGATCAACATCATGAAAAAAGGGATTTTACTATTGGTGGCGGCAACCTTTCTTTGGGCAGGTAATTACATATGCGGCCGGTATTTAGCACCGGCCTTGCCAGCAACTTTATTAAACACTATCCGTTGGGCTATTTCAACGGGGCTCCTGTGGGGATTACTGATGCTTAACAAAAAACCACTCCCGATCATTTCTAAGTGGAGAGAATTTGTAATACAAGGGTTTCTTGGCATATTCGCCTTTTCTACATTAAACTATTTAGGTCTTAAATCGATTAGCGCATCACAAGCAGGGATGATATCAGCAGGTATACCAATTACCATCTTATTATTCACTCCTTTTTTTCTTAAAGAAAAGATCAAAACAAAAGCATGGATTGGTGCAGCAATCTCAATCTTTGGCGTGATTCTCTTGGTTGAGGGAAGACAAGCAAACTCTTCTCAAGGTTCAATTGTTGGACAAATTGAAATTCTCTTATCATGCTTGGCTTGGGGAATGTATACAGTACTTGGTAAGAAATATGGCAAAAAGATAGATCCCCTTACCATGACCGCTGGAGCCGCTTTCTATGGGACGATTTTTAGTGCGATAAGCTGTATTGGAACGGTACATCCAAATATGATACATATGACGAGAAATGCATGGATTTGTATTTTCTATGTGAGTACATTTGCTTCAGTTATTGCGTATTTTTCGTGGAATACCGGAGTGAAAATTGTAGGAGCAGGGCGTGCAGCTCCATATATTAACCTTCTCCCAGTTTGGACTGTTTTGTTAGGCGTTCTATTGTTGCAAGAACATATATCTGGAATCACCCTTTTAGGCGGAATAGTTACAATTCTTGGAGCTGTGCTAGCAAGTTTAAAATAGTATAAAAATACCCGGAAGAGGACGACCAGGAGTGGTGGGACGACAGCCATCATTTTTGATCGTCCTCTTTGTGTTTAATCATATTAATAATAGGATTGTGGTTGGGCTATGAATAAGGCGATTGGAAAGATGCTTGGATCAAGAAATATTAAAATTCACCCGTTGTTTTTACCCGTCGTTGGATTTATTACCATTATGGCAGGTTTTCAAGGCTCCTCATCAACAAAGAGAATCCGTATACATGACATTTATCATACTTTGGACATGACACGTATGTCTTAAAAGACCAGACTCCCATCTTTATACTTGAATTGAACCAATGGGAGGGAAACATACTAATGACGAAACAAAAAAATGTTAACTTACGAAAACAAGTTGCCCCATATGAAAAACCGAATACGAAAAATAGTGTAGCACAGCTCATTAATACGCTTGTTCCATTTATTCTATTGTGGTACCTGGCTTACGAAAGCCTGTCTATTTCCTATTTCATCACTTTGCCATTAACGATTATTGGAGCGGGATTTTTGACGCGGATCTTTATTATTTTTCACGATTGCTGCCACCATTCATTCTTTAGAAATCGAAAAGCCAATAAAATAGTGGGAACGATTACAGGAATCCTTACGTTATTCCCGTACCACCAATGGCAGCATGAACATAACATCCATCACGCTACAAGCAGTAACTTAAATAAACGTGGTACAGGTGACATTTGGATCCTGACGGTAGATGAGTATTTAGCTGCATCTTTTTGGACGCGCATCGCTTATCGATTGTACCGCAATCCGATCGTGATGTTTGGTCTTGGCCCGATTTACGTGTTTCTGATTACGAACCGTTTTAACCGAAAAGGAGCAAGATCGAAAGAACGCAAGAATTTATATATAACGAATCTTTCTATCGCTGCATTGGCCTCATTGCTTTGCTGGACCATCGGCTGGGAAGCATTCTTGCTTGTTCAAGGCCCTATTTTCTTCGTATCAGGTGTTGCTGGCATTTGGCTGTTCTATGTACAGCATCAGTTTGAAGACTCTTATTTTGAAAAAGACGAAGATTGGGATTACGTGAAAGCCGCTATGGATGGGAGCTCTTACTACAAACTTCCGAAAGTCCTGCAATGGCTGACAGGCAATATTGGATTTCATCATATTCATCATTTAAGCCCAAGGGTGCCAAATTATCACTTGGAAGATGTTCATAGTATTGATTCAACTTTTCAAAATGTACAAACGATCACGCTTGCTTCAAGTCTTCGTTCCCTGGGATTCCGTCTTTGGGATGAGGAGAGCAGAACGTTTGTCAGCTTTAAAGACATTAAAAAGATAAAAGCAAACAAGAATAATACAAGAGCGGCCCATTTAAAATCAAGCTTGAGCGGCCGATAACAAATAAAGTCCTGAAAGCAGGTGTAAAACCCTTGTTTTCAGGACTCTATTCTGTCTTCAAAAGTAATTGTGATAAAATAGCAATAGGCATTCAACACCGCAAAAGAGGGTTCAATATGAAAAAGATCTATAAGCTGTTTCAAATAAATACCGGGATTTCTCCGTATGTGTGGAGCGTTTTTAGTATTTTGCCGTTTTATTTTATTTTTCAATCTTCATCCACGAAACAAATTGTCGTGGGTATTTTGCTGACCATTTTATTCTTTATCACCTATCGTTTTGCCTTCATATCAAAAGGGTGGCCTGTTTACGTATGGGCTAGCATTCTAATTGCCATATCGATTACCATGACAAGCCTTTTTAACTATGTTTATTTTGCATTTTTTCTTGCTTATTTTATTGGTAATATAAAAGAACGTATTCCTTTTATTTCCTTATATATTATTCATCTCGTCAGCACGACTGTCTCTTTTAACTTCAACATAGTTTTTCAAGATGATCAGTTCTTAAAACAATTGCCTTTTATCATCATCATTTGGGTCAGTATCATCCTTATGCCTTTCAGTTTATCTAACCGAAAAAAGCGTGAGCAGCTGGAAGAACAATTGCAAGACGCGAATTCTGTTCTAGTAAAACAGCAGGAACGCCAGCGGATTGCCCGTGATCTTCACGATACTTTAGGACAAAAACTTTCACTGATCGGGTTGAAAAGTGATTTGGCCAGAAAGTTAATTGACAAAGACCCCGAGCAGGCTCGTTCTCAGTTGAACGACGTACAACAGACCGCTAGAACAGCACTGAACGAAGTCCGGAAAATGGTGTCTCAAATGCGGGGCATTCGATTAGAAGAGGAACTCATCAACGTCAAACAAATACTTAAAGCGGCGCAAATTGAATATATAGGTGAACAAGAATTACACCTCACGAATGTTTCCCTGCTGATCGAAAATATTTTGAGCATGTGTCTGAAAGAAGCGGTAACCAATGTCGTAAGGCACAGCGGCGCGACAACCTGTCATATATCCATCAAGCAATCGTTAAACGAAATTATGATTTCCATACGGGATAACGGAGCAGGAATAAGAGTTGATGAAGATATGACAAAAGGCCATGGACTACTAGGAATAAAAGAACGGCTTGAATTTGTCAACGGTCGTCTGGAGATCTTTTCAGAGGAGGGGACGACGTTAATCATACAAGTGCCGAATGTTATAAAATCGGCGGAAAAGGAGGGAGATAAATGATTCGGATCGTCATTGCGGAAGACCAGCAAATGATGTTGGGGGCACTGGGTTTGCTGCTTAATTTGGAAGAGGATATGGAAGTGGTCGGAAAGGCAAGCGACGGAGAAAAAGCGATTTCGCTTGTTCATCAGCATCAGCCTGACATTTGTATCATGGATATTGAAATGCCAGTAAAAACGGGACTTGAAGCAGCGGAAGAACTAAAAGGATCAGGCTGCAAAGTAATGATTTTAACGACATTCGCTCGTACAGGATATTTCCAGCGGGCCGTAAAGGCGGGGGTCAGAGGGTATTTGTTGAAGGACAGTCCGAGCGAAGAATTGGCTAGCTCCATCCGCAGTGTGATGGCAGGCAGGCGAATCTATGCCCCGGAACTCGTGGACGATGCATACAGTGAGGAGAACCCTCTAACTGACCGGGAAAAAGAAGTTTTATCCCTCGTGGCTGATGGAAAAAACACAAAAGAAATCGCCGATCAGCTTTCCATCAAAGCTGGAACGGTGCGAAACTATATTTCAACGATATTAGAAAAACTTGAAGTCACCAATCGGATTGAAGCCATTACCAGATTCCAGGAAAAAGGCTGGTTTAAATAAGTTTCCCGCACTTTATTGCTTTGTCCATGACCAGTGTAATTTTCACTGTTCAAGTACTTAAGGAGATGAATCAATGAATTCTTCTTCAATTAGCGGTTTAAAAAAATTTAACGGTCTCTGGGACTGATAGTTACACTACAAGAGTGTAAAAGTCAGCTCAGAGGCCTTATTTTATTTACTTGATTAGTCCCTTGAAAAGCAAAAATAAACAAACGGTTTATGACTCTATCGCGGGGACAGTTGCTAGGTACAAGTAGGAGAACTAAGATTCACAGAACATTTTCTAACCGTAACCGCATTTTTTTCAGGTGTTATACATTTATTTCATTCGAGTTTAGAAAAATTTTAGATTTGAAGGATATACTTAAATGGACATTTTTAATCATTAGGGAACAGGAAGGAAGTATTATGTCTATTCGAGTACGTTTGCTTTTATCCAATCTTGCCATGATCATAATGCCCGTCATTTTGTTCGTTCTGGCTGCTTTTTTGCTCTTCTCGTTCGTCTTTGTCGACCACGAGGATCACCGCTCCATTTTTGGCTCGTTGGGTTCGACGGAAGGTGCCCGGCCGGCGGACAAGCAAGTCATGGAATTAAAGAAGACAGCAGCCTTAACACCGGAAAAACTATTGAACGTCCGGTATTTGATCCGGGCAGATAAGGAATTAAATGAACAGGGTGCAGCTTTAGTCGTAAGAAGAGGGGACAAAGTCATTTACCGTCCCGTAAAAGACAAATCCTTGGAAATCAAGTATCTTCCACCTTTTGGATTCGAGGGATCGAACCGCCCGGTCTCGCGATTGGGCAATAAGCTTTATTCCATGCAAAAGTATGATTTTTACTTCTCAAATGGATCAACAGGGACGTTATTTTTTATTCGAGATGCTGATTTTGTAAAACAGATCTTCCCCCTTCTTTTTGGTAGTTTCCTGTTCATCATGCTCATTACAAATGGGCTGCTTACCTATTTTGTATCCAAAAGCATCCTATATCCTGTGAACGAACTAAGGATAGGAGCCAGGAAGATCAGTGAGGGAAATCTGGACTTTCAATTAATATCAAAAAGAAACGATGAACTTGGCCAGCTCTGCCAAGCATTTGAGACGATGAGAAAAAAGCTAAAAGCTTCAACGGAAATCCAGCTGCAGTACGAGGAAAACCGGAAAGAACTGATCTCCAACATATCCCATGATCTAAAAACGCCATTAACCGCCATTAAAGGATATGTGGAAGGAATCCGTGACGGCGTGGCAAATACTTCAGAAAAAATGGATCGGTATACGCAGACGATTTACAATAAGGCAAACGAACTCGACCATCTCATTGATGAACTGTTTTTGTATTCCAAACTGGATTTAAAAAAGGTCCCATTTCATTTTGAAAATATGGAAATCAGCGGGTATATCAAGAATTATATCGAAGAATTAAGGATGGATGCTACATTCGGTCAGGTTAGGTTGTCCCTTACGATTAAGGAGGGAAAAGAATTCAAAGTGATTGCTGACCGGGACAAACTAAAACGGGTTTTCACCAATATTATAGAGAACAGCCTCAAATACATGGATAAAAAAGAAAAGTCAATTGATATCGTGTTATCCTCCAATGGAGAAACCGTGTTGGTTGAAGTGCATGACAACGGCCCTGGGATCAAGGAATCTTCTTTACCGTACCTCTTTGATCGTTTTTACCGGGCGGATCCATCCAGGAATACAACCGGGTCGGGACTGGGACTGGCTATTGCAAAACGGATCATCGAAGATCATGGGGGGGAAATGTGGGCGGAAAGCCATGAGAATGAAGGGACCAGTATCTTTTTTACGTTAAGAAAAGCCGTGAATCAGGAGGCAAGCCCATGAAAAAGGTGTTAATTATTGAAGATGATGTGAGTATTGCCGAATTGGAGCGTGACTATCTGGAGATCAATGGGCTAGCGGCCGAAATCGCTTTAACAGGGGATACAGGCCTACAAAAAGCATGTTCTGAACCGTTTGACCTCGTTCTCCTGGACCTAATGCTGCCAAACATGGATGGATTTGAACTATGCAAAAAGCTGCGGCAGGAAAAAGATATCCCGATATTAATGGTATCCGCCAAAAAAGATGACATTGATAAAATACGGGGATTTGGGCTTGGGGCGGATGACTTTATTGTAAAACCGTTCAGTCCGGGCGAACTCGTGGCGAGAGTGAAGGCACACCTGGCAAGATATGATCGGTTGAGTAAACGGGAAAATCCGGCTGATGAGATCCATATTCGCGGCCTTCACATAAAGAAAGCTTCCCGTCAGATGCTTATGAATGAGCGTGAAGTGATCTTTACGGCAAAAGAATTTGATCTGCTTTTCTTTCTAGCGATGAATCCGAATCATGTGTTCAGCAAAGAACATCTTTTCGAAAGAATCTGGGGACTTGATTCGATGGGTGACATCGCGACGGTTACGGTGCACATCCGGAAGCTCCGTGAAAAAATAGAGATTGATCCCTCCAATCCACAGTACATTGAGACAATCTGGGGGGCCGGCTATCGATTCAGAGGTTAAACCCGGCATAGTCCGGGTTTTTTTCGTTAGAATGCAACAGCGATTTAAAAAGTTTATTGAAATTTAAGATTTTGTTTAGAAGTGGTTTAGAATTCATGGATACCATGAGGTGAAAGGGAATAGTGACGAAAAGGAGGTGTTGATGATGAAGCAGTTGACAGGCAGGGCAAAAAAATGACTGGTAATCCTCCATCTTTTATTCGCTGCTATTTTATTTGGAGTCACTGTATCCTTTCTTGTACTAAGTGTTACCGCAGCTGCTACGGATGACGTGACCATACTGAAGAGCTGTTATACGGTCATGTACATTCTTGCAACTTCGTCAGTACGTGCATCAACGATCGGTGTCGTCGTAACGGGGATCTTGCTGTCGGTTTGGACGAAGTGGGGGCTGTTCAAATTCCACTGGATCATCGTAAAGGAAGTCTTAACGATTCTTTCTATAGGGCTAGGAATCTTCGGGATGTACTACTGGATCCTCGATGCCTCTTCTATAACGGCAACGGAAGGTCTTCGTGCGCTGCATGATCAGGGGTTCCTTGTGAACCGGCTGCAGTTGTTCATAGGTATTATTCTTCAGATCCTTTCCCTTGGGACGATGTTCATGCTGTCAGTATTTAAGCCATGGGGACGCCGGACTGGCAGCAGTTAACCATGATCAAATAAAAGGAGGAAAGTGTATGGGCTGGGAACATCACGGATTTCCATTTCCATTCTTCGGATTAATTTTTTTGAGTCTAGTAACCGTACTGATCATTTTTAAAATGATAGCATTTCGGAGGTGCCATTCCTATATGAACAGTCAAAACGACGCTTCCGTTATATTGAAACGCCGTCTTGCTTCAGGGGATATTAAAGAAGAGGAGTACAAGAAGCTTAAACAGCTAGTAGACAAATAAAACCTAAAAGGGTTTTACTAATCGAGAAAGAAATAATAGGAGTACAAAATACAAAAATTAGTAATACGGACCCAGAATTTTACTGGGTCCAATTAATTAAAAGCCGCCTTCTAAAGGCTGAAAAGGAATTCGCAATCTTTCTTCCACTGTGCGCAGGCGTTGGTTTAATCGGTTTAACTGGCGTGAATGGCGTTCAACAGTGTTTTCAAGTTGGTTAACTTCCCGATTAAGCTGGTTGACTCGGTTTTCTAGCTGATTAACCCGCCTTTCAAGCTGCCTTATCGGAGGCTGTCTATCTGGGTCATGTTGCTGATGAGGATAATAATCATTCGACTGTTGTGAATAAGGGTCGTATTGCTGTTGCTGGACGTATGGTTGATAAGAACCATATTGCTGCTGGACATATGGTTGAGAACCGTATTGATAAATAAATAACATCTCCTTTCAAAATTCTCGAAATAAACTCCCTTAATAAGATATGTATCCAAAATGGAAGTGGACATATATAAATACCTATTTCTAAAAAAAGAGGAATCCAGTTGTCATTAATCTCTAATATCATAGTAAATCCTTTTTAGTCAGCCTCTTTACCAAAGAAATCTACCAAGCTACAAGAAAGTCAGAAGTTTTAATGGAGAGTTTGGAGGATGAATTAGCTAGTGCTGGATTGGTTGAGCTAATTGGTGAAAGTCCTGTACAAGAACAGGGGAAAGAGTACGGTGTAATAGTTTATTACTACAACACTAAAAAAAGGAGAAGAGTTGCACCTCGACGAAAACATGATCACATACATATTGTAATATTTTCACATTTATCTAGAGAATTATGATGCAGAAGGTGCATTTGGGACTGAGCCTCTATTTTATCCTTAGGTATATAAACACGATCCTATTGTTTAGTTTTTTTCAAAATTGGGTACTTTTTGTCCTAAGGAGAGTGATTTAATTGAATCCCAAATTTAAAATATTCCACAATGATGAACATTTGAGTGAATCAATTGACAAGCTTAGAAACAATGGAATTCGAGATGATGATATCTACATTCTTGCTCATGATAATGATCATGTCAGACGCGATAGGAAGGAAACAGATGCCAATAAGATTGGGGTCAACGTAACTGGGTTGGGCACTGCGACGAAAAATGTGTTCAAAAGCAAAGGTGATAAATTAAGATCCAAAATGAAGGAAATTGGATTTGACCAATCAAAGGCTGAACAACTAGAAGAAGAATTAGACAAGGGAAAAACGCTATTAGTTGTAACAAATCAAGATGAAGTTAAGTTTTAATGCATGAAATTCACCTGTTTGTAAGTAAAAGGGCAGTATTCATATTGGAGTTCTACTTTTTAGACTAGAGGCATTATTCGTGAGCTGGTATATCGAATGTCAGTGGGATTTGTATTTAGTCGGATAAGTATCCTCATAAAGAATTGAGGAAATTTGATTTATCCAAAGTTTCTTTGCCATATGAATGGTTCTTAGAGTGTCGTCAGAAAATGAACACAGTATAAGGTAATAAAATTACTCTTGAACTAACAGGTGCTTTAAGATGTAAGCTGCCAACACTGGCAGCTTTTTTTATTGTATCAACGGTCAGATTTTTTGAAGAATGGTATTATTGTTTTAATTGAATAAGATAAAAATGGAGGCGGGAAATGTACAGCGACAAGAAGTTACGAACACTGGAAATCCCGTTAAATGAGGTTGTAAATATAAATCCGATTAAAGTCACAATAGAAAATATTAATTTGAAAATTGCATTTTAAAGCAATAGCTAAAAAGGAATATCCATTGCTGTCCATTAGTTAACTGTCGGTAGTTGTTTAAGAAGGTAAGGGGGCAAGCATGAACAATAAGAAGCTGATAAAAAAGTTTGATAAACAAGCAAATACTTACGATCGAATAAGAGAAAAACAAATCCAAAGGAAGTGGAGAGAAAAATTAATTGAAGAGGCCCAAGGATCCGTTCTAGAAGTGGCAGTCGGAGCAGGAGGAAACTTCCCGTTTTATAACCGTGAGGAGATTGAAAAAATTACAGCGGTGGATTTTAGTCCTAAAATGTTAGAAAAAGCAAGAGTAGCAGCACATCAATATCATCTTCCAATCGAATTTGTTGAAAGTGACATTGATCAATTGGAGTTTGAGGAGAATCAGTTTGATACCATTGTTTCTACGCTTTCATTCTGCGGTTACCCTCAACCATTAAAAACGTTAGAGAACCTAAGTAAATGGTGTAAACCAATGGGACAAATATTGTTATTGGAGCATGGTATCAGTTCTAATTTCATTTTCTCAACGTTACAAAAGGTATTAGATCCTTTGGCTGTTAGAACGATTGGGTGCCATCAAAATAGAGACATCATGGAACTGATCAGCCTTTCTCCTATTGAGATCCAGAAAGTAGAACATCATTGGCTGGATGTTTTCCATCTGGTTTGGGCGAAACCCAAAAATAAATGATGGGCAGAAAAAATAATGTATTGAATTCATAAAGATGCTCAGAGGGAATCTGAGCATCTTTTTTGCTTTAGGAAATCTTCAGGCATCTATTTTTCGAACAGCTCTTTATGTTTTAACGAAATATAGTTATCCATAACAAATATCCTTTTTCTTCTTGAACAAGGAAGAAATATCGAAACCTTATTGGAAATAAAAACGTATATGAATCATAAGTAGGAAATTAAAGCACAGGCATTCATTGTATTAATGGTATTTAAAAAAATTATAATAGACGGGAAGAAATAAAAATTGGGCTCTATCATTTTACAAATTGGGCAATATATTTACGATATTTATTATTGGTTAATGTTAATATCCATTCTCGGTTCCTGGTTTCCGCAATTTTATGCCACAAAAGTTGGCATATGGATTAGTAAACTAGTTGACCCTTACTTTGCTATCTTTCGGCGTTTTATCCCGCCTCTTGGTGTAATTGATTTTTCACCTATCATCGCTTTAATTGCGTATAGATATTTAGGGGGATTTGCTCTAGAAGGTCTCCGTCAATTAATGAATATGATGGGCGTATAATAATGATAAACAACCTGTCGAATAAAGCAGAGAAAACAATAAATCTTAACAGGGCTGCATCGCAGCTCTTTTTTTTATTGAACTAACGAGCAGCATTCCTGTTCCCAGAGTTTCTAACGGTTTTTAAAGATTGGGAAGGTATTAAGCGAATTGCCAGTACCTCTATTGGTATTCTTAAATGTTCTCAACTGGCTAAACTAAAGCTTCGCACTTTACTATAGATTCATTAACAAATGTATTTGGTCTAGGGTGTTTTTGTACCAAAAAACCATCATTAATGATTTGTTTTGACTTCGCATTACCCCAATGTTAAGAATATTTTACCTCTTTATTTTACCCCTTATGTTATAAAAAACCTGTCGAATATTATCCAAACAACATCATTTCCGTTGGTAAAGAAGAAATCAAAACTTTTGTAAAACCATTGTGGTGAAGTGATAAAACTGAAGGAGGGAAAAGATGAGATCGAGATTTCAACGCCAAAAGAGAAAAAAGCTCCATGTTAGTCTGAACGCCTTAATTTGTATCGTATTGGTCCTAATATTTATTGTAGCAGGAAATATAATATGGGGAGACAGTAATGAGGCCTCAACCAATAACCCACAAAATCAAACCAGAAGTAAAGGTGAACAAAATAACCAACAAAATAATGACACCACGATCCGAAAAGATAAAGAGACCGATTTGAAAAACCACGATATAAAATTGAGAGAAAATAAAAAAACTAAAGACCAGCAAGAAGCTAAGAGAATCCAGAAAGACTCTGAGGAAGCTAAAAAAGAACAAAAAGCAGAAAAAGACAGAGAAGAGCAGAAAGCAAAAGAAGCCAAGGAGGAACGCGAAAAGCAAAGGTCTCAAGACGAGAAGAAAGTAACAGGATCTGGGTCGTCGGAACCCATTGGAACGAGTCAGACTGGACCACATACTTCGAGTTATGTTGAGGATTCAGTGGATTGGAACGAAAAAGTAAAAGCGATTCAAATGGCAACAGGTCTAGGGGACAACATGAACATCTGGCGTATTGAAAATGGCGGGGGACCGCAAAAATCAGTGGGAAAAGTGAGCCCTGACGGCGAAGATAGTTGGATGTATGTTGTGAATCTTGAATGGGTTGATCAAAAAGGTTGGAAAGTAACTAGTGTTAGTAAACAAAATCGATGAAAGGGATTTCTTATTGAACTAAGTGTGCATACTTAGAGATCAAGTGTAGCTGGTGCTAGTTTCTTCCTCCATAGTCTTGTTCCAATAGGGGTCCTACCACATGCCCATCAAGCTAACCCAATAATGCTTAGAGTAGAGTCCTTTCCACAAGAAACCCTACATGTTTGACTAAAGAAAGGCATGCCAAATATGCCAAAAAACAGGTCGTTTTTTTTAGTGCTATGCT